>DAMBQR010000048.1:13943-29191 GCA_032055545.1 Pseudescherichia sp. | reverse complement strand
GGTGGTGATTATTATCCCACCGTGCGGGGCTGCACTTGGACGAGGAAAGGCTTAAAAAACAAGCCTTAACGAACTAAGACCCCCGCACCGAAAGGTCCGGGGGTTTTTTTATGGCAGTAAAACAACAGCGAGGAGCAAAGAATGCGTTGTAGCACAAAATTCTGTTTCTCACGATTTACGACGGGGAACTGACTATGAATGGGGCACAATGGGTAGTACATGCATTGCGGGCGCAGGGGGTCGAAACGGTCTTCGGTTACCCAGGTGGCGCAATTATGCCGGTTTACGATGCGTTGTATGACGGCGGCGTGGAACACCTGCTGTGTCGCCACGAGCAGGGCGCGGCCATGGCGGCCATCGGCTATGCCCGCGCTACCGGCAAAACCGGCGTCTGCATCGCGACTTCGGGTCCCGGTGCTACCAACCTGATCACCGGCCTTGCCGATGCGCTGCTCGATTCCGTTCCCGTTGTCGCCATCACCGGTCAGGTCGCTTCACCGTTTATCGGTACTGATGCGTTTCAGGAAGTGGACGTCCTTGGTTTGTCGCTGGCCTGCACCAAACATAGCTTCCTGGTTCAGTCGCTGGAGGAGCTGCCGCGCGTAATGGCGGAAGCGTTCCAGGTGGCAAACTCAGGCCGCCCAGGCCCGGTGCTGGTTGATATTCCTAAAGATATTCAGGTTGCCGTGGGCGAGCTGGAGCCGCATTTTACTACCGTTGACGATGATGACGCCTTCCCGCATACCGCTATTGCTGCGGCCCACCAGATGCTGGCCCAGGCACAGAAACCGATGCTGTATGTCGGCGGCGGTGTCGGTATGGCACAGGCCGTTCCGGCCCTGCGTGAATTTATTGCCGCGACGCAGATCCCGGCTACCTGCACGCTGAAAGGGCTGGGGGCGGTCGAGGCAGACTACCCGTACTATCTGGGCATGCTGGGGATGCACGGCACCAAAGCCGCCAACCTGGCGGTGCAGGAGTGCGACCTGCTTATCGCCGTAGGCGCGCGCTTTGACGATCGCGTAACCGGCAAGCTGAACACCTTTGCGCCGCACGCCAGCGTGATCCATATGGATATCGACCCGGCAGAGATGAACAAGCTGCGTCAGGCGCATGTGGCGCTGCAGGGCGATCTCAATGCGCTGCTGCCTGCATTGCAGCAGCCGTTAACGATTGATGCCTGGCGTCACCATGCGGCAGAGATGCGCCGTGAATATGAGTGGCGCTACGATCATCCCGGCGACGCGATCTACGCGCCGCTGCTGTTGAAACAGCTCTCCGACCGCAAGCCGCAGGATAGCGTCGTCACCACCGACGTGGGCCAGCATCAGATGTGGTCCGCGCAGCATATGACCTACAGCCGTCCGGAAAACTTCATCACCTCCAGCGGTTTAGGAACCATGGGCTTTGGGCTGCCTGCCGCCGTCGGTGCGCAGGTGGCGCGCCCGGATGATACCGTAATCTGTATCTCCGGTGACGGCTCCTTCATGATGAACGTACAGGAGCTGGGCACCGTGAAGCGAAAGCAGCTGCCGCTGAAGATCGTCCTGCTGGATAACCAACGCTTAGGCATGGTTCGTCAGTGGCAGCAGCTCTTCTTCCAGGAGCGCTATAGCGAGACCACCCTGACCGACAACCCCGATTTCCTCATGCTGGCCCGCGCCTTCGGCATTCCCGGCCAGCACATCACCCGTAAAGACCAGGTTGAAGCGGCACTTGACGCCATGCTCGCAAGCGAGGGGCCTTACCTGCTTCATGTCTCAATCGATGAGCTTGAGAACGTCTGGCCTCTGGTGCCACCCGGTGCAAGCAACGCACAAATGCTGGAGAAATTATCATGATGCAACATCAGGTCGCCGTTCAGGCCCGCTTCAATCCGGAAACGTTAGAGCGTGTTTTACGCGTGGTTCGCCACCGTGGCTTTCAGATTTGCGCCATGAATATGGAGACAGCCACCGATGCGCAGAGCATAAATATTGAATTGACCGTTGCCAGCCCGCGCTCTGTCGAATTACTGTTTAGCCAGTTGAGCAAACTGGTCGACGTGGCGCGCGTCGAGATCCAACAACGTTCAACCCCAACACAACAAATCCGCGCCTGAGCGCAAAAGGAAGAAAAATGACGACGAAGAAAGCTGACTACATTTGGTTCAATGGCGAGATGGTTCCGTGGGGCGAAGCGAAAGTACACGTGATGTCCCATGCGTTGCACTACGGTACCTCGGTATTTGAAGGTATCCGCTGCTACGATTCGCATAAAGGGCCGGTGGTGTTCCGCCATCGCGAACACATGCAGCGTCTGCGTGATTCAGCAAAAATCTATCGTTTCCCGGTTTCACAGAGCGTTGATGAACTGATGGAAGCCTGCCGGGCGGTGATCCGCAAAAACAACCTGACCAGCGCCTATATTCGTCCGCTGGTCTTCGTGGGTGACGTCGGTATGGGCGTAAACCCGCCAGACGGTTACGGTACCGATGTGATCATCGCCGCCTTCCCATGGGGCGCTTACCTGGGGGCGGAAGCGCTGGATCAGGGTATCGATGCAATGGTCTCCTCCTGGAACCGCGTTGCGCCAAACACCATCCCGACCGCGGCGAAAGCGGGCGGTAACTACCTCTCTTCTCTGCTGGTGGGCAGCGAAGCGCGCCGCCATGGCTATCAGGAAGGGATTGCGCTGGACGTTAACGGCTACATCTCCGAAGGCGCTGGCGAAAACCTGTTTGAAGTGAAAGACGGCATTCTGTTTACCCCGCCGTTCACCTCATCCGCGCTGCCGGGCATTACCCGCGACGCGATCATCAAGCTGGCAAAAGATCTGGGTATCGAAGTGCGCGAGCAGGTGCTCTCCCGCGAATCCCTCTACCTGGCCGATGAAGTGTTCATGTCCGGTACCGCCGCCGAGATCACCCCGGTGCGCAGCGTAGATGGTATCCAGGTTGGCGAAGGCCGCTGTGGTCCGGTAACCAAGCGCATCCAGCAAGCGTTCTTCGGCCTGTTCACCGGCGAAACCGAAGATAAGTACGGCTGGTTGGATCAGGTTAACCAATAAGCATAACTATGGGACGGCACGCACCGTCCCATTTATTAAATAGAGTTGGGAGTAAAAAGAGCATGCCTAAGTACCGTTCCGCTACCACCACCCACGGCCGTAACATGGCAGGTGCCCGCGCGCTGTGGCGCGCAACCGGGATGACCGACGCCGACTTCGGCAAGCCGATTATCGCCGTGGTGAACTCCTTCACCCAGTTCGTGCCGGGCCACGTGCACCTGCGCGACCTGGGCAAGCTGGTTGCCGAGCAGATTGAAGCCTCTGGCGGCGTGGCAAAAGAGTTCAACACCATTGCGGTCGATGACGGTATCGCGATGGGCCACGGAGGTATGCTCTATTCACTGCCATCTCGCGAGCTGATTGCCGACTCGGTGGAGTATATGGTCAATGCCCACTGCGCGGATGCCATGGTCTGTATCTCCAACTGCGATAAGATCACCCCGGGAATGTTAATGGCCTCTCTGCGCCTGAACATTCCGGTTATTTTTGTCTCCGGCGGCCCGATGGAAGCCGGTAAGACCAAGCTTTCCGATAAGATCATCAAGCTCGACCTGGTCGATGCCATGATCCAGGGCGCGGACCCGAAAGTGTCCGATGAGCAGAGCGAGCAGGTAGAGCGCTCCGCCTGTCCAACCTGTGGCTCCTGCTCCGGCATGTTCACCGCCAACTCCATGAACTGCCTGACCGAAGCGCTGGGCCTGTCGCAGCCGGGCAACGGCTCCCTGCTGGCGACCCATGCCGATCGTAAGCAGCTGTTCCTCAATGCGGGTAAACGCATCGTCGAGCTGACCAAACGCTACTACGAGCAGGATGATGACAGCGCGCTGCCGCGTAATATCGCCAGCAAGGCGGCATTTGAAAACGCCATGACGCTGGATATCGCCATGGGCGGCTCCACCAATACCGTTCTGCACCTGCTGGCGGCGGCCCAGGAAGCGGAAATTGATTTCACCATGACCGACATCGACCAGCTCTCCCGCAAGGTGCCGCAGCTGTGTAAAGTTGCGCCGAGCACACCGAAATACCACATGGAGGACGTGCACCGTGCAGGCGGCGTGCTGGGGATTTTAGGCGAGCTGGATCGTGCCGGGTTGTTGAACCGTGAAGTAAAAAACATACTTGGCCTGACGCTGCCGCAGACGCTGGAGCAGTACGACGTGATGCTGACCCAGGACGACGCTGTGAAAAGCATGTTCCGCGCCGGTCCGGCGGGTATTCGCACTACCCAGGCCTTCTCGCAGGATTGCCGCTGGGATACGCTGGATGACGATCGTGCCGAAGGCTGCATCCGCTCGCTGGAACACGCCTACAGCAAAGACGGTGGGCTGGCGGTACTGTACGGCAACTTTGCGGAAAATGGCTGCATCGTTAAAACCGCCGGCGTGGATGACAGCATTCTGAAATTTACCGGTCCGGCGAAAGTGTATGAGAGCCAGGACGATGCGGTAGAAGCCATTCTCGGCGGTAAAGTTGTGGCGGGTGACGTGGTGGTGATCCGCTACGAAGGGCCGAAGGGCGGGCCAGGGATGCAGGAGATGCTCTACCCAACCACCTTCCTGAAATCAATGGGCCTTGGCAAAGCCTGCGCGCTGATCACCGACGGACGTTTCTCTGGCGGCACCTCAGGCCTCTCTATCGGCCACGTCTCTCCGGAAGCGGCCAGCGGCGGCAATATCGCGCTGATTGAAGATGGCGATATGATTGCCATCGACATTCCGAACCGTGGCATCCAGCTGCAGGTGAGCGATCAGGCGCTGGCCGCACGCCGGGAGGCGCAGGAGGCACGCGGTGCGGCAGCCTGGACGCCGAAAGCGCGCGAGCGTCAGGTCTCCTTTGCTTTACGCGCCTACGCGACCCTCGCAACCAGCGCAGACAAAGGCGCGGTACGCGATAAATCCAAACTGGGAGGCTAACCGTGGCCGAATCCCAACCCTTGTCTGCCGCCCCCGAGGGGGCGGAGTACCTGCGGGCAGTGCTGCGCGCGCCGGTCTATGAAGCGGTGCAGGTGACGCCGCTGCAAAAGATGGAGAAGCTCTCGTCGCGGCTGGATAACGTGATCCTGGTGAAGCGTGAAGATCGCCAGCCGGTACACAGCTTCAAGCTGCGCGGGGCCTACGCCATGATGGCTGGGCTGACCGAAGAGCAGAAGGCGCGGGGCGTGATTACCGCGTCGGCGGGCAACCATGCGCAGGGCGTCGCGTTCTCCTCTGCACGTCTCGGGCTGAAGGCGCTGATCGTCATGCCGGTAGCCACCGCTGATATCAAAGTCGATGCGGTACGCAACTTTGGCGGCGAAGTGCTGCTCTACGGGGCAAACTTTGATGAAGCGAAAGCGAAAGCCATCGAGCTGTCCCAGCAGCAAGGCTTCACCTGGGTGCCGCCGTTCGATCATCCGATGGTGATTGCCGGACAGGGTACGCTGGCGCTGGAGCTGCTCCAGCAGGACGCACACATTGACCGCGTCTTTGTGCCGGTTGGCGGCGGCGGCCTGGCGGCTGGCGTGGCGGTGCTGATTAAGCAGCTGATGCCGCAGATCAAGGTGATCGCCGTGGAGGCGGAAGACTCTGCCTGCCTGAAGGCAGCGCTGGACGCCGGGCAGCCGGTGGATCTCCCTCGGGTTGGGCTGTTTGCCGAAGGGGTGGCGGTTAAACGCATTGGCGACGAGACCTTTCGCGTCTGCCGGGAGTATCTCGACGATATCATTACCGTCGATAGCGACGCGATCTGCGCCGCCATGAAGGATCTGTTTGAAGATGTACGGGCGGTGGCGGAGCCATCCGGTGCGCTGGCGCTGGCGGGGATGAAGAAATACATCGCCCAGCACAATATTCGCGGCGAGCGGCTGGCGCACGTGCTCTCCGGCGCGAACGTCAACTTCCATGGCCTGCGCTACGTCTCCGAACGCTGCGAGCTGGGGGAGCAGCGTGAAGCCCTGCTGGCGGTGACCATTCCCGAAGAGAAGGGCAGCTTCCTGAAGTTCTGTCAGCTGCTGGGCGGCCGCTCGGTGACCGAGTTCAACTACCGCTTTGCCGATGCCCACGACGCCTGCATTTTTGTCGGCGTGCGCCTGAGCCGCGGGCTGGAGGAGCGAAAAGAGATCCTTGCTCTGCTTGGCGAAGGTGGCTATAGCGTGGTCGATCTCTCCGACGATGAGATGGCCAAGCTGCACGTGCGCTACATGGTCGGCGGTCGTCCATCGAAGCCGCTAAAGGAGCGGCTCTACAGCTTTGAGTTCCCGGAGTCGCCCGGCGCGCTGCTGAAGTTCCTGCACACCCTGGGCACTCACTGGAACATCTCCCTGTTCCACTACCGCAGCCACGGTACCGACTATGGCCGGGTGCTGGCCGCCTTTGAGCTGGGCGAGCACGAGCCGGATTTCGAAACCCGGCTGAGCGAGCTAGGTTACTACTGTCATAACGAGAGCGACAACCCGGCGTTCCGCTTCTTCCTGGCCGGTTAAGGGTTTGGCAGGATCTCCCAGAACGCGCTAATCAGCGGCTCATGCAGCCGCTTTTTTTGTGCGCAGACGCCAAGCTCGAACGGCGTCTTCTCATCGCTGCGCTCTAAAATCATTACGCGATTGCGCACCGGTTCGGGGCTGTTCTCCAGTACTACCTCTGGGATCAGCGCCACGCCGCAGCCGAGAGCCACCATCGAGACCATTGCTTCATGACCCCCAACGGTGGCGTAGATCGACGGATTGCTGATTTTCTGCCGCCGGAACCATAGCTCAATGCGTTTTCGCACCGGCCCCTGGTCGGCCATGATAAAGGGCACCGTTGTCCAGTCAGGCTCCGGCACCGAAACCTGGCTGCGCACCGGACAGGGCAGCGCCGGAGCGATCAGCACTACCGCCAGATTCTCCAGCATTGAAAAGGCCACCGCGCCGGGCATCGCCTCCGGCTTGCCCGCAATCGCCAGATCCGCTTCGCCGGTCACCACCCGCTCGACTGCATCGGCGGCGTCGCCGGTGGTCAGCTTGATTTCGACGGAGGGGTGTTCGGCGCGAAACCGGTCGAGGATCGGTGGCAGATGGCTGTAGGCCGCCGTCACCGAGCAGAACAGCCGCAGCTCGCCGGAGAGCGAAGGACCCTTCTGGTCAATGGTGTGGCGCAGCTGCTGGTACTGGAGCAGGGTTTGCTGGGCGAAGATCCGCAGCTCGTCACCCGCCTCGGTCAGAGTAACGGTGCGGTTGTCGCGCACAAACAGCGGCTGGCCGAGATCCTCCTCCAGCCGCTGGATCTGCCGCGAAAGCGTCGATGGGCTGACGTGCATCGCCCGCGCGCTGCGGCCAAAATGGCGGCTCTCCGCCAGGTGGAGAAAGATTTTAAGATCGCGCAGATCCATATGCAGAGCCTCTGTTTTTACGTTGCAGAAAGTGCAATGTCATATTGTGAATATATCAATTTCAGCAACGCATTTCCTGTCATATAGTGGGTTCATTCTCGCTTGCTAAGACACGACAGGCGAACCGAACAATAAGCACGACACAACATCACGAGGTATCACCATGGCTAACTACTTTAATACACTGAACCTGCGCCAGCAGCTGGCCCAGCTGGGTAAATGTCGCTTTATGGGACGCGATGAGTTCGCCGACGGCGCGAGCTACCTGCAGGGTAAAAAAGTGGTTATCGTCGGCTGTGGCGCTCAGGGCCTGAACCAGGGCCTGAACATGCGCGACTCCGGTCTGGATATCTCCTACGCGCTGCGTAAAGAGGCGATTGCTGAGAAGCGCGCTTCATGGCGTAAAGCGACCGAAAATGGTTTTAAAGTGGGCACCTATGAAGAGCTGATCCCGCAGGCGGACCTGGTGGTTAACCTGACGCCGGACAAGCAGCACTCTGACGTCGTGCGCACCGTACAGCCGCTGATGAAAGACGGCGCGGCGCTGGGCTACTCCCACGGCTTCAACATCGTGGAAGTGGGCGAGCAGATCCGTAAAGATATCACCGTGGTGATGGTCGCCCCGAAATGCCCGGGTACCGAAGTGCGTGAAGAGTACAAGCGTGGTTTCGGCGTGCCGACGCTGATCGCCGTGCACCCGGAGAACGATCCGAAAGGCGAAGGCATGGCGATCGCTAAAGCCTGGGCCGCAGCCACCGGCGGCCACCGTGCGGGCGTGCTGGAGTCCTCCTTCGTGGCGGAAGTGAAATCTGACCTGATGGGCGAGCAGACTATCCTCTGCGGTATGCTGCAGGCTGGTTCTCTGCTGTGCTTCGACAAGCTGGTGGAAGAGGGTACCGACCCGGCCTATGCCGAAAAACTGATTCAGTTCGGCTGGGAAACCATCACCGAAGCGCTGAAGCAGGGCGGGATCACCCTGATGATGGACCGCCTCTCTAACCCGGCGAAGCTGCGTGCCTACGCGCTCTCCGAGCAGCTGAAAACGATCATGGCGCCGCTGTTCCAGAAACATATGGACGACATCATCTCCGGTGAGTTCTCCTCCGGCATGATGGCTGACTGGGCCAACGACGATAAGAACCTGCTGACCTGGCGCGAAGAGACCGGCAAAACCGCGTTCGAGACCGCGCCGCAGTTTGACGGCAAAATCAGCGAGCAGGAGTACTTCGACAAGGGTGTACTGATGATTGCGATGGTGAAAGCGGGCGTTGAGCTGGCATTCGAAACCATGGTCGATTCCGGCATCATTGAAGAGTCCGCCTACTATGAGTCACTGCACGAGCTGCCGCTGATCGCCAACACCATCGCACGTAAGCGTCTGTATGAGATGAACGTGGTGATCTCCGATACCGCAGAGTACGGCAACTACCTCTTCTCTTACGCCTGCGTACCGCTGCTGCAAGAGTTTATGACCACCCTGCAGGCGGGCGATCTGGGCAAAGCGGTTGAGGGCACGGCGGTAGACAACGCCCAGCTGCGTGACGTGAACGAAGCGATTCGCAGCCACGAGATTGAGAAAGTGGGCCAGAAGCTGCGCGGCTATATGACCGATATGAAGCGTATCGCGGTTGCTGGTTGATAAAACGTCGGGTGGCGCTGCGCTTACCCGACCTACAAAAAGCCCGACGTATTCACACGTCGGGCTTTTTGATTAGTTGCGGTACAGCACTTTGATAATGTGGTAACCGAACTGGGTGTGCAGCGGGCCGGTCGGTTCCAGCACCGGGCAGGAGAAGACCACTTTATCAAAGGCCGGCACCATCTGGCCCTGGCGGAATTCACCCAGGTGACCGCCCTTTTTGCCTGACGGGCAGGTAGAGTGTTTCTTCGCCAGCTTCTCGAAGTCGCCGCCGTTTTTGATCTGCTCCAGAAGATCCAGAGCCAGTTTCTCTTCTTTTACAAGGATATGCATTGCTGCCGCTGTTTTTGCCATGATCGTGCCTTGAGTGGGGTGGTTTAGGCTGGCTATACTACCACGCGTTTTTTCTCCTCTCCCGACTTTCATTGAGTGATCCCATGCGTCTAAATCCAGGGCAACAGCAAGCCGTCGAATTTGTCACCGGACCCTGCCTGGTACTGGCAGGGGCTGGATCCGGCAAAACCCGCGTCATTACCAACAAGATAGCGCACCTGATCCGTGGCTGCGGCTACCAGGCCCGGCATATCGCGGCGGTAACTTTTACCAACAAAGCCGCACGTGAGATGAAAGAGCGTGTGGGCCAGACGCTGGGGCGCAAAGAGGCCCGCGGCCTGATGATCTCCACCTTCCACACCCTGGGGCTGGATATCATCAAGCGCGAGTACGCCGCGCTGGGCATGAAGTCTAACTTTTCGCTCTTTGACGATACCGATCAGGTGGCGCTGCTTAAGGATCTGACCGAGGGATTGATCGAGGAGGATAAAACGATCCTCCAGCAGCTGATCTCGACGATCTCCAACTGGAAAAACGATCTTATGACCCCGGCCCAGGCGGCGGCGCAGGCAAATGGCGAACGGGACCGTATTTTCGCCCACTGCTACAGCCTGTATGACGCCCATATGAAGGCCTGCAACGTGCTGGACTTCGATGACCTGATCCTGCTCCCGACGCTGCTGCTCCAGCGCAACGAAGAGGTGCGCGAGCGCTGGCAGAACAAGATCCGCTATCTGCTGGTGGATGAGTATCAGGATACTAACACCAGCCAGTACGAGCTGGTTAAGCTGCTGGTGGGTGCGCGGGCGCGCTTTACGGTGGTAGGGGATGACGACCAGTCGATCTACTCCTGGCGCGGGGCGCGTCCGCAGAACCTGGTCCTGCTGAGCCAGGATTTCCCGGCGCTGCAGGTGATCAAGCTGGAGCAGAACTACCGTTCATCGGGGCGCATCCTGAAGGCGGCCAACATTCTGATCGCCAATAACCCACACGTTTTTGAAAAAAAGCTCTTTTCCGAGCTGGGCTACGGGCCGGAGCTGAAGGTGCTCAGCGCCAACCATGAAGATCATGAGGCCGAGCGCGTCACGGGCGAGCTGATTGCCCACCACTTTATCAACAAGACCCAGTATAAAGATTACGCCATTCTCTATCGCGGCAATCATCAGTCGCGGGTATTTGAAAAGTTTCTGATGCAGAACCGTATTCCGTACCGTATTTCGGGTGGCACCTCGTTCTTCTCCCGTCCCGAGATCAAGGATCTGCTGGCCTACCTGCGGGTGCTGACCAATCCGGACGACGACAGCGCCTTCCTGCGCATCGTTAATACGCCGAAGCGCGAGATCGGCCCGGCAACGCTGCAAAAGCTGGGCGAGTGGGCCAACTCGCGCAACAAAGGGCTGTTTGCCGCCAGCTTCGACATGGGCCTTACCCAGACGCTGAGCGGGCGCGGATACGAGTCGCTGACCCGCTTTACCCACTGGCTAAGCGAAGTACAGTGTCTCTCTGAGCGGGAGCCGATTGCCGCAGTGCGTGACCTGATTCACGGTATCGACTATGAATCCTGGCTCTATGAGACCTCCCCCAGCCCGAAGGCCGCTGAGATGCGGATGAAAAACGTCAATACGCTCTTTAGCTGGATGACCGAGATGCTGGAGGGGTCGGAGATCGACGAGCCGATGACGCTTACTCAGGTGGTGACACGCTTTACCCTGCGCGACATGATGGAGCGGGGCGAAAGCGACGAGGAATCAGATCAGGTTCAGCTGATGACCCTGCATGCCTCCAAAGGCCTGGAGTTCCCCTACGTTTTCCTGGTCGGCATGGAAGAGGGGCTGCTGCCTCACCAGAGCAGCATCGATGAAGAGAATATCGACGAGGAGCGTCGGCTTGCCTATGTCGGCATCACCCGGGCACAAAAAGAGCTGAACTTTACCCTGTGCAAAGAGCGTCGTCAGTATGGCGAGCTGGTGCGTCCCGAGCCGAGTCGCTTCCTGCTGGAACTGCCGCAGGACGATCTGCTCTGGGAACAGGAGCGTAAAGTAGTGAGTGCAGAAGAGCGGATGCACAAGGGGCAAGCGAGTATTGCCAATATTCGGGCGATGATGGCGAAAGCCAAAGCTAAATAGTGATGGAGCCGGTAGGTCGGGTAAGCGCAGCGCCACCCGACACAACCGACTAACTGACCGCCAGCGCCCAGTGGACGTAGCTCTGCCACTGGCACTCCTGGCCGAGCATCTCAGCTCCCAGCGGATGCGTCGCCAGCCAGCCCTCCGGCAGCGTGATCGTTAACACCTCACCGCTGGCGGCCAGGGAGACCTCGGGTAAAAACTCATCCCGGCGGCGGCTGGCAAAGATAATTGCCAGACGCAGCAGACGACAGAGGTGCTCCGCCGTACGCGGCGGCACGGCGTTTTGCTGGTGCAGGGAGGAGAGATCGACCGGGTTAGTCTGATTGAGTAGCAGGGTAGCCAGCAGCTTCTTCTGCGCCGGGGTAAAGCCGGGCAGATCCAGATTACGCACCAGGTAGGCGGCGTGCTGGGAGGCGTACTTAAAATCGACGCTCAGGCCAATTTCATGCAGGTGGCAGGCGCTAAGCAGCAGCTCGCGGCTTAACGGCTCCATCTGCCATTCACTCTCAACCTGCTCCGCAAAGCGGGAGGCTAACTGCGCCACGCGCTGAGCCTGGCCGGAATCCACCATAAAACGGCGCTGAAGATTGCGCAGCGTACGGCTGCGAATATCGTGATCGACGGGCAGATGCAGCATGCCGTAGACCAGCCCTTCACGCAGCGCGCCGCCGGCCAGGGTCATGCCCTGGACCTCCAGCTCGCTAAAGATGGCGATCAGGATCGCCAGCCCGCTCGGGAAGACCAGCGCCCGCTCAAGCGTCAGCCCTTCAATCTCCAGCTCTTCCAGACGACCACACTGAATCGCGCGCTGCTTTAGCTGCTGCAGTTTGGCAAGGGTGATGCACTCATCCATGCCCTGCGCCATCATGATCTCCTGCAACGCCTGAACGGTGCCGGAGGCGCCCACACAGATTTTCCAGCCGTGACGACGCAGCTCATCGGCCACCGGCAGGAGAACCTCCCGCGCCGCCTTCTCCGCCGCGTCGAAGTTTTCCTGCGCCAGGTTGCGATCGGCGAAGAAACGTTCGAGCCAGGTGACACAGCCCATCGACAGGCTAAAGAGGGAGGTTGCGTGCGCGCCGTTGCCGGTCACCAGCTCGGTGCTGGCACCGCCGATATCCACAACCAGGCGGCGATCGTCCCCGCCGGTAGTGTGGGCCACGCCCTGATAGATCAGCCGCGCCTCATCTTCACCGCTAATCACCTGCACAGGCGTACCTAAAATCTCCTGTGCGGTGGCAAGAAACTCCCCGGCATTAACGGCCAGGCGCAGGGTTGCCGTGGCGACCACCCGGATCTGCATCGGCGGAATATCCTGCAGCCGTTCAGCAAACAGGCGCAGGCACTGCCAGCCGCGCGCCATGGCGTCCGGAGAGAGCCGGTTATTGCGATCCAGCCCTGCCGCAAGGCGTACTTTACGTTTAATGCGGGTCAGGGTCTGTATGCTCCCCGCCACCTCGCGCACAACCAGCATATGAAAACTGTTCGAACCTAAATCAATAGCGGCATAGAGCGAGTTAGAGGTGAGCATAGGGCATTAACCTGAACGACGTCTGTTGCGTGGCGCACCACCACCGGTGCGGCGCGGGCCGTTGGCCGGACGCGTGCGCGGCAGGCGTTTCGGCGGCGGCAGCTCGCTGAGCAGCGCATCCGGATTGTATTTACTGACCGGAATCGAGTGATCGATATAGGTCTCAATCGCCGGCAGGTTCAGGGCATACTCTTCACAGGCAAGGCTGATGGAGTGCCCGCTTGCGCCCGCGCGACCGGTACGGCCAATGCGGTGAACGTAGTCTTCGCAGTCGTCCGGCAGGTCGTAGTTAAAGACGTGGGTCACGGCAGGAATATGCAGGCCGCGGGCCGCAACGTCGGTCGCGACCAGAATGTCGAGATCGCCACGGGTAAACTCTTCGAGAATGCGCAGGCGTTTTTTCTGCGCCACGTCGCCGGTCAGCAGGCCAACGCGATGACCATCCGCGGCCAGGTGGCCCCAGATATCTTCACAGCGATGCTTGGTGTTGGCGAAGACGATGGCGCGGTCCGGCCACTCCTCTTCGATCAGCGTTTGCAGCAGACGCATCTTCTCTTCGTTGGACGGGTAGAAAAGCTCTTCTTTAATACGGTGGCCGGTTTTCTGCTCCGGTTCCACTTCCACATACTCGGCGTTGTTCATCTGCTCAAACGCCAGCTCGCGCACGCGGTAAGAGAGCGTCGCGGAGAAGAGCATGTTCAGGCGCTGGTTGGTCGCAGGCATACGACGGAACAGCCAGCGAATATCTTTAATAAAGCCGAGATCGTACATGCGATCGGCTTCGTCCAGCACCACGACCTGGATCGCACCCAGGTTAATATGGTTCTGTTTTGCGTAATCGATCAGGCGTCCGGTGGTGCCGATAAGAATATCAACGCCGCTCTCCAGCACCTTAAGCTGTTTGTCATAGCCATCGCCGCCGTAGGCGAGACCCAGTTTCAGACCGGTGGTCTGGGCCAGCGGCTCAGCATCGGCATGAATTTGCACCGCCAGCTCACGGGTTGGAGCCATGATCAGCGCGCGCGGTTGGTTCACCTTGCGGTCTTCGATCGCCGGGTGAGAGAGAAGATAATGAAACGTTGACGTCAGGAACGCCATCGTTTTGCCGGTACCGGTTTGCGCCTGTCCCGCAACATCACGACCCGCCAGCGTTAGCGGAAGGGCCAGTGCCTGAATCGGTGTACAGTTATGAAAGCCTTTATTTTCAAGGGCTTCAATCACCTTCGGGTGCAGGGCGAAGTCGGAAAACTTCTGTTCTGTTAAATGTGTTTTGCTCATAGTGTGGTAGAATATCAGTTTACTATTGCTTTACGAAAGCACATCCGTTCAAATAAACGGGGTGAAATAACGTCAACCTTTAGCCAGGCTATGCTACAGACCTTAATAAGGTAGACATAATCCTGTGGAGTAAATATGAGCGATAAAATTATTCACCTGACCGACGACAGTTTTGACACGGACGTACTCAAAGCGGAAGGGCTGACCCTCGTCGATTTCTGGGCAGAGTGGTGTGGTCCGTGCAAAATGATCGCCCCGATTCTGGATGAGATCGCTGACGAGTACCAGGGCAAGCTGACCGTGGCGAAGCTGAACATCGACCAGAACCCGGGCACCGCGCCGAAATACGGCATCCGTGGTATCCCGACCCTGCTGCTGTTCAAAAACGGCGAAGTGGCGGCGACCAAAGTGGGCGCACTGTCCAAAGGGCAGCTGAAAGAGTTCCTCGACGCTAACCTGGCGTAAGGGCTTTACCTGCCCGCCTGGCGTCCGGCATGCCTAATTTTAGTGGATTGCTGGACGCCCGGCGTTTGTCGTGCTAAGTTAGTTTTGACTTCGAAATAAACATATCTTTGTCGTTTGAACCTTGTCAGTTTGAATCATGTTGTACCCGATGCTTCCCGCCAGCCACAGCGCCGCGAGAGAAGCAGATAGATTCCGGGCTTGTCACTCAATCCGTCTTGTCGTTTCAGTTCTGTGTTCTTCCTGTAAGCAGACAGCGAACAGACATGAGTTGATGGCCGCTAACAGGCATGGATGATCCTGCCATACCATTCACAAATTAAGTTCGAGATTTACCCCGAGTTTAAGAACCCACACCACTATGAATCTTACCGAATTAAAGAATACGCCGGTTTCTGAGCTGATTACTCTCGGCGAAAATATGGGTCTGGAAAACCAGGCTCGTATGCGCAAGCAGGACATCATTTTCGCCATCCTGAAG
>DAMBQR010000048.1:0-13869 GCA_032055545.1 Pseudescherichia sp. | reverse complement strand
CCGCCGTTTCAACCTCCGCACTGGTGACACCATTTCAGGTAAGATTCGTCCTCCTAAAGAGGGTGAACGTTACTTTGCGCTGTTGAAGGTTAACGAGGTTAACTACGACAAGCCGGAAAACTCGCGCAACAAGATCCTGTTTGAAAACTTAACCCCGCTGCACGCTAACTCGCGTCTGCGTATGGAGCGCGGTAACGGTTCAACAGAAGACTTAACCGCCCGTGTTCTGGATCTGGCATCGCCGATTGGCCGTGGCCAGCGTGGCCTGATCGTTGCACCGCCGAAAGCGGGTAAGACAATGCTGCTGCAGAACATCGCCCAGAGCATCGCCTACAATCACCCGGACTGCGTGCTGATGGTGCTGCTGATCGACGAACGTCCGGAAGAGGTGACCGAGATGCAGCGTCTGGTTAAAGGCGAAGTGGTTGCTTCTACCTTTGATGAGCCAGCGTCTCGCCACGTTCAGGTTGCCGAAATGGTTATCGAGAAGGCGAAGCGTCTGGTTGAGCATAAAAAAGACGTTATCATTCTGCTCGACTCCATTACCCGTCTGGCGCGTGCCTATAACACCGTGGTGCCGGCGTCCGGTAAAGTCCTGACCGGTGGTGTGGATGCTAACGCCCTGCACCGTCCGAAGCGCTTCTTCGGTGCGGCACGTAACGTGGAAGAGGGCGGCAGCCTGACCATCATCGCCACCGCGCTGATCGATACCGGTTCTAAAATGGACGAGGTTATCTACGAAGAGTTTAAAGGCACCGGTAACATGGAGCTGCACCTCTCGCGTAAGATCGCTGAAAAACGCGTCTTCCCGGCTATCGACTACAACCGCTCCGGTACGCGTAAAGAAGAGCTGCTCACCACGCAAGAAGAGCTGCAGAAAATGTGGATCCTGCGCAAAATCATTCACCCGATGGGTGAGATTGATGCGATGGAGTTCCTTATCAATAAGCTGGCGATGACCAAAACTAACGACGACTTCTTCGATATGATGAAGCGCTCGTAACTTAAATAAAGCCTGTAAACGCCACGTTTTTACGTGGCGTTTTTTATTTATGGAATATAGGCTATAGCCAGGGGATCCGCTGTCGGCCACGGCTGGCTGCGGTAATGCAAAGCATTCAAGCTGATTATGTTCTAATTGAATGAAAAATATACAATAGAGCCCGCAAGTGACCTGCTTTATCTCTTTTGGAGAGGGGGCATCGTCGTTATACTTCCGGGATCAACATTTGCTGAGAGCATGCATTGTGAATTTACTCACTGCAGTTACTGAGTTATTCAGTATTTTTTTACTCACGTTTATCTTTCTCTTTTTTGCTCGCAAAGTGGCAAAGAAGATAGGGCTGGTCGATAAACCAAACTTTCGTAAACGTCATCAGGGCCTCATCCCTTTAGTCGGTGGCATATCGGTCTATGCCGGTATCTGCTATACGTTTGCAATTGCTGACTACTATATTCCGCATGCTGCGCTCTATCTGATGTGTGCCGGGGTTCTGGTTTTCATCGGGGCGCTGGACGACCGCTTTGATATCAGCGTCAAAATTCGCGCTACCGTGCAGGCGATTATCGCTGTCGTGATGATGGTGGTGGGTAAACTCTATCTCAGCAGTCTTGGCTACATTTTTGGTACCTGGGAGATGGTGCTGGGGCCGTTCGGCTTCTTCCTGACGCTGTTTGCCGTCTGGGCCGCCATTAACGCCTTTAATATGGTTGACGGTATTGATGGCCTGCTGGGCGGTCTCTCCTGCGTCTCCTTTGCTGCTATCGGCATCATTCTGTGGTTCGACGGTCAGCTGAGCCTCGCGATGTGGTGCTTTGCCATGATCGCCGCCATTCTCCCCTATATTCTGCTCAACCTCGGTATTCTTGGCCGCCGCTATAAAGTGTTTATGGGCGATGCGGGCAGCACCCTGATTGGCTTTACTGTCATCTGGATCCTGCTGGAAACCACCCAGGGCCAAACGCATCCGATTAGCCCGGTGACGGCGCTGTGGATCATTGCCATTCCGTTGATGGATATGGTTGCGATTATGTACCGCCGCCTGCGCAAAGGAATGAGCCCCTTCTCACCTGACCGCCAGCATATTCATCATCTGATCATGCGCGCTGGCTTCACCTCCCGCCAGGCCTTTGTGCTGATTACCCTGGCCGCTGCCCTGCTGGCCGCCGTCGGTGTGGTTACGGAATATCTGCATTTTATTCCGGAATGGGTCATGTTGGCACTGTTTGTGCTAGCTTTCTTCCTGTACGGCTGGTGCATCAAACGTGCATGGAAAGTGGCGCGCTTTATCAAACGCGTCAAACGTAAAATGCGCCGTAATAGTGGACATAAACCAACTCTAACCAAGTAATTCTGGGATAGCGATGACTCAACCATTGTCGGGAAAACATACAGGAAGTATGGAAAATGAACTGGATATTCGCGGTTTGTTTCGTACTTTATGGGCGGGGAAGTTCTGGATTGCCGGCGTGGCGCTGGCTTTTGCGCTTGTCGCGCTGGCCTACACCTTCTTTGCGAGGCAGGAGTGGGGCGCGACGGCTATTACCGATCGTCCGACGGTTAACATGCTGGGCGGGTTCTACTCCCAGCAGCAGTTTCTGCGCAATCTTGATGTCAAAGCTAACCTGGCACCGGTCGATCAGCCCTCGGTAATGGACGAATCCTATAAAGAGTTCATTATGCAGCTGGCATCATGGGATACGCGCCGTGACTTCTGGTTGCAGACTGACTACTACAAGCAGCGCACGGTGGGTAACAGCAAGGCGGACGCTGCGCTGCTTGATGAGATGATTAACAATATTCAATACACCCCAGCCGATGCGCTGCGTAATCTGAGCGACAGCGTTAAGCTGACAGCAGAGACTGCGCCCGATTCGAATAACCTGCTGCGCCAGTATATCGCGTTCGCCAGCCAGCGCGCGGCCAGCCATCTTAATGATGAGCTGAAAGGCGCCTGGGCAGCACGCACTATCCAGATGAAAGCGCAGGTGAAACGTCAGGAAGAGGTCGCTAACGCCATCTTTAAACGTCGGGCGCACAGCGTTGTGCAGGCGCTAAAAGTGGCCGAGCAGCACAACATCTCACGCAGCGAGACCGAGGTGCCACCTGACGAGCTTCCCGACTCGGAGCTTTTCCTGTTAGGGCGCCCAATGCTCCAGGCGCGGCTGGAAAATCTGCAGGCAGTGGGACCCGAGTTCGATCTGGACTATGATCAAAATCGAGCCATGCTGAACACCCTCAACGTTGGTCCCACGCTCGATCCCCGTTTTCAGACTTATCGTTATTTGCGGACGCCTGAAGAGCCGGTAAAACGCGATAGCCCGCGCCGTGCCTTCCTGATGATTATGTGGGGAATGGTAGGGGCGTTGATAGGTGCTGGTGTTGCGTTAACGCGCCGTCGTTCACTGTAAGCGCTGCCTGATATGAAGGCCAACGGGCCTTCATCATCTAATCGAAGAGAATCGTTGTGAAAGTACTTACCGTATTTGGCACACGACCAGAAGCCATCAAGATGGCACCTCTGGTACATGCGCTGGCAAAGGACCCTTATTTTGAAGCTAAAGTCTGCGTGACCGCGCAGCACAGGGAGATGCTTGACCAGGTACTGAACCTTTTTTCCATTGTTCCGGATTACGACCTGGATATTATGCAGCCGGGGCAGGGACTGACTGAAATAACCTGCCGTATTCTCGAAGGACTAAAGCCGATCCTTACCTCATTTAAGCCTGACGTTGTGCTGGTCCACGGTGATACCACGACGACCATTGCTGCCAGCCTGGCGGCGTTTTACCAACGTATTCCGGTTGGGCACGTCGAGGCCGGGCTGCGTACGGGCGATCTCTCATCGCCGTGGCCGGAAGAGGCTAACCGCACGCTGACGGGCCATCTGGCAATGTACCATTTTGCTCCAACACAGAATGCCCGACAGAACCTGCTGCGCGAAAATATTGCAGACAAGCAGATCTTTGTCACCGGTAATACGGTGATTGATGCGCTGTTCTGGGTGCGCGATACGGTGCTGAATAACGAAAATCTGCACAGCGAACTGGCGGCACGTTATCCATTCCTGGATGAGTCTAAAAAGCTGGTGCTGGTTACCGGCCATCGTCGTGAAAGCTTTGGTCAGGGCTTTGAGCAGATCTGCCATGCGCTGGTCGATATTGCGGCTAAGCATCAGGATGTACAGATTGTCTATCCGGTACACCTGAATCCCAACGTCAGCGAGCCGGTAAACCGCATCCTTGGACACGTTAAAAATATTATTCTCATTGAGCCGCAGGACTACCTGCCGTTTCTCTGGCTGATGACGAAAGCCTGGCTGATCCTGACCGATTCAGGCGGTATTCAGGAAGAGGCGCCGTCGTTAGGCAAGCCCGTGCTGGTGATGCGCGAAACGACCGAGCGCCCGGAGGCTATCGAAGCCGGAACGGTCAGGCTGATTGGTACTGACCGCCAGCGTATTGTCGAAGAGGTAACGCGGCTGCTGCAGGACAACGACGCCTGGCAGGCAATGAGCCGTGCGCACAACCCTTACGGTGATGGGCAGGCCTGTGAACTTATTCTGCACGCACTCAAAAATAATCGGGTAACACTATGAGCTTTGCAACCATCTCCGTCATTGGCCTGGGCTATATCGGACTGCCCACCGCAGCGGCTTTCGCCTCCCGGCAGAAGCGCGTTGTCGGTATCGATATCAATCAGCACGCGGTGGATACCATTAACCGTGGACAAATTCATATCGTCGAGCCAGAGCTGGATCGGGTCGTGAAAGCCGCGGTAGAGGGGGGCTTTTTGCACGCCAGCACCACGCCGGTCGAGGCGGATGCCTACCTCATTGCCGTGCCAACGCCGTTCAAGGGCGATCACGAGCCGGATATGGCCTATGTCGAGGCGGCAGCAAAATCACTCGCCCCCGTCCTGAAAAAAGGCGCGCTGGTGATCCTCGAATCGACGTCGCCGGTAGGCGCGACCGAGCAGATGGCGCAGTGGCTGGCGGATCTGCGTCCGGATCTTACCTTTCCCCAGCAGGCCGGCGAGCAGGCGGATATCAACGTTGCCTACTGTCCGGAGCGCGTGTTACCAGGCCAGGTGATGGTTGAGCTAATTAAAAACGATCGGGTTATCGGCGGCATGACGCCGGTGTGCTCTGCCCGCGCCAGCGAGCTGTATAAGATCTTCCTTGAAGGCGAGTGCGTGGTCACCAATGCCCGCACCGCTGAGATGTGCAAGCTGACCGAGAACAGCTTCCGCGACGTGAATATTGCGTTTGCTAACGAGCTGTCGCTGATCTGCGCCGACCAGGGCATCAACGTTTGGGAGCTGATCCGCCTCGCCAACCGCCACCCGCGCGTTAATATCCTCCAGCCGGGGCCGGGCGTAGGCGGCCACTGTATCGCGGTCGATCCGTGGTTTATCGTGGCGCAAAACCCGCAGCAGGCGCGGCTGATCCGTACCGCCCGCGAAGTTAACGACAGCAAACCGCACTGGGTGCTCAGCCAGGTCAAAGCAACGGTGGCAGACTGCCTGACGGCAAACGACAAGCGAGCCAGCGAAATCAAAATTGCCTGCTTTGGTCTGGCCTTTAAGCCCAATATCGACGATCTGCGGGAAAGCCCGGCGATGGAGATTGCCCACACTATTGCCCAGTGGCATAGCGGCGAGACGCTGGTGGTAGAGCCGAACATTCATCAGCTGCCGAAAAAGCTGGCGGATAGCTGCCAGCTGGTCAGCCTGGATGCTGCGCTGGCGGAGGCGGATGTGCTGGTCATGCTGGTGGATCATCGCGAATTTAAAGCCGTTGCCGGGGAGCAGGTTACCCAGCAATACATTATTGATACCAAAGGCGTCTGGCGCTAAGGCGACAACATGACGGTACGCGGTACGGTTGAGGCATTAACCTGGGAGAACCAGTTCTTTGGGATCTCCAGCGCCATTGTGCGCCTGAACGACGATGCTGCGCCGCTTGACGAGGCGCAGCTTGCCGCGTGGGAACGGGTGCAGGTCAAGATCCCGGCGACGGATAGTGCACGGCTGGACGCGCTTCAGGCGCTGGGTTTCCAGCTGGTGGAGGGTGAAGTTGATCTGGTCATGGCCGTACCGGCGGCAATCACCGATGCTGGTGCACAGGTAGCGGATGCGGCAGATATTGCCCCGCTGCGGCAGCTGGCCACCCATGCCTTCGCGCAAAGCCGGTTTCGTACCCCCTGGTACCCTTCTGACGCCAGCGGGCACTTCTATGCCCAGTGGATTGAAAACGCCGTTAAAGGCACCTTCGACCACGAGTGCCTGGTCTTTCGTGCCGTCAGCGGGGAGATCCGCGCCTTTGTTTCGCTGCGCCAGCTGAACGACAGCGAGGCGCGCATTGGCCTGCTGGCCGGACGCGGCGCGGGGGAGGCCCTGATGCAGGCGGCGCTCCTCTGGGCGCAGCGGCGTCAGCTTTCGATCCTGCGTGTCGCGACCCAGATGGGCAATACCGCGGCACTTAAACGTTACATTCAGAGCGGTGCCAATGTGGCAAGCACCGCCTACTGGCTATACAGGTGACTCTATGATCCCTTTTAACGCTCCACCGGTTGTCGGTACAGAACTCGATTATATGCAGTCGGCGATGGGCAGCGGCAAGCTGTGCGGCGACGGCGGATACACCCGCCGCTGCCAGCAGTGGATGGAGCAGCGTTTCGGCAGCGCCAAAGTGCTGCTGACCCCCTCCTGTACCGCCTCGCTGGAGATGGCGGCCCTGCTGCTGGATATCCAGCCCGGCGATGAAGTGATCATGCCCAGCTACACCTTTGTCTCCACCGCCAACGCCTTTGTGCTGCGTGGGGCAAAAATTGTCTTTGTCGATGTTCGTCCCGACACCATGAACATTGATGAGAGGCTTATCCAGGCGGCGATCACCGAGAATACCCGGGCCATTGTGCCGGTCCACTATGCAGGCGTGGCCTGTGAGATGGACACCATTATGGCTATCGCGACGCAGCATAACCTGTACGTGGTGGAAGATGCTGCGCAGGGGGTGATGTCAACCTACAAAGGGCGTGCGCTGGGGACTATCGGCCATATCGGCTGTTTCAGCTTCCATGAAACCAAAAATTACACCGCCGGGGGCGAAGGCGGCGCAACGCTGATCAACGACCGGGCGCTGATCGAGCGCGCAGAGATTATTCGTGAGAAAGGCACCAACCGCAGCCAGTTCTTCCGCGGGCAGGTGGATAAATACACCTGGCGCGATATTGGCTCCAGCTATCTGATGTCGGATCTGCAGGCGGCCTACCTGTGGGCGCAGCTGGAGGCGGCGGATCGTATCAACCAGCAGCGTCTGTCGCTGTGGCAGACCTACTTTGACGCGCTGACGCCGCTGGCGCGCGCCGGACGGATTGAGCTGCCGTCGATCCCGGCCGAGTGTGAACACAACGCGCACATGTTCTATATCAAGCTGCGCGACGATGAGGATCGCAGCAAACTGATCGCTTTCCTCAAGGAGGCGGAGATCCTGGCGGTATTCCACTATATTCCGTTGCACTCCAGCCCGGCGGGCCAGCGCTTTGGTGAGCTCTTCAACGAAGATATCTATACCACGAAAGAGAGCGAGCGCTTGCTGCGCCTGCCGCTGTTCTTCAACCTCTCGCCTGTTAACCAGCGCACGGTGATCAATACGCTGCTGAGCTACTTCAACTAAGATGTCGCTGGCAAAGGCTTCACTCTGGACTGCGGCAAGCACGCTGGTCAAAATCGGCGCGGGACTGCTGGTGGTTAAGCTGCTGGCGGTCTCCTTTGGCCCCTCAGGCGTGGGCCTGGCGGGTAACTTCCGCCAGCTGGTGACCGTGTTGGGCGTACTGGCAGGTGCCGGTATCTTTAACGGCGTGACCAAATTTGTCGCGCAGCACCATGACGATCCGGCGCAGCTGCGCAACGTGGTGGGCACCTCATCGGCTATGGTGCTGGGGTTCTCAACGCTGTTGGCCATTGTTTTTTTGCTCGCCGCCGCGCCCATCAGCCAGGGGGTGTTCGGCCATACCCATTTTCAGGGGCTGGTCAGGCTGGTCGCGCTGGTGCAGATGGGCATTGCATGGGCCAATTTTCTGCTGGCGGTGATGAAAGGCTTCCGCGATGCCGCCGGAAATGCGCTGTCGCTGATTAGCGGCAGCGTTATCGGGGTGATCGCCTACTACGCCTGCTACCGGCTGGGTGGGTATCAGGGGGCGCTGCTGGGCCTGGCGCTGGTGCCTGCCCTCGTGGTCATCCCGGCGATGCTGCTGTTTATCCGCCGTAAAACTGTTCCGCTACGCTATCTTAAGCCACGGTGGAACGGCGCGCTGGCCGGACAGCTGGGCAAGTTTACCCTGATGGCGCTGATCACCTCCGTGACGCTGCCTGTGGCTTACGTGATGATGCGAAACTTGCTGGCGGCATACTACGGCTGGGATGAGGTCGGGATCTGGCAGGGGGTGAGCAGCATCTCCGATGCCTATCTGCAGTTTATTACCGCCTCGTTCAGCGTCTGGCTGCTGCCTACGCTGTCGCGCCTGACGGAGAAGCAGGCGGTTAGCCGCGAAATCGTCAAGTCACTGCGGTTTGTTCTGCCAGCGGTGGCAGCGGCGAGTTTTACCGTCTGGCTACTGCGTGACTTTGCAATCTGGCTGCTCTTTTCAGAGAAGTTTATCGCCATGCGCGATCTCTTTGCCTGGCAGCTGGTGGGCGACGTACTGAAAGTCGGCGCGTACGTCTTTGGCTATCTGGTGATTGCCCGCGCCTCGCTAAGCTTTTACATTCTGGCGGAGATTAGCCAGTTTACGCTGCTGACGGCCTTTTCCCGCTGGCTCATTCCGGCGCACGGCGCGTTAGGTGCGTCACAGGCCTACATGGCCACCTATATCGTTTATTTCGCCACCTGTTGTGGCGTATTTCTACTCTGGCGTAAAAGGGTATGACTACACTGATTCACGTTCTGGGATCGGATATCCCACACCATAACCTGACCGTGCTGCGGTTTTTCAACGACAGCCTTGCGGCAGCGGGCGAGCACGCCCGCGAATTTATGGTCTGCGGTGGCGACGAGAGCTGGCGCGCCCAGTTCCCGGCGCTTACGCTGCGCTTCTTTAGCGGTAAGAAAGCCCTGGCCCAGGCAGTGATTGCCCTTGCCAAAGCCGATCGTCGGCAGCGCTTCTTCTTTCACGGCCAGTTCAACACCGAACTCTGGCTGGCCCTGCTGCGCGGTGCCATCAAGCCTCAGCAGTTTAACTGGCACGCCTGGGGAGCCGATCTCTATGAGGTTTCCCAAAGCCTGAAGTTCCGCCTTTTCTATCCGCTGCGGCGTCTCGCCCAGCGGCGGGTCGGCTGTATCTTTGCCACCCGTGGCGACCTGCACTTTTTTGCCCGTCGCCATCCGCAGGTGCGCGGCGAGCTGCTCTACTTCCCAACGCGAATGGATCCCACGCTCAATACAATGGCGCAGGAGACGCAGCGTGAGGGCAAGCTGACGGTGCTGGTGGGCAACTCCGGCGATCGCAGCAACGAGCATATTGCCGCCCTGAAGGCGGTTCATCAGCAGTTCGGTGATACGGTTAACGTCATTGTGCCGATGGGCTACCCGGCCAATAACGAGGCCTATATTACCGAGGTACGCGAGGCGGGCCTGGCGCTGTTCAGCGCTGACAATCTGCGCCTCCTTGCCGATAAGCTAGAGTTTGACGACTACCTGGCGCTGCTGCGCCGGTGTGACCTCGGCTACTTTATCTTTGCCCGCCAGCAGGGGATTGGCACGCTCTGCCTGCTAATCCAGGCAGGCGTACCCTGCGTGCTGAACCGGGAGAACCCCTTCTGGCAGGATATGGTCGAGCAGCACATTCCCGTGCTCTTTACCGGCGACAGGCTTGATGAGGCGGTGGTGCGCGAGGCCCAGCGGCAGCTGATGGCGGTAGATAAAAATAGCATCACCTTCTTTAGCCCCAACTACCTTGCACCCTGGCATGAGGCGTTACGCATTGCCGCAGGAGGTACGCAATGAGCCAGCTCGCGTTCTCTGGCCTGCTGGCCATCTGGCTGCTGGCGACGCTGTTTATTGCCACGCTGACCTGGTTTGAGTTTCGCCGCGTGCGATTTAACTTTAACGTCTTCTTTTCACTGCTGTTCTTGCTGACGTTTTTCTTTGGCTTTCCGCTCACCAGTATTCTGGTCTTCCGCTTCGACGTCGGCGTTGCGCCGCCTGAGGTGATGATGCAGTCCCTGCTGGCGGCGGTCTGCTTCTACGCCATCTACTACGTCACCTATAAAACGCGGCTGCGCCCCGCATCTGCGGTCAAGCCGCGCCGTCCGCTGTTCACTATGAACCGGGTGGAGACGCATCTGGCGTGGGTAATGCTGATGCTTATCGCTATGGTGAGCGTCAGCATCTTCTTTATGCACAACGGTTTTCTGCTGTTCCGGCTGCACTCCTATAGCCAGATCTTTTCGAGCCAGGTCTCCGGCGTGGCGCTTAAGCGCTTCTTCTACTTCTTTATCCCGGCGATGCTGGTGGTCTATTTTCTGCGCCAGGATGGCCGGGGCTGGATCTTTTTCCTCGTCAGCACCGTTGCCTTTGGCCTGCTGACCTACATGATTGTGGGCGGCACGCGGGCCAACATCATCATCGCCTTTGCCATTTTCCTGTTTATCGGCATTATCCGCGGCTGGATTTCGCTGTGGATGCTGGCGGCGGCGGGCGTGCTGGGGATTGTCGGGATGTTCTGGCTGGCGCTGAAGCGTTACGGGTTACAGGTTAGCGGTGATGAGGCGTTTTATACCTTCCTCTACCTTACCCGCGATACCTTCTCGCCGTGGGAGAACCTCTCCCTGCTGCTGCAAAATTACGACAAGATCGACTTTCAGGGGCTTGCGCCGATTGTGCGCGACTTCTACGTGTTTATTCCCACCTGGCTGTGGCCAGATCGGCCGGGCATCGTGTTGAACACCGCGAACTACTTTACCTGGGAAGTGTTGAACAACCACTCCGGGCTGGCGATCTCTCCAACGCTAATCGGCTCGCTGGTGGTGATGGGCGGCGTCTGGTTTATTCCGCTGGGGGCGGTCGTGGTCGGACTGATCATTAAGTGGTTTGACTGGCTTTATGCGCTGGGCAACCAGGAGACCAACCGCTATAAGGCGGCGATTTTGCACAGCTTCTGTTTCGGTGCCATCTTCAATATGATCGTGCTGGCGCGCGAGGGATTGGACGCCTTTGTTTCTCGCGTCGTCTTCTTCCTCGTAGTCTTTGGCGCCTGTCTGCTGATGGCGAAGCTGCTCTACTGGCTGTTCGATAGTGCCGGGCTGATCCACAAACGCGGCGGGCGATTACCGCAACCGCTCTCGCAAGCCTGACAAGGATAATCATTATGACGGACACGACGACCGCACCCACTTACACCTTACGCGGCCTGCAGCTGATTGGCTGGCGTAACATGGCGCACGCGCTGGATTTTCTCTACGCGGGCGGCGAGCTGAAGCAGGGCACGCTGGTGGCGATCAACGCCGAGAAGATGCTGACCCTGGAAGACGATGCCCAGGTACGGTCGCTCATTGAGGCGGCCGAGTTTAAGTATGCCGACGGGATCAGCGTGGTGCGTTCAATGCGCAAAAAGTACCCGCAGGCGGTGGTCGAGCGCGTCGCGGGGGCGGATCTCTGGGAAGCGCTAATGGAGCGCGCCGGGAGAGAAGGGACGCCGGTATTCCTGATCGGCGGCAAGCCTGGCGTATTGGCCCAGACGCAGCAGCAGCTGCGCGATCGCTGGCAGGTGAATATTGTCGGCGGCCAGGATGGTTATTTCCAGCCCGAGCAGCGCCAGGCCCTGTTTGAGCGCGTTCGCGACAGCGGGGCGAAGATTGTCACCGTGGCGATGGGCTCCCCGCGTCAGGAGCTGCTGATGCGCCACTGTCGGGAAGTCTATCCTCACGCGCTCTATATGGGCGTCGGCGGCACCTATGACGTCTTTACCGGCCACGTTAAGCGTGCGCCAAAGGTATGGCAGCGGATGGGGCTTGAGTGGCTCTATCGCCTGCTGTCCCAGCCCAGCCGCATCACGCGCCAGCTGCGACTGCTGCGCTACCTCGCCTGGCACTATCGCGGCCAGCTCTAATTGTATGACAGCGCAGCCAGCCTGCTGCGCTGCGCCTGCCTCTGTTTGCTGTTTTATTGTGCTTTCTATTGGTTTTTATTATGCATCGTTTGCCATTTCGGTGAAATTAAGAAACCATTCGCTCACTCAACGCGGTGCTCCGGTGCTTTTAGCAGCGGCCTGCGGTGAGTTGAGGTTGCACTCATAACGATAACCCGCAGCGTCGGGACAGTAGTAAACACGACAGAGGATTTATGGCCGAGAGTAAACCGGAGCTTCAGCGTGGGCTGGAAGCACGACATATCGAATTAATCGCCCTGGGCGGCACGATAGGCGTTGGCCTCTTTATGGGGGCGGCAAGCACCCTGAAGTGGGCAGGCCCGTCAGTTTTGCTGGCCTATATTGTGGCAGGGCTTTTTGTTTTCTTCATTATGCGCTCAATGGGCGAGATGCTGTTTCTCGAGCCGGTAGCCGGTTCGTTCGCCGTCTATGCGCACCGCTATATGAGCCCGTTCTTTGGCTATCTCACCGCCTGGTCATACTGGTTTATGTGGATGGCGGTAGGCATATCCGAGATCACCGCGATAGGCGTCTACGTTCAGTTCTGGTTCCCGGAGATGGCGCAGTGGATACCGGCCCTGATCGCCGTTGGGCTGGTGGCGCTGGCTAACCTGGCGGCGGTGCGGCTGTACGGCGAGATTGAGTTCTGGTTTGCGATGATCAAAGTCACCACCATCGTGGTGATGATTGTTGTCGGCCTCGGGGTGATCTTCTATGGCTTCGGCAACGGCGGGCAGGCGATTGGCTTTGGCAACCTGACCGAGCACGGCGGCTTCTTTGCCGGTGGCTGGAAGGGCTTCCTGACCGCGCTCTGTATTGTTGTCGCCTCATATCAGGGCGTCGAGCTGATCGGCATAACTGCCGGTGAAGCGAAAAACCCGCAGGTCACGCTGCGCAGCGCAGTGGGCAAGGTGCTGTGGCGTATTCTGATCTTCTACGTAGGGGCGATTTTCGTTATCGTCACCATCTTCCCGTGGAATGAGATTGGCAGCAACGGCAGCCCGTTTGTGCTGACCTTCGCTAAGATCGGTATTACCGCAGCGGCAGGGATCATTAACTTTGTGGTACTCACCGCCGCGCTCTCGGGCTGCAACAGCGGAATGTACAGCTGCGGACGCATGCTCTATGCGCTGGCCAAAAACCGTCAGCTGCCTGCTGCGGTGGCAAAGGTATCGCGCCACGGCGTACCGGTGGTGGGCGTCGCTATCTCGATAGCTATCCTACTGGTGGGCTCCTGCCTCAACTACATTATTCCGAACCCGCAGCGCGTGTTTGTCTACGTCTACAGCGCCAGCGTCTTGCCAGGCATGGTGCCGTGGTTTGTCATTTTGATTAGCCAGCTGCGTTTCCGTGAGGCACATAAAGCTAAGATTGCTGCTCATCCGTTCCGTTCGGTTCTCTTCCCGTGGGCGAACTATTTAACGATGGCGTTCCTGATCTGCGTATTAATTGGCATGGGTTTTAACGACGACACCCGTATGTCGCTGTTTGTCGGCATCATCTTTTTGGCTGCGGTATCGCTGGTCTACAAGGTTTTACGCCTCAATCGGCACACCGCAACGTTAAAAACGGGGAAATAAAAGACAAAACGCGCAAAGCATAACCAAACGCGCATTTTATTTAAAAAGGCACTAGACAGCGGGGTGTGAAGTCCGTAATATCCACCCCCGCAACGGCGCTAAGCGCCCGTAGCTCAGCTGGATAGAGCGCTGCCCTCCG
>DAMBQR010000047.1:0-33404 GCA_032055545.1 Pseudescherichia sp. | reverse complement strand
GGTGGTCTGACATAGAGAGGGCCACCTTCTCTTTCGGCTACGGGCTAATGGTAACCCCGTTACAGTTAGCGCGAGTCTACGCAACGATCGGCAGCTACGGTATCTACCGGCCACTGTCGATCACCAAAGTTGATCCGCCCGTTCCGGGCGAGCGTATCTTCCCGGAGTCCATCGTCCGTACCGTGGTGCATATGATGGAGAGCGTGGCGCTGCCCGGCGGCGGCGGCGTGAAGGCGGCCATCAAAGGCTATCGCATCGCCATTAAAACCGGTACGGCGAAAAAGGTTGGACCGGACGGACGCTATATCAATAAATACATTGCCTACACCGCGGGCGTCGCGCCCGCCAGCCAGCCGCGATTTGCGCTGGTGGTGGTCATTAACGATCCGCAGGCGGGTAAATACTACGGTGGTGCCGTTTCCGCACCGGTCTTCGGCGCCATCATGGGCGGCGTACTGCGCACCATGAACATCGAGCCGGATGCGTTAGCAACGGGCGAAAAAAGTGAATTTGTGATTAATGAAGGCGAGGGAACAGGTGGCAGATCGTAATTTGCGCGACCTTCTCGCTCCGTGGGTATCGAATTTGCCTGCGCGAGCTTTGCGGGAAATGACACTCGACAGTCGCGTGGCGGCAGCGGGCGATCTCTTTGTGGCGGTAGTGGGCCACCAGGCGGACGGGCGTCGGTATATCCCGCAGGCGATAGCACAGGGCGTGGCGGCCATTATTGCAGAAGCAAAAGGCGAGGCCGCCGACGGCGAGATCCGTGAAGTTCACGGCGTGCCGGTTATCTACCTCAGCCAGCTCAACGAGCGCCTCTCTGCGCTGGCCGGACGCTTTTATAACGAGCCTGCCGAGCGTTTAAGCCTGGTGGGCGTCACCGGCACCAACGGCAAAACCACCACCACCCAGCTGCTGGCGCAGTGGGCTGAGCTGCTGGGTGAAACCAGCGCGGTGATGGGGACAGTGGGCAACGGCCTGCTGGGCAAGGCGATCCCAACCGAAAACACCACCGGCTCCGCCATTGACGTTCAGCACGTGCTTGCCGATCTGGCAGGGCAGGGGGCAACCTTTGCCGCGATGGAGGTCTCCTCCCACGGCCTGGTGCAGCACCGCGTCGCCGCCCTGAAGTTCCGTGCCTCGGTATTCACCAACCTGAGCCGCGATCACCTCGATTATCACGGGGATATGGCGGGCTACGAATCGGCAAAATGGCAGCTTTTTTCCGCGCATCACTATGGCGAGGCGATCGTTAACGCCGATGACGAAGTGGGCCGCCGCTGGCTGGCTAACCTGCCGGACGCCGTTGCGGTCTCTATGGAAGGGCATATTAATCCCAACTGTCATGGCCGCTGGCTGAAAGCCGAGGCGGTAAGCTATCACGACAGCGGGGCTACGGTGCGCTTCACCTCCTCCTGGGGCGAGGGCGAAATCGAAAGCCGCCTGATGGGGGCGTTTAACGTCAGCAACCTGCTGCTGGCGCTGGCAACCCTGCTGGCGCTGGACTTCCCGCTGGGCGACCTGCTGAAAACGGCGTCGCGCCTGCAGCCGGTGTGCGGCCGCATGGAGGTCTTCAGTGCACCAGGTAAACCGACGGTAGTGGTGGATTACGCCCACACCCCGGATGCGCTGGAGAAAGCGCTGCAGGCCGCGCGCCTGCACTGCACCGGCAAGCTGTGGTGCGTCTTTGGCTGCGGCGGCGATCGTGACAAAGGCAAGCGCCCGCTGATGGGGGCGATTGCTGAGGAGTTTGCCGACGTTCCGGTGGTCACCGACGATAACCCGCGTACCGAAGAGCCGCGCGCCATCATTAACGATATTTTAGCCGGCATGCTCGACGCAGGCCGCGCCCGGGTGGTGGAAGGCCGCGCCGAAGCGGTAACCAGCGCTATTATGCAGGCGCAAGAGAACGACGTGGTGCTGCTGGCCGGTAAGGGCCATGAAGATTACCAGATTGTCGGCAACCGCCGTCTTGACTATTCCGACCGCGTCACCGCTGCGCGTCTGCTGGGAGTGGTGGCATGATTAGCGTAACCCTTAGCGATCTGGCCCGGATCCTCAACGGCGAGCTGCACGGCCAGAGCCTGACCGTTGATGCCGTCACCACCGATACCCGCCAGCTGACGCCGGGCTGCCTGTTTGTGGCCCTGAAAGGTGAACGCTTCGACGCCCATGACTTTGCCGAACAGGCGAGGGCGGGCGGCGCGGGCGCGCTGCTGGTCAGCCGTAAGCTCGATTGCGATCTGCCGCAGCTGGTGGTGAACGATACCCGTCTCGCCTTTGGCGAAATCGCGGCCTGGGTGCGCCAGCAGGTGCCAACCCGCGTGGTCGCGCTCACTGGCTCCTCCGGTAAAACCTCGGTGAAAGAGATGACCGCCGCCATCCTCGGCGAGTGCGGCAATACGCTTTATACCGCAGGCAACCTAAATAATGACATCGGCGTGCCGATGACACTGCTACGCCTGACGAAAGCGCACCAGTATGCGGTGATCGAGCTGGGCGCTAACCACCAGGGCGAAATCGCCTGGACCGTGAGCCTGACCCGTCCGGAAGCGGCGCTGGTTAACAACCTGGCCGCCGCACACCTGGAGGGTTTCGGCTCGCTGGCGGGCGTGGCGAAGGCCAAAGGTGAAATCTTTACCGGCCTGCCGCTGAACGGCGTGGCGATCATGAACGCGGACAACAACGACTGGCTGAACTGGCAGAGTATCATCGGCGAGCGCAAAATCTGGCGCTTCTCACCGAACGCGGCTAACAGCGATTTCACTGCCAATAACGTGCATGTGACTTCGCACGGGACCACCTTCACGCTGCAAACGCCAACCGGCAACGTTGAGGTGCTGCTGCCGCTGCCGGGTCGTCACAACATTGCTAACGCGCTGGCAGCAACGGCGCTGGCGATGGCGGTGGGCGCACCGCTGGACGCGGTGAAGGCCGGGCTGGCGAAGCTGAAGGCGGTGCCGGGACGTCTGTTCCCCATCCCGCTTGCGGAAAACCAGCTGCTGCTCGACGACTCCTACAACGCTAACGTCGGCTCGATGACCGCGGCGGCGCAGGTGCTCTCTGAGATGCCGGGCTACCGGGTAATGGTGGTCGGCGATATGGCCGAGCTGGGCGATGAGAGCGAAGCGTGCCATCAGCAGGTAGGGGAGGCGGCGAAGGCCTCCGGCCTCGATCGCGTGCTGAGCGTAGGCGTCCAGAGCAAAGGTATCTCCGACGCCAGCGGCGTTGGCGAACATTTTAACGATAAAGCTGCGCTGATTACGCGTCTCAAGACGCTGATTGCAGAGCAGCAGATTATTACCATTTTGGTGAAAGGTTCACGTAGTGCTGCCATGGAAGAGGTAGTACGCGCATTACAGGAGAATGGGACATGTTAGTTTGGCTGGCCGAGCATTTGGTCAAATATTATTCGGGCTTTAACGTCTTTTCCTATCTGACGTTTCGCGCCATTGTCAGCCTGCTGACCGCGCTCTTCATCTCCTTATGGATGGGGCCGCGCATGATCGCCCGCCTGCAAAAGCTCTCCTTTGGCCAGGTTGTGCGTAACGACGGTCCGGAATCCCACTTCAGCAAGCGCGGCACCCCAACGATGGGGGGGATCATGATCCTCACCGCCATTGTGGTGTCGGTTCTTCTATGGGCTTACCCCTCCAACCCCTACGTCTGGTGCGTGCTGGTGGTGCTGGTGGGCTACGGCATCATCGGCTTTGTTGATGACTACCGTAAGGTGGTGCGCAAAGATACCAAGGGCCTGATCGCCCGCTGGAAATACTTCTGGATGTCGGTCATTGCCCTGGGCGTCTCCTTTGCGCTCTATCTGGTGGGGAACGATACCCCGGCCACTCAGCTGGTGGTGCCGTTCTTTAAAGACGTTATGCCGCAGCTGGGCATCCTCTATATTCTGCTGGCCTACTTCGTCATCGTCGGTACCGGCAACGCCGTGAACCTTACCGACGGTCTCGACGGCCTGGCTATCATGCCTACCGTCCTGGTAGCGTCAGGCTTTGCGCTGGTGGCCTGGGCCACCGGCAACATGAACTTTGCCAGCTATCTGCACATTCCCTACCTGCGTCACGCTGGTGAACTGGTGATCGTCTGTACGGCTATCGTCGGGGCAGGGCTGGGCTTCCTGTGGTTCAACACCTACCCGGCGCAGGTCTTTATGGGCGACGTCGGATCGCTGGCACTGGGCGGCGCGCTGGGCATTATCGCCGTGCTGCTGCGTCAGGAGTTCCTGCTGGTGATCATGGGTGGCGTATTCGTGGTGGAGACCCTGTCGGTGATCCTGCAGGTTGGCTCATTCAAGCTGCGCGGACAGCGTATCTTCCGTATGGCCCCAATCCACCACCACTATGAACTGAAAGGCTGGCCGGAGCCGCGCGTCATCGTGCGCTTCTGGGTTATTTCGCTGATGCTGGTGCTGATTGGCCTGGCTACGCTGAAGGTGCGTTAATCATGGCAGATTACCAGGGTAAACAGGTCGTCATCATTGGGTTAGGGTTAACCGGGCTATCCTGCGTGGACTTTTTCCTTGCGCGTGGCGTGACGCCGCGGGTGATGGATACGCGTAGCGCGCCGCCGGGGCTGGATAAGCTGCCGGCGTCGGTTGAGCGCCACCTTGGTAGTCTGAATGACGACTGGCTGCTGGCGGCGGATCTGATCGTTGCCAGCCCTGGTCTCGCTCTGGCGCACCCGTCGCTGAGCGCGGCCGCCGAAGCGGGCGTGGAGATCGTTGGCGATATCGAACTGTTCGTGCGTGAAGCCCAGGCCCCGGTGATTGCGATCACCGGCTCTAACGGCAAAAGCACCGTCACTAAGCTGGTTGGCGAGATGGCGGAAGCGGCGGGCGTTAACGTCGGCGTGGGCGGCAATATTGGCCTGCCGGCCTTGATGCTGCTCGACAGTAACCGCGAGCTGTACGTGCTGGAGCTCTCCAGCTTCCAGCTGGAGACGACTTCCAGCCTGCACGCCGTGGCGGCGACGATCCTCAACGTCACCGAAGATCATATGGATCGCTATCCGTTCGGCCTGCAGCAGTACCGCGCCGCCAAGCTGCGCATTTTTGAGAACGCTAAAGTCTGCGTGGTTAACGCCGACGACGCGCTGACCATGCCGGTTCGCGGTGCGGACCCGCGCTGCATCAGCTTTGGCGTTGACGTCGGTGACTACCACCTCAACCGCCAGCAGGGCGAAACCTGGCTGCGGGTGAAGGGTGAAAAAGTGCTTAACGTTAAAGAGATGAAGCTCAGCGGCCAGCACAACTACACCAACGCCCTGGCAGCGCTGGCGCTGGCGGATGCCGCTGGCCTGCCGCGTGCCACCAGCCTGAAGGCGCTAACCACCTTTACCGGCCTGGCGCACCGTTTCCAGCTGGCGCTGGAGCATAATGGCGTGCGCTGGATCAATGACTCCAAGGCTACCAACGTCGGCAGCACCGAAGCAGCGCTTAACGGTCTGCACGTTGACGGCACGCTGCACCTGCTGCTGGGTGGCGACGGCAAGTCGGCGGACTTTTCACCGCTGAGCCGCTACCTGAACGGCAATAACATCCGCCTCTGGTGCTTTGGCCGTGACGGCGCAGAGCTGGCGGCGTTACGCCCTGAGATTGCCGAACAGACCGGGACGATGGAGCAGGCGCTGCGCCTTATTGCGCCGCAGCTTAAGCCGGGGGATATGGTGCTGCTGTCACCCGCCTGTGCCAGCCTCGATCAGTTTAAGAACTTTGAACAACGGGGCGATGAGTTCACCCGCCTGGCGAAGGAGTTAGGCTAATGCGCTTATCACTCCCTCGTCTGAGACTGCCGCGCATGCCGCGTCTACCGGGACTCGGTATCCTGGAGTGGCTGTTTGCGGCGCTCAAGGGCTGGGTCATGGGCTCGCGTCAGAAAGATACCGACAGCCTGGTCATGTACGACCGGATGCTGCTGTGGCTGACCTTTGGTCTCGCAGCGGTAGGCTTTATTATGGTGACCTCCGCCTCGATGCCGGTAGGGCAGCGCCTGACCAACGATCCCTTCTTCTTTGCTAAACGCGATGCGCTCTATATCTTCCTCGCGTTTTGCATGGCGATGATTACCCTGCGCCTGCCGATGGCGTTTTGGCAGCGCTGGAGCTCTGCAATGCTGATCGCCTCTATTGTCATGCTGCTGCTGGTACTGCTGGTCGGCAGCTCGATTAACGGGGCATCGCGCTGGATCGACCTGGGCGTAATGCGCTTCCAGCCCGCCGAGTTCACCAAGCTTTCCCTCTTCTGCTACCTCGCCAACTATCTGGTGCGTAAGGTGGACGAGGTGCGTAATAACCTGCGCGGCTTCTTAAAGCCGATGGGCGTCATTCTGGTGCTGGCGGTGCTGCTGCTGGCGCAGCCTGACCTGGGGACGGTGGTGGTACTGTTTGTCACGACCCTCGCCATGCTGTTCCTCGCTGGGGCCAAGCTGTGGCAGTTTATTGCCATCATCGGGATGGGCATCTCTGCGGTGGTCCTGCTGATCCTCGCCGAACCCTACCGTATCCGCCGCGTCACCTCGTTCTGGAACCCGTGGGAAGATCCCTTCGGTAGCGGCTACCAGCTGACCCAGTCGTTGATGGCCTTTGGCCGGGGTGAGTTCTGGGGGCAGGGGCTGGGCAACTCGGTGCAAAAACTGGAGTACCTGCCGGAGGCACATACCGACTTCATTTTCTCCATTATCGGCGAAGAACTGGGTTATATCGGTGTGGTACTGGCGCTTTTGATGGTATTCTTCGTCGCTTTCCGTGCGATGTCTATTGGACGGAAAGCGCTGGATATCGACCACCGCTTCTCGGGTTTTCTGGCCTGTTCGATCGGTATTTGGTTTAGTTTTCAGGCACTCGTCAACGTTGGCGCGGCCGCCGGGATGCTGCCAACCAAGGGTCTGACGCTGCCGCTGATCAGCTACGGCGGTTCCAGCCTGTTAATTATGTCAACGGCGATCATGATGCTGTTGCGTATAGATTATGAAACGCGTCTGGAAAATGCCCAGGCGTTTACACGAGGTGTTCGATGAGTGGGCAACCGAAGCGGTTAATGGTGATGGCAGGCGGCACGGGCGGGCACGTTTTCCCCGGCCTGGCGGTTGCGCACCATTTAATGGCCCAGGGCTGGCAGGTTCGCTGGCTGGGCACCGCCGATCGTATGGAAGCGGATTTAGTGCCAAAACACGGTATCGAGATCGATTTTATTCGCATCTCCGGCCTGCGCGGGAAGGGGCTGAAGGCCATGCTGCTGGCACCGCTGCGTATCTTTAACGCCTGGCGTCAGGCGCGAACGATCATGCAGCGCTTCAAACCGGACGTAGTACTGGGGATGGGCGGCTATGTCTCTGGGCCGGGTGGCCTTGCTGCCTGGTCGCTGGGTATCCCGGTGGTGCTGCACGAGCAGAACGGCATTGCCGGGCTGACCAACAAATGGCTGGCGAAGATCGCCACCAGGGTAATGCAGGCCTTTCCCGGCGCGTTTCCGCAGGCCGACGTGGTGGGTAACCCGGTACGGACCGACGTGCTGGCGCTGCCGCTGCCGGCGGAGCGCCTCTTCGGTCGTGAAGGGCCGGTGCGCGTGCTGGTCGTCGGCGGCTCGCAGGGCGCGCGGGTGTTGAACCAGACGCTGCCGCAGGTAGCCGCAAAGCTTGGCAATACGGTGACCATCTGGCACCAGAGCGGGAAAGGGGCGCAGCAGACGGTTGAGCAGGCCTATGCCGACGCTGGTCAGCCGCAGCACCGCGTGACCGAATTTATTGATGATATGGCGGCGGCCTACGCCTGGGCCGACGTGGTAGTTTGCCGCTCCGGCGCGCTGACGGTAAGCGAGATTGCTGCCGCCGGGCTGCCCGCGCTGTTTGTGCCGTTCCAGCATAAGGATCGGCAGCAGTACTGGAATGCGCTGCCCCTGGAGCAGGCGCATGCGGCGAAGATCCTTGAGCAGCCGCAGTTTACCGTTGATTCCGTCGTCGAGACGCTGGCGGGCTGGGATCGCGTTACGTTACTGGGGATGGCCGAGCGCGCGCGCGCCGCAGCCATTCCTGATGCTACCGACCGGGTAGCAAAAGCCGTAAGCCTTGCTGCACAGGCTTAACCATCGCGACGCCTTTTGCGTCGCACGAATTTTAGAAGTTTATGGCGTTTAGAGAATGAATACACAACAACTGGCGAAACTGCGTTCTATCGTGCCCGAGATGCGTCGCGTCCGGCACATTCACTTCGTTGGCATTGGCGGGGCCGGCATGGGCGGCATCGCTGAGGTGCTGGCGAACGAAGGCTATCAGATCAGCGGTTCCGACCTTGCGCCAAACCCGGTTACGCAGCAGCTGGCCGCCCTTGGCGCGACCATCTACTTCAACCATCGCCCGGAGAACGTGCGTGACGCCAGCGTCGTAGTAGTCTCCAGCGCCATCTCTGCCGATAACCCGGAGATCGTTGCCGCCCATGAGGCGCGCATTCCGGTGATCCGTCGCGCAGAGATGCTGGCGGAGCTGATGCGTTTTCGTCACGGCATCGCCATCGCCGGGACGCATGGCAAAACCACGACCACTGCGATGGTCTCCAGCATCTATGCCGAGGCCGGACTGGATCCGACCTTTGTTAACGGCGGGCTGGTGAAGGCCGCAGGCGTGCATGCGCGCCTGGGCCACAGCCGCTACCTGATTGCCGAGGCAGATGAGAGCGACGCCTCATTCCTGCATCTGCAGCCGATGGTCGCCATTGTGACCAATATCGAAGCCGACCATATGGATACCTACCAGGGCGACTTTGAGAACCTGAAGCAGACCTTTATTAACTTCCTGCACAACCTGCCGTTCTATGGCCGGGCGGTGATGTGCGTGGACGATCCGGTGTGCCGCGAGCTGCTGCCGCGCGTGGGCCGTCAGACCACCACCTACGGCTTTAGCGATGACGCGGATGTGCGGGTAGAGAGCTACCAGCAGACCGGGCCGCAGGGGCACTTTGTGCTGGTGCGCCAGGACAAACCTCATCTTCAGGTCACGCTGAACGCGCCGGGCCGGCATAACGCCCTGAACGCGGCGGCGGCCGTTGCCGTAGCCACGGAAGAGGGGATTGACGACGAGGCGATCCTGCGGGCGCTGGAGAGCTTCCAGGGGACCGGACGCCGCTTCGACTTCCTCGGTGCGTTCCCGCTGGAGCAGGTAAACGGCAAAGCGGGCAGCGCCATGCTGGTTGATGACTACGGCCATCACCCCACCGAGGTGGATGCCACCATCAAGGCCGCGCGTGCGGGCTGGCCGGATAAGAATCTGGTGATGATTTTCCAGCCGCACCGTTTCACCCGTACTCGTGACCTGTACGATGATTTTGCCAACGTGCTAACCCAGGTGGATGCTCTGCTGATGCTGGACGTCTATGCCGCCGGGGAGACGCCGATCCCGGGCGCAGACAGCCGCTCCCTGTGCCGTACCATTCGTGGCCGGGGAAAAGTCGACCCGATTCTGGTTCCCGACGCCGCCCAGGTCGCAGCGATGCTGGCCCCGGTATTGACCGGTAACGATCTCATTCTGGTTCAGGGCGCAGGCAACATCGGTAAAATCGCCCGCAGCCTGGCCGAGAGTAAACTGAAGCCGCAGCAGCCGCAGGAGGAAGAGCGTCATGGCTAATAAAGTTGCAGTCCTGCTGGGCGGAACCTCTGCCGAGCGTGAGGTGTCGCTGAACTCTGGCGCCGCGGTGCTGGCTGGTCTGCGCGAGGGTGGGGTAGATGCCCACCCGGTCGATCCGCGCGACACCGATGTCACCCAGCTCAAAAGCATGGGCTTTGACAAGGTGTTTATTGCCCTGCACGGTCGCGGCGGCGAAGACGGGACATTACAGGGCCTGCTTGAGCTGACCGGTCTGCCCTATACCGGCAGCGGCGTGATGGCCTCGGCCATCTCAATGGATAAGCTGCGCAGCAAGCTGCTGTGGCAGGGCGCGGGCTTGCCTGTCGCGCCGTGGGCGGCAGTGACGCGTAAAGCATTTGAGCAGGGACTGGACGAGAGCGCGCTTCAGCACATCGCCAGTCTGGGCCTGCCGCTGATCGTCAAGCCCAGCCGGGAAGGCTCCAGCGTCGGCATGTCAAAAGTTGACGAGGCTGACGCGCTGCATGCGGCGTTAGCTTTAGCGTTTCAGCATGATGAAGAAGTCTTAGTTGAGAAGTGGCTGAGCGGGCCAGAATTTACCGTTGCGGTATTAGGGGAAGAAATTTTACCCTCAATTCGCATCCAACCCGCAGGAACCTTCTATGATTATGAGGCAAAGTATCTCTCTGATGAGACTCAGTATTTCTGCCCCAGCGGATTAGAAGCCGAGCGCGAGGCGCTGTTACGCGATCTGGTACTAAAGGCCTGGAACGTATTAGGCTGCCGTGGATGGGGTCGAATCGATGCCATGCAGGATCGCGATGGTCACTTCTATCTGCTGGAAGCGAACACCTCGCCGGGCATGACCAGCCACAGTCTGGTCCCGATGGCGGCTCGCCAGGCTGGATTAAGTTTCTCGCAATTGGTTGTACAAATTCTGGAGTTGGCGGACTGATATGTCGCAGGCTGCGCTAAACACGCGAAACCGCGAAGAGGAGGAGGTTGTTGCCTCCCGGCGGAATAATGGAACGCGTCTTGCAGGAATTGTGTTTCTGCTGACGGTGCTGTGCACCGTGTTGGTGAGCGGCTGGATGATTCTTGGCTGGATGGATGACGCGCAGCGCCTGCCGCTGTCGAAGCTTGTGGTCACCGGCGAGCGCCACTACACGCGCAACGATGATATTCGCCAGTCGATTCTGGCGCTGGGCGCCCCTGGGACCTTTATGACCCAGGATGTGAACATCATTCAGAGTCAAATTGAACGTCTGCCGTGGATCAAGCAGGCCAGCGTAAGAAAGCAGTGGCCGGACGAATTGAAGATTCATCTGGTTGAATATGTCCCGATTGCGCGGTGGAATGATCAGCACATGATGGATACAGATGGAAATTCGTTCAGCGTGCCCACCGATCGTGCTAAAGAACCGGGTCTCCCGCTGCTTTTTGGCCCGGAAGGGAGTGAAAGCGAAGTGTTGCAGGGCTTCCGCGACATGGGGCAGGTGCTGGCGAAGGATAAGTTTACGTTGAAAGAGGCGGCGATGACCGCCCGTCGCTCCTGGCAGTTGACGCTTAACAATGGAATCAAGCTCAACTTGGGCCGGGGAGATACGATGAAACGTCTGTCACGCTTTGTAGAACTCTATCCCGTTCTGCAGCAGCAGGCGCAAACCGACGGCAAAGAGATCAGCTACGTCGATCTGCGCTATGACTCGGGCGCGGCGGTCGGTTGGAAACCGGCACCCATTGTGGATCCTAATCAGCAACAGAATCAGGCACAGGCAGAGCAATAATGATCAAGGCGACGGACAGAAAACTGGTAGTTGGACTGGAGATTGGCACCGCGAAGGTCGCCGCTTTGGTAGGGGAAGTTCTGCCCGACGGTATGATCAATATCATTGGCGTGGGCAGTTGCCCGTCGCGGGGTATGGATAAAGGCGGGGTCAACGATTTGGAGTCGGTGGTGAAGTGCGTACAGCGCGCCATCGACCAGGCTGAGCTGATGGCAGACTGCCAGATTTCGTCGGTTTACCTGGCGCTCTCCGGCAAGCATATTAGCTGTCAGAATGAAATTGGCATGGTACCCATTTCCGAAGAGGAAGTGAGCCAGGAAGACGTTGAAAACGTTGTGCATACCGCCAAGTCGGTGCGGGTGCGCGATGAGCACCGGGTTCTGCATGTTATTCCGCAGGAGTACGCCATTGACTACCAGGAAGGGATCAAAAACCCGGTAGGGTTATCCGGCGTGCGGATGCAGGCAAAAGTGCACTTGATCACATGTCACAACGATATGGCAAAAAACATTGTCAAAGCGGTTGAACGATGTGGTCTGAAAGTTGACCAACTAATTTTTGCCGGACTGGCGTCCAGCTATTCCGTGTTGACGGAAGACGAACGTGAGCTGGGTGTCTGCGTAGTGGATATCGGTGGTGGTACAATGGACATCGCCGTGTATACCGGCGGTGCGCTGCGCCATACCAAAGTGATCCCCTATGCGGGGAACGTGGTAACCAGCGATATCGCCTATGCCTTCGGTACGCCGCCAAGCGATGCCGAAGCCATTAAGGTTCGCCACGGCTGTGCCCTGGGCGCGATTGTCGGTAAAGACGAAAGCGTAGAGGTGCCGAGCGTGGGCGGTCGTCCGCCGCGCAGCCTGCAGCGTCAGACGCTGGCAGAGGTCATTGAGCCGCGCTACACCGAGCTGCTCAATCTGGTGAACGAAGAAATTTTACAGCTGCAAGAACAGCTCCGGCAACAAGGCGTTAAGCACCATCTTGCAGCAGGAATTGTATTAACCGGCGGCGCAGCGCAGATCGAAGGGCTTGCAGCCTGTGCGCAACGCGTGTTTCATACACAGGTGCGCATAGGTGCGCCGCTGAATATCACGGGCCTGACGGACTATGCCCAGGAGCCGTACTATTCAACGGCGGTAGGTCTGCTGCACTACGGGAAGGAGTCCCATTTAAGTGGTGAAGCAGAGGTGGAAAAACGTGCGTCAGTCGGCTCGTGGATCAAACGTCTGAACAGCTGGCTGCGAAAAGAGTTTTAATATTTTCAGAGACCGCACAAAATTAGCGGTCTCAGGCGACAGGTACTTACATTGAATCCCTCTTGCAGCCTTAACGCAGTTTGAAGGATGATGTGTAAAATCGGAGAGAAAATTATGTTTGAACCTATGGAACTGACCAACGACGCGGTGATTAAAGTCATCGGCGTCGGTGGCGGCGGCGGTAACGCCGTTGAGCACATGGTGCGCGAGCGCATCGAAGGCGTTGAGTTTTTTGCAGTGAACACCGACGCCCAGGCGTTGCGTAAGACCGCGGTGGGACAGACCATCCAGATCGGCGGCGGCATCACCAAAGGTCTGGGAGCAGGCGCTAACCCGGAAGTCGGCCGCAATGCAGCCGAAGAGGACCGTGAAGCGCTGCGCGCTGCGCTCGACGGCGCAGACATGGTATTCATCGCCGCGGGTATGGGCGGTGGTACAGGTACCGGCGCCGCGCCGGTCGTTGCCGAAGTAGCAAAAGATTTAGGTATTCTGACCGTTGCCGTCGTGACCAAGCCTTTCAACTTTGAAGGCAAGAAGCGTATGGCCTTTGCCGAGCAGGGGATCACCGAGCTATCCAAGCACGTTGACTCCCTGATCACCATCCCGAACGACAAGCTCCTGAAGGTGCTGGGTCGTGGTATCTCTCTGCTCGACGCCTTTGGCGCGGCCAACGACGTGCTGAAAGGCGCGGTTCAGGGTATCGCAGAGCTGATCACCCGTCCGGGCCTGATGAACGTTGACTTCGCCGACGTGCGCACCGTGATGTCCGAAATGGGCTACGCGATGATGGGCTCCGGCGTGGCGAAAGGGGAAGATCGTGCGGAAGAAGCCGCCGAGATGGCCATCTCCAGCCCGCTGCTGGAAGATATCGACCTCTCTGGCGCACGCGGCGTTCTCGTCAACATTACTGCGGGCTTCGACCTGCGTCTGGACGAGTTTGAAACCGTGGGTAACACTATCCGTGCCTTTGCTTCAGATAACGCCACCGTGGTCATCGGTACCTCTCTGGATCCAGAGATGAACGATGAGCTGCGCGTGACCGTTGTTGCTACCGGTATCGGTATGGACAAGCGTCCTGAAATTACCCTGGTGACCAACAAACAGCAGCAGCAGCCGGTGATGGATCGCTATCAGCAGCACGGTATGGCTCCGTTGACTCAGGAGCAGAAACCGGCCGCGAAAGTGGTTAATGACCCGACGCCGCAGACCGCGAAAGAGCCAGATTATCTCGATATTCCGGCATTTTTACGTAAGCAGGCTGACTAAGAATTAGCTGGAAGTTGGGCATTGTCGCTCTTTGTGCTAAACTGGCCCGCCGGTTGTATAGTACAATTCGGTTGGATTAGTAACTAGGCGAGATTATACGATGATCAAACAAAGGACACTTAAACGTATCGTTCAGGCGACTGGCGTCGGTTTGCATACCGGCAAGAAAGTCACCCTGACGTTGCGACCTGCGTCGGCCAACACCGGGGTCATCTATCGTCGCACTGACTTGAATCCACCGGTAGATTTTCCGGCTGATGCCAAATCTGTGCGTGATACCATGCTCTGCACCTGTCTGGTGAACGAGCATGACGTGCGGATCTCTACCGTAGAGCACCTCAACGCCGCGCTGGCGGGTCTGGGTATCGACAACATCATGATTGAAGTTGACGCCCCTGAGATCCCGATCATGGACGGTAGTGCAGCCCCGTTCGTTTACCTGCTGCTTGATGCGGGAATCGAAGAGCTGAACTGTGCGAAGAAATTTGTTCGCATTAAAGAGACCGTTCGCGTCGAAGACGGCGACAAATGGGCTGAATTCAAGCCGTACAATGGTTTTACGCTCGATTTTACCATCGACTTTAACCATCCGGCGATTGATGCCAGTAGCCAGCGCTACGCGATGAACTTCTCTGCCGACGCATTTATGCGCCAGATTAGCCGCGCGCGTACCTTCGGCTTTATGCGTGATATCGAGTATCTGCAGTCTCGTGGCCTGTGCCTGGGCGGCAGCTTCGATTGTGCCATCGTTGTTGATGACTATCGCGTACTGAACGAAGATGGCCTGCGTTTTGAAGACGAATTTGTGCGTCACAAAATGCTGGATGCGATCGGTGACCTGTTCATGTGTGGTCACAACATTATTGGTGCATTTACCGCTTATAAATCCGGTCATGCGCTGAATAATAAACTGCTGCAGGCGGTCCTGGCTAAACAGGAAGCCTGGGAGTACGTGACGTTCCAGGACGACGCTGAGCTGCCTCTGGCATTCAAAGCACCGTCAACGGTACTGGCATAATCCTCCAGACCGTTTAGTAAAAATTCGACTGGTTAACCTGGCACTCTCTCCGGTCAGGAGCGCCAGTCGTTTTTGTTTCCAGGTTTTGCTGTTTCTCTTCCGTCTCTGTCTTACAAATCCAGACAGCATTTGCTGCCAAAAGCGGTGCGTTCGCTGTTTTCTTAAGCGTTTTCACCCGGCTATGCCCCTCATTGTTACTGCCGTGTAGCGCCTTTAATGGTAATATTTGGTCGCAAAATAACGGATGTTGATGTAAACCGGGTCGGTTTAACCCATTAATGGTGGAGCAAGTGAGCGGATTACTGACGCGCTGGCGACAATTTGGCAGACGCTACTTCTGGCCGCATCTCTTTTTAGGGATGGTCGCGGCGAGTCTTGGCCTGCCCGCGCCCGGTACGCAGGAGCGCCCCACCCAGCCTGAGAAGGCGACCGCCAGTAACCATAACCGCACCAGCCCGGTCAATTTCACCAGCCTTGCGCTGCTCGAAGCCAGCCGCCGTCCGACCTTTACCGTTGATTACTGGCATCAGCACGCCATCCGCACCGTTATTCGTCATCTCTCCTTTGCGATGGCGCCCCAGGCGCTGGCGGTTGCCGAAGAGCCGCTGCCCGTTCAGGCGCACCATCTGGCGCTGCTGGATACGCTTAACGCCCTGCTGAATCAGGAGGGCAAGCCGCCGGTTATTGTCCGCCATAGCCTCCTCGTTACGCCAGAGCCGCACGCTGCGTTTACCGTCGCCGACTGGCTCGCGCAGGTGCAGGGGATCCGCGCCGGACCTCAACGCCTCAGCTAAATTAACCGTTTCAACACCTTAATTTATCTGCCCATTTTGGGGCGTTTGAGAATTTATTATGCTTATTAAACTGTTAACAAAAGTATTTGGTAGCCGTAACGATCGTACCCTGCGCCGGATGCGCAAAGCCGTCACCGTCATCAACGGTATGGAACCGGTCATGGAGAAGCTCAGCGATGATGAGCTGAAAGCTAAAACCGCCGAGTTCCGCGCCCGCCTGGAAAAAGGCGAGACCGTAGAGAGCCTGATCCCGGAAGCATTTGCCGTGGTGCGTGAGGCGAGCAAGCGCGTGTTCGGCATGCGCCACTTTGACGTCCAGCTGTTGGGCGGGATGGTGCTTAACGATCGCTGCATCGCCGAGATGCGTACCGGTGAAGGTAAAACCCTGACCGCAACCCTGCCTGCCTACCTGAACGCCCTGAGCGGTAAAGGCGTGCACGTGGTGACCGTCAACGACTACCTTGCCCAGCGTGATGCTGAAAACAACCGTCCGCTGTTTGAGTTCCTTGGCATGAGCGTGGGCATCAACATGTCCGGCCTGCCTGCACCGGCTAAGCGTGAGGCTTATGCCGCAGACATCACCTACGGCACCAACAACGAATACGGCTTTGACTACCTGCGTGACAACATGGCGTTCAGCCCGGAAGAGCGCGTTCAGCGTAAGCTGCACTATGCGCTGGTGGATGAGGTTGACTCCATCCTGATCGACGAAGCCCGTACGCCGCTGATCATCTCTGGTCCAGCGGAAGACAGCTCCGACATGTACAAGCGCGTCAACAAGATCATCCCTAACCTGATCCGTCAGGAGAAAGAGGATTCTGACACCTTCCAGGGCGAAGGCCACTTCTCCGTGGATGAGAAAGCGCGTCAGGTAAACCTGACCGAGCGCGGACTGGTGCTGATTGAAGAGCTGCTGGTGCGTGAGGGCATCATGGACGAGGGCGAGTCGCTCTACTCCCCAGGCAATATCATGCTGATGCACCACGTCACCGCTGCACTGCGCGCCCACGTGCTCTTCACCCGCGACGTGGACTACATCGTGAAGGACGGCGAGGTGATCATCGTTGATGAACACACCGGCCGTACCATGCAGGGCCGCCGCTGGTCCGATGGTCTGCACCAGGCCGTTGAGGCCAAAGAGGGCGTGGATATCCAGAACGAGAACCAGACGCTGGCCTCCATCACCTTCCAGAACTACTTCCGCCTGTATGAGAAGCTGGCGGGGATGACCGGTACCGCCGATACCGAAGCGTTTGAGTTCAGCTCTATCTACAAGCTGGACACCGTGGTGGTGCCAACCAACCGTCCGATGATCCGTAAGGATCTGCCGGACCTGGTCTACATGACCGAAGCGGAAAAAATTCAGGCCATCATTGAAGATATCAAAGAGCGTACGGCCAACGGCCAGCCGGTGCTGGTGGGGACCATCTCTATCGAGAAATCCGAGGTGGTGTCAAACGAGCTGACCAAAGCGGGCATCAAGCATAACGTTCTGAACGCCAAGTTCCACGCCAACGAAGCGGCGATCGTCGCCCAGGCGGGCTACCCGGCGGCGGTAACCATCGCCACCAACATGGCGGGCCGTGGTACCGATATTATGCTCGGTGGTAGCTGGCAGGCTGAGGTTGCCGCACTGCCGGAGCCGACCGAAGAGCAGATTGCGAAGATCAAAGCGGACTGGCAGGTGCGCCATGATGCGGTGCTGGCCTCCGGCGGTCTGCACATCATCGGTACCGAGCGCCATGAATCCCGCCGTATCGATAACCAGCTGCGCGGCCGTTCCGGTCGTCAGGGTGATGCAGGCTCCTCCCGCTTCTACCTGTCGATGGAAGATGCCCTGATGCGTATCTTCGCCTCTGACCGCGTCTCCAACATGATGCGCAAGCTGGGGATGAAACCGGGCGAAGCGATCGAGCATCCGTGGGTGACCAAGGCTATCGCCAACGCCCAGCGTAAGGTAGAGAGCCGCAACTTCGACATTCGTAAGCAGCTGCTGGAGTATGACGACGTCGCCAACGATCAGCGCCGCGCGATCTACACCCAGCGTAACGAACTGCTGGACGTAAGCGACGTCAGCGAAACCATTGCCAGCATCCGCGAAGACGTCTTCAAGGCGACCATCGACGGGCATATCCCGCCGCAGTCGCTGGAAGAGATGTGGGATATCCCAGGCCTGCAGGAGCGCCTGAAAAACGATTTCGATCTCGACCTGCCGATCGCCGAGTGGCTGGACAAAGAGCCGGATCTGCATGAAGAGACGCTGCGCGAACGCATTATGCAGAGCGCGGTAGAGGTCTATCAGCGTAAAGAGGAAGTGGTGGGTGCCGAGATGATGCGCCACTTCGAAAAAGGCGTCATGCTGCAAACCCTCGACTCCCTGTGGAAAGAGCACCTGGCGGCGATGGACTACCTGCGTCAGGGCATCCACCTGCGTGGCTACGCGCAGAAGGATCCGAAGCAGGAGTACAAGCGCGAATCCTTCGCGATGTTCGCCGCAATGCTTGAGTCGCTGAAGTATGAAGTGATCAGCACCCTGTCGAAAGTGCAGGTGCGGATGCCGGAAGAGGTGGAAGAGATGGAGCAGCAGCGTCGTGAGGAGTCAGAGCGTCTGGCCCAGATGCAGCAGCTTAGCCACCAGTCCGACGACGCGCAGGCTGCAGCGGATCTGGCGGATCAGACCGGCGAGCGTAAAGTGGGCCGTAACGACCCATGCCCGTGCGGCTCTGGCAAAAAATACAAACAGTGCCATGGCCGTCTGAGCTAAGCGTGTCACACTAAAAACAAAGGCGCAGATTCTGCGCCTTTTTTATGGAGCCTACCTGATGAAAGTATTGAACATCGCCGCCGGGATCATTCGCAATTCGCAGGGCGAAATCTTTATTACCCAGCGTGCCGCCGATGCGCACATGGCCAATAAAAAAGAGTTTCCCGGCGGTAAGATCGAGGCGGGTGAAACCCCGGAGCAGGCGCTGGTGCGCGAGCTGGACGAAGAGGTAGGCATCACTGTTACCTCAGCGCAGCTGTTTGAGAAGCTGGATTACCAGTATCCGGAGCTGCACATCACCCTGTGGTTCTACCTGGTCGAAGGCTGGGAAGGGGAGCCGTGGGGCAAAGAGGGCCAGCCGGGGGAGTGGCTGACGCCGCAGGCGTTGAACGCGGACGATTTTCCACCCGCGAACCAGCCGATTGTCGCCCGCTTACGCGGCGAGTAAGTTTTAGTCCAGTTTGTAGGCCTGCTAAGCGAAGCGCCAGCAGGCGTTATTTCGGCGGATGTAGCGGTTACTGTTTCTCTTCGCTCCAGCCATCGCTGTCGGAGAGATCGCCCTCGCTGGGGATACGCTTCTCTTCTGCGGCCCACTCGCCTAAATCAATAAGCTGGCAGCGTTTAGAGCAGAACGGACGAAACGGGCTGGTCTCATTCCAGATCACTTTTCGGCCGCAGGTTGGGCAATTTACAACGGTTTCATCAGACATCATCGCTCCTTAACAGCAGGCCAGGCCAAAATCGAGACGCTCCGGCACGTGGCCATTTTCGCTGTCCAACGGCATAAAGCGGATAGCAAAGCGGCTCTTATGCCCGGAGATTTGTGGATAGAGCTGGTCGGCGAGGGTTAACTCCAGACGCAGCAGATCGGCATCGTCACCGTTGTCCTGGTAGAAGCCGTTCAGGCTGGTCTGCTTGCGGAACGGCGCAGAGTTGCGGATCAGGTCAAGGATCAGCGTCAGGGTCTGGGTCAGCGGCCGAAGGCTCTCCAGCCAGACGGCGACCTGCTCATCCCGCTGGGACTGTGGGGCATAGAGCCACAGGTGCAGCGTCGGCAGATCGAAGCTGCAGCAGCCGCCGGGAATAGAGAGACGCTGGCGCACCAGGCCAATCAGCCGCTCTTCACGCAGCAGTTGCCCAACGCGCGGAGCGGCCATCAGCGTACTGCTGCTCTGCTTAAGCTGATCGCGCACCGCATCAATGCGGCTCTGATCGACCCCAGGCACTTCTATCCACGCTTTCAGCTTACGCTGCTGGCGCTCCAGCTCTTTCAGCAGCTCGGTGCGGATATCGCCGCGTTCGAACACATCAAGCAGGTCTCCGGCGTTACGAAAAAAGTGTAAGGCGTCAGCGTGATCGCTGATGGGAAGCCGGGCAGAGAGCTGCTGGAGCAGAAATTCAATGCGCAGCCAGGTGCGCATTTTTTCATTGAGCGGGTGTTCAAAAAGGACGTGGGTCTGCATTACGGTTTTTCCTGTGATACGACCTGGGAAGCGTAGCGTAGGTACGCCTCATGCAGGCGGGCAACATCCGATGCAACGGCATCTGGTGCGCCATTATTGTCAATAACATCATCCGCGACGGCAAGGCGGGCTTCCCGCGTGGCCTGAGCGGCAAGAATATGCTCAGCGTGCTCACGCGTAACGCCATCACGCGCCATCGTGCGGGAAATCTGTGTCTCCGGGGAGACGTCAACCACCAGGACCCGATCGGCTTTGGTGTGCAGCTGGTTCTCCACCAGCAAGGGCACCACCCACAGCACGTAGGGCGATGTGGCCCCGGCAATCTGCCGCTGGGTCTCTTCGTGGATTAGGGGGTGGAGTAGTGCGTTAAGCCAGCGCTTATCGTCTGGTGAGGCGAAAATGCGTTCTCGCAGCAGGCGGCGGTTGAGCGTGCCGTCTGGCTGGATAGTCTCTGGCCCAAAATGGGCCGCAATTGCGCGTAGGGCAGGAGCGCCAGGCTCAACCACCTGGCGGGCGATGACATCAGCATCAACGACGCTAACCCCATTTTTCAGGAATGCATTGGCAACCGTACTCTTCCCGCTGCCGATTCCCCCGGTTAAGGCGACCGTATACCCCATAACGCAAAATCCCAGACTGCTCTGCCAGCTCACGATCTCTTGATTTATTTGTTTCGTAAATCAAAAGGTTATAATTTGTACGGAAAACGACATGTTCAATAATCCGGACCCCGCCCATTCGGCAGGTAAATTTATAGGATTGTAGCGTAAAAAAAGAGAATTTCGCAGTCTTGCGGAGTCCTATTTAGTGCGTATGATAGCGTCACTGGAGTTGTGTGTTAGCTCGTATGCGTTAGTCGCCATTAACCCCAGGAATCCGTTCATGCGTATTGAAGAAGATCTGAAATTAGGCTTTAAAGACGTTCTTATCCGCCCTAAGCGCTCTACCCTCAAAAGTCGTTCCGATGTCCAGCTGGAGCGCGAATATACCTTTAAGCACTCGGGCATGACCTGGTCTGGCGTTCCTGTAATCGCAGCGAACATGGATACTGTTGGCACCTTCGCGATGGCGAAAGCGCTGGCGTCGTTCGACATCCTCACCGCCGTGCACAAGCACTACTCCGTCGAAGAGTGGAAAGCCTTTGTTGCCGCTGAGTCCGCTGACGTGCTGAAACACGTGATGGTCTCAACCGGGACCTCCGACGCCGACTTTGAAAAGACCAAACAGATCCTCGACGCCAGCCCGGCGCTGAGCTTTATCTGTATTGACGTCGCTAATGGCTACTCGGAGCACTTCGTGCAGTTCGTGGCCAAAGCGCGCGCGGCCTGGCCGACTAAAACCATCTGCGCCGGTAACGTAGTGACGGGCGAAATGTGTGAAGAGCTGATCCTCGCCGGGGCAGATATCGTCAAGGTCGGCATCGGTCCAGGCTCCGTCTGCACCACCCGCGTAAAAACCGGCGTCGGCTATCCGCAGCTCTCTGCGGTGATCGAGTGTGCCGATGCGGCCCACGGCCTCGGCGGCCAGATCGTCAGCGACGGCGGCTGTACCGTACCGGGCGACGTGGCAAAAGCTTTTGGCGGCGGCGCAGACTTCGTGATGCTGGGCGGTATGCTGGCCGGCCACGAAGAGAGCGGCGGCACCGTAGTTGATGAAAACGGCGAGAAATTCATGCTCTTCTACGGCATGAGCTCCGAGTCAGCGATGAACCGTCACGTTGGTGGCGTTGCCGGCTACCGCGCTGCGGAAGGGAAAACCGTGAAGCTGGCCCTGCGCGGCCCGGTTGAGAACACCGCCCGCGATATCCTTGGCGGCCTGCGTTCAGCCTGCACCTACGTGGGGGCTTCCCGCCTGAAGGAGCTGACCAAGCGCACCACCTTTATTCGCGTCGCCGAGCAGGAAAACCGCGTTTTCAATAGCCTCTGATGCCTCTGCTGGCGCGGTTCGCTGCGCCAGCTTCTCTCCTGCTGTTATCCCACTCCGCTCATTGCATCTCCCAGATGAAAAATCGGCAGGTACATTGCCACGATCAGCGTTCCGATAATCAATCCGGTCACCACCAGCATCAGCGGCTCCAGCAGCGTCGCCAGACCATCCGCCTGCTGCTGCGTCAGTTCGCTATGGTGGCGGGCAAGGTTGTCGAGCAGGGTATCAAGCGCCCCGGAGGCCTCGCCGGTCCGTACCAGCTGGATGCACAGAGCGCTAAACTCGCCGCTGTTTTTTAGCGCCGCCCAGATCGGCATCCCTCTGGCTATCTCCTGATGCACCTGATGGATCGCTTCGCGCCAGTGCGGGCAGGTTAAGGTCGCTTCGACGCTCTCCAGCCCCTGCAGGAAAGCAATACCTGCCCGCTGGGTGAGGGCCAGCACGGTAAATATTTGGCTGAGCTTCTGCCCGCGCACCAGTCCACCAATGACCGGAATGCCCAGCAGCAGCCGCTGCCGGTAGCGGAGCCACGGCGGGTAGTTGCGCAGCGCGAATCCGCCTGCGGCAAACAGAAGAGTGGCCGTGAGCGCCCAGGGCCCAGCGTGAGTGACTATCCCCGCCAGCGCCATCACCCCGCGCGTGAGTGCCGGCAGCGGCGTGTTAAAGGTGCGGTAGATGGCGGCGAACTCGGGCAGTACCAGCAGGATCATCGCCAGCGTTACCGCCACGGCCAGGGACAGAACAATCAGCGGGTAGCGCAGCGCCTTTTTTACCTTACCCGCCAGCTGCAGCTCAGCTTTCTGCTGGGCGGCAAGCTGAAAACAGCACTCATCCAGCGCGCCGGTCAGCTCCCCGGTGTGGATCATGGCGATATAGATCGGTGGGAACACCGCAGGCCAGTGGCGCATGGCCGCAGAGAGCGCCGTGCCCTGCGCCAGATCCTCCGCCAGGCTTTGCAGCAGCGCCTGCCACTGCCGTACCGGATGCTGACGGGAGAGCATCAGCAGCGCATCGGGCAGGGTCAGGCCCGCCCTGAGCAGCGTTGCCAGCTGGTGTACCACCTCGCAGCGGTGCGTCCCGCGCCAGGCTGCCGTTCGGATCGTGCTGCGCCTGAGCGTCAGGATAAAGATCCGCTCAGTTTGCAGCGCTTCGGCGAGGGCCAGCCTGTCGGTAGCCCAGCGTGCGCCCTGGCAGCGCTGACCTGCGTCATCAAGTCCGCGCCAGTGCCAAAGCCGTTTAGCCTGCATCGGGCATCCCCAGCACCCGCAGCAGCTCTTCGGGGGTGGTTAACCCCCGCTCAACGGCGAGGCAACCGCGCTCAAACAGGGTGGTCATACCCGCCTGCCGCGCCTGCCGCTCAATGTTCTCTGCAGGCTCACCGCTGGCGATGGCCTGACGGAGGGCAGGGGTGATGCTGAGCACCTCAAAGAGCGCGACTCTGCCGCAGAAGCCGTGATAGCACGCTTCGCAACCGCCTGCCTGCCAGTGGGGCAGGGCGCGAGACCACAGCCCTTGCGGCAGGGTAAGATCCTCCGGCAGCCGGCGGCGACAGTGCGGACAGAGCTTACGCACCAGCCGTTGCGCGACCACCAGCGAGAGCGCGGAGGCGATCATCCAGCGCGCAACGCCCATCTGGGCGATCCTGACCAGCGCCTCGCTGGTAGAGTTAGTGTGCAGGGTAGAGAGCACCAAATGTCCGGTCTGAGAGGCTTTAATGGCGATCTCCGCCGTTTCGCCATCGCGGATCTCGCCGACCATGATGATGTCCGGATCCTGGCGCAGCAGCGCCCGCAGCACGCTGTGAAAGTCCAGCCCGGCCCGGGGATTGATCTGCGTCTGGTTCAGCCCATCCAGCGGGATCTCAATGGGATCCTCCACGCTGCAAATATTCACCTCGGGAAGGTTACGCGCCGCCAGTGCGCTGTAGAGCGTCACGGTCTTGCCGCTGCCCGTCGGGCCGGTGACCAGCAGCAGCCCCTGTGGCCTGGCAAGTGCCGCCTGAAACTGGGCCATCTGCTGCGCGCCCATGCCCAGCGCACCGAGATCCAGCGGCTGGTTCACCTGGTGCAGCAGGCGCAGGACGATCTTCTCCCCATGGCGGCAGGGCAGCGTGGCAATACGAAACGAGATCGCCCTACCGGAGAGGGTAACCGTGAACTGTCCGTCCTGGGGCAAGCGACGTTCGGCGATGTCCAGGCTGCCCAGCACCTTCAGACGCGCCGTCAGCGTCTTTGCGCTCTCCCGGGCTAGCGGGGGAAGGGCGTGCAGCACGCCATCAATACGCAGCCGGATACGGTAGTGATCCTCCCCCGGTTCAAAGTGGATGTCGGAGGCCCGCTGCGCCAGCGCCTGTTGAAGCGTCTGGTTAAGGAGCGCAACCACAGAGGTGCTCCCCTCGCTAACGGTAGGCAGATGGCTTTGCGCGGCGAACGATGCGGGGATATCCATGTTTACCCCCTTATTGATAATCGAAGCGGAAAACGTCTTCGCAGGCCTGCTGGAATGCCGCGTCGTTTTGCACGTCGCAGGTCCGCTGCCAGCCGCTCATCCCGCTGCTGTTGCTCCACTGCGGCACCAGCGTCACGCTCAATCCGGTCAAACTCTCCTGCCCGGTTAGCGTGACCGTGCCGTTCTCAACGCTCATCGCTGAGACATAGCGCGTGCTAGTCGGGGAGGGGATGCCGTTGCTGCCGCCGTCGCAGCTCTCCGTACCGCCGCGATCGAGGGCGCACAGCTCAATGGCGGTACGGTAGGGGATAAAGGTTTGCAGCATGTCGGTGAGAGCCGCCTTGCGCAGGTAGTTCTGGTAGGCGGGAATGCCGATGGCGCTAAGGATGGCAATAATGCCGATAACGACCATCAGCTCGATTAAGGTAAACCCTCGCTGTTTTTCCAATGACGTGTTCATTACTTCCTCCCTGGTTGATGCCGGGAGTCTGTCAGCAGATGGAGAGCGTGACGAGGGGGCAAAGCGGCGTTCGGGAAGGCAGCTTCCTGAATTTTTAATGGCGTTGCAGCGGTAAACAGTGATTTTGCGAACGGAGATGCAATTTAAACGCCGGGTGGCGCTGCGCTTACCCGGCCTACGGTATAAAACGTCTTAAACAAAACGCATCGAGAGATCGAGGGCGCGTACGTGCTTGGTCAGCGCGCCCACTGAGATATAGTCCACGCCGGTCTCGGCAAATTCACGGATCGTCTCAAAAGTGACGTTGCCGGAGACCTCCAGCCGCGCCTGACCATTGGCGATACGCACCGCCTCGCGCATCTGCCCGGTGGTGAAGTTATCCAGCATGATGATGTCGGCCCCGGCCTTCAGCGCTTCCTCCAGCTCAACAAGCGTTTCCACCTCGACCTCCACCGGCACGTCAGGGTGCAGCCAGAAGGCTTTCTCCACCGCCTGGCGTACCGAGCCGGAGGCGATAATGTGGTTCTCTTTGATCAGAAAGGCGTCGGAGAGACCAAGACGGTGGTTGGCGCCGCCGCCGCACAGCACCGCATATTTCAGGGCAGTGCGCAGGCCGGGCAGAGTTTTACGGGTGTCCAGCAGTTGGGTTTTAGTGCCTTCAAGCAGATCAACGTAGCGGCGCACCTCGCTCGCCACGCCGGAGAGGGTCTGGACAAAGTTCAGCGCCGTGCGCTCGCCGGTGAGCAGCACGCGGGAGGCACCGTCCAGCTCAAACAGCGGCTGGTTGGCGATGACGCTCTCGCCGTCGGCAACGTGCCACTGGATCTTGACGTCGTCGCCTGCCAGCTGAATAAAGACCTCTTCCACCCAGCGTTTGCCGCAGAAGATGCCATCCTCACGGGTGATCACCATTGCATGTGAGCGGGTATCCTCTGCCAGCAGTTGGGCAGTGATATCGTTGTTCGCATCCACCTCGCCGCCCAGGTCTTCGCGCAGGGCCTGCGCCACGGCGGCGGGGATATCCAGATTTATACGCTCCAGCAGCGCATCACGACGGCTATCGGGGTTGTAACGGCGAGGCGGCATGATAAAACTCCAAAAAGGGTAACGAATCAGAAGATTGAAACATGCTACTCTGAAGCGAGTATTAGAGCCATACTTGAGGAGATCCCGTATGCAGTTAAACGAGGGCTGGCTGGCCGGTGCGCGGCAGGTCCGCTCCCCGCACTATGACTGTCGCCCGGATGATGAGTGCCCCTCGCTGCTGGTGGTGCATAATATTAGCCTGCCCCCCGGTGAGTTTGGCGGGCCGTGGATCGATGCCCTGTTTACGGGCACGCTGGATGCGAACGCACACCCTTTCTTTGCCGGGATAGCCCATCTGCGCGTCTCCGCGCACTGTCTGATCCGTCGCAACGGTGAAATCGTCCAGTATGTGCCTTTTGATAAGCGAGCCTGGCACGCAGGGATCTCCCGCTATTGCGGGCGCGAACGCTGCAACGATTTCTCCATCGGTATTGAGCTGGAAGGGACAGACACGCTGGCCTATACCGACGTGCAGTATCAGCAGCTGGCGGCGGTTACCCAGGCGTTAGTTGCGCTTTACCCCGCCATTGCTGACAATATGACCGGACACAGCAACATTGCCCCCGAGCGGAAAACCGATCCTGGCCCGGCTTTTGACTGGGAAAAATTTCGCGCTCTGGTTGCCCCCTCGTCAGATAAGGAGATGACATGACGCTATTCACGATGCTGCTGGTACTGATCGCCGAACGGCTGTTTAAGCTGGGCGAGCACTGGCATCTGGATCACCGCCTCGAGGTGCTGTTCCGCCGGATTAAGCACTTCTCAATGCTGCGCACGCTGCTGATGACCGCCCTGGCGATGCTGGTGACCTTTCTGCTGCTGCGCGCGCTATACGGACTCTTTTTCAACGTGCCGCTGCTGGTGGTGTGGATTATGCTCGGCCTGCTCTGTATAGGCGCGGGCAAGGTGCGCCTGCACTATCACGCTTATTTGAAGGCGGCCTCGCGGGATGACAGCCACGCCCGGGACACCATGGCCAGCGAGCTAACGCTGATCCACGGCGTGCCGCCCGAGTGCGACGAGCGCGAGTACCTGCGCGAGCTGCAAAACGCCCTGCTGTGGATTAACTTCCGCTTCTACCTGGCACCGCTGTTCTGGTTTGTTGTTGGCGGCGTATGGGGGCCGGTGCTGCTGGTGGGCTACGCCTTCCTGCGCGCCTGGCAGTCGTGGCTGGCGCGATACATGACGCCGCACGCGCGGTTACAGTCCGGTATTGACGCGATTCTGCATCTGCTGGACTGGATCCCGGTGCGGCTGGTGGGGGTAGTGTATGCGCTCATTGGCCACGGTGAAAAGGCGCTGCCCGCCTGGTTTGCCTCGCTCACCGACTGGCGTACCTCGCAGTATCAGGTTCTGACCCAGCTGGCGCAGTTCTCGCTGGCGCGTGAGCCGCATCTCGATAAGGTCGAAACGCCAAAAGCTGCGGTATCAATGGCGAAGAAGACCTCCTTCGCCGTGGTGGTGGTGGTGGCGCTGCTGACTATTTACGGAACGTTGGTCTAAGAACGCCGGGTGGCGCTACGCTTACCCGGCCTACGGTCGCATCGTAGGCCCGGCAAGCTTGCGCCGCCGGGCGTTATACCTTGTCTGACATCTTAATAAGTATCCGCAGGCGGTACGCCAAAAATCGGCATCCCGTCTTTATCCCACTCAATCAGCTTCAGGCGGGTATGACGATTCGGATCGTAGAGCGGGTCGCCTTCAATCTCGGTGTAGTTACGCGCATGGTAAACCAGCACGTCTTCACCGTCCGTTGTACTGGTAAAGCTGTTGTGGCCCGGCCCATACTGCCGGTTGGCATAGCTGGTGGTAAACACCGGCTGCGGTGATTTCTGCCAGTTTTCCGGCTGGCGTGGATCGGCAGCAATATCGATCCACAGCAGTCCCAGACAGTAGTTCTCATCGGTGGCGCTGGCGGAGTAAGTGACAAACAGTCTGTCACCATGAGTAATCACTGCCGGCCCCTCGTTGACTAAAAATCCCCGGCACTCCCACTCAAACTCTGGCTTGCTTAGCATCACTGGGTCGCCTTTCAGCGTCCAGGGGGTCTCCAGCTCCGCCAGATAGATGTTTGAGTTGCCAGCAATACTGGGGGCTTTCTGCGCCCACAGATACCACTGTTTTCCCTGGTGGTTGAACGTCGTGGCATCCAGCGCAAAAGTATCAAACGGCGTCTGCACCTGTCCCTTCTCCGTCCAGCGACCGGTCAAGGGATCGGCCTCGGCACACTCCAGCACAAACATGCGGTGCTGGAACATATTCAGCTCGTCGAGATCGTGAGTATGGGTGGCAGCAAAGTAGATGTACCACTTCCCGTCAATCTGGTGCAGCTCCGGGGCCCAGATCAGCTGGCTCATCGGACCGGTTTGCGGTTTACGCCATACCACCACTGGCCTGGCGTCACGTAGCCCCTCCAGGGTAGCGGCCCGGCGGATCTCCAGCCGGTCATACTCCGGTACGGAGGCGATAAAGTAGTACTCATCGCCGTGACGCAGGATGAATGGGTCGGCGCGCTGCTCAATAAAGGGGTTTGGCCAGTTTTGCATAGGACGCTCCTTATTTATTCTCTGCGGCTTTCAGTTCCTGATAGTCGCTCAGTTCACGGTAGTTGGTGCGACGCTTCTCCAGGTCCTCCTGGATCCGTGCCATCGTTTCGCGGTCTACCTTCAGCAGCCGGACAACACCCGCTGTAATCAGATAACCTACGCCCGGGATCACGGTGAACAGCAGGACGATGCCGTTGATGGCATCAGGGCTTTGCGCCTTCGCACTGGCGTTATAACCGTACCAGGAGAGCAGGAAGCCGACCATCGCGCCGGCAATGGCCAGCCCCAGCTTAAGGAAGAAGATGTTGCCAGAGAAGCTAATACCGGTGATGCGCTTACCGGTTTTCCACTCGCCGTAGTCGTCTACGTCGGCCATCAGGGACCAGTGCAGCGGGGAGGGGATCTGGTGCAGGATATTGAGCAGGAAGTAGAGCACCACAATCGTGGTGGTGGCCTTCGGATCGAAGAAGTAGAACGCGCAGGAGAAGATAGCCAGCGCGATGTTGGTCCAGAAAAACACCTTCAGCTTGCACCAGCGGTCGGTCAGCACTTTTGCGAGCATGCTGCCCAGCATCATACCCACGACACCAAGGCTGATAAACAGGGTGGCAAAGTGGGTGCTCTGACCCATCACCCAGGTGACGTAGTACATGGTGGCGGCCATGCGGATAAAGCCCGGGCAGACATTACACAGCGTGAGTAGCAAAATGCGCACCCACTGGTCGTTTTTCCAGACGTCTTTGAGATCGTTTTTCAACTCGTCGTTGGTCTGCACCGCCGGACGAACGCGTTCCCGCACCGTTGCGAAGCAGAACAGGAACATACAGGTACCAATCAGCGCCAGCACGGTCATCGCCATCTGGTAGCCTTTGGCTTTGTTCTCCCCGCCAAACCAGTCGGCCATCGGCAGCAGCGTGAGCGACAGCAGCAGGGTCGCGATGCCGACCATCACGAAGCGGTAGGACTGACACGCTACACGCTCTTTCGGATCGTTAGTGATAACGCCACCCAGCGAGCAGTAGGGAATGTTGATCGCTGTATAGGTCAGAGAGAGCAGGAAGTAGGTGACGAAGGCATAGATAACTTTGCTGCTGTAGCTCCACTCTGGCGTGGTAAACATCAGGATGCTGAACAGCGCATAGGGGAAAGCGATCCACAGCAGCCAGGGGCGGAAACGGCCATATTTACTGCGGGTGCGATCGGCAATCGCCCCCATAATCGGGTCCGTGACGGCATCTATGACGCGGATAGAGAGCAGCAGCACCCCGACCAGCGCCGGTGCCAGGCCAAATATGTCGGTATAGAAGTAGTTAACAAACAGCATGATAGCGCCGAAGATGATATTGCATCCGGCGTCGCCCATGCCGTAGCCGATCTTCTCTTTCACTGACAGCTTATTATTGTCCATCGCGAAATCCCTCGTTGATATTACAAGAGATTATTCGCTCGCTACGGAATTTATGCGTTACAGGATAGGGGCGCAGAGATGGACAAAACGGCTACAAAAGAGATTTTGTGAAGCGTCCTGCAATTTTATATCTGCCCTGCCTCCCTGGATTTAGGGGGCAGGGCACGCGGTTAGTGGGCCTTAATCGGCTTTCCCGCTTTTTGCTGTTTGATGAAGTAACCTACGGCGAGGATCGCCACCCAGACCGGGATCAGCCAGACGGAGATGGCCATGCCAGGCGTGATCGCCATGATCACCAGCACCGCAGCCATAAACAGCAGGCAGATCCAGTTACCCAGCGGGTAGAGGAGGGCCGGGAAGCGCGTCTTCACCCCCTGCTTGTCTTTAGCACGGCGGAACTTCATGTGTGCCAGGCTGATCATCGCCCAGTTGATCACCAGCGCAGAGACCACCAGCGCCATCAGCAGGCCAAAGGCTTCGCCGGGGGCCAGGTAGTTAATCAGCACACACAGGGCAGTGAAGAAGGCGGAAGTAAGGATAGTTGCTACCGGTACGCCGCGCTTATCGACTTTGGTCAGCGCCTTCGGGGCGTTGCCCTGCTTCGCCAGGCCAAACAGCATCCGACTATTACAGTAGACGCAGCTGTTATAGACCGACAGCGCAGCGGTCAGGACCACCACGTTCAGGGCGTTAGCAACGAAAGTATCCCCCAGCTCATGGAAGATCAGCACGAACGGGCTGGTATCGGCGGTCACGCGCGTCCACGGCAGCAGCGAGAGCAGCACCGCCAGCGAGCCGATGTAGAAGATCAGGATCCGGTAGATTACCTGGTTGGTCGCTTTTGGAATGCTCACTTCCGGGTTATCGGCCTCGGCGGCGGTGATGCCCACCAGCTCCAGGCCACCAAAGGAGAACATGATGATCGCCATCATCATAACCAGCCCGGTAAAGCCGTGGGGCAGGAAGCCGCCCTGTTCCCACAGGTTGCGCACGGTAGCCTGCGGACCCGCGCTGTCGCTAAACAGCAGCCAGCCGCCGAAGAGGATCATGGCAACTACGGCGATAACTTTGATGATAGCGAACCAGAACTCCATCTCGCCGAACACTTTGACGTTGGTCAGGTTAATGGCGTTGATGATAAAGAAGAAAGCCGCTGCCGAAACCCAGGTCGGGATCTCCGGCCACCAGAACTGGATGTATTTCCCGACGGCGGTTAGCTCAGCCATCGCCACCAGCACGTAGAGTACCCAGTAGTTCCAGCCGGAAGCGAAGCCGGCAAACCCACCCCAGTATTTGTAGGCAAAGTGGCTGAACGAACCGGCAACTGGCTCTTCCACTACCATTTCGCCCAGCTGGCGCATAATTAAGAACGCGATAAAACCGGCAATGGCATAGCCAAGGATAATCCCCGGCCCCGCGGACTGAATGACTGATGCGCTGCCCAGAAACAGGCCAGTCCCGATAGCACCACCCAGCGCAATCAGCTGAATGTGGCGGTTTTTAAGGCCGCGCTTCAGCGTTTCACCGTGCTGTTGACCTTCCATCATGAAACCTCATATGTGGTTATTTTGTGTACGCTGTTGTGTGCGTGTACGTATAAAATTCCATTTTTGTATTTTTTTATTTACGTAAGCAGGGTCTGAAATATCGATCCATGCCTTTCGTAAGGCTCAGAATAGTGATATGCGCAAGAGAATGCACCTGCTTTATGCAGGGGCGGCGGCGGGTTGGATGAAAAGAAAACATTTGTAAATTCGCGCTGCTTACTCCCAGCTACCCCAAAAACAGCCCGTTCGAATAATTAAACATCTTATTTAATTAAATATGCATATCCATGCTCGCTGAATCGGTTCTATTTGCAACGCACAGGTTTCAGTGAGGTTAAATCTGCCCCTTAAGGAGTAACGGTATCTTTTGGGCAAAGTTACATTCCTGAAACGTCATTTCTGTAATGTTGTTAAAATGTGCAGGGTTCCCTGATTTCAATCAAAACCTGTATGGACAGAAGGTGAATACTTTGTTACTTTAGCGCTAAGAACATGAAATTGGTAAGACCAATTTACTCCGGGCTAATGGCAGAGACAGGGAATAATGGCCTACAGCAAAATCCGCCAACCAAAACTATCCGATGTGATTGAGCAGCAGCTGGAGTTCTTGATCCTTGAGGGGACATTGCGCCCCGGTGAAAAACTTCCACCTGAACGCGAGCTGGCTAAACAGTTCGACGTTTCCCGTCCTTCGCTCCGTGAGGCGATCCAACGTCTTGAAGCCAAGGGCCTGCTGCTTCGTCGCCAGGGCGGCGGTACGTTTGTCCAGAACAGCCTGTGGCAGAGCTTTAGCGACCCGCTGGTCGAACTGCTCTCCGATCATCCTGAATCCCAATTTGACCTGCTTGAGACGCGCCATGCGCTGGAAGGGATTGCTGCCTATTACGCGGCGCTACGCGGCACCGATGAAGATCGGGTGCGTATCCGCGAGCTGCACCACGCCATCGAGCTGGCGCAGACGTCAGGGGATCTCGATGCCGAGTCCAGCGCGGTGGTCCAGTATCAGATTGCTGTCACCGAAGCGGCGCATAATGTGGTGCTGCTGCATCTGCTACGCTGCATGGAGCCGATGTTAGCCCAGAACGTTCGCCAGAATTTTGAATTGCTCTATGCCCGCAGGGAGATGCTCCCGCTGGTAAGCAAACATCGCACCAGTGTTTTTGAGGCGATTATTGCCAGGGAACCGGAGCAGGCGCGTGAAGCGTCGCACCGCCACCTGGCGTTTATTGAGGAGATATTGCTGGATCGCAGCCGTGAGCAGAGCCGTCGGGAACGCTCAATGCGCAGGCTTCAGCAACGAAAGGACTAAGCGTGGTTCTTTAAACGCGCGGCAACTCACGCAGAACCTGTCTTATTGCATTTTTGGTTGCCCAAAATAATTCAGGTTGTATCGCGGCGGCAAGCAATCGAATCCCCAGGAGCATAGTGAACTATGTGACTGGGGTGAGGAGCGTAGCCAACAAAGATACGGCCTGAAGAATGAAGGGCAAAAAGTGCAATGGGACAGGTTCCAGACAATTAACGTAATCAGATAGATAAGGAATACCCCCATGTCAGAACGTCTCCAAAATGACGTGGATCCGATCGAAACTCGCGACTGGCAACAGGCGATCGAATCGGTCATCCGTGAAGAAGGTGTTGAGCGCGCTCAGTATCTAATTGAACAGATGCTTTCTGAAGCCCGCAAAGGCGGCGTGAAAGTAGCTGCAGGTGCAGGGGCTAACAACTACGTAAACACGATTGCCGTTGAAGACGAACCGGAATACCCGGGCAATCTGGATCTGGAACGCCGCATTCGTTCTGCAATCCGCTGGAACGCCATCATGACCGTTCTGCGCGCGTCCAAAAAAGATCTGGAGCTGGGCGGCCACATGGCTTCCTTCCAGTCTTCTGCAACCGTTTATGAAGTGTGCTTTAACCACTTCTTCCGCGCGCGCACCGAGAAAGACGGCGGCGACCTGGTATACTTCCAGGGCCACATCTCTCCAGGCGTCTACGCACGTGCCTTCCTGGAAGGTCGTCTGACTGAAGAGCAGATGAACAACTTCCGT
>DAMBQR010000046.1:0-33685 GCA_032055545.1 Pseudescherichia sp. | reverse complement strand
ACGATTTCGTAATGACGCATCGAATTGCTCCTTACGGATTATTCAGCCTCCTGTCAGGGTCAGCCGCGGCCCATGGAAGCAAGGAACGTGTTTGAAAGGCGGCTGAAAAATTGACGCGTAATCATACTTGCGAAGCCAGACGAACTCAAGGTGATTGCACAAATAATTCGCACAAAGCGTGAAGTGGCCTTTTTCGCCGGGTCTAAGCTTGCTCTATCCCTGTTGCGGTGAATTTTTGCGCAACTTTTTTATGCAACTACAGCAGAAACGATCGCGGTGAGTTTGCCCGCCAGTGAGTACACTTTACGTAAGCCCGAACGCGAGTGGGGAGCGGCGTCTCTACGATCGCGCATCAGAGAGCTGTTGATGAGTGAGTTGGGGTGTAACATGATGAAAAAAATCACTATTCCACTACTGACGGCATTGCTGCTGAGCACCAGCGCAACGGCGGCTATCAATGTCGATCCGCATCCGGAACGCAATATGGATGACGTGATGAGCTTAGGCGTAGTATATATAAACCACAATCACGCCGCTGATGGTGAAGCTGGCCAGCCCCCAACGCAAGAGAGCGAGGCACACGCTGCAAAGGACTAACACCGAACACCGCTCCTCGCCCCTGAGTCGTATTCCGCAGGGCGTCTGGGTTCTCGGCGGCGTGAGCCTGCTAATGGATGTCTCATCAGAGATGATCCACAGCCTGCTGCCGCTGTTTATGGCCACTACCCTCGGTGCCAGCGTGATTATTATTGGCATCATTGAGGGTCTGGCCGAAGCCACCGCTCTGATTATTAAGGTCTTCTCCGGCGTGCTCAGCGACTACCTTGGCAAACGCAAGGGATTGGCCATGCTCGGCTACGGCCTCGGTGCCTTAAGCAAGCCGCTCTTCGCCCTCGCAGGCTCCTCAGGTGTGATACTCACCGCACGCATGATCGACCGCGTCGGCAAAGGCATCCGCGGTGCCCCTCGGGATGCGCTGGTGGCCGACGTCACGCCCCCTGAGATCCGTGGTGCAGCCTATGGGCTACGCCAGTCGCTGGATACCGTTGGCGCATTTCTCGGGCCGCTACTGGCGGTGGCCCTGATGCTGCTCTGGCACAACGATTTTCAGGCTATCTTCTGGGTAGCCGTTATTCCAGCCGTTATGTCCATCGCCCTGCTCTGGTTTGGCCTGCATGAGCCAAAAAATCCTGTCGCCCATAAACGGACTAACCCGCTGCGCCGGGAGAGCCTAAAGAAGCTCACCCCCGCCTACTGGTAGGTCGTGGGCTTAGGAGCCATCTTTACGCTTGCACGCTTTAGCGAAGCGTTTCTTGTCCTGCGCGCCAACCAGATGGGGATCCCGCTGTTTGCCATCCCGCTGGTGATGGTGGCGATGAACCTGGTCTACAGCGTGACGGCCTATCCCTTTGGCAAACTCTCTGACCGCATAAGCCATAGCGGCCTGTTACAAGTCGGGCTGCTGGTGCTGATTATTGCTGACATTACCCTGGCGCTCAGCCAGCACTGGAGTACGTTGCTGATCGGCGTTGGCCTCTGGGGGATCCATATGGGCATGACCCAGGGCCTGCTGGCGGCCATGATCGCCCATACGGCCCCGCCAGCGCTGCGCGGAACCGCCTTTGGCATGTTCAATCTTATTAGCGGCATCGCGATGCTGCTGGCCAGCACGGGCGCGGGCATTCTGTGGGAGACGCTGGGCGCTGCCTCGACCTTTTACGCGGGAGCGATTATCTGTGTAATAACGCTGCTGGGTATGCGGCTTACGCCTGCGGCATACCAGCAGCGCTGATCCCCTTGCAGGTTAAGTAAAGGCAACCTCAGCATCAGGCTCATGCGTAATGCGGTTACGCAGATCGCGACGCATGAGTTCAATCACCCAGAACCAGAAGATATGACCGAGGATCTCAGAGAGGTACTCATCAACAGGAAGCTGGGCAAGCGGCGGAGAGAGATGCAGCGCCGGGCAGAAGATACCGTGCACCACCACCGTAACAATTAAGCCTGCCAGGATGCCCTGCCCCAGCTTTACTTTGGGAAAGATTTCAGCGACGACGCAGTAACCTACCGCAAATACCAGCGAGAAGATGATATGGGTGACCATTACCGGGTTGATGATATGCTCGGAAAAGGTATAGATCGCGTGGGCCGGGTCGATGCCTAAATAGTCACGTAAAAACAGGTAGGGCGGATTTAACGCATCCCTTCCTCCGGAGAAGGTTCTCGGCGGCAAAGGCACCTCTGCGCCCCATTTTACAAAGGCAGAGATAATACCCGCCGCGACGCCGATCATAGCGGCAACGCCGTACCGACGCCGCCGGGGTTCCGTTCTGACAAACAGTGTGCTGATAGCCATAAAACACCCGATTAGTAAATTTTACTTTTGCCCATAGTAGGCGTGGGAGCCGTGCTTGCGCATAAAGTGTTTAGCCATAAGGTAATCATCAATGGGCTTCAGGCCAGGATTGATACCGCGCGCGATCCACGCCATTCGCGCTACCTCTTCCATCACCACCGCATTGTGCACCGCGTCGTGCGCATCCTTGCCCCAGGCAAAGGGGCCGTGCTGGTAAACCACCACGCCCGGGGTATGCAGCGGCTCGCTATCCTTCAGCGTTTCGATGATGACCTTGCCCGTGTTTAGCTCATACTCACCCTGCACCTCCTCCTCGGTCAGCGCCCGCGTACAGGGAATATCACCCAGAAAGTAGTCTGCATGGGTTGTGCCCAGCGCCGGGATCGCCAACCCGGCCTGCGCCCAGGCGGTGGCATGCGTTGAGTGGGTATGCACCACGCCGCCGAGGGAGGGATAGCGGCGATAAAGCGCCAGATGGGTAGGAGTATCGGAGGAGGGCCGGAGTTTCCCCTCTACCACATGACCCTGCATATCCACCACCACGATGTCGTCCACCGTCATCGTTTCATAGTCCACGCCGCTGGGCTTGATGGCCACCACGCCACGCGCCCTGTCGATAGCGCTAACGTTACCCCAGGTAAACGTGACCAGGCCGTAGCGGGGCAGATCCAGATTGGCTGCAAAAACCTGCTGTTTAAGCTGCTGCATGGTCATCCTCCAGCAGTCCGGCACGGGCCATGCGCTCGCACACCCACGCCCGCGCCTTCGCCACCTCCTGCAGTGGATCGGCCGCCGTCTCGCTCCACATCTCAATCAGATAAGGCCCGCAGTAGCCGCTCTCTTTCAGCGTGCGGAAGCAGCGTTCGAACTCCACTACGCCGGTACCAAAGGGAACGTTTTTAAATACGCCGGGCCGGGTATCCTTCACGTGCACCGCCACGATATGCCCGCTGCCTGCCCGCAGCTCCATCTGCACATCGTTGTCCCACGCCGAGAGGTTGCCGATATCAGGATAGAGCTGAAACCACGGGTTATTCAGATAGTGCGTATAGCCGAGCGCTTTGCTGATGGAGTTCATCAGCGGATAGTCCATGATCTCCATCGCCAGCGTCACCTGCGCACGGCTGGCCATCTCCACGCTCGCTTTCAGCCCGTCACGGAAACGGCGGCGCGTTTCGTCGTTGGCCTGCTGATAGTAGACGTCATAGCCCGCCAGCTGGATCACGCGGATGCCAACATCCTGCGCCAGCTGAATAGCGCGGCGCATGATCTCCAGCCCCTCGGCGCGCACCGCGTCATCTTCACTGCCCAGCGGAAAGCGACGGTGGGCGCTCAGGCACATTGAGGGAACCCGTACCCCGGTTTCGGCAACCGCTTTTACCAGCGCCAGACGCTGCGCCTGGCTCCAGTCCAGCCGGGCCAGCCGGACGTCGGTTTCGTCGATCGACATCTCGACAAAGTCGAAGCCCAGCGTTTTTGCCAGAGCAAGACGCGTATTCCAGCACTCCCCGGCGGGGAGCGCTTTTTCATAGATGCCAAGCGGCACAGTTTTCGACAGCATAGCCGCTCCTTAACCCCACAGCTGGGCGATTGAGCGTTTAAACTGCCGCGCGGCCTGTACCGGATCGGCAGCGTCACGGATGCTGCGCCCGGCAATAAACACGTGGATGGGAATGCCTTTAAACAGCGGCAGATCCTCCAGCGCCAGCCCGCCGGTAACGGTAACCTTAAAGCCCATCTCCGCCAGGCGTTTAATGGCGCTGATGTCCGCTTCACCCCACGCAATGCCCGCCGCCTGCGCATCACGGCTGCGGTGGTAGACTACCTGCTGAATGCCCGCGTCCCGCCAGGCCTGCGCCTGCTCCCACGTCCAGAAGCCGGTCAGCTCGATTTGCACATCGCCTTTAAACTCACGGGCGACATCAAGCGCCCCTTTGGCGGTGTTGATATCCGCACAGCAGATCACGGTGACCCAGTCGGCATTGGCCTCAAAGCACATGCGGGAGAGGATCTTCCCGGCATCGGCAATCTTGGCGTCGGCCAGCACGATTTTATGCGGATAGAGCGCCTTGAGATCGCGCACCGCGCGTACCCCTTCCCCCACACAGAGGATGGTCCCTACTTCAATAATGTCCACCTCTTCGGCGATCAGCCGCGTCGTGGCGTAGGCATCGGCAAGGGTCTGGTTATCCAGTGCAACCTGTAACATCGGTAATGACATCGTCGTCTTCCTTTTAAACAGCCGCCGCAGTGGCGTGATCAATTAAATCCAGAACCTCCTGCTCACTACGGCAGGCACGGAGGCGATTAAAATTGGCTTCATCCTCAAACAGGTTAACGATCTGCATAATGCCAACCTCCTGATGGGTGTGGGCATCCACCGCCGCCAGGGTAATGAGGATATCAACCGGATCGTTATCTTCATGGTTGAACGCCAGCGGCGTTTTCAGCGTCACCAGCGCAAAGCCGGTTTTTTTGACGCCCTCTTCCGGGCGGCCATGAGGCATTGCCAGCCCCGGGGCAATCACAAAATAGGGACCAAACTGCTCGACGCCATCGAGAATGGCCTGGTAGTAGTGCGGCTCTACCACATCGGCCTCCACCAGCAGATCGACGCCGATTTTCACGGCCTCCTGCCAGCTCTCAGCCTCCGCCTGCAGGCGAATGGTGTGGTTTTGCGCCAGCGAATCACGTAGTTTCATGGCTTATCCTTGCGTCATATCCTGTGGAAAGTGTGCCTGGATCACCTCCAGCAGCTTCGGACCAAAGTCGGCTGCCGAGAGCATGTTGCGCACGCCCACCACGTACTTGTTGCCTGTCACCGTGATTTCGCTGGCGACATGGGTTGAGGCGATGATGATGTCCGCCCCGCTCAGCTCGCTCTTATACTCACCAACGGCACAGCTGTTGACGGTATGGGCGATCCCCTGCTGGGTAAGGAACTGATCGACCTTCATTTTCATAATCATTGAGCTGCCTTGCCCGCAGCCACACACTGCCAGAATACGTACGGTCATAACTTCACTCCTTTTACTGGGCAGAACGCTCTGCCAGTTCGTTTTCAGCGTCCTCTTCCGCGCGCAGCATGCGTCCGGCGAAGACCATATAGACCAGCGCAATCAGGATGATGACGCCCATAAACCACAGCCCCAGCGTCATGCCCTGCATCATTGGCGGAGCCAGGATCGACCAGTCCGCCATGCCCATCCAGGCGCTCATGCCGGTGAGCTTGATGGCCCAGACGCAGCCAAAGATCTCAATCATCCCCATCACCAGGCAGATTTTTAGCGCCGCGCGCCAGCCGCCGAAGTGGTTAGCAAACACGCCAATCGTGGCGTTAGAGAAGAACATGGGGATGAAGCCTGGGATGATTAGGATCGACGAGCCGCAGCCCACCAGGATGCCAACCGCGATCAGCTGGCCGATGGTGCCCCACATAAAGCCCCATACCACCGCATTGGGTGCGAAGCTATAGATAGCCGCACAGTCAATTGCCAGTACTGCGCCAGGGATCAGCCGCTGGGAGATGCCGTTAAAGGCTTCCGACAGTTCGGCGACGAACATGCGCACGCCCTGGGTGATGATGAAGATGGCGACGGCGAACGAGAAACCTGTTTGCAGGATGTAGATGCTCCAGTGGGTTTTACCCGCCATCGCCTGCACGGTATCAAGGCCGAAGGAGAGCAGGATCGCACCGAAGAAGATCGTCATCACAATTGCCGTCGAGACGATGTTGTCGTGGAAAATGTTCAGCCAGCCCGGCAGCTTAAGATCTTCTACGCTCTCCTCTTTTTTACCGAGCCAGGGGGCAACTTTATAAGCGATCCAGGAAGCAAACTGCTGCTGGTGACCAATGGAAAAACCGCAGCCGTCGGTCACCTCCTGGGTCGGCTTAAACATCATGTTGGAGGTGATGCCCCAGTAGAGCGACACCAGCACGGCGGTACAGATGATGGTGGTCCACATCGGATAGCCGAGGATATAGAAGAACACGGCGATCAGCCCCGCCTGCTGAAACATGATGTGGCCGGTGAGCATGATGGTACGAATGCCGGTCACGCGCCGGAACAGGACGTAAATGATATTTAGCGCCAGTGCCAGCAGCACCGCATAGCCCACCCAGCTATAGGCCTCCCCCATCCGGTCGATGGTTGCCATCATTGAGGCGTAGGTATCGGAGATGGCACCGTTGATGCCATAAACCTCTGACATTTTGGCCACGACCGGTTTGAAGGTGCTGGTGAGGATCCCGGATCCGGCCTGTAACAGCATAAAGCCGATGATCGTTTTGATCGTGCCCTTAACGATAACGCTCACGCTTTTGCGCAGCAGGATATACCCCAGGCACGTCACAATACCCAGCAGCAGCGGCGCGTTGGTCATGACCTGGTTAAAGAACACGGTAAAGAGGGTGTAGAGGGTCTCCATAACGCTCTCCAGAAAGTGGATGCGCCGGATCGTTGCGGCCCGGCACGGGATGTGCCCACTACTCTACCTATCAAAAATAATCACAAAAAGATTGGATATGATTATTTGTGATGCGCCACGCAATATATTTCCCTGCATTACATACGGATATAAATGTATGATATTTAAAGCTATAATTATCAGCATATTATATGTGAGCACCTTATTTTCAGACTGTCATGCCCGGTTGCCGACTCGATTCTCTCTCTTGCAAGAGAGCTATTTTATCGTTGCATTGCTGATGAAACGGTGACAGCATAAATCAAAAGTAATCACACTATGATTTTTACTGACTACACGTAAGGAGCAGCACGATGAGCAAAGTGGAGACCATTACCCGTGAATCCTGGATCTTAAATACCTTTCCAGAGTGGGGGAGCTGGCTGAATGAGGAGATTGAACAGGAGCGCGTAGCCCCCGGCACCTTTGCCATGTGGTGGCTGGGCTGCACCGGGATCTGGCTCAAATCCGAAGGCAGCACCAATGTCTGCGTCGATCTCTGGTGCGGCACGGGTAAGCAGAGCCACGGCAACCCACTGATGAAAACCGGGCATCAAATGCAGCGCATGGCGGGCGTTAAGAAGCTACAGCCGAATCTGCGCACCACCCCGTTCGTACTGGATCCTTTTGCTATCCGCCAGATCGACGCCGTGCTGGCCACCCACGATCATAACGATCATATCGACGTTAACGTTGCCGCGGCCGTAATGCAGAACTGCGCCAGCGATGTACCCTTTATCGGGCCGCAGACCTGCGTCGATCTGTGGGTTGGCTGGGGCGTGCCGCGCGAGCGCTGTATTGTGGTAAAACCGGGTGACGTGGTGAAGGTGAAGGATATTGAGATCCACGCCCTGGATGCCTTTGACCGCACGGCGCTGATCACGCTGCCGGTGGATCAAAAAGCCGCAGGCGTGCTGCCGGACGGCATGGATCTGCGTGCCGTAAATTACCTGTTCAAGACGCCGGGCGGCTCCCTGTACCACAGCGGCGACTCCCACTACTCCAACTACTATGCGAAGCACGGCAACGAGCACCAGATCGACGTGGCGCTGGGATCCTACGGTGAGAACCCGCGCGGCATTACCGATAAAATGACCAGCGCCGATATCCTGCGCATGGCGGAGGCGCTGAATACCAAAGTAGTGATCCCCTTCCATCACGATATCTGGTCAAACTTCCAGGCCGATCCGCAGGAGATCCGGGTGCTGTGGGAGATGAAAAAAGATCGTCTGAAGTACGGCTTCAAGCCCTTTATCTGGCAGCCGGGGGGCAAGTTCACCTGGCCGCTGGACAAGGACAACCTGGAGTTTCACTTCCCGCGCGGGTTTGACGACTGCTTCACCTGCGAGCCAGATCTGCCGTTTAAATCCTTCCTGTAAAGCCCCGAGCGTGCCGGATGGATCCGGCACTTTTTACCTGTATGCTTAGTAATTCGCGGCTATTTCAAATAGTATCGTAAAGAATCACGTTTAATCGGAATAGCTCATGACGGAAGCGCAACGACATCAAATATTACTTGAGCAGCTGGCACAGACCGGGTTTATCACCGTTGAGCAGGTTATTGACCGGCTTGGCGTTTCGCCTGCTACGGCGCGGCGGGACATCAACAAGCTTGACGAGAGCGGCAGACTGAAAAAGGTGCGCAACGGTGCGGAGGCCATCAGCCAGCCGCGCCCGCGCTGGTCGCCGATGAACATTCACCAGGCGCAGCATCTGGATGAGAAGGTGCGTATTGCCAAAGCGGCCGCGCTGCTGGTTAACGCGGAAGAAAGCGTGGTGATCAACTGCGGCTCGACGGCGTTTTTGCTGGGCCGTGAGATGTGCGGCAGGCCGGTACAGATCATCACCAACTATCTGCCGCTGGCAAACTACCTGATCGATCAGGAGCACGAGAGCGTGGTCATTATGGGTGGGCAGTACAACAAGAGCCAGTCCATCACTCTCAGCCCGCAGGGGAGCGAAAACAACCTCTATGCCGGACACTGGATGTTTACCAGCGGCATCGGCCTGACCGCCGACGGCCTCTATAAAACCGATATGCTGACGGCGATGGCCGAGCAGAAGATGCTTAACGTCGTGGGCAAGCTGGTGGTGCTGGTGGACAGCAGTAAGATCGGCGAGCGCGCCGGGATGCTCTTTAGCCGCGCAGACCAGATCGATATTGTTATCACCGGCAAGCAGGCCAGCCCTGAGGTTGTTAAGCAGCTTGAGGCCCAGGGCGTGAAGGTGATGCGCGTTTAAAGATAGGCTCTGAAAAATTCTACCGCAGCCTCCAGCGCCGCCGGGGTGATGCGATGGCGAACCCCCGCCTCCCAGCGGCAGGTAAGATGCCGATCCTGACCGGCATCTTGTAGCGCCCGGTGCAGGCGGTGCGATTCGGCAGCGGGTACCACGTCATCCTCCTCGCCATGCCACAGCAGCAGCGGGCGGGAAGCAAGCTGTTCCAGATGCCCTTCAACGTCCCACTCGCCCAGCGGGGCGACAATCTCGTTAAGCTCCGCAGCCGTCTCTGCCTGCGGCGGGAAGAGCGTCCGGGCGAGCGAGGTAAAGTAGCCCGAGCCCATCAGGCTGGCGACGCAGACCAGCTCCGGGTGATGCGTCATCAGGCCAAGGGCCGTCATACCGCCCATTGACGCGCCGCCTGCCGCCAGACGCCCCTCTGCGATCCAGCCCTCGCCCACCAGCGCATCCCGCAGCGCCGGAAATTCACGAAAGTTGCGCTGTAAGATCTGCCAGAACTGCCCCAGCCGCGCCTGCTCATCACCGTTAAAGCGCGCCCCGTGGTCGTGAGCATCAGGCATCACTACCCGAAACCCTGCCTGCGCCAGCGCAACGGCGGCGTAGCTGTAGACCAGCTTTGATGAGCCAAAGCCGTGATAAAAGACGACGGTAGGAAGAGGAACGGCGCGTTTTCCGGCAGGCGTCGCATGCAGGATCTCAATGTCTGCCAGCTGGCGCATTTCAATTTCAATCATGGCGATCTCTCTGATAAAGCCTTTGGTATGCCATGTACCTAAACTTTACGCAAGGCGATGCCGCTGCGCGTACAATAAAACAGTGAGAAGTACATTACGCTTTTGCATTATTTACAGCTGAAAATAACGCGAGAGCTAACAAAATGGGAACATTCTCCATAAGGTTATTAAAGGACGCACTACACTATGGCTATCAGGAATCGAGGGAACACCATGCATCGACTCGCACCACTCTTACTGGCCCTGGCGCTGAGCGGCTGTAGCATGCTGCAGGGTACGCCACATCCCGCGCCACCGGTGAGCGACCAGCCGCAGGAGATCAGTCGCAACCAGACGGCGGGTCTACAGAAGATGGAAACCATTAGCGTAATGGTGCGTGGATCGCCGATGGACGTTGAGTCAGAGATCAAGGCCAAAGCAGCGGCGGCAAAGGCTGACTACTATGTCATCCTGCTGGATGATGAAACGATCGTTCCCGGTCAGCGATATGGGCAGGCTATTTTGTATCGTCAATAACGGCGCATTGTTTTTTAAAGGATATTTACACTGCTTTGCGTCCGTAGACTTTTTGCCACTTAAAATCATTCAGGGTCAGTCAGGAACATGTAAAAGGAGCGGATTTATGAAACGATCTCTTGCTTTAACTTCACTGCTGCTCTCCGTCGGTCTGGTGAGCACCACCGCACAGTCTGCAGAGTTCGCCAGCGCCGATTGCGTGACTGGCCTGAATGAGATTGGCCTTATTTCCGTGAGCAATGTCTCCGGCAGCGTACAGGACGTAGAGCGTGCCATCGCCCTGAAAGCCGATGAGCAAGGTGCCACCTGGTACCGCATCATCAAAATGGATGAGGTACAGAGTGCCAATAGCTGGCAGGCGCAGGCGATCCTCTACGCCTGATCGTTCTAAGGCCTGGCGACTCTCCGTACCGCTCCCACCAAAAACGGTGGCTACCTTTTTTGTTGCGTTTTAATTACCATGTTGTAAGTGTGCCAATACATTTTAGTAACATTTTGTTACACAGATCTGCTAAATGTTAGCGCATAACTGCCGTTGAACGAGCCACACTTCTCGGGCAACGGACACTCTATGAACGCTCTTATTCGACGTGCTGGTTTAGGCACAAAGCTTTCGTTGCTGACGGGCGTCAGCGTCGCGGCACTGTTTTTGCTGTTTACCTCGCTGATGAGCCATAAGGCAAGCCAGCAGCTTGAAGCGCTGGCTACTGAAGATCTGCATAGCCAGGCGACCGGCGTAGCCGACATGGTCGAAATGTTTAGCAGCAGTCTCAGCGACGAGGTTGAGCGCTACACCCGCCAGTTCAGCACCTTTATTCCCCAGCCGGTCTCCCTTGATGCGACACAGACTCGTACCATCAACGGGCTAACCGTTCCTCTGCTGAAAGGCGGCGAGACGGAGCTGCACGAAAATAACGCTATTCCAGACGACTTCTTCCAGCGCACCGGCTCAATTGCGACGCTGTTTGTGCGCAACGGTGATAGCTTTGTACGTGTGGCAACCTCCCTGCGCAAGGAGAACGGCGAACGGGCCATCGGTACCCAGCTGGACAGCTCTAGTCCAGCGCTGGCGCCCGTGCTGCATGGCGATATCTATCGCGGACTCGCGTTGCTGTTTGGTAAGCGCTATATCACTCAGTACCAGCCGGTAAAAGACGCCAGCGGCAAAACCATTGCCATTCTGTTCGTGGGGGTGGATATCACCCGCTCCTGGGAGATCATGCGGGACAAGATCCTCCAGCGCCGACTGGGCGAGAGCGGACACTTCTTCGTTCTGAACCGCAGCGCCGGTAAAAATTACGGTACCTGGCTGTTCCACTCCCGTGAAGAGGGCCAGCGTCCGCAGTGGGGCGAAGAAGCTGAACAGCAGCTGTTGACCCTGGCCTCCGGCACGCTGGAGCGTAAAACTCAGGATGGCCATACGCTGCTGGTCTCCTGGACTGCCCTGCCGGGCTGGAACTGGACGATTGTTGGCGAAGTGGATAAGGCCGTGCTGCTGCAGGACGTTACCCGCCTGCGCAATCAGTTCCTGATTGCCGGCGCGCTGGTCTCCCTGCTCTTTGCCGTACTGTTTGTCATCATCACCCGCCGCTGGCTGACACGCCCGCTGCGCGAGGTGACAGCCCTTGCCCAGACCTACGCTTCCGGGGATCTGCGCGCCTCCCTGACCTCGACGCGTCAGGATGAGGTAGGCCAGCTGATCCACGCGATTAACGGCATCGGCAACGGCCTGCAGAACATGGTGCAGCAGGTTCGCGAGGCGGCGGGGGACATCCACTTCGCCACCAACGCGCTGGCGGCAGACAGCAGCGAAATCAGCGATCAAATCAACAAGCAGGCGAGCAGCGTGGAGGAGACCTCAGCCAGCATGGAGCAGCTTGCCGCCACCGTGCAGCAAAACGCCGCCAGCATGGAGCAGACGCAGCACCTGGTGAATGAAACTTCACAGGCGGTGCAGAGCGGCGGGCAGACGGTGGGACGTGCGGTAGCCACCATGAGCGATATCCGCAGCGCCTCCCAGCGCATCGCGGATATCACCCAGGTGATTGAATCCATCGCCTTCCAGACCAATATTCTCGCCCTGAACGCTGCGGTTGAAGCCGCCCGCGCCGGTGAGCATGGTAAGGGCTTTGCCGTAGTGGCGCAGGAGGTTCGTGCCCTTGCCGCCCGCAGCGCCAATGCCGTGAAAGAGATTGAGGCGCTGATCGACGATACGCTGCAAAAGGTCACCGAAGGGCACACTCTCTCCGAGCAGACACGCCAGGCAATGACGTCGATTATCGACCACATGGACAATATCAACCAGCTGGTCACGGAAATTAATCACGCCTCTCGCGAGCAGTCGGCAGGGATTAACCAGGTGAACCTGGCGATGACCCACATTGGCGATGCGACGCACGTTAACGCCGAGCGCGTATCCCGTAGCGAAGAGACGGCCCAGACCCTACGGGAAAAGGGCGCGCACCTGAAGCAGCTGGTCAGCCTGTTCCGCCTCTAACCCACCCCGCCCGTGGCGCGCAGCAGCAGGTCATTTTGCACCTGGGCGCTAAGCAGCGCGCCGCCACGGGTATCCAGCATGGTCTGACACCAGGCCTGGGCGACAGGCGGTGAGGCGTAGCGCAGCATCTGCGCCCCGGCGCCCAGCAGGTAGAGCTGCTGGGTAATCTCCCGCGCCTGCGCCTCCTGTGGCCGGTGCAGCCGCTGCTGCAGCCGTCGCCAGGCGCGATCGAAGTGGCGATCCTGACCTTTCACCTCGCCAAAGCTTTCGCTCAGCAGCTCCATCACGCCGGGCTGCTTGCCCAGCACCCGCATCACGTCCAGACACATAATATTGCCCGATCCCTCCCAGATGCTGTTGACCGGCATCTCCCGGTAGAGGCGCGGCAGCTCGTTATCCTCGCAGTAGCCCGTGCCGCCGAGCACCTCCATCGCCTCGGCGACAAAAGGGACGCCTGCCTTGCACACCGCGAACTTTGCCACCGGCGTAAACAGGCGCGCCCATAGGGTCTCCTGCATGCTCTCCCGGCTCTCCCACGCCCGGGCCAGGCGGAAGAGAAACGCCGTCTGCCCCTCCAGCTGCAGCGCCATGCGGGAGAGCACGTCGCGCATCAGGGGCTGATCGACCAGGTGCTTACCAAACGCCTGCCGTTGATGGGCATGGTAGAGCGCAACGGAGAAGGCCCGGCGCATCAGGCCGTGGCTGCCCAGGGCGCAGTCAAGGCGCGTCAGGCCGCCCATCCTGAGGATCAGCCGGATGCCATCCCCCTCCTCTCCCAGCAGCCAGCCGGTGGCATCTAAAAACTCCACTTCGCTGCTGGCGTTGGATCGGTTGCCGAGCTTATCTTTCAGGCGCTCAAGGCGCAGGGCGTTGCGCGTGCCGTCAGGCAGAAAGCGCGGCACAAAGAAGCAGGAGAGGCCGCCCTTTGTCTGGGCCAGCACCAGGTGGGCATCGCTCTGCGGTACGGAGAAGAACCATTTGTGGCCCACCAGCCGGTAGGCTTCGCCGCTGCCTTTACGCGCCAGCGGCTCTGCCCGGGTGGTGTTGCTGAGCACATCCGAGCCGCCCTGCTTCTCCGTCATCCCCATGCCAATTAGCAGGCCACGTTTCTGCCCGCCGGGTGCCAGATGGGTGTCGTAGCGATCGCTGAGCAGCGGTTTAAACCAGTCCTGAAACGTCGAGGGTAGCGCCTGCTGGAGCAGCGGCGTAGCGGCAAAGGTCATGGTGACAGGACAGAGCGTGCCCGCCTCGACCTGGGCGTGAAGCACAAAGCGTGCCGCGCGGGCAACAAAGGCTCCGGCGCGGGCCTCTTCTTCCCAGGCGAGGTTGTGGACGCGGTTGGCGCACAGCCCCTGCATCAGCAGATGCCACGCCGGATGGAAGCGCACGTCGTCAAGACGCTCGCCGGTGGGATCGTAGCGCAGCAGCTCCGGTGGATTGGCGTTCGCCAGCCGTCCCAGCTCCAGCGACTCTGCCGTGCCGAGCTGCTGCCCTATACTCGCCAGCAGCTCCGCATCCCAGCTGGCCCCTTCACGGGCAACAGCGTCGCGCAGCGAGGCATCGGAAAGAAAAAGGTTGCTGTTGTTGAGCGGAATAGGCTGATTAAAAACGGTATGGGTTTGCCAGCGCATACTCTCTCCCCCTGTTCAATGGCGGTGCCACTCAGTATGCACAGAGAGAAATTTTCAACCGCAGCCGGGGTCACAAAAAACCACCCCGCAGGGTGGTTAGATTAACGGTGCAACGCCGGATGGCGGCTAGCGCCTTATCCGGCCTACAAATCTTCACCAGCCATTTTCTTCTCTGCCCGTTCACGCCACGCCGCTGCTGCTGCTTCGACCGATTCGCCAGAGAGAACCTCCCCCCATCGGCCTGAACAATACCTGCCTTCACCTGCTCCCGGAACCATGCATCATGCTGGCGTTGTACAGTCTCGCGCATAAAATCACGGATGAGCTGTGAACCATTGCGGTCCATCGCCTTTGCCGCTTCCAGAAAATCAGCTTTTAGTTTGGCGTCAATTCGTAGATTTAGGGTTGCTTGCGTCATATATCACCTCATCGTTACGCCGTATCTACACGGTAGCACAACCAGGGCATAAAAAAACCACCCCGCAGGGTGGTCAGGTTAACGGTGCAATGCCGGATTAGCCGCGCTGGCGGACCGCTTCAAACAGGCAGATGCCGGTTGCCACGGAGACGTTCAGGGAGGAGACGCTGCCCGCCATCGGGATGCTGATCAGCTCGTCGCAGTGCTCGCGGGTCAGACGACGCATACCTTCGCCCTCTGCGCCCATCACCAGCGCCATCGGCCCGGTCATTTTGCTCTGGAACAGGGTGTGATCCGCCTCGCCCGCGGTGCCGACGATCCAGACGTTCTCTTCCTGCAGCAGACGCATGGTACGCGCCAGGTTGGTCACGCGGATCAGCGGCACGTTCTCTGCTGCGCCGCTGGCCACTTTTTTCGCGGTGGCGTTCAGCTGGGCCGAGCGATCTTTCGGGACAATCACCGCATGGACGCCGGCGGCGTCGGCGCTGCGCAGGCAGGCCCCGAGGTTATGCGGATCGGTGACGCCGTCGAGGATCAGGAAGAAGGGGCGATCGAGGCTGGCGATCAGATCCGGCAGATCGTTCTCCTGATACTGACGCCCCGGTTTCACCCGTGCAATGATCCCCTGGTGCACCGCGCCTTCGCTTTTTTCATCCATAAACTGGCGGCTCGCCACCTGGATAGTCACGCCCTGGGCTTCCAGGGCATGGATCAGCGGCATCAGACGTTTATCTTCACGTCCTTTCAGAATATAAACGTCCTGAAAGCGCTCCGGGGCGCGTTCCAGCAGTGCCTGCACCGCGTGGATGCCATAAATCATTTCACTCATGAAGGGTACTCGATCGAGGTTAAAAGGGTCTGTCCGGGCCATTATACCCCACGACGCCCCCCAGCGTCCCTCCCCGTTACGCCCTCACCTTCACCGGCGCATGCTTTTCCGGCGGATGGGCGGGCAGAATGGCGTCCAGCAGATAGCGGGTATATTCGTGCTGCGGACAGGCGAAGAGATCCCGACACGATCCCTCCTCCACGATGCGTCCCTGATACATCACCCCCACCCGATCGGCGATGTGGCGTACAACGTTGAGATCGTGAGAGATAAACAGATAGGCCAAGCCATACTCGCGCTGTAGATCCATCAGCAAGTTGAGGATCTGCGACTGAATAGAGACATCCAGGGCCGATACTGGCTCGTCACAGATAATTAACTTTGGTCGCAGGATCAGCGCCCGGGCAATGCCGATGCGCTGGCGCTGACCGCCGGAAAACTCATGGGGGTAGCGTCCGGCGTCGTGCGCCCTCAGCCCCACCTGCGCCAGCATCGTGGCGACCGCTTTTTTGCGCAGCGCCGCATCCTTTTCCCCGTGAATGATCAGCGGCTCCTCAATGGAGTAACCCACCGTCCGTTTAGGATCCAGCGTCGAGAGCGGATCCTGAAAAATCATCTGGATCGATCTGCGCATCTCTCGCCACTGGCGAGGATTAAGATCGAGCAGCGAATGGCCGGCAAACTCTACCCGTCCACCCGAAGCTGGGGTTAAGCCCAGAATCGCGCGGCCAGTGGTGCTCTTACCGCTGCCGGACTCCCCCACCAGCGCGTAGGTCTCCCCGGCGTTGATGGTAAAGCTCACGTCCTGCACCGCCTGGACGGAGTGCCCGCGGCGGGAAAAGGTTTTCGACAGATGCTCTACGGTTAACAGCGGCTGGTTCATGGATTGACTCCTGTCTCTTCTGCCCGCCAGCAGCGCACCTGGTGCGTGCGGCTGTCGATAGCGCGCAGGGCTGGCGGCTGGCTGCGGCAGGTCTCCGTCGCCAACGGGCAGCGATCGGCAAAGGCACATCCCACCGGCAGAGCGTTAAGGGCCGGCACGCTGCCGCGGATCTCCGCCAGCCGGGTTTTTGGCGCGCGATCCTGCGACGGCCGCGCGGCTAGCAGCGCCTGGGTATAGGGGTGACGCGGTCGATGGAACAGCGTGCTGACGTCGCACTCCTCCACTACCTGTCCGGCGTAGAGCACCACCACCCGCTGGCACAGCTGCGCGACGACGCTAAGATCGTGGGTGATAATCACGATCCCCATCGCCGACTGCCGCTTGATCTCCTCCAGCAGGCGCAGAATTTGCGCCTGGATAGTGGCGTCGAGGGCGGTGGTCGGCTCATCGGCAATCAGCAGCGAAGGCGCACTGGAGATAGCAATGGCAATCATCACGCGCTGGCGCATACCGCCGGACAGCTCGTGGGGATAGGCGTTCGCGCAGCGTGCCGGATCGGCGATCCCCACCTGGGCCAGCAGGCTCAGGATCTTCTCGCGCCGCGCGGATCGATCCAGCGAGGTATGGAGCTTCAGGCTTTCGTCGATCTGAAAACCAATGGTAAAGACCGGATTCAGGCTGGAGAGCGGATCCTGAAAGATCATCGCCATATCGCGCCCGCAGCGCTGGCGCTTCGCCCTCGCTGAGAGAGTGTCCAGCCGCGCACCGTTGAGGCTCACCTCGCCGTCGGTGCGGCTGGTACGCGGGGAGAGCAGACCCATCAGCGCCTGGGCGGTCACGCTTTTACCGCAGCCGGATTCACCGATAATGCCGAGCGTCTCCTGCTGATGAAGGGTAAAGGAGACGCCGCGCACCGGGGAGACCACCCCCTGCGGCGTGGCAAAGTTGACCCGCAGATTATTCACGTTAAGCAGCGGCGGTGGATTAACCATGCTGTCCCCCCTTTTTCAGCAGGCGCAGCACGCGCCCGGGCAGCGGTCTGAGGCCCGGCTCGGCGCTGTCGCGCAGATCGTCACCCACAATATTGAGTGCCAGAATCAGCAGCACGATGGCGATGCCGGGGAAGAAGGTCATCCACCAGGCGGTAAAGATCACCGCTTTGCCCTCCAGCAGCAGATTGCCGAGGCTCGGCGTCGGGGCAGGCACGCCAGAGCCGAGAAAACTCAGCGCCGCCTCGGTCAGGATGGCCACCGAAAAGACCCACGTCACCTGCACAATCAGCGGCGAGATGACGTTAGGCAGCAGATGCAGCCAGACGATCCGTCCTGAGGTCGCCCCCTGGGCGCGCAGCGCTTCGATAAAGTTTTTCTCTTTTACCACCATCGCCGCGCCGCGAATGACGCGGGCGATGGACGGGACGTAGACCAGCGACAGGGCCAGCACCACGTTCGCCACGTTGGGGCCGAGCACACCGACGATGGCAATCGCCAGCAGCAGCGACGGAAAGGCAAACAGGCCGTCACAGACGCGCATCAGAATACGGTCCAGCGGCCGATACCAGGCGCACAGCAGGCCGATAACCATGCCGACAGCCCCGGCAATCAGCGCCACCGCCGCGCCGACGCTCAGCGAGACGCGCACCGCCAGCGCCACGCGCACAAAGAGATCCCGGCCAAAGTTATCCGTGCCGAACCAGTGGGCGGCACTGGGCGCTTTCAGGCGGCTCAGCGGATCGATGCTGTAGGCATCCCACGGGCTAAACAGGCTGCTGCAGAACGAGAGCAGCACAATGGCAGTGAGTACGCCGCACCACAGCAGCAGCTTGCGATTTTTCATACGCCTTCCCCTCCCTCAACGGACAGGCGCGGATCGACCACGTAGCTCAGCACGTCCACCGCCAGGTTAATCAGCACGTAGCAGACGGTGATCAGCAGCACGACGCCCTGGATCACGGTGAAGTCACGCCGCTCGATGGAGTCAACGATCAGCGACCCGACGCCGGGAATACCAAACACGCTCTCAATGACGATGGTCCCGGTGACCAGCGAGGCGAAGGATTCGCCGCAGATGGTCAGGACCGGGATCAGGGCGTTCTTCAGGGTATGGCGCAGCAGTACCGTGCGCTCCGGCACCCCTTTTGCCCGGGCGGTGTTGATGAAGTTCTCCTGCAATACGTCGAGCATCACGGCGCGGGTCATGCGGGAGATCAGCGCGGCGATGCGAAAACCCAGCGCGATGGCGGGCAGGGTCAGATACCAGACGTTTTGCAGCCAGTCGTCATTGGTGGAGCGGTAGCCCACTACCGGGAACCAGCGCAGCTGCACAGCGAAAAAGAAGATCAGAAACAGGCCGAGCAGAAAGCCCGGTACCGACATGCCAAAGGTCGCCAGGGCGCGGATCGCCCGATCGGCAACGCGTCCGTGCTGCCAGGCGCTGATGACCCCGCTCGCCAGGCCGAGCACCAGCGCAATCACCTGGGCATAGAGCGCCAGCGCCAGCGTCGGCGTCAGATGCTGCAAAAATAGCCCGCTAACGCTGGCGTTGAGGAACAGCGAGTGGCCCAGATCGCCGGAGAGCACCGCGCCGAACCAGCGGACAAACTGCACAAGCAGCGGCCTGTCGAGACCCATCTGCTGGCGCAGGGCAGCGATATCCTGCGGGCTGGCGTCGTTGCCGAGGATCACCATCACTGGATCGCCCGGCGCGAGGTGCACCAGGCAGAAGACCACCAGCGAGACAACGAACAGCACCGGCAGCAGCGCCATGATCCGGTGAAACAGAAACCACTTCATAGGCTGTCACTCCGCTCACGGCTGGCTGACGGTCACATTCCACAGCACCGGACCAATCAGGTCGTGGTACCCCTTCACGTTGTTCTTGATGGCAATCGGCTCCGGCGTCGTGTGCCCCAGCACAATCACCGGCAGATACTGCCAGCTAAGCACGTTGAGCTTGTCCACCAGCGGCCTGGCCTCTTTCAGCGATGAAGCCTGTTTGATCGCATCCAGCACGCCGTCAATCTCCGGGCTGTTGCTCAGCCCCGGGAATTTGGCCCGCGAGTCGAGGAACGGATACTGGTGCAGCACCTGGCGCATCGAGAACTCCAGCGCGCAGAGATCGAAGTTTTTCGGATCCTGGCGGCGCTGCAGCACGGTCGGCCAGTCGTAGACGTCGAGGCGCGACTTGACGCCGATCTGCTTCAGCACCTGCTGGGCGACAATCGCCAGGTTATACAGCTCGGCGTACTCTTTGGTGGCGATGATCACCACCTCTTCGCCGTTATAGCCGGACGCTTTCACCAGCTGGCGGGCCTCGTCGAGCTTATGCTGATCCCAGAACGGCTTACCCGCTTCGCTATACCAGTCCACCTGGTTAGGGAAGCCCAGAGAGGGATCCTCTTTAAAGAAGCGCGGATCGCTATAGCCTGCCAGCAGCGTCTGGTGGACGTCGAGGGCCAGGTTAAACGCCTGGCGCAGCTTGACGTTGGCAAAAGGTCCCTGCTGCTTGTTGAAGAGATAGGTGATCAGCGATCCGCCGCTCTCCGGCTGGGCCAGGGAGAGCTCCGGGGCGCTGCTCAGGGCGTCGATATTGTCCTTCGGCAGGTTAAAGACGATGTCGTACTCGCCGGTCATCGCTCCCGCCAGCCGGGTGGATTCATCGGTAATGTAGCGGAACCAGATATCCTTCACGTTGGCCTGCTTTTGGCCAGAGAGACCGCTGGCCGGTTCGCTGCGGGCGCTGTAGCCGTCGTAGCGGGTAAGATGCAGATATTCGCCCTGCTTAAACTCCGCCAGCTTATACGGCCCGGTACCGATCAGCTCGCTTACTGGTTTTTTGCTGCTGTTCGCTTCATCAATGAGGCGTTTAGGCATAATCGCCGCAATGTTCTTCACGTCGGCCAGCACGTTAAGCGTAATCAGCGACGGCTCGGGAAGGACGAGGCGCACCGTCTTATCGTCCACCTTGCTAAAGACCGCGCCGGGGAGGTTGGCTTTCCCCTGGGTGGAGACCGCTAGCCAGCGGCTCATCGAGGCCACCACGTCGTCTGCCGTCAACGGCTGCCCGTCGTGGAAGTGGACGCCGTCGCGCAGCACAAAGGTGTAGGTTTTGCGATCGTCGCTCAGGGTGTACGACGCCACCAGGTCCGGCACCGGTTCAAACTTATCGTTGATGGTGAACAGCTCCTCAAAGATGTGGCGATCCACATCCGAAGTGGCGTTGTTGGTGGTTAAGTAAGGATCCAGCGTACCGGGCCGGTTGCCATAGGCGATATTCAGCGTGGCGTTGCGGTTCACGGTTTCCGCCTGCGCGCTTTCCCAGGGTAGAGAGGCCGCCAGCAACAGTGCGGCGGCAGAGAACATCATTTTCATTCGGCGGCGGCTCCGGTCAACGTTCTGTCAGCTTGCGGGGTGGATTTACGCCCGGCAAATTCGTCTTTCGCGGCCTGCAGCAGCGTCGGCTCGGTCAGCAGGCGCAGCCCGGCGTTAGCCAGCACCACCGCCCCGGTGACCAGCGCGCCGTAGCCCTGCTCGGAGTTAGCCGCCTCGCGGAAGGCGACGGTGTGGCCGATCAGATCGTCGGGACCAATCTTGATCGACGGATGGGCAGTGGGCACGGCGTGGCTGATATCGCCTACGTCGGTGGAGCCTTTGCCCTCTTTCTGCCGCAGATCGACCTGCTCTCCGACGGCGGTAAACTCCTCAAGGAAGAGGTTGTTCAGCGTCTGGTTGATGTTGAAGTCGCGGGGGCCGACCTGGTGCTCAATTTTTACCGTGGTGCCGGTGGCGATAGCGACGCCTTCTGCAATGGCGCGGATGCGCGGCTCCAGGGCTTCCACCGCCTCGCGGGTTTCCGCCCGGATGTAGTAGTGCGCGGAGGCATATTCCGGGATCACGTTCGGGGCCTGGCCGCCGTTGGTGATAATGCCGTGCACGCGGACGCCGTCAGGCAGCTGCTGGCGCAGCACGCTAATGCCGTTATAGAGCAGCACCAGCGCGTCCAGCGCGTTGACCCCTTTGTGCGGCGAGCTGCCCGCGTGGGAGGGCTTGCCGTAGAAGTGGAAATAGAGGTGGTTGTTAGCTAAGAACGGCCCGGTAAGCTGTGTTTTGCCGCCGGGGTGCACCATCATCGCCGCATCGACATCCTTCAGGAAACCGTGCTCAACGAAGCGTGCCTTAACGTTGCCGTTTGGCCCACCCTTGCCGCGTAGCCCGCCCTCTTCGGCAGGGGTGCCCAGCACCACCACTTTACCGCCGGTCCGATCGAGGGTCTCGCTCAGGGCGATGGCTGCCGCGATGCTGGTTACGCCGATAATGTTATGCCCGCAGGCGTGGCCGATATCGATCAGGGCGTCATACTCCGCCAGATAGGCGATGGTCGGCCCCGGTTTGCCGCTCTCTTTTACCGCATAGAATGCCGTTTCGTGTCCGGCCACGTTCGAGGTCACCTCAAAGCCGTTTTTCGCCAGCAGCGCCGTCAGCAGGCCGTTGGCGTAGTACTCGTTGTTCCCGGTCTCCGGATGGGCATGAATATCTTTCGAAATCGCAATGTATTCGTCGCGGTGTTGGTGAATACTCTGTTCCAGCCGGGTTTTTAATTCGCTAATGCTCATTGCTTCCACCTTATGTTGATGACAGTCGATTCATTCCCGACACCGGGAACCACGGATTAACTAAAAATGGCGCTTAGCCTCCTGGCGGACGCGGTGTAGAACGTGCTGCTTGATCTCGCCATACAGCGGGTGCGCCGCCAGGTTTTCGATATCGCGCTCGCGGCCAAACGGCAGGGTGACCTCTTCGACGATTCTTCCCGGTTTTGCCGACATGATCAGAATGCGATCGGCAAGGAACAGCGCCTCCTCCACGTCGTGGGTGACAAAGAGCAGCGTGGTCTCGGTTGCCAGCCAGGCGTTGCGCAGCAGCTCCTGCATCATCAGGCGCGTCTGGGCATCAAGGGCACCAAACGGCTCGTCGAGCAGCAGCACTTCCGGGCCAGGCAGCCAGGCGCGAGCCAGCGCCACGCGCTGCTTCATACCGCCGGAGAGCTGCCACGGAGCATGATTTTCGAAGCCCCTCAGCCCAACGCGCGCCAGCCACTCCCGTGCCTGGGCATTGACCTCATCGCGGTTATGCTTGTTAAGGCGCGGGCCAAAGGTGACGTTATCCAGCACCGACAGCCACGGAAACAGGTTCGGCTGCTGGAAGATCATTCCCCGCGACGGGCCGGGCTGGCGCACCGGTTCCCCGCCGCACAGCACACGCCCGCTGTCGGGCTGGTTAAAGCCCGCCACAAGGTTGAGGATGGTGGATTTGCCGCAGCCCGACGGCCCCAGCAACACCACAAACTCACCCTTCTCCAGAGCAAGAGAGATATCGTCCAGCACGGTAAAAGGGTGCGGTTTTGCCGCAAACTGGAGAGAGACGTTTTCCAGCGCAATCTGTACAGCCATTATTCTTTCCCCGCCCAGGGCACAAACAGGCGTTGCAGGCCTAAAAGAAGGAGATCCAGCAGATAGCCAATCCCGCCGAGCAGCAGAATGCCCAGCATCACAATATCGGTGCGCAGGTAGGAGCTGGCGTTGATCACCATCCAGCCGAGACCCGAGCTGGCAGCCACCATCTCCGCCGCGATAAGCGAGGTCCAGCCGATACCAATCGATAGCCTGACGGTGGTAAACAGCTCCGGCAGCGCGTCCGGCAGCACCACGTGCAGAAAAATCTGCCTCTTTGTTGCCCCCAGCGTCTGGGCGACGCGGATGCGCGACCGGCCGATGCGCTCAACTGCCGCGCTGGCCCCCACCACCACGCTCAGGAAGGTGGCGATAAAGATCAGGAAGAACTTTGAGGCTTCGCCGATGCCAAGCCACACCACTGCCAGCGGGATCAGGGCAATCTTCGGCAGCGGGCGCAGGAACTGAACGAAGGGGTTGAGCACCGCCGACAGACCATTGGAGAGGCCCATTAGCAGCCCGAGCGGGATACCTATCACAATCGCCACGGCGAAGGCGCTCAGCGCCCTGGCCAGGCTCACCATCACGTGCTCCCAGAGGGGCACCTGACGATAACCGTCCGCCAGCAGCTCTTCCGTGGTTAAACCGATATCGGTTAACGACGGCAGCAGCAGCGGATCCACCCACTGCCGGGTGGCCGCTACCTGCCAAATTGCAAAAAAGATCGCCACTGATGCAACGCTGATGGCGATGTGCTGACTCAATCTCATTGCGCTGCTACCGCCGCTTTACGGATGTACTCAGAGTTGATTGCTGCATCCCAGCTGGCTGGGATATCACGCTTGCGGATCTCGCCAATGCCGGCGAGGAAGCTGGAGGTTTTGCTCAGCGCCTTGCCAATGCCGCTGTCGGTGGTCTGGGTGCCGTTACCCAGCCAGGCCGCCGTGCCCTGCTCGGCCAGGGTGGGGTACTCCAGCCCGCCAAGGGTGTTAGCGGCGGTAGCAACCGGGGCGCCCACCTCTTTTGCTACGATGGCGGCGGCACGCTCCGGATCCTTCCTGAACTCGTCAACCTTCTCCTGATGCACGCGCAGGAAGGCGCTAACGGTTTCCGGATACTGTTCGGCGAAGGCCTTACGCACCACGTAGTTGTTGTAGATCAGGTAGCCATCTTTCTGCAGATCCTTGGTAGCGAAGACCTGATGGCCGCCGGAGGACTCCAGCTCCTGGGCAAAGGGTGCCCAGACGTAGCCCGCATCAATATCACCCCGCTTCCACGCGGCGACCATCTCAGCCGGGCGCAGCGGCAGCAGAGTAATTTTGCTGCGGTCGAGTTTATTAACGCTAATTGCTGCCTCCAGCGCGTACTGCGCGGTAGAGTTTGGCGGATAGGCCACGCGTTTCCCTTCGATGTCCTTAATGTGGTTAATGCCGTCTTTGCCAATTAGGCGCTCGTAGCTGGCAATTACCCCGGAGACGCCAATAATCTCTACCGGTAATTTACGCACCACGCCCGCGGTGGCCGGGCTGGAGCCGAAATTAGCAATATCGATGGCGTTGCTGGCGAAATAGCTCAGCGCATCCGCACCGGAAGCAAACTGCACCCATTTCACTTTGCTGTTTAACGCTTTATCCAGCGAGCCGTCGGCTTTCGCCAGCATTAATACCTGTGAACCGCCGCTGTAGGCGACACGTACTTCTTCCGGTGAGGCGGCCCAGGTCATATTTGTCCACAAGCTACCCGCTGCCAGTAATAAGCAGAGACTTTTTTTCATTTTATTTTTCCTGTTAGAGAGTGAAGAGATTAACGATATTCCTGCCAGAGGGCCGAACATCGCTCCGCCAGCGCCTGGGCAGGATCGATGGCGTGGGCAAGAAAGGGGGAGTCGATGGCGTCAAGCGCCACCGGCACTTCGGTGCAGGCAAGAATCAGCGTTTCCGCGCCCCGCTCAACCAGCGCCTGGGCCTGCAGAGAGAGCAGCTCGCCGCCCTCGCGCAGCGCACCGCGCTTGACCGCGTAGCAGCCGGGAACAAACCAGCTCTCCAGCTCCTGCCCGCTGGGCAGCACGGGGGTAACGTTGAGGCGTTCCAGCCCCTGTTGAAACCAGCCCGCCGCCAGCGTGCCGTGGGTCGCAATAATCCCGACGCGCGTCGGTGCCTGGGCCTCAATGTGTGCCAGGGTCGCATCGACGATATGCAGGATCGGCGCGTCGCTGGCGCTACTCAGGGCGTCATACCAGTGATGGGCCGTATTGCAGGGGATCGCAATATGGCTCGCCCCGGCGGCGTTGAGCTTCTCGATCCCGTTCAGCAGCTGCGGCAGCGGCGACGGGCCAAGCCCGGCCAGCGCCTTCTGCCGATCGGCGATCTGCGGAACGTTCCAGGTGACGACCGGGATCTGCTGCTGGTCGCTGGTCGCAGGCGTCGCGGCCAGCAGCTTTGCCATAAAATCGACCGTCGCCAGCGGCCCCATGCCGCCGAGAACGCCTAGCAAAAACGGTTTCATCCTTCCAGCACCTGGCGATAGCCAAACAGCCCGGCGGAGCCGCCGGTGTGGATAAACACCACGTTCTCATCCTTGCGGAAGTGACCTTTGCGGATCAGATCCACCAGCCCGGCAAAGCCTTTGCCAGAGTAGACCGGATCCAGCAGGATACCCTCGTGGCGCGCCAGCAGGCGCAGCGCCTCCAGCATGCCTTCGGTCGGCAAGCCGTAGCCTTCACCCACGTAGTCGCTGTTGGCGATCACGGCGTCACGCGGCAGCTCGCCCGCCACGCCCAGCAGCGCGAGGGTGCGGGAGGCCAGGTTCCAGACGTTCTCCTCCTGCTTCGCCTTCGGCGCACGCACGCTGATGCCCAGCACCGGTACCTGGCTGTGGGTGGCGTGGAATCCCGCTACCAGCCCGGCCTGAGTGCCGGTGCTGCCGGTGGCATGGACCACGTGATCAATACGCAGGCGCAGCTGAGAGGATTGGTAGAGCAGCTCTTCGGCGCAGGCAACGTAGCCCAGCGCGCCGATGGGGTTAGAGCCACCGCCAGGAATAACGTAGGGGCGGTGGCCCTTCTCACGCAGCTCGCTGGCGTAGATATCCATGGCCTGCTGCATGTCGGTACCGCCCGGCAGGTGAGCGACAATTTCGCCGCCGAGCAGCTCATCCAGCAGCACGTTGCCGGAGCGCTGATAATCTTCGCCAAAGTCGGTGACCCGCTTCTCCAGCAGCACTTTAGCCGGCAGGCCGAGCTTTGCCGCGCCAGCGATAGTCTGGCGTACGTGGTTGGACTGGGTAGCGCCCTGGGTAATAATCACATCGGCGCCCTGCTGCTGTGCGTCGGCCAGCAGAAATTCCAGCTTGCGGGTCTTATTTCCGCCGGTAGCAAGGCCGGTTGCATCGTCGCGCTTAATCCATATTTTCGGCCCGTCCAGCAGCGCTGAAAGATTTTCTAACGGTTCAAGCGGCGTCGGAAAATGGCCCAGAGAGAGGCGGGGAAAACGTGCCAGATGCATAATAGCTCCTTGCGAATTAACGCATCAGATATTTAACAATTATGCAGCTACTATACACAGGCGGGCTTTGGAGCTAAGGACAAATAAAAAATATCGATTGCCGGAAATTAGCTAAGGCGAAAAATAAAAAACCCCTTTATAAATAAAGGGGTTTAATTAATTTACTCAGCGGTTTTCTTTTTTGCCGCGCGCTTCGCTTTCGTCGCGGCGGCTATTTTCTGCGTTTTCGCCGATGGGGCTTTTGCCGCTGGCGCTTTCTCTTTCTTCACCTTCGGCTTGGCACTCTCTGTACCCTTTCTCTTGCCTTTACCCTTCTCACGGCGGAACTCGCTGTCCGGCTCAAAGTTAACCTTTTTGCCTACCTGGCGGCGACGGCTGCTGGGTTTACTTCCATTGCCTTTTTTAGCCCGCTCGCGTTCGGTTTTGCCGACGTTGCGCGGCGCGCGCTCGCTGGAGATCAGGGCGAAGTCGATTTTACGATCGTCCATGTTCACCGCTTCGACGCGCACTTCGACGCGATCGCCGAGCCGGTAGGTCTGGCCGCTGGATTCGCCAATCAGGCGTTGACCGACCTGATCGAAACGGTAGTAGTCGTTATCCAGCGAGGAGACGTGCACCAGGCCGTCGATAAACAGCTCGTTCAGGCGCACAAAGAAGCCGAAGCCGGTGACGCTGGCGATCACGCCCTGGAAGTTGCTGCCCACGTGATCCTGCATAAAGTCGCACTTCAGCCAGTCGGCAACGTCGCGGGTCGCTTCGTCGGCGCGGCGTTCGGCCATCGAACAGTGCTGGCCCAGCTGCAGAACCGCCTCCATCGGATAGTGGTAGCCGCCTGACGGGGTGCTGTTACCCTTAAGCCCTTGCTCTTTCGCGACGAGGTACTTGAGGGCGCGGTGCAGGGAGAGATCCGGGTAGCGGCGGATCGGCGAAGTAAAGTGGGCATACGACTGCAGTGCCAGGCCGAAGTGGCCCCGGTTCTCCGGATCGTAGATCGCCTGCTTCATCGAGCGCAGCAGCATGGTCTGCAACATCTCATGGTCAGGACGATCGGCGATGGACTCCAGCAGCGCGGCGTAGTCCCGCGGCTCCGGCTTGTTGCCGCCGGGTAGCTCCAGACCCAGCTCGGCCAATACAGAGCGGAACGAGGTAATAGCCTCGGTGGTCGGACGGTCGTGAATACGGAACAGCGCTGGCTCCTCGGCCTTCTCAACAAAGCGGGCGGCAGAGATGTTAGCGAGGATCATGCACTCTTCAATCAGCTTGTGGGCGTCGTTACGCTCGGTCAGCTCGATGCGCTCGATACGGCGCTCGGCGTTGAAGATAAACTTCGCCTCTTCGCTCTCAAAGGAGATACCGCCGCGCTCTTCCCGCGCCTGGTTCAGCGTCTTATAGAGGGTATGCAGCTCTTCAATGTGCTTCACCAGCGGGGCATACTGCTCACGCAGCTCCTGGTCGCCCTCCAGCATGTGCCACACCTTGGTATAGGTCAGACGTGCATGGGAGCTCATCACCGCTTCGTAGAATTTATAGCCGGTTAAGCGCCCTTTCGCCGAGATGGTCATCTCGCAGACCATACAGAGACGGTCAACCTGCGGGTTGAGGGAGCAGAGGCCGTTAGAGAGCACTTCCGGCAGCATCGGTACTACCTGCGACGGGAAGTAGACCGAGGTACCCCGGCTGCGCGCTTCGTCATCCAGGGCGGTGCCTGGGCGAACGTAGTAGCTTACGTCAGCAATGGCCACCCACAGACGCCAGCCGCCACCGCGTTTTTTCTCGCAGTAGACCGCGTCATCAAAGTCACGGGCGTCTTCACCATCGATGGTGACCAGCGGCAGGTTACGCAGATCGACGCGTCCGGCTTTCGCCTCTTCCGGGACCTCCTCCTTCAGACCGCTAACTTCCTGCTCAACAGCAGGCGGCCAGACGTAGGGGATCTCATGGGTGCGCAGGGCCATGTCAACCGCCATGCCGGTACCCATGTTATCGCCAAGGACCTCAACGATCTTACCGATAGCTTTAGTGCGTCGCGTCGGGCGCTGGGTAAGTTCCACCACCACTACGAAGCCCATCCGCGCGCCCATAATCTCTTCCGGCGGGATAAGGATGTCGAAGCTCATGCGGCTGTCGTCCGGCACCACAAAGCCCACGCCCGCGTCGGTAAAGTAGCGGCCGACGATCTGGCCGGTTTTTGGCACCAGCACCCGCACGATGCGTGCTTCACGACGCCCTTTACGATCCGAGCCGAGCGGCTGGGCCAGTACCTGGTCGCCGTGAATGCAGGTTTTCATCTGTTCACTTGAGAGGTAGAGGTCATCTTTGCGGCCTTCGACGCGCAGGAAGCCGTAGCCGTCGCGGTGACCAATGACTATCCCTTTGAGCAGGTCGAGACGCTCCGGTAGGGCGTAGCACTGGCGGCGGGTAAAGACCAGCTGCCCGTCACGCTCCATGGCGCGCAGGCGACGGCGCAGCCCTTCCAGCTGCTCCTCGCCTTCAATATTGAGTTCCTGCGCCAGTTCTTCGCGGTTAGCGGGTTTTTCGCGTTTTGTTAAGTGATCGAGAATGAACTCGCGGCTGGGAATAGGGTTCGCGTACTTCTCAGCTTCGCGCTCCTGGAAAGGATCTTGTGACATAGCGGTTCCTCCGTTGTCAGCTCTGGCAGAGCGTTCTCTTACTCCACCAGCAATAATTTATACAGCGGTTGATTCTCTTCAACCAAATCGGCCAGCGTGTAGCAATCAAGTTCCGTCAGAAAACTGTCCACGGCCTTAGAGAGTGCCTGCTTCAGACGGCAGGCAGGAGTAATGTGGCAAAATGCACTGCTGCAGTTCACCAGCGCAAGCGGTTCCAGCTCGCGCACGACGTCGCCAATGCGGATGGTATTAGCCGGTTTGCCTAAGCGAATGCCGCCGTTTTTCCCTCTGATCGCCGCGACGTAGCCTGCCCGGCTGAGCTGGTTGATTATTTTGACCATGTGATTGCGGGAGACCCCGTACACTGCCGTTACTTCAGAGATATTGGTCATTCGCCCTTCCGGTAGCGACGCCATATAGATCAGGGCACGCAATCCGTAATCGGTGAAACTCGTTAACTGCACATCAACCTCAGGATAAAGGGAAAAACGCGGGATAGCCGCAATGACACTAACTATACCTTAAATAACTCGAGATGAAGGTAGGCGGCTAATTTATTTGAACAGAGGAGGTAAAAGCAGGCAAGTAGGCCCGGCAGGCAGTCCGCCGGGCAAAATAACATCACATTATGCGTCAAACGGATCGCGCAGGATCATCGTCTCAGAACGGTCAGGGCCGGTAGAGATAATATCGATCGGCACTTCGGTCAGCTCTTCGATACGCTTGATGTAGTCCAGCGCCGCCTGCGGCAGGCCGCTGCGCGCTTTCACGCCGAAGGTGGTTTCAGACCAGCCCGGCATGGTTTCGTAGATCGGCTCGATACCTTCCCAGTCGTCAGCAGCCAGCGGGGTAGTGGTCACTTCGCGGCCGTCCGGCATACGGTAACCGACGCAGATTTTCACCTCTTTCAGGCCGTCCAGCACGTCCAGCTTGGTCAGGCAGAAGCCGGACAGGGAGTTGATCTGCACCGCACGACGAATCGCCACGATATCCAGCCAGCCGGTACGACGGCGGCGACCGGTGGTCGCACCAAACTCGTTACCCTGCTTGCAGAGGAACTCGCCGATGTCGTCGAACAGCTCGGTCGGGAACGGACCCGCGCCTACGCGAGTGGAGTAGGCTTTGATGATCCCCAGCACGTAGTCCACGTAGCGCGGACCCAGGCCGGAGCCGGTCGCCACGCCACCGGCGGTGGTGTTGGAGGAGGTCACGTACGGATAGGTACCGTGATCGATATCCAGCAGCGTACCCTGCGCACCTTCAAACATGACGAAATCGCCACGCTTGCGCGCCTGGTCCAGCAGATCGGAGACGTCTACCACCATACCGGTCAGGATGTCGGCAACCGCCATCACATCGTCCAGCACTTTCTGGTAGTCAACGGCGTCGGCTTTGTAGAAGTTCACCAGCTGGAAGTTGTGATATTCCATCACCTCTTTCAGCTTGGTCGCAAAGGTCTCTTTGTCGAACAGGTCGCCAACGCGCAGGCCGCGACGGGCCACTTTATCTTCGTAAGCCGGGCCGATACCACGACCGGTGGTGCCGATCGCTTTCGCGCCGCGCGCTTTTTCACGCGCCACGTCCAGCGCAACGTGATAGTCGAGGATCAGCGGGCAAGCTTCGGAGAGCAGCAGACGTTCGCGTACCGGAATACCACGCTCTTCGAGACCTTTCATCTCTTTCATCAGCGCAGCAGGAGAGAGCACCACACCGTTACCGATGATGCTGGTCACATTGTCACGCAGAATGCCTGATGGAATAAGATGGAGGACGGTTTTTTCACCGTTGATTACGAGAGTGTGGCCTGCATTGTGACCGCCCTGATAGCGAACCACATACTTAGCACGTTCAGTAAGGAGATCGACGATCTTACCTTTGCCTTCGTCACCCCATTGGGTGCCCAGTACGACGACGTTGTTACCCATTTTTCAAAATCACCGTTTGCTTAAAAAAGGATTCTACCATCGCTTTTTCTGATAATCAGCACTTTTTGTCGGCAAATTTCGGCTAATGTGCATGCTATTTCTCTAGCCAATCGTTTTCCTCAACATATAGTAGATCACGACCCCGGCAACCACTAATCCCCCGCCAAAACGGCGTAAAATAGTATCCGGCAGCAGCGCGAGGGAGGCGATCATCCGTCGCCACAGACGCGGATAGAGCATCGGACCCAGCCCTTCCAGCACTAAAACTAAGGCCAACGCCAGCCAAATGGTGGAGTTCATTATGCTTCCTTCAAAAGAAAACCACCGCCTCCTGAGGATGACGGTGGTTTGACTAGAGTAATGACTGCTACAGGCTTAGCGAGTAACCGTTCCCGGCGTCTTCATGTAGCGGAAGAAGTCGCTGTCCGGGCTGAGCACCATCACGTCCTGATTGCTCTGGAAGCTGCTCTCATAGGCGCGCAGGCTACGGATAAAGGCGTAGAAGTCCGGATCCTGGCTAAACGCGTCGGCAAACAGCTTAGCCGCTTCGGCATCGCCTTCACCGCGCAGGATGCGCCCTTCACGCTCGGCTTCCGCCAGCGTTTTAGTCACTTCGTAATCCGACGTTGCGCGCAGTTTTTCTGCGGCTTCCTGACCCTGTGAACGGTGGCGACGGGCAACCGCTTCACGCTCGGCGCGCATACGGTTATAGATCGCCTCAGAGACTTCGCTCGGCAGGTTGATCTGCTTGATACGCACATCTACCACTTCGATACCCAGCGCGGCCATACTGTTCGGGTTCACAACCGGCACCTTGCCGTTTGTTTCCGCCGTGATGCGCTCGGCTGCTTTAGCAATTTCGTCATCCGCCGCAGGCGTTGCCACTTCATCTTCCGTACCAGCAGAGCCGGAGTTCAGCGCGTCGCGCACCTCCAGGGTCAGACGGCCACGGGAGTCGGTCACAATGTCCTTAACGTCAAGACGGCCGATCTCTGAACGCAGACGGTCAGAGAACTTACGTTTCAGCAGCACCTCGGCCTGGGAGACGTCACCGCCGCCGGTTGCCAGGTAGTAGCGGCTGAAGTCGCTGATACGCCACTTGATATAGGAGTCAACGATCAGGTCTTTCTTCTCTTTAGTTACAAAGCGATCGGCCTGGTTGTCCATGGTCTGGATACGCGCATCCAGCGTTTTCACGGTCTCAATAAAGGGCAGCTTGAAGTGCAGGCCCGGCGTAAAGACCAGTGGTTTGTTTTCATCGTCACGCAGCACTTTGCCGAAGCGCAGCGTAATACCGCGTTCGCCCTCTTTCACCACAAAGATTGAGGTGTAGAGCACTACCAGCACGATGATAATTATCGCAATTACAGACTTACGCATCGTTATTCCCCCTGACGCTGGTAGTCGTTACGCTGTGCGTTCGCACGGCGTTGGTCCATGATGTCACCCTGGCCAGCAGACGGTGCGTTACTGGTGCTGCTGCTGGTGCCTGACGCAGGCGGCAGGCGCAGCAGGTTATTCGCCCCGCTGGTATCGCTCTTTGCCGCAGGCGCGCCGCCCTTCAGCATCTGATCCAGTGGCAGAACCATCAGGTTGCCGCCCTTATCGTTAACCAGCACCTTGCGGGTATGGCTCAACACTTTCTCCATGGTTTCGATATAGAGACGCTCACGGGTAATTTCCGGGGCAGCCTTATATTCCGGCAGGATCTTAGCGAAGCGCGCCACTTCACCCTGCGCTTCCAGGATAGTCTGGGTCCGGTAGGCACGCGCTTCCTCAAGGATACGCTGCGCCTGGCCATTCGCACGCGGCTGAACTTCGTTAGCGTAGGCTTCGGCTTCACGAATAGACTGCTGCTCGTTCTCACGGGCGGCAATGGCATCGTCAAACGCGGCCTGCACGGCTTCCGGCGGACGTGCGGCCTGGAAGTTGACGTCCAGCAGGGTAATACCCATGTTGTACGGACGAATGGTCTCTTCCAGCTCGCGCTGGGTATCGCTACGAATAACGGTACGGCCTTCGGTCAGGATGCGGTCCATGGTGTATTTACCGATCACGCCGCGCAGGGCGCTGTCGGTAGCCTGACGCAGGCTGTCGTCGGCACTGGTCACGCTAAACAGGTAACGCTCAGGATCGGTGACGCGATACTGGACGTTCATCTCAACGCGTACCACGTTTTCGTCAGAGGTCAGCATCACGCCGGAGGCCGCCAGCTCGCGTACCGACTCAACGTTTACCGCCGTGACGTCATCAATAAAGGTTGGTTTCCAGTTCAGGCCTGGCTCTACCAGATGGCTGAACTTGCCGAAACGGGTCACGACGCCGCGCTCCGCCTCTTTAATGGTATAGAAACCGCTGGCCGCCCAGATAATGACCACTGCCGCCGCCACGATGGTAACGATACGTCCACCCATGCGGCTACGTGGGCCAGGAGCGGAGCTGCCGCCGCCCGAGCCGGTTCCTTTTCCACCGCCAAAGCCGCCCAGTTTCTTGCTCAGCTTGCGGAAGATATCATCAAGATCAGGAGGCCCCTGATCGCGACCGCCTTTATTTCCATTTCCCCCAGAGTTGCCGCCTTGATTATTGCTGCTTCCCCACGGGTCGCGG
>DAMBQR010000045.1:0-34002 GCA_032055545.1 Pseudescherichia sp. | reverse complement strand
CTGTGCGGGTTCAAGTCCCGCTCCGGGTACCATTGGGAAATAAGCAGAATAATCAAAGCAATAAGCAGTGTCGTCAAACCACCTCCGGGTGGTTTTTTTGTGCCTGCGATATAGCAGCTATTTCTATTCACAAGTTATATCTCATTTCTAAAAGCGCTACCTGAATAGTGCTTGGGCGTGTCTGGCCTACTTTTTTCAGGTATCATTTGTACCTGCATTTATTGTGTTGCTGTAGTGCGGCAGAATAGACTTTTCATACCAGGATGTTTCATGAACGACAAAATCAGTCAGGACACGATCAACAAAGCCCTGTGGGCCGCGTGTGATACGTTCCGTGGCACCATCAGTGCTGATACTTACAAAGACTTTATCCTTACCATGCTGTTCCTCAAGTACATTTCGGATGTCTGGCAGGATCATTATGACGAATATAAAGAACAGTATGGTGATGCGCCGGAGCTGATTGAAGCCATGATGGCGAATGAGCGTTTTGTGCTGCCGAAAAGCGCCAGTTTCTATGCACTGTATGAACGCCGTCATGAGCCGGGTAACGGTGAGCGTATCGATCAGGCATTGCATGCCATCGAAGAAGTCAATGGCACCAAACTGAAAGACGCCGGGAAAAGCGTGTTCCAGGATATTTCGTTTAACACTGACCGCCTGGGTGAAGAAAAACAAAAGAACACCATTCTGCGCCAGTTGCTGGAAGACTTCGCCGGTGAAGATCTCAACCTGAAGCCGAGTCGTGTCGGTACGCTGGACGTTATCGGCAATGCTTACGAATATCTGATTAAAAACTTTGCCGCCAGCGGTGGGCAGAAAGCCGGGGAGTTCTATACCCCGCCGGAAGTTTCGGACCTGATTGCTGAACTGCTCGATCCGCAACCGGGTGATACCATCTGCGATCCAGCCTGTGGTTCCGGTTCATTATTGATGAAGTGTGGGCGTAAAATTGTCTCCGGGTATGATAGTCGTAACTATGCCTTGTTCGGTCAGGAGGCGATTGGTTCTACATGGTCGCTGGCGAAAATGAATATGTTCCTTCACGGCGAAGACAACCATAAAATCGAGTGGGGCGATACCATTCGTAACCCGAAGCTGCTCGATAAAAATGGTGACCTGATGCTGTTTGATATCGTGACCGCTAACCCGCCGTTTAGTCTGGACAAGTGGGGCCATGATGAGGCCGAGAACGATAAGTTTGGTCGTTTCCGTCGTGGTGTACCGCCGAAGACCAAAGGTGATTACGCTTTTATTTCGCATATGATAGAAACCCTGAAACCGGGGACAGGTCGTATGGGCGTAGTCGTGCCACACGGTGTGCTGTTCCGTGGCTCCAGCGAAGGTAAAATTCGCCAGAAGCTGATTGATGAAAATCTGCTGGATGCGGTGATTGGCCTGCCTGAAAAACTGTTCTACGGTACGGGTATTCCCGCTGCGATTCTGATTTTCAAAAAACAGAAAGTGGATGACAAGGTGCTGTTTATCGATGCCAGTCGCGAATTCAAGGCAGGTAAAAATCAGAACCAACTCAGTCCTAAAAATATCCAGAAGATCGTTAACACCTATCGAGAAGGCGATAAGGTCGAGAAATACGCCTATATCGCCAGCCTGAAAGAGATTCAGGACAACGACTATAACCTCAATATTCCGCGCTATGTCGATACCTTTGAAGAAGAAGACGAGATTAATTTGCTGGCCGTGCGTAAAGAACGTGAGCAACTGAAAATGGAACTGGCAAAGCTCGAAACGGAGATGGCGGGTTATCTGAAGGAGCTGGGTTATGGTGCCTAAGGGATGGAAGAAGCGTGACCTACACAAGTTAATTACGATTAAACATGGATTTGCATTCAAAAGTGAATATTTCTCAAATGATAGGCAATATGTACTTTTAACCCCAGGAAGTTTTAATGAGTCAGGTGGGTTCCGGAACCAAGGTCCTAAAACGAAGTTCTATAGTGGACCTATACCTAATGGTTATCTTTTAAGCAAAGGTGACTTACTTTTGGCAATGACTGAACAGGCTGAAGGTTTGTTGGGTAGTCCTTTATTTGTTCCTGAAGATAATAAATATTTACATAATCAACGTCTGGGACTAGTTGAGATTAATTGTCCAGATAAGATTTGCTCCGATTTCCTTTATCTTTTATTTAATCATGCAGATAGCCGTAAGCAAATTACAGAACAATCGACAGGGACAAAAGTAAAGCATACTTCACCTGACAGGTTGTGTTCTGTTATTGGTTTAATCCCTCCACTTTTAGAACAAAAAAAAATCGCCCAAATCCTATCAATCTGGGATAAGGCAATTGCGGTGACGGAAAAGCTTCTCACCAACAGTCAGCAGCAGAAAAAAGCCCTGATGCAGCAATTGCTTACCGGGAAAAAGCGCTTGGGATTGCCCGCTGGTAGCTATGAATTTAAGATTACTCGCTATGGCTCGATCCCGAAAGATTGGGATTATCCAGCCATCAAGGAAATATGTACTCAAGTTAGCGAGAAGAATTCAGCCGCTGTAGATCATCCGGTACTCTCATGCTCCAAGTATGACGGTTTTGTCGATTCTCTGAAATACTTTAACAAGAAAGTTTATAGTGATGACTTATCTGGCTACCGGTTGATCCATCGTGGTTGTTTTGGTTTTCCGTCTAACCATATAGAAGAAGGCTCGATTGGCCTACAGAACCTTTATGATACTGGTATCGTTAGCCCGATTTATGTAGTTTTTCGTGCATCGCCTACTAAAGTTGACAACTCATATTTGTACGCGGTACTCAAAACGGACCACTATAAGCAAATCTTTGGTGCAGCAACTAATGCCTCTGTTGACCGCAGAGGAAGCCTCCGCTGGAAAGAATTCAACCAGATTCATGTGCCCCTACCACCATTGAAAGAACAACAAAAAATCTCCGCCGTCCTGTCCGCTGCTGACGCCGAAATCACCACGCTGGAGAAAAAACTCGCCTGCCTGAAAGATGAGAAAAAAGCCCTGATGCAGCAGCTACTGACCGGTAAACGTAGGGTGAAAATCGATGAAGTGGTTGCCGTATGAAACTGACGAAAAGCGGGCCGCTGATTGACTGGGAAATCGACTGGCTGGAAGTGAAATACGGCAATGATGACTCGGTGCTCTGTTTCTCTGAGCTGGATGGCTTCCTGACGGCGATTGTTTCCGGCCCGAATATGATTTTCCTGAATATCTGGCTCAGCGCCCTCTGGGGGCGAGGTGATTACCACCCTCGCTGGACCACCGAAAAAGAGATGACGCGTTTTGTGGGGCTGTGTTTTCAGCATATGAACGATATTGCAGGTTGCATGTATGTGGCCCCTGAACAGTTTGAACCGATTTTCAATAGTCGTGAGGTGAAGGGGAAGACATATACCATCGTCGAAGAGTGGTGTTTCGGGTATATGAAAGGCCGGTCTTTGGACGACTGGTCAGCCTTACCAGAAGCCTTACGTCCCTCGCTGGAGGCGATGGCCCTTCATGGTATCGAAAAGAACTTTACTGTGGTTGAGAAAATGTCACCTGTTCAATTTGAACAGGGTATTACTCTCATTCAGCCTGCGGCACTGGCGCTTTATCAGCACTGGTTGTCGGTGAGAATGTCAGAGGCATCATCCCAGCCTGTTCCCGTGAAGGGGGCAGAAAAACTGCCCGGTCGTAATGACCCGTGTCAGTGTGGCAGCGGTAAAAAATTTAAAAAGTGCTGCCTGCACTGACAAAGCGGAAGGGGGCTTGCTCATGGCAGTGAACAATCTGGATCGTTCCCGGTGGTACATGGGAAATGTTCTCTGGTTCGGAGGCTACAACAGCAAAACGGATCGGGAGAATAACTTTGGCTTTCTCTTATCAGAGAATGGGAATGAGCTGTTTTTTCATAAGAATGAGATAAGCCGGAACTATACACCCGCTGACAATACACCGGTGCTGTTCAGGGAAGGTATAGGTAAAAATGGTAAGCCTACGGCTTTTAATGTTCACATTCTTGATAAAACAGATGAGGAGACGGCTGAGCTCCTTATTGAATATCTCCGGGCTATTATTGAGGAGGGCGTTGATTTCGCTCGTTGGCGTTATCGTGACTGCGTTATTAATTTCCTCACTCAGTCCTTTGGCGAAAGGGCTATAATTCGGTTAGTTACCAGTGATATAGCTGCTACAAAAGTCTTGCCGCTATTTTTAAAATCACGTAACTACGATAACCAGTTTGCAATTTTCGCCTCTGATAAGAATTTTGATGATTTGACCGCACAACAAATATCTCCTGCGGTCATGCCTTCGTCATTTATCGATAATAACATTGATCAGTTCGCTGTTTGGGTGAAAAGGTGTTCTACGGCTACGGATTGCCAGGGGGCTTCAACATCGGACATCATCAATGAATTATTCAGCCATATATCTATAAGTGCTATTCTCTACCTGGCATTTTACGATTGTATAAGCAGCGAGCGGATTCTTGAACATCGGCATGATGATATAGAGAATTTTGTTCGACGTAGTTTCACGAAAAATAAAATGGATATACAACCATTTGTCCGTGATGCCTATCAGCAGAAATTCTCATCGAGAGAGCAATTTTATAAACATTCCGTGATTAGTCCTTTTATCAATACGTATTTGATTAAACAGAAGATGTTCAGGAAAGATTTCAGTTTTGTTAATGATATCGAGTCGAATACTGAAATTTCTTCTGATCCTGAATACTTCATTCTGAGTAAATTGTTACCGTTGCTTGGGCGCAACGATGAACAGTCCGTTCTGAGTATTATTCTGCATGAGATATGGCACGGAGTCTTGTCGGGTAAAATTCCGGTAAATCATCCTTCTGTTTTCAAATTGTTCCCACAATGTAGTTCATTACAAATTCGTTTCCCAAGTTTAGAATTATCCTGTGAGGCGTTTCACTGGAATGCAAAACAACCTGACGGAACGATAGAGAAAAAATTCCTTTGTCGTTCGAAAATCTGCCATGATCCGCAGGTACTACCCGACCTCAGTCGGGATTACATCGACTTCACTATTTATGACTGGCTTGCCCACTATGGCATGACCTATCTGATTGTAGGCGAACCTTCTAAGCGGGATTTCCCAATTAAACTGGCTGGATATTTCAACCGTATCAGAGAATTACATTCCCGCTTGCATTGCCGAAGTTGTGGGGTGCTGATGGTTCCAGATATGAAATATGCTCGTGTCGAAGTCAGCGTCTGGGATACAAAGTCGAAAGGATTTGTGAAAAAACCTTTCCAGGCCGCGTATCGCCTGACCGTTTTTAAATGTGCCAGTCATTCCTGCGAACAGTTTGGTATCGGGCATTACATTAATCACTGTATTGGTTACAAATGTAGCGAAATAATTGACGCCAGAGATTTGCATGAAAAATGTTCAGAAGGACGATTTATTTGTACATCCTGTGGTTCCTGCTGTACGACGCATCAGGAGAAATTTGGTAATGTAAACAAGGGCGAAACAGAACAGGTCAAATACAATCGCCTTTATCGGGACTCGCCGTTCTTTTCATTATAAGTCTTCGTTAATTTTGAGTATGTCCGTACGGACATACAGTTTCACCTCTTAGCCAAGAAGGATTACCGGGTGGATAAGCACTACCAACCTAAATTCCAGGAGGAATACAGTGCCAAAATACCGGCACTAACTTTACTCACCAGCCTCGGCTGGACGTTTTTATCCCCGAAACAGATTATGGGTTATCGGGGCTATAAACAGGATGAGGTAGTGCTGCGTCCGGTTCTGCGTGAGGCGTTGTCGAAGCGTTCCTTTATGGCGAGCGGTAAAACTTGCCAGTTATCGGAAAAGGCACTGGATAACCTGATATCGCAGGTTTGTTCTCCGGCGCTGAATGAAGGGCTGCTGAAAGCCAATGAGCGGATGTACAACCATCTGCTCTACGGTATCGCCGTCACCGAATTTGTCGATGGCAAGAAGATCAACCCCACCATAGCGCTGATTGACTGGGAACACCCGGAAAATAACCAGTTCCACTTTACTGAAGAATTTACAGTATTGCGGTCGGGCGGTGTTGAAACCCGCAGGCCGGATATTGTCTGTTTTGTGAATGGTATCCCGCTGGCAGTAATTGAAGCGAAAAGCCCGGCAGGCCACGGCAAGAAAGGACCAACCATTGACGAAGGGATATCCCAGAGTATCCGCAACCAGCTCAACGATGAAATCCCGCAGCTGTTTGCCTACAGCCAGATATTACTCTCGATTAACGGGCATGACGGGCGCTACGGTACCTGTCATACACCAATGAAATTCTGGGCGGCATGGCGCGAAGAAGATATTACTGACGCGCAGATGTATGCGCTGCGCAACCATCAGTTATCGACTGAACAAATTCATGCGTTGTTTGATCATCGTCCTTCAGCCGATCTTGACTGGTATCAACAGTTAATAGCCGCTGGTGAACTGGCTGTCAGTGGACAGGATAAGCTGCTTATCAGCCTGCTTTCGCCGGAACGTCTGCTGGAGATGACCCGCTTCTTCATCCTGTTTGATAAAAAGACCGGAAAGATTGTCGCCCGCTATCAGCAGGTGTTCGGGATTAAAAGACTGCTGGAACGCATCAGTACCCGCAGACCGGATGGGGGCAGGGAAGGTGGGGTGATCTGGCATACCACGGGTTCCGGCAAATCGTACACTATGGTGTTCCTCAGCAAGGCGCTGATCCTTCATGACAGCCTGAAGCAGTGTCGTATTCTGGTGGTGACGGATCGTGTAGACCTTGAAGGGCAGCTCAGCGGCACTTTCGCCTCTGGTGGCGAACTGGCCGGGAAAGATGATAAGGCCAAAGCGATGGCGACCTCAGGTCAGAAGCTGGCACAGCAGATTGGCTCTGGTAAAGAACGTATAATCTTTACCCTTATCCAGAAATTTAACTCAGCGACAAAATTGCCTGAATGCGTCAATACCAGCCCCGACATCATCGTTCTGATTGATGAAGGACACCGCAGCCAGGGTGGTGAGAACCATGTGCGAATGAAACTGGCCCTACCGAATGCCGCCTTTGTGGCATTTACCGGTACGCCATTGCTGAAAGAAGATAAGACCACCAATAAATTCGGGCCGATTGTCCACACTTATACCATGCAGCGAGCGGTAGAAGATCAGGCGGTGACGCCTCTGCTTTACGAGGAACGTATTCCTGATCTTGAGGTAAACGACCGGGCAATAGATGCATGGTTTGATCGTATTACCGATGGGTTAAGCGAAGCGCAAAAAGCCGACCTTAAGCGTAAATATGCCCGTAAGGGTGAGATTTATAGCGCAGATGACCGCATACGGCTGATCGCACTTGATATTGCCTCACACTTCTCGAAAAACATTGATGAGGGGCTAAAAGGTCAACTTGCCTGCGACAGCAAAATCTCCGCCATCAAGTATAAAAAGTATCTTGATGAAGCCGGGTTGTTTGAATCAGCGGTGGTGATCAGTCCGCCAGATACCCGTGAAGGGAACACCGAGGTAGATGAAAGCAAACTGCCGGAAGTGACGAAATGGTGGAAGGATAATGTCGGCACGCAGGATGAGTCTGTGTATACCCGCAATATCATTAGCCGTTTCGATAAAGATGATAAGCTCAAATTGCTGATCGTCGTTGATAAATTGCTCACCGGGTTTGATGAACCGAAGAATACCGTGCTGTATATCGACAAGCCGCTTAAATCCCATAATCTTATCCAGGCGATTGCCCGGGTAAACCGACTGCATCCACTGAAAAAGTTTGGCCTGCTGATTGATTATCGCGGCATTCTGGCTGAACTGGACACGACGATCGGCAAATATCAGGATCTCGCCTCCCGAACTCAGGGAGGATACGACATCAAGGATATTGACGGGCTGTACAGCGCCATGAGTTCTGAATACAAACGTCTGCCGCATCTGTATAACCAGTTGTGGGCCATTTTTGCCGGTGTTAAAAACAAGAATGATACTGAGCAGTTGCGTGCGGTTCTGGTGCCTAAAATGGAAGAGCGTGACGGAGAGATGGTCGATATCCATCAGAAAACCCGTGATGATTTCTTCGAGGCGTTAACGGCCTTTGCCGGATGCCTGAAAGTGGCATTGCAGTCCGCCACCTTCTTCACCGACAAGAGTTTTACGGAACAAGACCGAAATCTCTATAAAGAAACCGTAAAACAGATGTCCAGCCTGCGCCAGTGGGCGATGCAGGTCAGCGGCGAGCAGGTCAATTATGACGACTACGCCGAGCAGGTGAAAAAACTGCTGGATAAGCATGTCACCGGCGTTGAGGTTCGTGAACCGGATGGCGTGTATGAAGTCGGTAAAATGGGCAAGAGCGAAAAGCCCGAAGAGTGGGACAACAATAAAACCCGCAATGAAACCGACATCATTAAAACCCGCGTGACGAAGATGATTGAGCAGGAGCTGCGTGATGACCCGTATGCTCAGGAGGCATTTTCCAGACTCCTGCGTATGGCAATCGAAGAGGCTGAAAAACTGTTCGACCATCCATTGAAGCAGTACCTCTTATTCCGTGAGTTTGAAGAGCAGGTTGAAGCCCGTAAGCTCAGCGATATCCCGGATGCACTGGCGGTAAACAAACATGCTCAGGCGTATTACGGTGTTTTTAAAAAAGAGCTACCGGAGGTTTTTGCGGTAAACGACGTTCAGGTGCAGGAGAAGTGGACGAAGCTGGCCTTTGAGGTGGACAGCATTATCGTCAAAGCAGTGGCAGAAAATTCCCTGAACCCTCAGGACATTGAGAAAGTCGTTAAGACAAGTCTGCTACCACTGCTGTTTACGGCCTGCCGGGAAATTGGTGCCGGAATGAATCAGGTTAACCGTATTGTGGAAACCATCATCCAGATACTGCGCGTTGGTTTGATGAAATCATGAGTGAAAAAGAATCGCCATCAATGAAAGCGTTACGCATTGTCTATGGTGATGAGGTCATCGTCGTACAGTGTGTTTCGCGTCAGGTCGTTAAGGGCAGGGTGCTCATCAAGGTGCATCCGGACTGCCGGGTTATTGTCTCTGTACCTCCAGAAACACCGGAGCACGAGGTGTTGTCTGCGCTGAAAAAAAGAAGTCGCTGGATATACCAGCAACTGAGTGATTTCAGGGAGCAACAGACACACATTGTTCCGCGTCAGTATGTCAGCGGAGAAAGCCATTATTATCTCGGTAAGCAATATCAGTTGAAAGTGACAGAAGACGCTACTGTACCGCAACGAGTGAAAATGTTGCGTGGGCGGCTGGAAGTGACTGTCAGACACAAATCGGCAGAAAAGATTAAAGCGTTGCTGGCCGAATGGTATCGGGAACGTGCCAGAGATGTTTTTCAGCGCAGGCTTGATTTACTGATTCCGCAGACCCTTTGGGTCAGTGAGCGTCCTCCGATACGTCTGCGGGCGATGCAAACGCAATGGGGCAACTGTTCAGCAAAAGGTTGTCTGACCCTGAATCCATGGCTGGTTAAGGCATCCTCAGAATGTATCGATTATGTTTTGCTACATGAGTTATGCCATGTTGCTGAGCACAACCATAGTGAAGAGTTTTACCGCCTGATGGGGCAGGTCATGCCGGGGTGGGAAAAGGTTAAGAAGCGACTGGATGGTATGGCTGGGATGTTGTTGGCAGATATGTAGTTTCTAACTTATTCCAATGGGCTCATTTGTCTAGGGGAGTCAGGAACGAGTTAATTAGATTTTCCAAGTTCAAGCCGAAAATACAAATTTGATAGCATCAAATCCTTCGATAGTGACAACACGGGAAGTTGAACAATGATGAATACAACTCATTCAACAGAAAAGCTTTATCTTAGAAATATCTATGAACTTTTGGGGGGGGATTTTTACATACCTGCTTATCAACGGGGATATCGCTGGGGGGCGATCCAAGTAAAAGAACTATTGGATGATATCTGGGAGTTCAGTCAACCGCATGGCGGTAATGATTCTTCATTTTACTGTCTTCAGCCTGTTGTTGTGGTTCGAGGGGAAGATTGTTGGCAGGTCGTGGATGGGCAGCAAAGGCTAACCACGTTACGTCTTATCCTGCACTTTTTGGAGCAAGAGCACCTGAAGAGACCCTTAGAGGAGGCATACAAAAAAAGCGTGTATATGTTGAAGTATGAGACCCGGCCGGGATGTGAAGCATTTTTGCAGGGGATTCATAAAGAATCCAACACTGACAATATTGACTTCTTTCATATGGTCCAAGCGTATAATGCTATTAGAAATTGGTTCTCCGACAAAGATTATAATGATAATAATAAACTCTTGGCGACGTTACTGGCTAAGTCTACTGAAGAACGCTCTGTAAAGGTTATTTGGTATGATTTAAGTGACGAATGCCTTAACAACGATTATGCCATTGATGTTTTTTCCCGTATCAATATTGGTAAAATACCTCTGACCAATGCTGAATTGGTTAAGGCTTTGTTTTTACAGCGAAGTCATTTTCACAATGATCAAGCAAGATTGAAGCAGTTACAGATTGCGACGGAATGGGATATTATTGAAAAGCGGTTGCAGGAACCAGCATTCTGGTATTTCATAAGTAATTCAAGTAAACACTACCCAACACGAATTGAATACATCTTCGATTTAATGAAAGGGAAAAAGTCTAATGACGAGACATTTTTCACTTTCCATAAGTTCCATGAAGATTTCAAGTCTGGCACGGCTAATATTGAGCATCTGTGGCAAGGGATAAAGCGTTATTTCCTGAGCTTTGATGAATGGTTCCAGGACAGAGAACTATACCATTTGATAGGTTTTTTGGTTGATTGCGGTGAGAAAGTTGCGGAGTTAAAAGCTGAGTCGGAGCGAGAGAATTCAACGAAAACAGAGTTCAAAAAATATTTGAAAGATCGTATTCGTCTCCAGGTCAGGTGCCAGTTAGATGAGCTTTACTATGACGAGCCTGTCATTAAAAAATTGCTTCTGCTGTTCAATATTCAAACTTTATTGTCAACGAGGGAAGCAGATATACGTTTTCCTTTTGACCGCTATAAGCAAGAAAAATGGGATATTGAGCACATTCGGTCCCAGACAGATTCTGCCCCTGTTGGGGTTGCCCGCAGGGTGTGGTTAAAGGACATTGAGGTTTACTTCAGTGGTAGTCGGTTTAAAGGGGATTCTTTAGAAAGAGAACAAGAATTTGCTGCCATAGCCACTGAACTCTTGACCTTGGAACATATCGATAATGAATTTGACAGACTTTATAATGAGGTAGTTAGTTACTTTGGCCAAGATGAAGTGTCCTGGGGAAATGAGCTAGGCAACTTGGCACTGCTGGACTCTTCAACCAACCGCAGTTATAAAAATGCCTTGTTTCCAATTAAACGCGCCCGCATCATAGACAATGATAAGCGCGGAGTTTTTGTCCCCATTTGTACCAAGAACGTCTTTTTAAAATATTATAGCCAGTCTGTAACTGAACTTTTTCATTGGTCAGAATCTGATGCTAAATATTATCAGGAAGCAATAGGTCAAATGTTGAAAGACTATTTGCCTGACCAAGGAGAGAAGAGTGAGTAATATAAAAATCGATTCGCGTTCGGGTGAACGACTCAGTTTTTTCCAGTTGTTTGAACAAAGATATATGCAGGTAGAAATCCCTATAATCCAACGGGATTATGCCCAAGGCCGGATAGACGTTGCAGAGGTTAGAGATACCTTTTTACAAGCATTACATAGCTATTTGGAAAAAGGTCTGCCTTTTCAGGATTTGGACTTCGTTTATGGTAGCGTGATTAGCAATGATACTGGACGGCATCGTTTCATCCCCTTGGATGGTCAGCAACGATTGACCACCTTGTTCTTACTACACTGGTATCTTGCTCAAATTGCAGATCAGCAAGAATCCTTTCGACGGGTATTAAGTACGGACGGGAATTCCCATTTTACCTATGAAACTCGCAGCAGTTCGAGAGAGTTTTGCAATGCATTGGTTGGCAATGATATAGATTTCTGTGCTTTGTTGCTGGAGTCTGGTACTGAGTGTTTGAGTAAGACGATTAAAGACAGGTCATGGTTCTATTTATCGTGGGAGAGTGACCCTACTATTAGTTCAATGCTGACGATGCTGGATGCAATTCATCTCCAATTTTCTGGAAATGTAGATTACTTTGATAAGCTTACCGGCAAAGACAAACCGGTAATTACATTTAGATTTCTTAACCTTGCTGAATTCAACCTCACGGATGATTTGTATATCAAAATGAATGCCCGAGGCAAGCCGCTGACAGAATTTGAAAATTTTAAGGCAAGGCTGGAAAAAACCATTAAATCATTCACCGGAAATTGGCCGGAATATAGACTAAGTTTCAAAGATACGCCTGTGTCTGGCTATGAATATTTCATTCATAAAATTGATACGGATTGGGCTGATCTGTTCTGGTGCTATCGAAATATTGTAACCAAAGATAATTCTTTTGATGATGTGTTAATGAACTATATTGCTATATGTGCAGCCAACTTTCTGTTACTGCAAGAAGCAGAGGATAGTTATAGCTTACAAAAGCAACTGTTTGGTTCGGGTGGTAAAGTTAACTTATTATCCTTTATGGAGTATGAACAGTATGGATTTTTATCACAGCCGCTAATAGCTGAATTGATTATGCAACTGGATCTGTTACGTGGTCATGCTGGTTCATGCTCGGGGTTGTCCATATATCTGGACAATAACAGATATTATGATGAAGAATCTATTTTCAAAAAAGTCATTACTAATAACTCAAGTTTTTCGGAAAAGGTGAGGTTTCATGCTTTTTACGCTGGTGTAGCGAATGGCAAGATAGGGGAGGAGTTAGCATCCTGGATGCGAGTTGTATTCAACCTCACGGAAAACACTATTTTCAATACTATAGATGATTATCATAAAGCATTGCTGTCTATCAATGAATTGTCCCAACGTGATGACACTGTGCTGAATTTACTCATCCAAGATGTAATGATAAAAGGTTTTCTCGTGGTTCAAGTATCTGAAGAAAAACTGAAAGCTCATCTTTTGATAAAATCCTCTGAGTGGAAGAAGGCTATTCTTGCACTTGAAAACCACGAATATTTCAGGGGGCAAATAGGTTTCGCATTGAAGTTCAGCGGTATTGTTGACTACTTTAACAGTTACGGAAACGTTGATTGGGATGATGTGAAGGAAAACTATTTTACACGATTCAAACACTATGCAGATACTAGTTCGGCAGTATTTAGTGCAATAGGCGAAAGCTCGGAAGTATTAGATTTTGCATGGGAGCGTGCTGTGCTTTCAAAAGGTGACTATCTTACCTCGACAACAGCGGATAGATTCAACCTTCTCAGTTCGCGTACAAATAAGAATAACGTCGACCGCGATCATTCCTGGCGTCGTCTATTGCGGCAAGACTCAAATATTCTTTGGAATGCACGGCAACAACATGTTAAAGCCGTGTTGGATGATCCGGATTTTGATATGGGTGATTTAAGGGGTGGATTAGAGAGGATTTGTGCTAAGGCATTAAGCGAGCAGCCATTTAACTGGCGTACTATCTTGATTGAGAAGTCAGAGTTATTTAACCTTTCTAATCAGGGGTTTATTGTATTGAATACTCACGAGAGCGTATTGTTACATGAGTCTCAGCGAAATCACTATCAAAGTGAACTTTATTCTAAGTACTTAGAGTTGGAATTAAAAGATAGAAAACTGAATACAGCTCCTTTCAAGCACAAGTTCTACAATAGCGTACGTAGTGGGGAAGATATATCATTTCTACATTTAAGTGGTTTTTCTCTTCATGGACAACAGGTTGAGTTGGAAATATTCTTCAGAGACAACCAATATAACATCTTGTTCTACCGAAATGATGAGACAGTACCATTCTCAGATGAACTGCAGAATGCTATGGAATCTTGTGGATTTATTGTTCTAGCTGATTCGAAGGATTACAATCCTGAAGACTGGCAATGTAGTGATGATAATTATGTGTACTACTGTGAAGAGCATGTTCGCGCATTAGCAATAATATCCAACCTTTGCACTCGGCTAAGTGATCTAGCCCGTGAGCAATTGTCATAGCATTAAGTGAGGTTGCTGTATGTGAATACATGCAGTAACCCGAAACCACCGTGTGGTCAGATACAACGTGACACACGGTGAGTTTCAGCTATGTGCTGATTCTGTGCTCAGCGTTATCCAAGTCTATCTATTTACTGCCAATTACAGTAAGGTAGAAGGACAAATACAGCAAAGTTTCGCAATACACTGCGATGTAACTCATTGATCCTGCGTAGAATTTAAAATCCCTCGGCTGTAAGACTGTGCGGGTTCAAGTCCCGCTCCGGGTACCATTGGGAAATAAGCAGAATAATCAAAGCAATAAGCAGTGTCGTCAAACCACCTCCGGGTGGTTTTTTTGTGCCTGCGATCTCCCTTTCATCATTGTTTCGCCATTCGACTTTGCCATTGAAAGAAGGCTAACCTCCTCCTGGTAATTTTCCGTTCTTCCCTAAAGATATTCCTGAGTTCTTTTAAATTTTATCACCAAAGTTAGTAGGATTTTTCTTAGGTTGTTGATTTGCTGCGTGACATCTTGTAATGATTGTTATGCCTTTCATAACAAATATATAACCATGAAAACCTTAAAAGTGATTAGCAGCTTTTTGCTGCTGCTTTCAGCATACAGTAACGCAGCCTGGCAAGAGCGTGAGCTCAATACTTGGTATGAGAAAGACCGAATTTTATATGACATAACGCAAACTGTAGATGATCATCCTGTAATGATAAGTATCGCGCAGGCTGACTATAAAACAGCAAACCTTGCTCTCTCTTATATGTCTAATGGCGGATGTTCAGATCATACCCAACCACTAATAATTAATAACACCGTCGTACCCGCTTCTTATAAATGTACTCCGGTGGGAAAGAACAAGATTGAGCATTACTTTGTTGATGATGCTGCCAGGGTCAATGCTCTGGTAGGGCATTTAAAGTCAGACTTTACGGCAGTGATTCAGGGAGACATAAAGGTTTGGGCGGCCAATATCAAATCGCCCAAGTACGGCATGGCTCCAAAGTTCTGACTCAACGTTAAAAGCCGTCTTTAAACCTTTTAACTTTCTCGGGCAAAGATTGTGCCTTACGTTTGTTTGTTCTGCGATCTGCTATGGTCTATCATATGCGCCCGCCCAAACTGAGGTAGTAGATTTATGAAAACCGGACCGCTGAATGAACAAGAGCTGGAGTGGCTGGATGACGTGCTGGCGAAATACAGCAACGATGCGTCCATTGTTGATGTCGCGGAGCTGGATGGCCTGCTCACTGCGGTGCTGAGCGCGCCGATGGAGATTGAGCCAAGCGAGTGGCTGGTGGCCATCTGGGGCGGGGCGAACCACGTGCCGCGCTGGTCAACTGAGAAAGAGATGGAGCGCTTTATGACCCTCTCGTTCCAGCATATGAATGATATCGCCGAGCGTCTGGCCGATTACCCAGAGCAGTTTGAGCCACTGTTTGGCACTCGCACCATTGAAGGCCATGATCTCAGCATTGTAGAGGAGTGGTGCTTCGGTTATATGCGCGGCGTGGCGCTGAGCGACTGGTCCTCGCTGCCAGAGTCATTGCAGCCTGCGCTGGAGGCCATTGCCCTGCACGGTACAGAGGAGAACTTTACCCGCGTGGAGGAGATGACTCCGGAGGCGTTTGAGGCAAGTGTTGAAGCCCTGAAACCCGCTGCGCTGGCGCTGTTTGACTACTGGGCTGACAATCCACAGGAGCGTCAGGTGCAACAGCCGATCGTCAACGGTGATAAGGTCGGGCGCAACGATCCTTGCCCCTGCGGCAGCGGCAAAAAATATAAGCAGTGCTGTCTGCACTAAGCGCGGCACCACCGGGCGGCACTGCGTTTGCCCGGCCTACGGCGGGCACGAAGCCATTTGTAGGCCCGGTAAGCGAAGCGCCACCGGGCATTACTCTGTTGACGCTGCAACGCCGGCCTACGGTGAGTTTACTTATCTAACCTACCTCTGGCAGCAGTCCCGCTGCAATTCCACCCTGAATCGCAATAACTGCCACCCCGCATAAGAGCACCAGCAGCAGGGCTGGTTTGCCGCCCCGAACGCGGTATCCCGTCTGTGACGTATGCTTACGGCTCTGCCACGCCAGCAGGGAAGGGATCAGCAGCGCCAGCACGGCCAGCGCTACGCCCGCATATCCCAGTGCCATCACAAAGCCACGCGGGTAGAACAGCGCAAAGGCCAGCGGCGGCAGGAAAGTAATCGCCCCGGTCTGGAGCCTGCCTGCTGCGTTATTACGGCGGTTGAAGAGATCGGCCAGGTAGTCAAACAGGCCCAGGGTAACGCCCAGAAACGAGGTCGCCAGCGCCAGATCGGCAAACAGGTGTACTGCCAGCTCCACATGCGGCGAGGCGACAACGTCGCGTAGCGCCTGCAGCAGGCCGTTCAGTCCGGCGTTATTCGCCATCAGGCCAAAGAAGGTGGTGGAGTCGATGCTGCCGAGGGTTGCCAGCTGCCAGAAGATATAGGCCACCAGCGGAATGGCGCTGCCAGTTATAAACACCCAGCGCAGCTTCTGCACGTTGCCGTTCATGTAGCTAACGATGCTTGGCACACTGCCATGAAAGCCGAAGGAGGTAAAAATCACCGGGATAGCGGAGAGCGCCAGCCCTTTTTCCAGTGGCAGCGTCAGGAGGTTAACCTTGTGCACGTGCGGCATCAGCAGGGCCAGCATCACAATCAGGAAGATCAGCTTGGCGCTAAACAGAAAGCGGTTAAAGAGATCCACCAGCGAGGTGCCGATGCAAACCACGCCGCCAGCAATCAGGGTAAACAGCAGTACGCCAGTCGTGGGTGAAACGGAGAGGCTGAGCCACTCGCTCAAACTGGATGCCAGAAGCTCGCCTGCGCCGCTCATATAGGCCGCCGTCAGGGCATACATCAAAAACAGCATGCTGAAACCAGTGGCCCACTGGCCGTAGCGGCCAAGATAGCGGCGAGCCAGCGTGCCGAGACCGGTATCGGCCGGAACGTGCTGGTAGACCTCCAGCAGCAGCAGAGCGGTATAGCACATTAACGCCCACAGGCAAAATAGTAACGCCAGCGTTACGCCAAAACCGACGCCCGCGGCGGCCAGCGGCATCGCCAGCATACCGGCACCAATCGTGGTCCCGGCAACGATAAACATACTGCCAAAAGTCCTGTTCTTCACGCTTCTCTTCACACCTGAACTGCGCACCAAAAATGTGCGGCGCAGAGTAAGGCAAAACGGCGTTGACGTCAAACCACCGTTACAAGAGGTGTAAAGGTAACGATACGGTTACGGCCGGGGCAGGATGCAGAGAAGAGAATAATAAGAAGTGAGAGTGAAGAGAGGGGAAATTAAAGCGGCGCAGCGCACCGCCGGAATAATTAATTTTGTGCGTCGAGAGTTGAAAGCTCTTTATCAATAAAATAGAGTCCTTCGCCGCTTTTACCGGCTAACGAGAGCTTATCGAGAACCGATTTAAATAACTTCTCTTCTTCATGTTGCTCGGCCACATACCATTGCAGGAAATTAAAGGTTGGATAATCCTGGTTAGTCATCGCAAAGTGGGCCAGGGCATTAATCTGACGACTGATCAGCTGCTCATGCTCATAAGTCGCGCGGAACAGCTCGTCCAGCGAAGCATACTCGGCGAACGGTGTCGGAACGGTATTGATGTGCGGCAGGCTGCCGGTATCGGTCAGGTAGTCAAACAGGCGCTGCATATGGGTCATCTCTTCCTGCGCATGGCGACGCAGAAACGCAGCCGCACCTTCAAAGCTGTTATAGCTACACCAGGCGCTCATCTGCTGATAAAGCAGAGAGGAGTAAAGTTCAAGATTCATCTGCTCATTGAGCTGTTCAATCATTTCATTTTTAAGCATACTGTTATTCCATAACAGGCGAGGAAGAATAAAGTGTCGCCACTATAATTTGTTATTTAATTATTTGCAAAAGGTAAAATAAAAAACTTCTTTTTAAAAATACGAATGGGAATAACACGCATTGGCGCTTATTTAATATATAAATGAGAATCGTTGTTTTTATTATTTACCAGCGCCGCAGCGCTGGCTTAATAGATCAATAGTAGACGCCCGCCGGGGTATAGCTGACGGCACGGCCCTGGCACTGGTATTGAATAGTGACGGTTTCGTTCAGGCATAGCGATCCGCTGATGACGCTACAGGTCTTAACCGGCTGGCCAAAGGCAATGGCGGTAGCATAACCCATCTGCTGGCACTGACGGTTGGCCGTTCCCTGGGTGGTATAGTCGTCATAGCGTGCGTTCTGCAACATCGTCTCGTTGAAGTGCAGGCGCACCAGACCCGTGGCCGGGTTAACGTCGGTGACTTCAGGTTCCTTCGTAATGGTGCATCCGGCAAGCAGCATCAACGAAGCGGCAAGGAGGAGTCTCTTCATGCAAACGCTCTGATTCAGTTTCGATGATCTCATCCTACAGGCTGTCAGGTTCGGCAATGCCCGGAATAGCCAAAGATTCTTACTTCTCTAATCGCAACGGCGGGGCAGAGAACGCAGAGAAAGCAAAACTGTGACCGCATCTCAATTTTTTAAAACCATTTTTCACTAAATTTGAAAGTATGTTTGCCAGGTAGTAAGGTTTATCCTGATTAGCCCTTTATGACGGGATCCCCCGCAACGCATTCAGGAGAAGAGAGAATGAAAATTGCACTGATGATGGAAAATAGCCAGGCTGCCAAAAACGCTACCATCCTCAACGAGCTGAAAACCGTCGCTGACGAGAAAGGTTTTCCGGTTTTCAACGTCGGGATGAGCGATGAGAACGATCATCACCTGACCTATATCCATCTGGGCATTATGGCCAGTATTCTGCTGAACTCAAAGGCGGTCGATTTTGTGGTTGCCGGCTGCGGCACCGGTCAGGGCGCGCTGATGTCGCTGAACATTCACCCGGGCGTGAACTGCGGCTACTGTATCGATCCCGCTGACGCCTTCCTGTTTGCTCAAATCAATAACGGCAATGCGCTGTCGCTGCCGTTCGCCAAAGGCTTCGGCTGGGGTGCTGAGCTGAACGTCCGCTTTATCTTTGAGAAAGCCTTTACCGGCCGTAAAGGCGAAGGCTACCCGCCTGAGCGTAAAGAGCCACAGGTGCGTAACGCCGGGATCCTTAACCAGGTTAAAGCCGCAGTGGTAAAAGATAACTATCTCGACACCCTGCGCGCTATCGATCCTGAGCTGGTAAAAACCGCCGTCTCCGGCCCGCGCTTCCAGCAGTGCTTCTTTGAGCACTGCCAGAATAAAGAGATCGAAGCGTTCGTTCGCGAAGTGCTTGCGTAACTGCTCTTGTGCCGGGCAGCGCTACGCTGACCCGGCAACGCGTTAACGTTTTTTGCTCGACACTGCACTGCCCGCATGCTTAGCCAGCCTGAAGGTATCGGCCATCCCCACCAGACAGATCAGCGCGATAAAGACAAACGCCAGCCGGAAGCTGATGCCCGGCACGCCGCTCAGGGCCAGCCAGTCGCTGGCTTTCTCGCCCAGGCGGATCCCGATCGCCCCTAGCGTGATACCCAGCCCGACTGCCAGTTGGGTGGCGGTGCTAAAGAGGGTATTGGCGTAACTCATCTGCGCGGAGGGAACATCGGCGAAGGCCAGCGTGCTGACGCCAGTAAACTGCACCGAACGAAAGACCCCGCCCAGGTAGAGCACAACAAAAATCACCCATACCGGCGTCGTCGGCGTAATAAAGGCGCAGGCCAGCAGGGCCAGCACGTTCAGCGCGCCGTTTATCAACAATAGCTTTTTAAAGCCGAGCCAGCGGATCAGCGGCGTGGTGGCTGGCTTAATGGTCAGGTTGCCGACAAATACTGCCAACACCAGCAGCCCGGCATGGAATGGATCCATACCGAATCCGACCTGGAACATCAGCGGCAGCAGAAAGGGCACGGCGCTAATGGAGGCGCGAAACAGCGACCCACCATACATGGTGACGCGAAAGGTGGGCACCTGCATGGCATCAAGGCGGATCATTGGCCAGCGGGCGCGCTGAAAATGACGCAGTGCATAGACCAGCGTTATCGTGCCCAGCGCCAGCAGGCCCAGCGTCCATATACCCTGCTGCTGTTCGCCCCCCAGCATCTCCATAGCGCACACCAGACTCACCATGGCGACTGAAGTAGAGAGAAAGCCCATGACGTCGAACGGGCGACGCTCATCGTCGCGAATATCGGGAATGATGCGCAGCGCCAGAGCGATAGCCAGCAGGCCAATAGGTACGTTGATAAAGAAGATCCAGCGCCAGTCGGCGTAGCGGGTAATAAAGCCCCCCAGCGGCGGACCGATAATGGGAGCAACCAGCGCGGGCCAGGTGAGGGTGGCGATGGCGGTGATCAGCAGATGCTTAGGGGTGGTGCGTAACACCGCCAGCCTGCCGACGGGTACCATCAGCGCGCCGCCCATCCCCTGCAAAATGCGCATCGCCACAAACATCTCTACGCTGGTGGAGAGGCCACAGAATACCGAGGCGAGGGTAAAGATCGCCAGCGCGGCGGTGAAGACCTTGCGCGCGCCGAAGCGGTCGGCTATCCAGCCGCTGGCCGGGATCAGCACCGCCAGGGTAATCAGATAGGCGCTGATGCCGATATTTAGTGCCACCGCCTCGACGCCAAAACTTCTGGCCATATCTGGCAAAGCCGTCGCTATCACCGTCCCGTCGAGAAACTCCATAAAAAAGGCCCCGGCCACCAGCAACGCGGCGGGCGAGATGCCCCGCGTCTTCTCCGGGAGGGTGTTTTCGCTCATTATTGGTCTGCCATTTCAAAAAAAATTTTAATAATTAAAAAAAATGAAACTTCCGTAACCTCTGGATTCGTAAATATTTTCTTTAACAAAACCAGGATTTTTGTGCAGATATTGGTGTGATATTCATCACAAAGTGGTTGATTTTTGTGATGCAAGTCATATTATACGCTCCATAGACAAGTAACACCTGCATAACAAAATAGCCGGAGCAAAACATGAAATTGCGCAAGATCCTGAAAAACATTTTCGAAACCTACTGCAAGACTTTTAAAGACGTACCGCCGGGCGCTATGTTTTAATAAAGTTGCTGTGATAAAAAACCTGCCGCGGCAGGTTTTTTTGTTTCTGTAACTCAGGAGTAATCTATGTCTCAAAATCTTAGCGCCGATCAGGAGCTGGTGTCCGACGTTGTCGCTTGCCAGCTGGTGATTAAACAGATCCTCGACGTCATTGACGTTATCGCGCCGGTTGAGGTGCGTGAAAAGATGGCCACCCAGCTGAAAACCATTGACTTTACGACGCATCCGGCAGCCGCTGACCCGGTAACCCGGCGCGCCATTCAGAAAGCTATTGCTTTAATCGAGCTGAAATTTACGCCGCAGGAAGAGACACACTAAAACAGGAAAATAAAGTAAACCTTTGTTTTGTTATTTTCAAACGAATGTTTTCTTTGGCAGGGGTGGCGTTGAGCCTGCGTTGATGCTCAGACCCACGCAAGGTGGCGGGAGCGTCCTCCCGCCGGAAGGGTTCACGTCAGAAAAATATTAGTGCCTACAACAGTTCACCACATTAAGCAGGGCGCGATCGGTCTGGGCTATATTTTTCTCGTCATGTAGCGAGCGATGAATCTCACTGATTAACAGCTGGAGCAGGAGACCCTCCTGCTGCTCCGCTTTTTCCAGCTCGCGCAAAAAGTTAAGCGTCTTCTCATCCTTCACCGCATAGGCCTCTTCGCTGAGCTGCGTCAACATTTCACAGCGTACGTTGTACTCCTCAAACGCCTTCTGAAACAGCTCCTCTAACGAATTGTAAGCGGTACGGGGATTTTCCTGTGCTTTCAGAATAGGGTAGGCACCGGCGCGTTTCATGAAGTCGAAGACGCGCATCATAAGATTGACCTTCTCCTGCGCCTGCGCGCGCAGAAACGTTGCCGAACCCGGTAGATTATTCTGTGAACACCATTCACTCAATGAGAGGCAGAGGTTGGATGCCTGAAACTCAAGATTAACCTGCGAGTTGAGTTTTTGTGCCATGCCGAGAGTCGCCATAATGACCTCCTTCTGTCCTGGACGGGGCTGCGGTTAATGCCAGCCGTACTGCGTTGACACAGCGATCGTAAAGACTTATTCATTTTACAAATGTGATCCAGCAAACACTTCTCAGCGGAAAAAAAGAATAATCTCAATAAAAATAGATAGTTACATTCATAAGCGAATGTATGCCGTCAGGGTATCGTTAAATATTAAGGAGTTGGAGATGAAAAGAGTTGCTGTGCTGCTGGCCCCCGGATTTGAAGAGGCGGAAGCCATCGTGACCATTGATATACTGCGCCGCTTGCAGATAGAGGTCGAAACGCTGGCCTGCGCTGCGTCCCGTGCCGTAACGAGCTATCACGCTATTCCTGTGGTGGCCGATGCGACCCTGAGCGAGCGCATGGATACGCTTTATGATGCTGTGGTCCTGCCTGGCGGGCCAGAGGGAAGCGTTAATCTCGCGGCTAACCCAGAGGTTATTGCCTTTGTGACCCGCCATGACGAAGCAGAAAAGCTGATCTGCCCAATCTGCTCGGCAGCGGCACGCGTGCTGGGGGGCAACGGCCTGTTGAAAGGGCGACGCTACGTCTGCTCGGGAGATCTGCATGAAACCGTGACCGACGGCCACTATATCGATGCTGCTGTGGTAGAGGACGGCAACCTGATCAGCGGCAAAGGATTAGGCCGGGTATTTGATTTTGCTTTTGCCGTCTCGACGCGCCTTTTAGGCGACGATGCCCCGGCGCGCGACCATGCCGATCACATCTATTACCCACTCTGAACCCCGCTGCTAAGAGACGCCCTTCAGGCCACAAGGATAAGCTGGCTGGCCTGATGGACAATTCTGCTGACTACTCATCGATTTGTCTGACAAATACACCAATTCTTATGAATATATTCGCTGAATTTATGCACGCTTTTACTGTAATTCTGCGGTGTGATGGCGCTCTCCTATGGAGGATCAATTTCCCGCTAAAACTACACCTCAGCAATAGCATCTCCTGAGAGACGTGTGCTAATGCCTTGTTTTAAGGCTGATTAGACAGCTAATAAATTCTCATACCCTACATAAAAAAGTGTTAAAGCTGGAGTTAACCATGCACAAATTCACTAAAGCGCTGGCGGCCATCGGTTTAGCTGCCGTTATGTCACAATCCGCTATCGCCGAAAATATGAAGCTCGGTTTTCTGGTTAAGCAGCCGGAAGAGCCGTGGTTCCAGACCGAGTGGAAATTTGCCGATAAGGCGGGCAAAGATTTAGGTTTTGAGGTAATTAAGATCGCCGTCCCGGACGGTGAAAAGACGCTGAACGCTATCGATAGCCTGGCCGCCAGCGGAGCAAAAGGGTTTGTTATCTGCACCCCGGATCCCAAGCTTGGCTCGGCGATTGTTGCCAAGGCCCGCGGCTATGACATGAAGGTCATTGCCGTAGATGACCAGTTCGTCAATGCCAAGGGTCAGCCGATGGAGAGCGTGCCGCTGGTGATGATGGCCGCCAGTGAGATCGGCGCTCGTCAGGGGCAGGAGCTGTATAAAGAGATGCAAAAACGCGGCTGGGATGTGAAAGAGACCGGCGTGATGGCCATTACCGCCAATGAACTGGATACGGCCCGTCGCCGCACCTCCGGCTCGATGGATGCCCTGAAAGCCGCAGGCTTCCCGGAAAAACAGATCTATCAGGTGCCAACCAAATCCAATGATATCCCCGGTGCATTCGATGCCGGTAACTCCCTGCTGGTTCAGCATCCGGAGGTGAAACACTGGCTGGTGGTCGGTATGAACGATAACACCGTGCTGGGCGGCGTGCGCGCCACGGAAGGGCAGGGCTTCAAGGCCGCCGACGTAATCGGTATCGGCATTAACGGCGTTGATGCGGTGAGCGAGCTTTCCAAGGCCCAGGGCACTGGCTTCTACGGCTCGCTGCTGCCAAGCCCGGACGTGCACGGCTATAAGACCAGTGAAATGCTCTACAACTGGGTAGAGAAGGGTGCCGAGCCGCCGAAGTTCACTGCGGTTACCGACGTGGTGCTGATCACCCGCGACAACTTTAAAGATGAGTTAGCGAAGAAAGGGCTAAGCGTGAAGTAATTCCCGCCGTTGGTTGCGCCCTTCGTCGCATGATGAAGGGCCAGTCGTACCATAAATGCGTCACGGAGACGTTATGCAACAGTCAACTCCATATCTCTCTTTCCGTGGTATTAGCAAAACCTTCCCCGGCGTAAAGGCCCTGAGCGACATCAGCTTCGACTGCTATGCCGGCCAGGTGCACGCCCTGATGGGGGAGAACGGCGCGGGTAAATCGACGCTGTTAAAGATCCTGAGTGGTAACTACGCGCCCACCGGCGGAACGCTGGTGCTGCAAGGCCAGGAGGTCAGCTTTGCCGACACCACCGCCGCGCTGAATGCCGGAGTGGCGATCATCTATCAGGAGCTGCATCTGGTTCCTGAGATGACCGTCGCGGAAAACATCTATCTCGGTCAACTGCCGCAGAAGGGCGGGCTGGTCAATCGCTCGCTGCTTAACTATGAGGCCCGTCTCCAGCTGGAGCATCTCGGGCTGGATATCGATCCGCAGACGCCGCTGAAGTACCTCTCCATCGGCCAGTGGCAGATGGTTGAGATTGCCAAGGCACTGGCGCGTAATGCAAAAGTGATCGCTTTCGATGAGCCAACCAGCTCGCTCTCGGCGCGGGAGATCGACAACCTGTTTCGGGTGATCCGCGAGCTGCGCAACGAGGGGCGGGTGATCCTCTATGTCTCCCACCGCATGGAGGAGATTTTTGCCCTCAGCGACGCCATTACCGTCTTTAAGGATGGGCGCTACGTGCGCACCTTTGCCGATATGCAGCAGGTTAACCATGACTCGCTGGTGCAGGCGATGGTCGGGCGCGATCTTGGCGATATCTACGGCTGGCAGCCGCGGGAGTACGGCGCGGAGATGCTGCGTCTGGAGGAGGTAAAAGCCCCCGGCGTGCGCCATCCCGTTAGCTTCTCGGTGAGGCGCGGTGAGATCGTCGGCCTGTTCGGGCTGGTAGGGGCAGGGCGCAGCGAGTTGATGAAAGGCCTGTTCGGCGGTACGCGTATCACGGCGGGCCAGCTAATCATTGACGGCAAGCCGCTGGATATTCAGAAACCCGCCCACGCCATTCGCGCCGGGATGATGCTCTGTCCCGAGGATCGCAAGGCCGAGGGCATTATTCCCGTCCACTCCGTGCGTGACAACATCAACATCAGCGCCCGCCGCAAGTCGGTTCGCGCCGGCTGCCTGATCAATGACGGCTGGGAGGTGGAAAACGCCGACCATCATATTCGCTCCCTCAATATCAAAACCCCTGGCGCTGAGCAGCTGATTATGAATCTCTCCGGCGGTAACCAGCAGAAGGCGATCCTTGGCCGCTGGCTGTCAGAGGAGATGAAGATCATTTTGCTCGATGAGCCAACGCGCGGCATCGACGTGGGCGCGAAGCATGAGATCTACAACGTTATCTACGCCCTGGCCTCCCGTGGCGTAGCGGTACTGTTTGCCTCCAGCGACCTGCCGGAAGTGCTCGGCGTTGCCGACCGCATTCTGGTGATGCGGGAAGGGGAGATCGCCGGCGAACTGCTGCACGGCGAAGCAGACGAGAAACAGGCGCTAAGCCTTGCCATGCCTAAAGTGAGCCAGGCCGTCGCCTGAGTGAGGAGAGTATCATGTCATCAGTAACAAGCTCCGGCGCAGGAAAGTCGCCGTTCAGTCTCGGGCGTATCTGGGATCACTACGGCATGCTGGTGGTCTTTGCCGTCCTGTTTATCGGCTGCGCCCTGTTTGTGCCTAACTTTGCCAGCTTCGTCAATATGAAGGGGCTGGGACTCGCCATCTCGATGTCCGGCATGGTGGCCTGCGGCATGCTCTTCTGCCTGGCCTCCGGCGACTTTGATCTCTCGGTGGCCTCGGTCATCGCCTGCGCCGGTGTCACCGCAGCGGTGGTGATCAACATGACGGAGAGCCTGTGGATCGGCGTCTTTGCGGGCCTGATGCTGGGCGTATTGAGCGGCCTGGTTAACGGCTTCGTCATTGCCAGGCTGAAGATCAACGCCCTGATCACTACCCTTGCGACGATGCAGATCGTGCGCGGCCTGGCCTATATCATCTCCGACGGTAAAGCAGTCGGTATTGAAGACGAACGTTTCTTTACCCTCGGCTATACCAACTGGTTTGGTCTGCCTGCGCCCATCTGGCTGACCGTAGCCTGCCTGATCGTCTTTGGTTTTCTGCTGAACAGAACCACCTTTGGCCGCAATACGCTGGCGATTGGCGGTAATGAGGAGGCGGCGCGCCTGGCCGGGGTGCCGGTGGTGCGTACAAAAATCATTATCTTTGTACTCTCCGGGCTGGTATCGGCCGCCGCCGGGATCATTCTGGCGTCGCGGATGACCAGCGGCCAGCCGATGACCTCCATTGGCTACGAGCTGATCGTCATCTCCGCCTGCGTGCTTGGCGGGGTCTCGCTGAAGGGCGGAATCGGTAAAATCTCCTACGTGGTAGCGGGGATCCTCATTCTCGGTACCGTGGAGAACGCCATGAACCTGCTGAATATCTCTCCCTTCTCGCAGTACGTTGTTCGTGGCTTGATCCTGCTGGCGGCGGTAATTTTTGACCGCTACAAACAGAAGGCCAAACGTACCGTCTGAGGCCAGAAATCTCGCTAAAACGCCTCTTTTTTAATCGTTTTTACCTCTCAGCCAGCCGCAATTGCGGCTGGTTTCTTTGCTTTAAAATGGCGAGGAGCGTGACACTGTCTATACTTACATGGCTAATGATAACGAGAGATGATCGTGAACGCGGCATCGAAACCAGAAAGGAGGATACCAGGGTGGCTGACCAGTTAGCTGTACCGCCTGTACTTTCCGCAAACTATGCTTACTTCTTTGACCTCGACGGAACCCTCGCCGAAATCAAACCCCGTCCCGATCAGGTCTTTATTCCCGCCGGGGTCATTACCCTGCTTAAACGTCTGGCCGAAATGAATCAGGGCGCAGTGGCGCTGGTATCCGGCCGTTCTATGAAAGAGCTGGATGCTATCGCCTCCCCGCTGCACTTCCCCCTTGCCGGGGTGCACGGTGCCCAGCGGCGCGACTACCAGGGGAAAACCCACGAAATCGCCCTGCCCGCCGATCAGGTTAAGCAGATGGAGCTGGAGCTGATTGCAGCACTCGATCCCCTGGAGGGGACGGAGCTGGAGGCGAAGGGGATGGCGTTTGCGCTGCACTATCGCCAGGCCGTTCATCATGAAGAGGCTATTTTTACGCTGGCGAAAGAGATGGAGGAGAAATATCCGAATTTAGCCCTGCAGCCGGGTAAATGCGTGGTAGAGCTGAAACCGCGTGGTATCAATAAAGGAGCAGCAGTTGAAGCATTCATGCAGGAGCCGCCCTTTTGCGGGCGTAAACCTGTTTTCCTGGGAGACGACCTCACTGATGAGGCAGGCTTCAAGGTTGTGAATCGCCTTGATGGCGTATCCGTAAAGGTGGGTATTGGCGCGACGCAGGCGCAGTACCGGCTGGAGAGTGTCGCGGACGTTCATCAATGGCTTGAAAATATCATTGACCACCAACAACAAGAAGAGATGGCGCTAACCAACAGGAGAGATGGCTATGAGTCGCTTAGTCGTAGTATCTAATCGTATCGCACCGCCGGATGATAAGAAATCGAGCGCCGGTGGGCTGGCCGTCGGCATTATGGGTGCACTGAAGGGAACCGGCGGACTCTGGTTTGGCTGGAGCGGTGAAATTGGTAACGAAGATAAGCCGCTGAAGAAAGTGACCCGCGGCAACATTACCTGGGCCTCGTTTAACCTCAGCGAACAGGATTATGATGAGTACTACAGCCAGTTTTCTAATGCTGTATTGTGGCCCGCGTTTCACTACCGTCTCGATTTAGTAAAGTTCCAGCGTGAGTCCTGGGAGGGCTATCAGCGAGTGAACGCGCTACTGGCGGACAAGCTGGTGCCGCTGCTTGAGGAAGACGATATTCTCTGGATCCACGATTACCACCTTCTGCCGTTTGCTAACGAGCTACGCCAGCGTGGTGTGAACAACCAGATCGGCTTTTTCCTGCATATTCCCTTCCCAACTCCGGAGATCTTCAACGCGCTGCCGCCGCATGCCGAGCTGCTGGAACAGCTGTGCGACTACGATCTGCTGGGCTTCCAGACCGAGAGCGACCGGGTTTCATTCCTGGATAGCCTCTCCAGCCAGACGCGGCTGACCGCCCGGGGCGATAAAACCCACACCGCATGGGGCAAAACTTTCCGCACCGAGGTCTATCCTATCGGGATCGAGCCGGAAGAGATTGCTCAGCAGGCCTCTGGCCCGCTGCCGCCCAAGCTGGCCCAGCTCAAATCCGAGCTGAAAAATGTGAAAAACATCTTCTCTGTCGAGCGGCTAGACTACTCTAAGGGCCTGCCGGAACGTTTCCATGCCTATGAAACTCTGCTGGAGAAGTTCCCGCAGCACCACGGTAAAATCCGCTACACGCAGATTGCACCTACCTCGCGTGGCGAGGTTCAGGCCTACCAGGATATTCGTCATCAGCTGGAGACCGAAGCTGGACGTATTAATGGTAAGTATGGCCAGCTGGGCTGGACGCCGCTCTACTATCTCAACCAGCACTTCGATCGTAAGCTGCTGATGAAAGTCTTCCGCTATGCCGATGTCGGCCTGGTGACGCCGCTGCGCGACGGGATGAACCTCGTTGCCAAAGAGTACGTGGCGGCGCAGGATCCGGCTAACCCTGGCGTACTGGTGCTCTCTAAGTTTGCCGGTGCGGCTAACGAATTAACCTCAGCGCTGATCGTTAACCCATACGATCGTGACGATGTGGCTAACGCCATGAACCGGGCCTTAACCATGCCGCTGGCGGAGCGTATCTCTCGCCACGCTGAAATGATGGATGTGATCAGGAAAAACGATATTCATCGCTGGCAGGAGAGGTTTATTGCCGATTTAAAGCGCATAGCGCCCCGTAGTGCAGAGAGTCGTCTGCAAGACAACGTGGCGACTTTCCCCAAACTGGCGTAATGACTCTGGCGCTCCCGCCGTGGCGGGGGCGCTATTTCTCATTAAGCGAGACCAGCAGCACGTCCACTTTACTCGAACCCACCACGCTTTTTGCCGAACAGGCCGCCCGCGAAAAAAAATGCTGATTGTGGTTACCGTAAATAACCAGATCGACGCCTTCACGTTCGCAAAGATGCAGAATATTTTCACTCAGCTCCCCCGAGGCAATTATTGTTTGCGCAACGGGATAATTCGCCTGCGCAATTACTGCCTGTAAAAATTGCTGAGTCTCTTCTCTCATCAGATCGCGCAAATTCTCCATCATTGGCGCGGCAAACTGATTATACATTTCGGGATCGTTGGCTAAGGTAAGCAGGCTAATACGTGCCTGGCAAGGTTGGGCAATAGAGACCGCTTTTCTGAGCAGCAGGTGACTTTCTGGATTAACGGCGACGGCAACCAACAGGTGAGAATAGCTCATAACGTGTCCTTAACGGAGTATGAACCCTTGACGTATCTTTACCTTCTTCTCACAAAACTTGCAACTAAAAAAGTGTGACAGAGTCATAAACATTATCATAAATATTCATTAATTATTCCATGTTCTGGAATCGTGCTCTTTGCGGATTTGTTAACAAGATTTAAACACTTAACGTAAATTCCGCAAATATTATTGCACGCTCTAATCTGCCAATCTAAAGCTGTTAACAAATCCGCAATCATTTTACACGTTGAAGAGATAAGTTTAGCCACGCTTCAATGCATTGATAAATATAATTATATTATTATAACCTCTTTTTTTATATGACAATTGGACGCATAACTGCAGTGCAAAGTCAGAGGTCTGATGACTGGTCATCAATTAACACATAAAACTGCATGACTATTCGTCGAAAAGGAATAGAAAAGAGGCTTGATAGTATAAAAAACAAACAATCACTAAGCCGAAAGTATGGATTTCTTTATAATATTCACGTAAATTATGTGACGTAGATCACATTATTTTCAAATTTTCCCCAGGGGCCAATTGTATGTCCTACGGGTCGCGAGTACAGTTGCGTCGCTTTAAGAAAAATCTTAGTTAATTGTAAGAATTGATTGAAAGCGTAACGGAGAGAGGTGGCAGAACAATGCGATCGCCGTCACGTTATACAACGAAGTTCAAACGATGCATTTCGCCTTATCTTTTTTAATACCGGGTTTTTTTCCCGGCGACATCACGGGGTGCGGCCTGGCCGCATAAGACACTAGTTGGTTATTCTGGATGGGAAAAATGCATACATCCGAGTTGCTGAAACATATTTATGACATCAACCTGTCATATTTACTGCTCGCACAGCGTTTAATTAGTCAGGACAAAGCCTCTGCCATGTTCCGCCTGGGCATTAGCGAAGAGATGGCTTCTACCATGGGTGAATTAACGCTGCCGCAGATGGTAAAGTTGGCCGAGACCAATCAGCTTATTTGTCAGTTTCGTTTTGATAGTCATCAGACCATCACCCGTTTGACTCAGGAGTCCCGCGTGGATGACCTGCAGCAGATCCATACCGGTATTTTGCTCTCGACGCGTCTGCTTAATGAGAGCAACCAGGGTGCTGACGCACCGTCCCGGAAAAAAAGGGCTTAATGATGACCGAAAAGAGCATTGTCCAGGAAGCGCGTGATATTCAACTCGCGATGGAACTGATTACGCTGGGCGCGCGTTTGCAAATGCTGGAAAGCGAAACGCAGCTCAGCCGTGGGCGCCTTATCAAACTCTATAAAGAACTTCGTGGTAGCCCACCGCCGAAAGGGATGCTCCCTTTTTCAACCGACTGGTTTATGACGTGGGAACAGAATATTCACGCCTCAATGTTCTGCAACGCCTGGCAATTTTTGCTGAAAACCGGCCTCTGCAGCGGCGTTGATGCGGTAATTAAAGCATATCGGCTCTATCTGGAACAGTGTCCGCAGCCGGAAGAGGGGCCGCTGTTAGCCCTGACCCGTGCCTGGACGTTAGTGCGTTTTGTCGAAAGCGGTATGCTGGAACTTTCAAGCTGTAACTGCTGCGGCGGCAATTTTATTACCCATGCTCACCAGCCCGCGGGCAGTTTTGCCTGCAGTTTATGCCAGCCGCCTTCCAGGGCCGTAAAAAGACGTAAACTTTCCCACGATGCTGCCGATATTATTCCACAACTGCTGGATGAACAGATCAAACAGGCTGTTTAACTCAACGGCGTGGGTAACACTCCAGCAGCGGTAAGCAATTACCGCTGCTTTTTTTTGCCTCCCCGTCGGGTTTTACGCCCCAAAACTGTTTTTCCTTGCCTTAGTCAACAGCGGAAGGATGATGTCGTGCTGATCTTATTAGGTTACCTTGTTGTTCTCGGTACAGTCTTTGGCGGTTACATGATGACCGGCGGACACCTTGGGGCACTTTATCAACCGGCTGAGCTGATTATTATCGGCGGCGCGGGCGTGGGTGCGTTTATTGTGGGCAACAACGGCAAAGCGATCAAAGGAACGCTTAAGGCGCTTCCGCTGCTGTTTCGTCGCTCCAAATACACAAAAGCTGTCTATATGGATCTTCTGGCTCTGCTCTATCGCCTGATGGCCAAGTCGCGCCAGCAGGGGATGTTCTCCCTTGAGCGCGATATTGAGAATCCTAAAGAGAGCGAGATTTTTGCCAACTATCCGCGGATCCTTGCCGATCCGGTGATGCTGGAATTTATCGTTGACTATCTGCGTCTGATCATCAGCGGCAACATGAACACCTTCGAAATCGAAGCGTTGATGGACGAAGAGATCGAGACCCACGAAAGCGAAGCCGAAGTGCCCGCGAACAGCCTGGCCATGGTGGGCGACTCGCTGCCGGCGTTCGGGATCGTAGCGGCGGTAATGGGCGTCGTTCACGCCCTGGCCTCGGCGGATCGCCCGGCGGCCGAGCTGGGGGCGCTGATTGCCCACGCGATGGTGGGGACCTTCCTTGGTATTCTGCTGGCCTACGGCTTTATCTCGCCGCTGGCGACCGTGCTGCGCCAGAAGAGCGCAGAGACCACCAAGATGATGCAGTGCGTTAAGATCACGCTGCTCTCCAACCTGAACGGCTACGCGCCACCGATTGCCGTTGAGTTTGGCCGTAAAACGCTCTACTCCAGCGAGCGCCCCTCCTTTGTGGAGCTGGACGAGCATGTCCGCGCGGTACGTAACCCAAACCAGCAGACCACGACTGAGGACGCATGAAAAACCAGGCCCATCCTATTGTCGTTGTAAAACGGCGCAAGCATAAGGGGCACGGAGGCGGCTCGCACGGATCCTGGAAGATTGCCTACGCCGACTTTATGACGGCAATGATGGCGTTCTTTCTCGTGATGTGGCTGATCTCTATCTCCAGCCCGAAAGAGCTGATTCAGATTGCGGAGTATTTCCGCACCCCGCTGGCGACCTCTATTGCAGGTGGCCCGCGGATCTCCAACAGCGACAGTCCGATCCCCGGCGGCGGTGATGATTACACCCAGCAGAAGGGGGAGGTGCAGCGCCAGCCCAACGTGGAGGAGCTGCGCCAGAAGATGGAGCAGTCCCGCCTGAGCAAGCTGCGCGGCGATCTCGACCAGCTGATCGAGGCCGATCCAAAGCTGCGCGCTCTGCGTCCGCACCTGAAGATCGATCTGGTGCAGGAGGGGTTGCGCATCCAGATTATCGACAGTCAGAACCGGCCCATGTTTAAAACCGGCAGCGCCGAGGTTGAACCCTATATGCGCGATATTTTGCGCGCTATTGCGCCGGTACTGAACAATATTCCCAACCGCATTAGCCTCTCTGGCCATACCGATGACTTCCCGTACGCCAACGGCGAGCGCGGTTACAGCAACTGGGAGCTTTCTGCCGATCGTGCTAATGCCTCACGGCGGGAGCTGGTCGTAGGCGGGCTGGATGACGGTAAAGTGCTGCGTGTGGTTGGCATGGCTGCAACCATGCGCCTGAGCGACAAAGGGGCGGATGACGCCATTAACCGCCGCATCAGTCTCTTAGTGCTGAATAAACAAGCAGAACAGGCAATTCTGCACGAAAACGCCGAAAGCCAAAACGAGCCGGTAAGTGTATTACAACAGCCAGGGGCGCAGCCCCAGGCGACCGTTCCCACATCGCCACAACCCGATCCGAGGTGATAGCGTGAGCATGGATATTAGCGATTTTTATCAGACATTTTTTGATGAAGCTGACGAGCTGTTGGCCGACATGGAGCAACACCTGCTGGATCTGGTGCCGGAAGCGCCGGATTCAGAGCAGCTCAACGCCATCTTTCGTGCGGCCCACTCCATAAAGGGTGGCGCTGGCACGTTTGGCTTTACCATTTTGCAGGAGACCACGCACCTGATGGAAAACCTGCTGGATGAAGCCCGGCGCGGAGAGATGCAACTCAATACCGATATTATCAACCTGTTTTTGGAAACCAAAGATATTATGCAGGAACAGCTCGACGCCTATAAAAGCTCGCAAGAGCCGGATGCCGCCAGCTTTGAATATATCTGCAATGCGCTGCGCCAGCTGGCGCTGGAAGCGAAAGGCGAAGTGCCTGCCGCTGCGGCCGCTGGGGCAAAGCTGACCGTTGTAGATAACGTCCAGGCCGTCGCCGATGCTGCACCCGTCGCCGCGCCAGCGGCAGCCAACGACGGCAAACTGCGCATTGTCCTGTCTCGCCTGAAAGAGAGCGAAGTCAACCTGCTGGAAGACGAGCTGAAAAATCTGGCAACCCTCAGCGACGTGGTAAAAGGGGCGGATTCTCTGAGCGCGACGCTGGAAGGCGGCGTGAGCGAAGACGATTTGGTTGCCGTACTCTGCTTCGTCATCGAGCCGGATCAGATTAGCTTTGCCGATGCGCCAGCTCCGGCTGCTGCCAGCGAGGCAGCACCAGCCGCCCCGGCCCCGGTGACCCAGCCCGTGGCCG
>DAMBQR010000044.1:8654-34792 GCA_032055545.1 Pseudescherichia sp. | reverse complement strand
TTAACAGAGAGAATATTATGAGCGTTGTGCCTGTAGCCGACGTACTCCAGGGCCGCGTCGCCGTTGACCAAGAAGTCACCGTGCGCGGATGGGTACGTACCCGCCGAGATTCAAAAGCTGGCATCTCCTTCCTGGCCGTCTATGACGGTTCCTGCTTTGATCCTGTACAGGCCGTTATTAATAATTCTCTGCCCAATTACAATGACGACGTGCTGCACCTGACCACCGGCTGCTCCGTGATCGTAACCGGTAAAGTTGTCGCCTCTCCGGGCCAGGGCCAGAGCTTTGAGCTGCAGGCAAGCCATGTAGAAGTGACCGGCTGGGTTGAAGATCCGGATACCTACCCGATGGCAGCCAAGCGCCACAGCATCGAGTATCTGCGTGAAGTGGCGCACCTGCGTCCGCGCACCAACCTGATTGGCGCGGTAGCGCGCGTACGCCACACCCTGGCGCAGGCGCTCCACCGCTTCTTCGACGAGCAGGGCTTCTTCTGGGTCTCGACCCCGCTGATCACTGCCTCCGATACCGAAGGCGCAGGCGAGATGTTCCGCGTCTCGACGCTGGATCTGGAGAACCTGCCGCGTAACGACCAGGGCAAGGTTGATTTTGACAAAGATTTCTTTGGCAAAGAGTCCTTCCTGACCGTTTCCGGCCAGCTGAACGGCGAAACCTACGCCTGTGCGTTGTCAAAGATTTACACCTTTGGCCCGACCTTCCGTGCGGAAAACTCCAACACCAGCCGTCACCTGGCTGAGTTCTGGATGCTGGAGCCGGAGATCGCCTTTGCCGATCTCGAAGATAACGCCGCGCTGGCAGAAGCGATGCTGAAGTATGCCTTCAAAGCGGTACTGACCGAACGTGCAGACGACATGAATTTCTTTGCTGAGCGCGTAGATAAAGATGCCGTAACCCGCCTGGAGCGCTTCATTGAGGCGGACTTCGCGCAGGTAGACTACACCGACGCGGTCACTATTCTGGAAAACTGCGGTAAGCAGTTCGAGAACCCGGTCTACTGGGGTGTCGATCTCTCTTCCGAGCACGAACGCTACCTGGCTGAAGAGCACTTTAAAGCGCCGGTTGTCGTCAAAAACTACCCGAAAGAGATCAAAGCGTTCTATATGCGTCTGAACGACGACGGTAAAACCGTAGCCGCAATGGACGTGCTGGCACCGGGTATCGGCGAGATTATCGGTGGCTCCCAGCGTGAAGAGCGTCTGGACGTACTGGATGCGCGTATGGCTGAGATGGGCCTCAATAAAGAGGACTACTGGTGGTATCGCGATCTGCGTCGCTACGGCACCGTACCGCACGCCGGTTTTGGCCTCGGCTTTGAACGCCTGATTGCCTATGTGACCGGTGTCCAGAACGTTCGCGATGTGATTCCTTTCCCACGCACGCCGCGTAACGCCACGTTCTAACGCCTTTTGGGCCAGCACTCGCTGGCCCTTCTTCTCCCCCACTTTGTCAACTTTCGTTAACAAAACGTCAGTAAGATGTCGTATCAACCCTTCCCGCGTTAACGTCTGTAACTCTATTTTTCAGAAATAATTTCGTACAGAAATCATACTGCCTAAAACTTGCACAAAAAAAAGCGCTTTGGCTTTAGCACATTTGGATAAAACACGCTCAGCTATCCAGATGTCTAAACGCAGAGATGAGAATACCTCTCACTGCGGCCTTTTCTGAATAAGCTTACGCTTTATCGAAATTAAACATAAGCAATTCATATATATAACAATGGATCTGTTGATTTTATCGGCAACACTATTGGAAACATGAAGTGGTTCACAAAGTTCCCCTAAATACACAAATTCTTACACATTATTTCTTTTTGTTACCTCTTTAAGACATTTGTAGCACTTTCAAGGTAGCGAAACGTTTATATGAATGGAAAGATGCTTCTCAGACACAAAAAGACACCAAACTCTCATCAATAGTTCCGTAAATTTTTATTGACAGAATTTATTGGCGGCGGTGGCAGGTGTTATAAAAAACCTAATGAGGGTAATAAATAATGATGAAGCGCAATATTCTGGCAGTGGTTATCCCTGCTCTGCTGGTAGCCGGTGCAGCAAACGCTGCAGAAATCTATAACAAAGCCGGTAACAAATTAGACCTGTACGGGAAAGCAGTTGGCCTGCACTACTTCTCTAAAAATGACGATAACGACGGCGACCAGACATATGCGCGTCTGGGCTTCAAAGGCGAAACCCAGATCAACGACCAGCTGACCGGCTACGGTCAGTGGGAATACAACTTCCAGGGTAACAACTCTGAAGGCGGCGATGCGCAGTCCGGTAACAAAACCCGTCTGGCATACGCAGGTCTGAAATTCGCTGACGCAGGCTCCTTCGACTACGGTCGTAACTATGGCCTGGTCTATGACGTCATCGGTATCACCGATATGCTGCCTGAGTTCGGCGGCGACACTGGCGCGAGCGATGACTTCTTCGCTGGCCGTACCGGTGGTCTGGCGACTTACCGTAACAGCAACTTCTTCGGTCTGGTTGATGGCCTGAGCTTCGGCGTTCAGTACCTGGGCAAAAACGAGCGTGATTCTGCGGTAACCCGCTCCAACGGCGACGGCTGGGCAACCTCTCTGAGCTATGAGTTCGATGGCTTCGCGGTTCTGGGTGCTTACGGCGCCGCTGACCGTACTAACGCCCAGCAGGATCTGATCTGGGGCGAAGGTGATAAAGCTGAGCAGTGGGCAACCGGCCTGAAATATGACGCGAACAACATTTACCTGGCAGCTCTGTACGGTGAAATGCGTAACGCGGCGCGCCTGAGCGGCAATGGCTACGCGAACAAAACTGAAGACTTCTCTGTCGTTGCTCAGTACCAGTTCGACTTCGGTCTGCGTCCGTCCATCGCTTACTACAAATCTAAAGCGAAAGACGTAGAAGGCGGCATCGGTAGCGAAGATTACATCAACTACGTTGATATCGGCGCGACCTACTACTTCAACAAAAACATGTCCACCTATGTTGACTACCAGATCAACCTGCTGGATGACGACAACAAACTGGGCCTGAGCGATGATGATACCGTTGCTGTCGGTATCGTCTACCAGTTCTAATCACTACGCCTCGTTATTATATGCTTAAGAAACAGGGCCTCGGCCCTGTTTTTTTATGCTTGTCATGCAGAATAAATAGCTATCAGGCGAAGATATCCAGACCGTTTTTATCAAGAAGATTGAGCAGACGAAGTGCAGCCCCTGAAGGTATTTTTTCTCCCCGCTCCCACTTAGAGACGCTGACCACGGACATATTAAGCGCATAGGCTAGCGAGGATTGGGACATCTTGTAACGAGCACGCAGATTCTGAATATCAGCCCCGTTCATTGCATGGGCTTCCTCAATGCGCTCGCGAAATTCTCGTGCGGCAACACGCGTATTGATTCGCTCCATTGCGACATCGCTGATACCCCCATGCGCATGCAGACCCTTCGCCATCTCCTGCAACTCTTTAATGTTTGCTGCCATTGCATTTTACCTCACGCAGTTCGTTTGCTTTAACGAGTCGCTCAATCTGCTGTGTACTCAGCTTAAGCAGATCACCCGCGATATCTTTATAGATTGCCAGCTCATCATCCTGAATCTCTTTACCACTTTTTCTGCTCTGGTTTTTTCTCCAACCGTCAGCAAAGAACAGATGAGATCCAACTTTAAAAAAGATAATGGTTCTGGCTCCTCCACGCTTGCCTGCGCCTAACGCAACTCGCTTCTTGATCACACCCCCACCGAGATCGCCTTCAAAACGGCCATCCATCACTTCCTGTGCAACCTCAAAGAGAAGATCCTCTGTCAGATCTTCGCCTTTCATTTTTCTGTCAAACAGCCTTGTCGTATAAACTGCCACGGTGGATCCCTTACCATTAGCCCGTCAAGATTACTATAGTAAATTGTACAGAAGATAACAGCAACGCTCTAAAAAATGAAATAGAGGGGTACAGGCGTAACATTTTGTCGCAAACGGTTGGCAATTGATAATTCTCCCGTTACCCTGATACCCAACGCCCTTCTGTCATCAAAATGGAACCTCGTCATGTTTGAGAATATTACTGCAGCCCCTGCTGACCCCATTCTGGGGTTAGCCGATCTGTTTCGTGCCGACCAACGCCCGACAAAAATTAACCTTGGCATCGGCGTCTATAAAGATGAAACCGGTAAAACGCCGGTGCTGACCAGCGTGAAGAAAGCCGAGCAGTATCTGCTGGAGAATGAGACGACGAAGAACTATCTCGGCATCGACGGGATCCCGGAGTTTGGCCGTTGCACCCAGGAGCTGCTGTTTGGTAAAGGCAGCGCGGTGATCAACGACCAGCGCGCCCGCACGGCGCAGACGCCTGGCGGCACCGGTGCGCTGCGCGTGGCCGCGGACTTCCTGGCGAAAAACACCGACGTTAAACGCGTCTGGGTGAGCAACCCAAGCTGGCCGAACCATAAAGGGGTGTTCAACGCTGCCGGACTGGAAGTGCGCGAGTACGCCTACTACGACGCGGCCAACCATAGCCTCGACTTTGACGGCCTGCTGGCGAGCCTGAACGAAGCCCAGGCGGGTGACGTGGTGCTGTTCCACGGCTGCTGCCACAACCCAACCGGCATCGATCCGACGCTGGAGCAGTGGCAGACCCTGGCTCAGCTCTCCGTTGAGAAGGGCTGGCTGCCGCTGTTTGACTTCGCCTATCAGGGCTTTGCCCGTGGTCTGGAGGAGGATGCAGAGGGGCTGCGTGCCTTTGCCGCACTGCATAAAGAGCTGATCGTTGCCAGCTCCTACTCGAAAAACTTTGGTCTCTATAACGAGCGCGTCGGGGCCTGCACGCTGGTTACCGCCGATGCTGACACGGCCGATCGTGCTTTCAGCCAGCTGAAGTCCGTGATCCGTGCCAACTACTCCAATCCACCGGCGCACGGTGCCTCCGTGGTCGCGACGATCCTCAGCAATGACGCCCTTCGCACCATCTGGGAGCAGGAGCTGACCGACATGCGCCAGCGCATTCAGCGCATGCGTCTGCTATTTGTTAACACGCTGCAGGAGAAAGGCGCTAACCGTGACTTCAGCTTTATCATTAAGCAGAACGGCATGTTCTCATTCAGCGGCCTGACCAAAGAGCAGGTTCAACGCCTGCGGGAAGAGTTTGGTGTCTATGCGGTGGCATCCGGCCGCGTTAACGTCGCGGGCATGACCCCGGACAATATGGCTCCGCTGTGTGAAGCCATCGTCGCCGTGCTGTAAGGGTCGCGCAAAAAAAGGGTCGCCGAAGCGACCCTTTTTTATGGGATGAACTACCAGATCGGCTGCTCATCCTGCAAAAACGGGTTGTGCAGACGCTCTTCCCCAAGGGTTGACATTGGCCCGTGGCCGGGAATAAAGGTCACGTCGTCGCCCAGCGGCAGCAGCTTGCGCTTGATGGAGTCGATCAGCTGACCGTGGTCGCCGCGCGGGAAATCGCTGCGCCCTACCCCACCCTTAAAGATCACATCTCCCGACACCAGCAGGCGTGACTGCGCGTCAAAGAAGACAATGTGTCCCGGCGTATGGCCCGGGCAGTGTAGCACCTGAAGCGTTATCTTGCCAACGGTCACGCTCTCACCTTCCTCCAGCCAGCGATCGGGCGTCAGGGGCTGACACTCTTCAAGGCCAAACATACGGCTCTGGGCAGGAAGCCCCGTCAGCCAGAACTCATCCTCTTTTTCCGGGCCAACGATGGGCACACCGTAGTGCTGCGCCAGCTCGGCGGCAGCGCCCACGTGATCGAGATGACCGTGGGTGAGCAAAATCTGCGTCAGCGTGACGTCAGAGGCGACAACCACCTCTTTGACACGCTCGGCATCACCACCGGGATCCACCAGCGCGGCCTCTCGGGTCTCCTCACACCAGATCAGCGAACAGTTCTGGGAAAACGCGGTAACCGGAATAAGACGATAATTCATACTGCTCCTTTTTCATTAAGCTCTGGGCTACCAGTGCCGAACCGGCCCGGTATCAATATGCACAAAGTTGCTGCGTGGGTAATATCCTACACCACCTGCCCCCATAGATAACGCGGCTTTGCGAATATTGCTTAATGCAAGGCCATCGATATGGAAATCCATCGCCTGGCCTTTAGTGTGATAACTCTTCTTCGCCACGCCGCTGCTGTGGGCGCGAAGTTCATTGTTGGTATCGATAGAGCGATAGCCAGAGATAAGCTGAACCGGCTTACGGGTGCCGAGCAGTCCCTGCAGGCGATAGAGCTGGTCGAAGAGTTTAGGGTCAATGGATGTCACTTTATTAGCGCGAAAGTCGCGGAAAAAGTGGTTAAGTTTAGCTAATTCATCCTGAATATAGCCCTTGCCGTCAAAAAACTCGGCTTTGATTGACTCTCCGGTGTGGAGGTTATTGAGAGTCAGGATCCGTGGGCGTGGCGTAGAGAGGGTAGCAAACGCAGGCGTTGGGAGGATGGCTGCACCAAGTGCAACGCCACCTAACGCCAGCAGTTTGCGGCGATTAGCGTCAAATTTATCCATGATAATCAGGTCTACAGGTAAAAAGTTTGCTTAATTAATGCACTTCTGGCGCGTGAAAAAGCACATTACCGGGCAAAATTTCTTACGTCAAGGAAGGTCAAGCCCGGTAAAGACGGGCCGCGTAGCCTGAGCAGCCCGTTTTTACCAGTAATTTAGAGAATGGATTAATCTGAACTACTTCATTTATCTGATTAATTGTTCCGCCTTCGGCAAAACGCCAGCTCCGGAACGCGCCGTCAGATCGTAATTGTAAATATCTGTACGATACTGAGTGCGTCCATCGCTGCCGACAAACGCGGTCAGGTAGTAGAGATTCACCGGAATGTTCTGGCGAATGTTCACGTAGCGCGTGTTCCCCTCCTGCAATGCGTCAGAGATGCGCGTGTCGTTCCAGCCCGCGTCCTGCAGCAGCATACTGGCCAGCTCGGAGGCTTTGTTCACGCGTACGCAGCCGGAGCTGAGCGCTCGCTCGTTCTTCTGGAACAGATTATGGTTCGGCGTATCGTGCAGGTAGATAGCATCCGAGCTGGGCATATTGAACTTATAGCGCCCAAGAGAGTTATGTGCCCCCGGTGCCTGCTGGAAGCGGAACGGCAGGTTGGATGGGGTAATGGTGCCCCAGTCAACCCGCCACGGATCGATGGTCTCTTTGCTGTTCCAGCCGCGCAGCACAACATAGTTATGCCGCTCCAGATAGCCCGGATCGTTCCACACCTTCGGCAGAATATCCTTGCGCGCCAGGGTCGGCGGCACGTTCCACGGCGGATTGACGACGACGTTATTGAGCGCGCTGCTCATCATCGGCGTCTTGCGATCCGGACGGCCAACGATGACCCGTGACGCCAGCACCTCGCTGCCCTGCTGGTAGTAGACCAGCGAGTAGGCCGGAATATTCACCATAATGCCGGTCGAGACCGTGCCAGGCAGCAGGCGCAGACGCTGAATGTTGAGTGCCAGTACACCTGCACGCTGGGCTGGCGTGACGTTCAGCCAGTCGCGGGTGGACTGCCCGATAGCACCATCGCTTCCCAGGCCCTGCCAGGTCTGGAAGCGTTTAACCGCCGCGACCAGGTCACGATCGTAGTAACCGCCGCGTGCGGGCTTCGCCTTTTTCGGCTTGTCGCCTGGCAGGACGATATTCTCGGCGCTGTCCAGCATCCCGGTGCGGGAGAGAATTTCGCGCAGGGCCGGAATATCGTTACTCCACTGTCCCGGGCGCAGCGTGGCGGTACTCTTTAGCTCCGGCCAGGGCCGGTTATCCCCCAGCAGCTTGAGCAGCGACTGGTGCATAGAGGTGTATTGAGCATGCTGCGGTGCCAGGCTGGTAACAAAGTGCGCCAGCTGGCCGTTATCCAGTGCCTGCTGCCACTGATTTATCACCGTCAGCGGCGGGGTTGCCAGCTGATACGGTTTTGCGCTGTAGAGCCAGCTGTTGCCCTTAACGGGGATGCCAGCAATAAAGTGCAGGTAGCCCAGCATGGCATCGGAAAGTACCACGTCCCGGGCCGGGCCGGTTACGGCAGGATCGGTCAGTAGCTCAACCCATTTCGTAAACTGCGGCTGGAAACCGGCGATAGCCACCTCGGCCAGCTGCTGCTGAAACGCTTTAACCGCATCGCGATCGTCCCACATGGCCTTCTGTTCACGGGCGGCATAGATCGCAACGAGCGGGTTCATATAGACCGGCGTATAGCCTGCCGGCAGCTGAGCCTGGATATCGGCGCGGGTTTTCGCCATCAGGCCAGCATCGGCCAGCGCCTCCACGCCCGCCATGACGGCGGTGGTGTGAGACTGGGCCAGCGGCTCGGCCAGCGCCGTAGGCTGGACCCCCATGCTGGCGGAGCTGTCGGAGGGCACAACCTCAGGCTCATCGGCCATGGCGCTAAACAGCGGAGCAAACGTCAGGGCCAGACACAAACCAAGTGCGGAGGCTCGACTCTCTTTTTTCTTTAGCAACATCCCTTGCCCCCTGTTTATAAACGAATCGATTAATCCGTCTGATTCTATGAGTATATAAAGACAAAAATACATTTGCCCGGCTAAATGTAAAGAAGATTAAAGATTGATCTTCCTCTGGTTGGGCCAGCGGGCAATAAAAAAGGGTGGCACTGCTGCCACCCTTTTACTCTGTTAACCGTCAGGTTACGCTGGCATCCGCCGTGCCGGGCAGCGGCTCCGGCAGCTGCGGAGCAAAGCCGCGCAGGCCAACCACATGCACATGCTCCTGATTATTAAACACCTTACGCACCAGCTTGTAGGTAGTTCCTTTCTCCGGACTGATGTTTTCAGGCGCGGCGATAATCAGCTGCATCTCCAGCCGCTCGCACAGCTCAAACAGCGTGGCGATAGAGCGGGCATCAAGACGGGCGGCCTCATCAAGGAACAGCAGGCGGCACGGCGAAATATCTTTTCCGCGCAGGCGACGGGCTTCGTCCTCCCAGCTCTGCACCACCATCACCAGGATCGACATCCCGGTACCGATCGCTTCCCCGGTAGAGAGTGCGCCGGACTCGGCACGCAGCCAGCCGTCGGAGCCACGGTTAACCTCAACCTCCATCTCCAGATAGTTGCGGTAGTCGAGCAGCTCTTCGCCGATGGTCTGCGGCGTACGCTGGCCCATATCGATCTGCGGGTTCAGGCGTTGGTAGAGCTTCGCCAGTGCTTCCGAGAAGGTCAGGCGGTTGCTGTTGAAGAGATCCTGATGCTGCTCGTGCTGCTCGGAGAGCACATCCAGCAGCGTGGCATGGGTCTCCCGCACGTTCACGTTCAGACGCACGCTGTTCACCTGACCAAAGGAGACGCTCTGCAAGCCCTGATTGAGCTGGCGGATACGGTTCTGCTCGCGCTGAATGGTCTTACGAATGATGTTCGCCGCGCTGCGGGAGCTGATGGCCAGCTTCTGCTCGCGGGAGGTCAGCTCTTCGGTCAGACGGCCCAGCTCAATCTCCATCTGCTCAATCGCTTCAACGGGATCGTCAGTACGAATGATATCCTGACGGATACGCTCGCGCAGATGCTGGTAGACCGCGACAAAGAACTGGATCTTACGCTCGGGACGCTTCGGATCTTCCGACATGCGCAGCACGTCGCGCAGGTGTTCATTATCCGCCACCGCCAGACGCAGCGCACCCAGCGCCTTATCCGACATTGAGCGCAGCTCGTCGGCAGAGAGGTAGGCCAGCTCGCGACGGTGCAGGCGGCGCTCAACGCCGTTATCTTTCACCATCCGCATTACCGCACACCAGCCCGCTTTGGCCGTCACCACCTGCTCGCGCTTCTCATGGTAGTCACGCTCAAGACGCTTGAGCTTGCGGGTCAGGTTATCCATCTCCGCTTCGCAGAAGGTCAGGGCTTTCTCCAGCTGATTGCGGCGGGCACGGTTACCTGAGAGCTGAGCGTAAAGCTCATCCCGACGGATGCGCGCCCGCTCTTCCGAGCCGCTGTCGGCCCGGACACCAATCTCCTGCAGCTCTTTATGCAGATCGTTCAGCAGCTCTTTCTTGGTATCGTAAGAGCTTTTCAGCGACGCCTGCACCTGGCCGTACTGGCTAAGCTGGGCAGCATGGCTACGCATTGCTTCACGGGCGCGGGCGCGTTCGCTCTCCGCCTGCTCCAGACGCTGGCGCAGCTTCTCATTCAGATCGCTGTTACCAGTGAGCATCGCGGCGGAGTCGCTGTAGCTGAAGTGGGCGCGACGCTGCACCACCTCGGTAAGGGCAAACGCCTGCTGGCGCGCTTCACGCTGCACCTGCTGCGAATACGCGTAGTCCTCTTTCAGCTGTTCGAACTGCTCCGGATCGCTCTGCAGCACCGAGACCACCGGCTCCAGCTTCGCCAGCTGGTTGCCATACTGCTGAATAAAGCGTGTCGCTTCCTGGGCCTCGTCAAGGCGCTCGCGGATCTCATCCACGCGGTCGGCCAGGGTATCGTCGCTCAGCAGGTTGATGCGCGGCAGCAGGCGGTTAAGGGCGCTGACGCCCTCCCTGGCCTGATCGTACTGGACACGGTTTTGCTGGTTATCGCTCTCATGGGCGCTGATGGCCCGCTCAAGCTCGCCCCGACGGCCGGTCAGGGTACGGATCTCGGCTTCCGGATCGTCCTCAAAGGCCACCGCCAGATGGCTGCCGATAAAGCGGCTGAAGGCCTGATGCAGACGCTGAGTCTTCTGGACGTCAAACGACAAGGTGGCAAAGCGCTCCGCCAGCGTTTCGCGCTCGGCATGCAGGCTCTCAATGCGGTTCTCGCGTGCGGCGCGGCCAAACAGCGGCAGCGACGGGAAGCGGGAGTAGCGCCACTGGCGATCGGCAACCTTGACGATCACCGCCTTTTCCAGCTCGTCAACGGCAAAAACGCTGTCGTCAAAGGACTGCGGATCCCCTTCGATCAGGTAGAGATCTTCCGGGCAGTCGGTTAATCCTTCCAGCTGTTCGGCGATCAGAGAGAGATCCGGCACCACGATAGCGTGACGGGATGGGCCATACAGCGCCGAGTAGTAAGGGGCATCGTCGAGGCTGACATCATCGTAGATTTCAGAGAGCAGCACGCCGCCGAAACGTTCTGCCAGCGCGTTGAGGCGAGCATCTTCTGCCCCGCCCGGCTGGCTCAGACGCTCGATCTCATCGTCCACCGCCTGCTTGCGGGCACCGATTTCGTCCCGCTCAACAATGGCTTCGCGCTCACGCTCCAGCAGCTGTTGCAGGAACTCGGTCACGTCCTGGCTCGATTCAAACTCTTGCCCGCTCTGCTCGCAGAGCTGGTTGAGGCTGTTCTGCGCGGCCAGCCAGACCGGGGCGCGCTTCAGCAGGCGCTGAATACGCGCCTGCAGCTGCTCCAGCTCCTGGCGCAGGGCCATGCGCTGCTCACCGGCATTGGCAACGGTCTCGGAGAGGGCGGCAATCTGGGCCTCCAGCTGCTGATGCAGGGCCTCCAGCTCGTCGGCCTCGACGCGCTTGTTGTGACGCTTGCAGAACTCGGCCAGCAGACGTTCGGCATCCTGCTGCTCGCGCAGGCGCTGCTCCAGCTCGTTAAGACGCATCCGCAGCGGCTGCACCTGCTCCGCCAGATGGCGCTGGTTTACGGCGTCGCGCAGCAGCTCACGGGCAACGCTCCATGCTTCATCCCGCGACAGCGGGCCGTTGATGGCCGCCACCAGCTGGTACGCCTGCTCAAACTGGCTGTGCGCAGTCTGGGCCACGCTCATCTTCTGCTCCAGCGAGAGCAGCTTTTCGGTCGCTTCCTGCTCTTTGGCCTGGAAGGTCTCCTGCCACTGCTGGGCGCTCTCCGGAGTCAGATCCGGAATGTGGCACAGGGCCTGCGCGCGCTCCAGCGCGGCCAGCGCCTGGTTGTACTGGATAGCACGGGTCTGCTGCACGTCGAGGGCCTGCTGATAGTTGGCAAGCTGGCTCTTCAGCTCATCCACCTCCAGCTCGGCGGCTTCTGCCCGGGCCTCGTTCTCCTCCTGGCGGTCGGCAGCTTCTGCTACCACCTCGTTCTGCTCCTCCAGACGGATTTGCAGCTCGTCGAGATCCGCTTCGTAGCGCTCAATCTTCTCCTGCTGGCGCAGCGCGGTTTGGACCAGATTCAGATGGTCGCTGGCAGCCTGGTGATCCGCTTCGAGATCCCCCTCCGCGCCGGTATGCTCATGCAGCTCCCGCGCCATCTCAACGTGCTTATACTGCTCGGCGGCCAGCTGCGACCGGGAGGTAAAGAGATCCCGCCGGAAGGCCAGGGCCTGATCGAGATGCACCCGGCGCTCGTTGGCGTGGCGCATGTAGTCCGAAGCCACATAGTTAGTAGCTTCGCTGATCAGGTGCTTGAAGAGATCTCTGTCCGACTGGGTGACGCGGATCGCCTCCAGGGTCATACGGTTCTCGCGCAGCGCGGCTTCCATATCCTGGAATGCCTTCCGCACCCCGCCGTTTTCCGGCAGCAGGTAGTCGCGCAGCGAGCGGGTAATGGCGCTGGAGATCCCGCCGTAGAGGGAGGCCTCAATCAGACGGTAGAACTTACTGCGATCCGAGGCGGAGCGCAGGCGACGGGCCACGATGCCCAGATCGAACATCAGGGCGTGGTAATCGATAATCGAGTTGAACTGCTTGAACTGAACGCCTTCGATCTCATCGAGCTTCTCTTTCAGCTCGGTCAGGGTCAGCACCCGCGCCTGGCGCTCGTTGAGCGTCTCGGTCAGCAGCTGGGTCGGCTGAATGCTGGTCGGTAGGCCCTGAATCGCAAAGGGTTTAATATCGACTTTACGATCGCGTCCGGCGACCTGCTGCAGGCGCACGCCTACCACTACGCGCTGGTTACGTGAATTGATCACGTCCAGCACCGAATAACAGACGCCCGCCTTCAGCTTGCCGTGCAGGCCCTTGTCGCGCGAGCCGCTGGTGGCCCCCGCTTCGGTGGTGTTACGGAAGTGCAGCAGGGTTAAATCCGGGATCAGCGCTGTGACAAAGGCTGCCATGGTGGTGGATTTACCCGCCCCGTTACCGCCGGAGAGCGTCGTGACCAGCTCGTCCAGGTCAAAGGTCCGGGCAAAAAAGCCGTTCCAGTTAATCAGCGTTAGCGAGCGAAATTTACCGCGATCGATCATGACTCTTCCTCCGCACTGTCCGGCTGATTCTCATCTTGCTCATCATTGAGCTGCAGGTTGTTCTCTATCGGCATGGCCTCGCCGTCGCGGATCATGCGCAGCTGTGCTTCACGCAGGTCGTCCCCGCCGCGCACGTCAGCACCGAAGCGGAATACCGACTCGGTGATGCGGAACTTGCTGCTGTCGTTGCCCATAAACCAGACCATGCCCAGGCGGCGCAGACGGTTCAGAGAGGAGCGCACTTTTTCCTGAAGCTTCTGGCGATCGACGTCAGAGCCGGTGGAGCGGTTGTTGACCAGCTTCAGCAGCTTGCTCTCGTCCGCCAGCGCCAGCAGCTCGTCGTACAGCTCCTGCTGGGTAAAGATGCCTTCGTTGGCCAGTCGCTCCGGGCTGAGATAGAGGTAGCAGAGGATCTTGCCGACCATCATATCCAGCTCTGAAAGCACCGAGCGCGGGATCAGCGTCGTGGAGCGCGGGCGCAGGTAGAAGAACCCTTCCGGCGCGCGGATCAGCTCCACGTTATAGCGAGCGTAAAACTCCTCCAGATACTCCTGGAAGTCCATTAAAAATGCGTGATTGTCCAGCTCATCAAGACCAATGTGGCGACCGGCGCGCAGCTGACTGTCCAGCGCCGGGAACAACGGGTTAGCCAACGCCTGCGCCAGCTTGACTGGCATCACTTGTTCAATATTTGTCAATGACATGCGCCTGTACCCTGGCTCCGTAATCATTAATTGGCTGCCATTTTGCTGGCAGCCCGGTGAAATCGCCCTGCGCTACGCCGAGGCGTACCGCCTGATCAACCACAATTCGCGCAACGTCAAAGTGACGCGCCCGCGGATATTGCGCCAGATATTCGCGCACCACGAGACCGAGATCCAGTGGCACTTCTCTGGTTTTATACACCGCCAGCTGCGCTTCAATCATGGCGGCAAGCTGCTCGCGAATTTCGTTAAACTCTTCAAATTCGAGATCCGGCGGCAGTTCGCCGGTCACCTCTTCATCGCGCAGCGTCATCTCTTCGTCGCGCATATCCAGCAGACGATCGGCGCTGGCGTAGGTCAGTGCCCATGGCGCATCGAAGTAAGACTGCACCGACTGGCGCAGGCGCTGGGCAAAGACGCGGTTTTTATCCATATCGATGGCGGTACGGATAAACTTATGCACGTGGCGGTCGTAGCCAATCCACAGATCGATAGCCTGCTGGCCCCAGCTGATGATGCGGTCCAGCTTGCTTTGCAGATCGAAGACCAGTCGGTCAACGAACTCGAGATCGTTATGGGCGAGGGTTGCATCCTGGATGCGCAGCAGGTTGGCCTGCAGCTTATCCCCCGCAGCCTCCAGGGTATCCTGCAGTTCGCGCAGGGTACCGGAGGTCTCCGACAGCAGAAGCTCACAGCTGGAGATCGCCGCCCGCCAGTCTTTATTCAACAGCTGGGCGATGTCATCTTTCACCAGCTGCTGCTGCTCGTCCATAATGCGCTGGGTCAGATCGATGCTGTCGAAAATCTCCGCCACGGAGTATTTGAGCGGGGCGTAGACGTGACGATGCCAGTGGAACTCGTCTCCGCCTTCGGCCGCCGCGTCGGCAGCGCGTTTCAGCTCGCTGGCAACGATAGAGAGCTGCATCGAGAGACGCAGGGTAGAAAACTCGCGCTGGCGAATGTAGTAGTCCGTGATGCCGATCCCGAGGGGCGTCAGACGGTAGATGGCGTTCCCCTCGGCCTGCTCGCTGGTAAAGCGGTTCAGCAGGCGCTGGCGCACCATATCGTTGATGGCGTTATTGGCGCGCACGCCGATGGTTTCGCTGGTCTGCTCAAACGCCTCGCTGACGTGGCGAAACGCGTCGATCAGCTCCCCTTCGCTCATCTCACCGTCGAGCCGCTCGCCGTTAAGCGTGGCGACGGCCAGCAAAAAGGAGAGTCTGTCCACCGGCAGCGCGATCGAGAAATCGTTTTTTCTGGCCCAGGCAACCAGTTCGGGGACTGTCTGGGAAAATTCACTCATCGTTAATCCTTGTATCTACCTGCGGCTTCTGCGCGGTAACGTGTATATAGCGGCCCAGGCTCAGGTAAGGCTCCTGGCGGCAGTAACGCGTCTCTAACTCCACTAATGCCGCAAAACAGTCATGCTGTTTTTGCTTATCGCGCAGATAGTCGTGAAAAACCCTGATACCGGTTTTACCGGTGATCTGCCAGCCCATCTCTTCGAGCCAGCCGTAGACCTGCTGCGGATCGCGCGGAAAGTCCGGCGAAAGCGTCCGTCGTTTCTTTTTGTACATGCCCTGCTGCACATAGCCAAAATTGCCCACCAGCACGTTTCGCATCAGCAGGCCGTTGGCATTGTAAAACATCAGCGACAGCGCGCCGCCAGGACGCAGCACCGACCAGAGCGTCTGCAGCACGGCAACCGGCTCGGCGACCCACTCCAGCACGGCATGGAACAATATCAGATCGACCGGCGATTCCAAGTGCCGGGCAATGTCCTGAGCGGCACAGTGGATAAAATGCATGTTGTCGATCACACCTTCCGCCTCTGCCGCCGCGCTGGCCCGGGCGACCATCTCACCCGACAGATCGCAGAGGGTAACGTGATGACCGAGCTTCGCCAGCCGGATGGCCGTCTGCCCCTCTCCGCCACCGGCATCGAGAATGCGCAGCGGCCGTGGGCCAAAGGCCGCCAGCAGTGCGTCAAGATCCTGCCACAGGATCGCCTGGCGTAGCTGCCCTTTCGTGGTGCCATAGATGTTGCGGGAAAACTTCTCCGCGATGTCATCGAAATTGCGATCCTGCATCTGCTACTCCGCGATCCTGGCAAAACCGCTATTTTGTCACAGCCACGTTAAGAAGGAACCTATCTGGTGTAAGATCCACAGAATAACCTGCTGTATGGTCAAAAAGGAAACGGAAGCCATGCTTTTTACGCTGAAGAAATACGTTGGTGGGATGCTGCTGCCCCTGCCGCTGCTGCTTTTGCTGATGGGGATTGGCCTGGCACTGGTCTGGTTTACCCGCTATCAGAAGTCAGGCAAGGCGCTGATGAGCGCGGGCTGGCTGGCGCTGGTGCTGATCAGCCTGCAACCGGTGGCGGACGGTCTGCTCAGGCCGATAGAGCAGACCTACCCCACCTGGCGTGGCACCCAGCAGGTGAAATACATTGTGGTGCTCGGCGGAGGCTACACCTGGAACGATACGTGGGCACCCAGCTCGAACCTGATCAACAACAGCCTGCCGCGCCTGACGGAGGCGGTGCGCCTGTGGCGGCAAAATCCGGGTGCCAAAATGATCTTCACCGGGGCACCGGCGGTGACCAACCCGGTCAGCACCGCCGAGGCCGGGGCGCGGGTCGCCGAGACCCTGGGCATCCCGCGCAGCGACATCATGACCCTCGATAGGGCTAAGGACACCGAAGAGGAGGCCGCCGCGGTGAAGCAGGCTATCGGCGAGACGCCGTTTCTGCTGGTAACCTCGGCGTCGCATCTGCCCCGGGCGATGATCTTTTTCCGTCACGCCGGGTTAAATCCCCTGCCCGCTCCGGCTAACCAGCTGGCGATCGACTCGCCGCTTAATCCCTGGGAGCGCATTATCCCCTCCCCGGTGTGGCTGATGCACAGCGACCGGGTCGGGTATGAGACGCTGGGTCGCGTCTGGCAGTGGCTTAAGGGTTCGTCAGGCGATCCACGGCAGGAGTGATTTTGAAGCAAGATCAAAATTGCTGCGGCTGAAATGGCCGGTATTCACCAGCTGCGCCACCTCGTCCCAAAGGGTGTAGAGCCAGCGTCGCCAGATAAACGCCTCGGAAACCGGGGCGTGCTGGAGATAGTGCCACAGCAGCCCTTCCGCCAGCGCGCTGTCGGAGAGGCGGAACAGCTCATACTCACGCGGTGCCCAGAGCATGACCCCCGGTCCCACCACCGCCACCAGCTGATCGGTGCGGGCATCTTTTAACATGCTGCGCAGGTTGAGATTGCCGTGCACCAGCACGCAGTTGTCGTTAAAGCCTGCAAACAGTTTCGGCAGGCACTCGCGGGTGCGAAACAGGATCCGTTTATCCTGCATCGTCAGGCCGGTATTTTTAAACTGGTTGAGAGTATTCCACAGCACCTCTACCCGCTGGCGATACCATGAGGGCCAGATATTCTCCTGGGTGCTGTCCACGACGCCGACGCAGCCGTGACTGTCCTGCCGATGCCAGGCGAGCAGTGCCTCAACAATTTGATCTTTAAGCTGCTCCCAGCGCTCCGGCGTGCGGGCCGGGGCTTCAACAGGAACACCGTGCAGCCGCTCGATCAGCAGCACGTCCGGGCCGGGGTGTTCGTCATGGGTCATGACCCCGTAGACCACCGGCATGCGTACCGTACCGCTGCGGGCCAGCATCGACATCTTCCACGCCAGCTGGCGCGCCAGCCCCGGCGTGGTAAAGCTTCTTGCCAGCAAGGGCATGGGGTGACCGTGGCTATCATAGAGCGACCACAGCGCGGTGTCCGCCTTCTCGTTGACACACTCCACCCGGCTGAGTTTTTCACCCAGCAGGTGGCTCAGTTCAGCACGCAACTGTTCCATTGACGTTTCCCCCTTACGAATACCCTTACTTTTTATAATGGGCGTCCGTCACAGAGATGTCACCCTGATAAGATCAATACAGCGGCAGAAAGTGAAGAAATTCCCCTCCGGACGGAGGGGAGAGAGGAAACTAGCGTAGCTCGGCGCGCACGCGGGCCAGATCCTCTGCGGTATCTACCCCGGTACCCGGGATCGCCTGGGCGACATCAACGTGAATTTTTTCGCCGTACCACAGCACACGCAGCTGCTCGAGCATCTCGATCTGCTCCAGCTGGCTCGGCTGCCAGGTGACGTAGCGGCGGATAAACCCAGCCCGGTAGCCGTAGATGCCGATATGGCGCAGGAAGGTATCGCCAATGGCTTCGCGCGACTGGGCGAAGCGGTCGCGATCCCAGGGAATGGTCGCCCGGGAGAAATAGAGCGCGTAGCCCTCGCTGTCCATCACCACTTTTACCGCGTTGGGGTTAAACGCCTCTTCCGCGCTGTGGATCGGCACGGCAAGCGTGGCCATCCCTACCTGGCGCTGGGCCAGATTCTCCGCTACCTGGCGAATGATTGCCGGCGGGATCATCGGCTCGTCGCCCTGAACGTTAACGATGACCGTATCATCGCTAAAGCCGCACGTCTCCACCACCTCTGCCAGCCGCTCGGTGCCGGACTGGTGATCGGCGCGGGTCATGCACACTTCGCCCCCGGCCGCCTCAACCGCCAGCGCCACGTCAGGGTGATCGGTGGCAACGATAATTCGCGCCGCGCCGGACTCGCGCGCCCGCTCCAGCACGTGGACAACCATCGGCTTGCCGTTGATATCCACCAGCGGCTTCCCCGGCAGACGGGTTGAAGCATAACGCGCCGGAATAATGACCACGAAACTCATGGACGGCTCTCTTCAGCAGCGAGCGGGCGGGCTTCGTTTTCCAGCAGCACCGGAATGCCTTCCCGCACCGGGAAAGCGAGGCTGTCGATTTTGCAGATCAGCTCTTGTTTATCCTGGCTGTAATAGAGCTTACCGTTGCAGACCGGGCAGGCAATGATTTCGAGTAGACGGTGATCCATAGTTCCTCCTGAGGGACCGAAAGGGGTATGCCTTAAATGTTACCATATTCCCCTAATCCGCAGCGGCAATTTCCCATCCGCCTTGCCTGCCGGTAAAGAGACCGTCCGGAAGATGTTTGCAGACTACCTGCCGCGCGCCCTGCCAGCGGGCAAAATCTGCAATAGCCGCCGTCAGGCCGCTCTCCAGCCTGCGGCCCGGCTTGCTGTCCGGCTCCAGATAAAGGGCGATAACCTCCAGCACGCCCGCTTTGCGGTGCATTTTGGCATCCATCCGTCCGACCAGCTGCCCGCAGTGCAGCAGCGGCAGGACAAAATAGCCGTACTGGCGTTTCGGTGCGGGAGTGTAGCACTCCAGGCGGTAGGTAAAGTTAAAGAGCTGCTCGGCGCGCTTGCGATCCCAGACCACCGGGTCAAAGGGGGACAGCACCGCGCTGTGGGTAGCATGCAGCCTGCCCGCCTGCGCCAGATCAAGCTCTGGCAACAGGTCGGCGTGCACATACGCCTCGCCCAGGGTTTCAACCTCCACGCGCACCACCTTCTGCTCAGCCTGCCAGCGCGCCATCAGCGCAGGCAGCGCCGGCTGGCGCAGACGATAGTAGTCCGCCAGCCAGGCGGGGCGAAAAATGCCTAAGCTGCGGGCGCTCTTCTCCAGCATGCGATCCTCCGCCACCGCCTGGGAGAGGAGATCCCGCTCGTCATCCCAGTGGGGCATCACGCGGCGGGTCAGATCGTAGACGCGCTGAAAGTTGCGCCGCTCAACCACCATCACCCTGCCGGCGGTAAACAACCCCTCAAGGTGTCGCTTGTGCGGCTTCCATGCCCACCAGCCGCTGCTGCCTTTGCGCGGATGTTCAAAATCCGCCGAGCGCACCGGGCCATTCTCATGGATATGGGTTATCAGCTGCTCAATTTCAGTGGCGTGCTCATTCATCCAGGCCGCACGGTATTTCCAGCCCATCTTCTCCGGGGCCAGCATTCGGTGGCGTACCAGGGCAAAATCCTCACGCGGCAGAAAACAGGCCTCGTGCGCCCAGTACTCCATCAGCTCGCCCCGGCGCAGCGCCTCATCAAGCCATAACGGCGAGTAGTCGCCAAGGCGGCTAAACAGCACCAGGTAAGGGCTGCGGGCTACGATATTAATGGTGTCGATTTGCAGAAGCGACATGCGCTGGATAGTGGAGAGGATATCGGCTGGCCTGGCGCGGCGGCGCGGCTTTTTCAGCAGGCCCTGGGCAGCAAGATGGAGATGACGGGCGGTGGTAAGAGAGAGTTGCGGCACAGACATACGGGTTCCCGTGATTAGCAGGGCGCTGTCGGCACTGTGCCGCTAGCGCACCAGAGTGAGCAGATCCTGCAGCAGGCGTTCCGGTTTATCGCCCTCCAGATGGGCATCAACTGGCAGATACCACCAGCTATCGTCGGCAAAGGCACGGCACTTGACCGCATCCTTCTCGGTCATCACCAGCGTCTGGCCGGGTTGAATAAACCCGCTCACCTGCGAATAGCTGAGCGCCTGGTGATCGGCCAGCGCAACGCTCTTCTCTACCGCTGCGCCGCAGTCGGCCAGGGTCTGGAAAAAGCGCGGCGGATGACCAATCCCGGCCATCGCCACCACGGAGAGGAGTTCACTAACCGGGCGGCGCTCGCCGCTCTTCAGGTTCACAGCAAGGCCCGGCTGTAAACGCATCGGGATCTCTCCCGCCCGCGCCTCGCCGCCGTTGGTTATCACCGCATCGACTGAGCGCAGCCGGGAGGCCCGCTCGCGCATCGGCCCGGCAGGCAGCCACCAGCCGTTGCCAAATCGGCGTACGCCATCGATCACCACAATCTCTTTGTCCCGGGCGAGACGGTAGTGCTGGAGGCCATCGTCGGTCACAATTAACTGCAGATCGTGCGCGGCGAGCAGAGCTTTTACCGCATCGCTGCGCACCGGGGAGACCGCTACCGGTGCGCCGGTACGCTGATAGATCAGTACCGGCTCGTCGCCCGCCTGCGCCGTGGTTGTCTGTGGGTCAAGCACCAGCGGATAGCTATCCGCCTTGCCGCCGTAGCCGCGCGAGACCACGCCAACCCGCACGCCGCACTGGCGCAGCTGTTCAACCAGCCAGATCACCACCGGCGTTTTGCCGTTGCCGCCCGCGGTGAGATTGCCCACCACCACCACCGGTACCGGCGCGCGCCAGGCTTTTTTAATGCCCAGCCGATAGCAGAGGCGAATTGCCCCGCTCACCAGGCCATAGAGCCACGAAAGCGGGAGTAGCAGCAGCCACAGCGGTGATTCGCCTGACCAGATGCGCGCTATCATGCGCCAAACTGCATCTTATGCAGCTGGGCGTAGACACCCTGCTGAGCCAGCAGTTCGGCATGGCTACCGCGCTCAACGATACGACCATCTTCGACCACCACGATCTCGTCCGCCTTCTCAATGGTTGAGAGGCGGTGAGCGATCACCAGCGAGGTACGGTTTTTCTGTAACTCGTCCAGCGCGGCCTGGATAGCGCGTTCAGACTCGGTATCCAGCGCCGAGGTGGCCTCGTCGAGGATCAGGATCGGGCTGTCGCGCAGCAGGGCGCGGGCGATGGCGATACGCTGGCGCTGGCCGCCGGAGAGCAGCACGCCGTTTTCACCGATAATGGTATCGAGGCCGTTATCCATCTTGCTGATAAAGTCCATGGCATAGGCCATGCGGGCTGCGGTCTCGATCTGCTCCCGGCTGTACTCTTCCGTACGCGCGTAGGCGATGTTATTCGCCACCGTGTCGTTAAACAGGTGCACATTTTGTGACACCAGCGCCACCTGATTACGCAGCGAGTGCAGCTTGTACTCGCGCAGATCGTGGCCGTCCAGCAGGATCTCGCCGCTGTCGGTGTCGTAGAAGCGGGTGATCAGGCTGGCCAGCGTCGATTTACCCGAGCCAGAGCGGCCCACCAGCGCCACGGTTTTACCTGCGGCGATGTTGAGGTTGATATCGCGCAGCGCCGGGGTTTCACGGCCCGGATAGGTGAAGGTGACGTTGCGGAACTCCACGTTGCCTTCGGCACGCTCAATTTCGCGTTTGCCTTCATCCTTCTCCTGCTCGCTGTCGAGAATAGCAAACAGCGTCTGGCAGGCTGCCATCCCGCGCTGGAACTGGGCGTTAACGTTAGTCAGCGACTTCAGCGGGCGCATCAGGGCGATCATCGAGGAGAAGACCACGGTGATGGTCCCGGCGGTCAGGGTCTCCATTACGCTGGGGAAGCTCGCCGCATAGAGCACAAAGGCCAGCGCCAGGGAGGCGATCAGCTGAATGATAGGATCAGAGATCGACGAGGCGGAGACCAGCTTCATCCCCTGCAGGCGCATCTTGTTGCTCACTTTGTCAAAGCGCTCGGTTTCGACCTGCTGGCCGCCAAACATCAGCACCTCTTTGTGGCCTTTCAGCATCTGTTCCGCGCTGGTGGTCACCTGACCCATGGTGTTCTGCATGTTCTTGCTGATGCTACGAAAACGCTTCGATACCACGCGAATGGCAATCGAGACAATGGGAGCCAGCACGATCAGAATGACCGACAGCTGCCAGCTGTAGTAGAACATCATGATAAACAGACCGATAATTGACGCCCCTTCACGCACCACGGTGATCAGCGCGTTGGATGAGGAGGAGGCAACCTGTTCCGAGTCATAGGTGATACGGGAGAGCAGCGTCCCGGTGGACTGCTTGTCGAAGAAGGCGACGGGCATGCCCATCATGTGGCTGAACAGGCGACGACGCATGCCCATTACCACTTTGCCAGAGACCCAGGAGATACAGTAGCTTGAGATATAGCTGGTGATCCCACGCAGGATCATCAGGCCGATAATCACCAGTGGCATCCACAGCAGCACGGAGCGGTCCGTTTTGCCAAAACCTTCATCGAGCAGCGGTTTCAGAAGCGATAGCATAAAGGTATCGCTGGCTGCGTTGAGGATCAGCGCGACTCCCGCCACGAACAGACCTGCTTTGAAAGGTGCAATCATTGGCCAGAGGCGGCGGAACGTTTGCCACGTAGAGAGATCTTTGTCGTTATGCATTCAAAAAACCAGCACTTGTTGAAATAGCCGCATATTCTACCCGTTATCTGCAGGGACGCCAAACCGCTGATGATACCAGCGGGGTAAAATTTGCTCGCGCAGGCTGAGGATCTTCCAGCCATTACTGGAAAAGTAGACGCTCATTTGCCCCGCGTGCGGCGTGTCGTACCAGCGGTAGCCCTGCTGCCGGTAGCGGCGGATCACCTTTGTTGAGGGGAGCCGCCATGCGTTGTAGCGCGACGCGGAGGCCAGTGCCGCCTGGCCGTTAACCCGCTGCACCAGCGGCAGTGACGAGGAGGTGCTGCTGCCGTGATGCGGAACCTGGATAAGTGTCGCCTGTAGATGCTGCCAGTAACGGCTCAGCATGCGCCGCTCGGCGGGCGCCTCGATATCGCCGGTAAGCAGGATGCTCTGGCGACCGTCATCAACCTTAACCACGCAGGAGCCGTTGTTCCCCTTCGCGACCTCTCCGGCCAGCGGCCAGTGAACGGTAAAGTTTAGCCCCTGCCACTGCCAGCGCTGGCCGCGAAAACAGGGCAGATGTCCGCCCCACCCCAGCGGGCTGCGAACGGTCATCTCCGGCCACGCTTTTTGCAGCGTCTCCAGCCCGCCCCGGTGGTCAAGGTGCTCATGGCTGAGAATAACGCCCTCGGGCCGCAGATGGTGCCAGCGTAGCCAGGGAACGATCAGCTGCTGGGCGCTGTCCCCACCCGGCCACGCCAGCCCGGTATCATAGAGCATCGCCCGCTGGTTGCGAACGATGACCATCGCCAGTCCCTGCCCCACGTCCAGCATATGCACCGCCCACTCATCGCTGCGGGCGGGACGCCCGCGCGGCAAGGCCAGCAGTATTACAATCGCCAGGCACAGAAACGGTGCGTTGGTATAAATGCGCAGCCGCCAGAGCACTATTCCGGCCCAGGGGAGCCAGACCAGCCTCAGCCAGCGTTGGTCAATGTCGAACCAGCCGTCCGGCAGCTGGCGTAAAAACCAGAACAGCAGCGCCAGGGTTCTGTCCGCCAGCAACCAGCTGCCGGTCTCGATTATGATCGGCCCGCTCAGGTGCAGCAGCATCCCGGCCAGAATCAGCGGCACGGTGACAAAGGTCACCAGCGGGACGGCGATCAGATTGGCAACGAGTGAGGTCAGACTGATGCCATGAAAGATCGTCACCTGGATGGGCAGGAGCAGGATCATCATCCCCGTCTGCAGATGCAGCAGGCTCAGAACGCTGCGCACGATGCGTCCCCCGGGAGTGTGCGGCAGCGGGAACCACTGATACCAGAAGATCAGGGCGGCGACGGCGAAGGCCGATAGCCACAGGCTCTGGGAAAGTGTGGCGACAGGATCGATAAACAGGATCGCGGCCACGCAGCAGAGCCAGACCTGCCAGGGCGACCACTGCCGACCCGAGAGGCGCAGCGCGCACCAGACGGCGAGAGAGACCACCGTGCGTAGAGCCGGAGGCTGCATACCGGTAAGCCAGGCGTAGTAAGCGGCGCAGGCAAGGCCAAATAACAGCGGCAGCCGCCAGCTAACACTGTTGCCAGGGAGAAAAAACTGCACGCCGCGCATCAGCAGCCAGCCCAGCGTCGCCGCCAGGGCAATATGCAGACCGGAGATAGCCATCAGGTGCGCGGTGCCGGTCTCGCGCATCAGGGTTTTGATATCAGCACTTAACGTGGCACGTTCCCCCATACCTAGCCCCAGCATTACTGCCCGCCACGCGTAAGGTGTCAGCGTCTCGCTCAGGGAGATAAGATAGCGGGCGCGCAGGTCGCAGCGGAGATCAATTGGGGTAGCGTGGATAAACCGCCCGCTTACGGGCTGATGCTGGGCTATGGCATAGCGCTGGGTATCAAAGCCGCCGTCGTTTAGCTGTCCGTGTACGGCACGGACCTTCAGCGTCATCTCCCAGCGCTGGCCAGCACACCCTGGCTGAGGCAGATACTGACCGTAGAGTCTGATCCCCGGCGCAGGGAAGAGCCGCCTGCCGTCCAGCTGCTCGATAATGCCCCGGTGGGCGGTCATATTGTCGGTGGCGACGATCTTTACCACCGCCCGCTGGGTTTTCCCCGGCAGCGCTTTTGCTGGCCAGACAGCCTCCTGCGCGGCCAGTAAACCCCAGGCAAAAAAGAGCAGCCACAGCGCCAGCCAGCGCACGCGAGGCCACCCCCCCAGCAGACAGCCAGCAACGGCGATAGTCACGATGCCACTGATTTCCGGCAAGGTCGGCAACCATAGCAGGGGTAGAACGGCGGTAATCAAACAAAACGCAGCGGCGGGCAGACCCATAGCCACCTCCTTGTGCCGCGATTATGCAGGGATCGGGCAGCACCGTCGGCAAGAGCGTTTCGCTTTTACGAGGCGGCTTCAGAAAGAGGAGAAAATGGCAGGAGAGAGAAATGAAAAAAGCACCCGCAGGTGCTCTCTTCAGAGAAGGTCGTTTTCGCCGCTACGGCGTCAAACCTACTCTTCGTAAATGTTGGCGCGGTCGCGTAGTTCTTTACCTGGCTTAAAGTGCGGAACATATTTGCCTTCCAGATCCACTTTATCGCCGGTTTTTGGGTTACGCCCGGTGCGAGGTGCCCGATAGTGCAGAGAGAAACTGCCGAAACCGCGGATCTCGATGCGCTCACCCTGGGCCAGGGTCGAGGCCATATGCTCCAGCATCTCTTTCACGGCATCTTCTACAGACTTAGCCGGAATATGAGATTGTTGGCTTGCAAGTCTTTCGATCAATTCTGACTTGGTCATGATTCCTCCGGTTTCCTTAATCAGGAATATTCACTAGCGGCAGATTAAACAAGGGCGGCCGTAGCCGCCCTTTGTTATTGATTACAGGACTAAAAAGAGCTCCTGTCAAGTTACCTGGGGGTAACTTATTCGCCTTTAGCTGCTTTGAATGCTTCAGCCATAGCGTTAGAGAAGTTGCCTTCTTCCTGTTTGTTGTTAACAGAAGCGATTGCATCTTTCTCGTCAGCTTCGTCTTTAGCACGAACAGACAGGCTGATGGCGCGGTTCTTACGATCAACACCGGTGAACTTAGCTTCAACTTCGTCGCCAACGTTCAGAACCAGAGTTGCGTCTTCAACGCGGTCACGGGAAGCTTCAGAAGCGCGCAGGTAGCCTTCAACACCGTCGGCCAGCTCTACGGTTGCGCCTTTCGCGTCAACTGCAGTCACTTTACCGGTTACGATTGCGCCTTTCTTGTTCAGGGCAACGTAGTTGTTGAACGGATCTTCCGCCAGCTGCTTAACGCCCAGGGAGATACGCTCGCGCTCTGCGTCAACCTGCAGAACAACTGCAGCGATTTCGTCGCCTTTTTTGTATTCACGAACTGCTTCTTCGCCTGCAACGTTC
>DAMBQR010000044.1:0-8644 GCA_032055545.1 Pseudescherichia sp. | reverse complement strand
GCCGATGAAGATACCGAAGTCAGTGATAGACTTGATTTTACCTTCAACACGGTCGCCCTTGTTGTGGGTTTCCGCGAACTGCTGCCATGGGTTGTTTTTGCACTGTTTCAGGCCCAGGGAGATACGACGACGTTCTTCGTCGATATCCAGAACCATTACTTCCACTACGTCGCCAACGTTAACAACTTTGGACGGGTGGATGTTTTTGTTGGTCCAGTCCATTTCGGAAACGTGCACCAGGCCTTCAACGCCCTCTTCGATCTCAACGAAGCAGCCGTAGTCGGTCAGGTTGGTTACGCGACCGGTCAGCTTGGTGCCTTCCGGGTAACGTTTAGCGATAGCTACCCACGGATCTTCGCCCAGCTGTTTCAGGCCGAGGGATACACGGGTACGCTCGCGGTCGAACTTCAGCACTTTAACAGTGATTTCGTCGCCAACGTTCACGATTTCGCTTGGGTGCTTAACGCGTTTCCATGCCATGTCAGTGATGTGCAGCAGGCCGTCAACGCCGCCCAGATCAACGAATGCACCGTAGTCAGTGAGGTTCTTAACGATACCTTTAACTTCCATGCCTTCCTGCAGGTTTTCCAGCAGCTGATCGCGCTCTGCGCTGTTTTCAGACTCGATAACCGCACGACGGGAAACAACAACGTTGTTGCGTTTCTGGTCAAGCTTGATCACTTTGAACTCAAGCTCTTTGCCTTCCAGGTGCAGCGTATCGCGTACCGGACGCACGTCAACCAGGGAACCTGGCAGGAACGCACGAATACCGTTCAGCTCAACAGTGAAGCCACCTTTAACTTTGCCGTTGATAACACCGGTAACAGTTTCAGCGTCTTCGTATGCTTTTTCCAGCGTGATCCAGGCTTCGTGACGCTTAGCTTTCTCACGGGACAGCAGGGTTTCACCGAAGCCGTCTTCTACTGCGTCCAGCGCAACGTCAACTTCGTCACCAACCTGGATTTCCAGCTCGCCGGCTGCGTTTTTGAACTGCTCTGCAGGGATTGCAGATTCAGATTTCAGACCCGCATCAACCAGGACTACGTCTTTGTCGATAGAGACAACAACGCCACGAACGATGGAACCCGGGCGGGTTTCGATTTCTTTTAAGGATTCTTCAAAGAGTTGAGCAAAAGATTCAGTCATGTTTAATCTTCAGGTTAATATAACGTCCACCTGGCTCCATGCCGGATGGGGTTGTTTCACATACCCACTGTCACTCCGTTGCAGCGGGGGTACTACAAATTCGGTCGCTTTAAGCGAAAGCCAACTTTTGGCGCGCGTATTGTAACGCTTTTTCAATCACTTGCTCAATGCTTAAACTGGTGGAATCCAGAACTAATGCATCGGCAGCGGGGACCAGCGGCGCTACGGGGCGATTACGATCGCGATCGTCGCGTTCTTTGATCTCGGCCAAAAGGCGTTCAAAGTTAACACTAAAGCCCTTCTCCTGCAACTGCAGCATGCGGCGGTGCGCGCGCTCTTCCGAGGAGGCATCGAGGAAAATCTTCACCGGCGCGTCGGGAAATACCACCGTACCCATGTCACGACCATCGGCGATCAGGCCCGGCAGCTCGCGGAACCCCCGCTGGCGGCGCAGCAGCGCTTCACGCACGCGGGGAAAGGCGGCCACCTGGGACGCAGCATTTGCCACCTCCTGAGTGCGAATTTCACCGCTCACGTCTTCGCCTTCAAGGATCACCTCCAGCCTGCCGTCGGTCGATACAAAGCGAACATCAAGATGGGCAGCCAGCGGGACCAGCACCTCTTCCGAGGTGACGTCAACGTGGTGATGCAGCGCGGCCAGCGCCAGCACGCGATAGATCGCGCCCGAGTCGAGAAGATGCCACTGCAACGCTTCAGCCATCGCCTTGCACAGAGTCCCTTTGCCCGCACCGCTTGGCCCATCAATGGTGATTACCGGGGCAGTTGCCGCCATCTTTTTCTCCTTATTAAAGGCTTACCATGAACGTAAACGCCGCGCATTATACGCGCCAACGTACGCAACTGTTATCTTTGCGTGTAAATTATGGAGTTAATGAGAGAGAGTGTAGAAGAAATGGGCAAGGATGAGTGTGAGAAAGCGTAAGGAAATGCCGCATCGGAGGATGCGGCAGGGATAATCATGCGAAGGTGCTAATACGCGCCAGCTGGTCGAAATAGTCCGGGAAGGTTTTCGCCGTACACTTCGGGTCGAGGATAGTGACCGGCGTATCCGACAGGGCCACCAGCGAGAAGCACATCGCCATCCGGTGATCGTTATAGGTGCCAATCTCCGCGAATGTCAGCTTCGCAGGCGGCGTGACGCGGATATAGTCCTCGCCCTCCTCTACCTCTGCGCCGACCTTGCGCAGCTCGGTCGCCATGGCAAACAGACGGTCGGTCTCTTTTACCCGCCAGTTATAGATGTTGCGCAGCGTGGTCGTCCCGCTGGCAAACAGCGCAGCGGTGGCGATAGTCATTGCCGCATCCGGGATGTGGTTCATATCCATATCGATCGCGTTCAGCTCGCCGCGGGTGCAGGCGATGTAATCCTCGCCCCAGGTCACGGTCGCCCCCATCTTCTCCAGCACGTCGGCAAAGCGGATATCGCCCTGCACGCTGTTGCGTCCGATGCCGGTCACCTTAACGGTGCCGCCTTTGATGGCCGCCGCCGCGAGGAAATAGGAGGCCGATGAGGCATCGCCTTCGACCAGGTAGTGGCCTGGAGAGCGGTACTGCTGCCCGCCACGTACGACAAAGCGCTGGTACTGCTGGTTCTCTACCTCAACGCCAAAGGTTTTCATCAGATGCAGCGTGATGTCGATATAGGGCTTCGACACCAGATCGCCTTTGATGGTGATTTCAGTATCCTGGGAGGCCAGCGGCGCGGTCATCAGCAGTGCGGTCAGGAACTGGCTGGAGACGCTGCCGTCTACCGCCACCTGGCCGCCGGTAAAGCCACCGCGCAGGCGCAGCGGCGGGTAGTTCTCCTGCTCGAGATAGTCGATCTCTGCTCCGCCCTGACGCAGCGCATCCACCAGATGACCAATCGGACGCTCTTTCATACGCGGTTCGCCAGTCAGCACAATGTTGCTGCTGCCCAGACACAGCGCTGCCGCTAACGGACGCATCGCCGTCCCGGCATTGCCGAGGAACAGCTCAAGCTCTTCAGCAGACCGTAGCGCGCCGCCGTTGCCGGTGACTTCACAGCGGGTACGATCGTCAGAGAGCGTGTAGTGAACGCCTAACGCTTTCAGCGCATTGAGCATATGGCGCACGTCATCGCTGTCCAGCAGGTTAGTGAGGACGGTAGTGCCGTTTGCCAGCGCTGCCAGCAGCAGCGCGCGGTTTGAGACACTTTTAGACCCAGGCAGATTAATGGTGCCATCTACCCGCGCGATAGGGTGTAACGTCAGGGATTCCATGAAACTTAACTCTCAACTCAACATAATAAAAACCCCGCAGCAGAGGTGCGGGGGTGAAAAACAGCGCGATTAACCGTGGCGGCGTTCGAAATCGGTCATGAAATCGGTCAGTGCCTTAACGCCTGCCAGCGGCATCGCGTTATAAATAGAGGCGCGCATCCCCCCTACCACGCGGTGGCCTTTCAGCGCGTGCAGGCCGGCAGCGAAGGACTCCTCCAGGAAGAGGCTGTCGAGCTTGCTGTCCGCCAGCTGGAACGGCACGTTCATGCGCGAGCGGTTCGCTACCGCCACGTCGTTACGGTAGAAGTCGCTGCCGTCGATAATGCCGTACAGCAGCTCAGATTTCTGCTGGTTAATGGCATTCATTGCCGCAACGCCGCCGTTTTGCTTCAGCCACTTGAACACCAGGCCAGAGAGGTACCAGGCAAAAGTCGGCGGCGTGTTGAACATGGAGTCGTTGTCGTTCAGCACGGTGTAATCCAGAATCGACGGGCAGGATTTGTGGGCTTTACCCAGCAGATCCTCGCGCACGATCACCAGCGTCAGGCCCGCCGGGCCGATGTTTTTCTGCGCACCGGCATAGATCACGCCATAGCGGCTGACGTCCAGCGGAGCGGAAAGAATGGTCGAAGAGAGATCCGCAGTAACGATCACGCTATCGTCAAAGTTTGGCTCTTCATGAATAGCAATGCCGTCGATGGTCTCGTTCGGGCAGTAGTGCAGGTAGGCCGCATCGCTGGAGAGCTGCCAGTCACTCATCGGCTTAACGGCGCGCAGGCCGTCAACGGTCACTTTGGCATCAATCACGTTTGGCGTGCAGTATTTGTGCGCCTCTTTTACCGCGCTGGCAGCCCAGTAACCGGCGTCAACGTAATCCGCCGTGGTGTTGTCGCCCAGCAGGTTCAGTGGAATGCCCGCAAACTGGCCGCGGCCGCCGCCGTGGCAGAACAGAACCTTATAGTTCTCAGGGATGTTTAACAGATCGCGAAAGTCTTGCTCCGCCTCTTCGGCGCACTGGATAAACGGCTTACCGCGGTGGCTAATCTCCATGACCGATGTGCCAAGACCCTGCCAGTCGCAAAGCTCCTGCTGAGCCTGCTTAAGCACCTCTGTCGGCAACATCGCCGGACCAGAACTAAAATTAAAGACCTGTGTCATTTCCTCTCACCACGCTGAAAGCAATAAGTTATTCCTGTGACATCGGTTGTACCATTGCGCGTCACGCGCCGCAACGGGTATTCCGGCGGCGGGAAGAAATGTGCGCTCAGTCACATAGCAGATTATTTTGCGCCGTTCTGCGGCGGTGGCGAAAAACCCTGTCAGGTGATGCGAATGGCCCGGCTGGCCTTCGTCCATTCTGGATTTTTGCAGCGCGGACAGGGTTGTTGATCTCCTGCCTGCATCACAATGACCTCGCTGCATTTTACGCAGGCATAATCGCCCGTCTCCGGCGCGACGATAAAGCGCGGCACCAGTCCTGCTGGCAACAGCGAAAGCCCAGGGCGCACCTCCTCATCGCGGTAGTAGTAGGTACTGATCTGCCCGTTGGTCTCCATGATTGCCAGCCGAATCTGCCCCAGCTGCTCTACGCCATTCACCCGTAGCTCCATAAAGAACTCCACCTCGGTGAGATTAGCCGCCCGGAGTTTATCCCACGCCAGCTCGCCCTCCTCTACGATGATAATCGGCTTACCCTCCAGCAGATCCTCCAGCCGTTCACTGTGGGACATCAGCCACATCACCAGCCGGTAGCAGAGTGCCAGCGAGATAAAGACCACCAGCACCGGCAGCATCGGCACGTCGTCATAGAAAGCGACGTCCCCGGCTGCCGAACCGAGAGTCAGAATAATCAGCACCTCAAAGAGAGACATCTGGCGCACGCCGCGCCGTCCGGCGATTTTCAGGAACAGAAAAACAAGGATAAAGGTATAGACGCTGCGCAGGGCGACCTCGCCCAGGAAGTCGAGCGGTGCCTTGTCCAGCATCATGCGTTGCAGATCGAATGCTTTCATTTTCTTTTGCCTAAACAGGACGTTAGTTTCTACAAGCATAGTCCGCGCTTTTATTTTCGTCCTCCGGCGCAGGAAGATAGCGCCGTTCAGCTAAAACCCGTATCATTGCGCGCTTTCCGTACGAATAAAGTGACGCTCATGACGCAAACATTTATCCCCGGCAAAGATGCCGCCCTGGAAGACTCCATCGCCCGCTTCCAGCAGAAACTGCTCGATCTTGGCTTCGATATCGAAGAGGCCTCCTGGCTGAATCCGGTCCCTAACGTCTGGTCAGTGCATATCCGCGATAAGGCCTGCGCGCTCTGCTTTACCAACGGTAAAGGCGCAACCAAAAAGGCAGCGCTGGCTTCCGCCCTCGGCGAGTACTTCGAGCGTCTCTCAACTAACTACTTCTTTGCCGACTTCTGGCTGGGCGATGAGATCGCTAATGGCCCCTTTGTCCACTATCCCAATGAGAAGTGGTTCCCGCTGCCGGAAGATGACTCCCTGCCGGAAGGCATTCTCGATGCCCGCCTGCGCGCGTTTTACGATCCGGAAGGCGAGCTGGCCGCCGGTATGCTGATTGATCTGCAGTCCGGCAACGAAGATCGCGGCATCTGCGGTCTGCCGTTTACCCGCCAGTCCGATCAGCAGACGGTCTACATTCCAATGAACATCGTCGGCAACCTCTACGTCTCTAACGGCATGTCTGCCGGTAACACCCGCAACGAAGCCCGCGTGCAGGGCCTGTCGGAAGTGTTTGAGCGTCACATTAAGAACCGCATCATTGCCGAGAGCATCAGCCTGCCGGAGATCCCGCAGGAGGTACTGGCCCGCTACCCGGGCGTGGTGGAGTCTATTGCCACTCTGGAAGCAGAAGGTTTCCCGATCTTTGCCTATGACGCCTCGCTGGGCGGCAAATACCCGGTGATCTGCGTCGTGCTGTTTAACCCGGCTAACGGCACCTGTTTCGCCTCCTTCGGCGCGCACCCGGACTTTGGCGTGGCGCTGGAGCGTACCGTGACCGAGCTGCTGCAGGGCCGTGGCCTGAAGGATCTCGACGTTTTCACCCCGCCGACCTTTGATGATGAAGAGGTGGCTGAACATGCCAACCTGGAGACCCACTTTATCGACTCCAGCGGTCTGATCTCCTGGGATATGTTCAAGCAGGACGCCGACTATCCGTTCGTGGACTGGAGCTTCTCCGGCACTACCGAAGAGGAGTTCGCCACCCTGATGGCGATCTTCCGCGCGGAGGACAAAGAGGTCTACATCGCCGACTACGAGCACCTGAGCGTCTACGCCTGCCGTATTATCGTGCCGGGCATGTCCGACATCTATCCGGCAGAGGATCTCTGGCTGGCAAACAACAGCATGGGCAGCCATCTGCGCGAGACCATCCTTGCCCTGCCGGGCAGCGAGTGGGAGAAAGAGGCCTACCTCGATCTCATCGCCCAGCTGGACGATGAGGGTCACGATGACTTTACCCGCGTGCGCGAGCTGTTAGGCATTGCCACCGGGAAAGACAACGGCTGGTACACCCTGCGTATTGGCGAGCTGAAGGCGATGCTGGCACTGGCGGGTGGCGATCTCGATCAGGCCCTGATCTGGACCGAGTGGACGATGGAGTTCAACGCCTCCGTGTTTACTCCAGCGCGGGCGAACTACTACCGCTGCCTGCAGACTCTGCTGCTGCTGGCGCAGGAAGAGGAGCGCCAGCCGCTGCAGTATCTCAACGCCTTTGTTCGCATGTACGGCGCTGAGGCCGTAGAAGCGGCCAGCGCGGCGATGAGCGGAGAAGCGCCGTTCTACGGTCTGCAGGCGGCAGACGGCACGCTGGAGGCCTTCCCGGCCCATCAATCGCTGCTGGCGGCTTACGAGAAGCTGCAGCGCGCTAAAAAAGCGTTCTGGCCAAAAGAAGCGTAAATAACACTATAAGCTGTAGGCGTATTGCAACAGCCAGGCTATATTACGGGGCAATTTCATTGCCCCGTTTTTTATATATATTTGCAATGAAATATAAATGTAATAATTAGGTTAATCATAAGTAATATTCTTTATTAATACTCTGGCATATTGTTACTTTTTGGCTGAATTACTCCATTGTAATTAACGCGCCGGCAGCGACAATAAAAAAATATTCAAAATATTTTATAATTCTTAAAATTTATTTATTTATTAAAAATTAATAAGTTATCAGTTTAAAGACCGTAAACCACAGCATCGGAAAGGTTATAAGAGGGACGAGATATGATCCATATCAAGTTCTCACCTATAATGCTTTGTTAGTATCTCGTTGCCGACTTAATAAAGAGAGAGTTAGTGTGAAAGCTGACAACCCTTTTGATTTGATACTTCCCCCTGCGATGGCAAAAGTTGCCGAAGAGGCGGGGGTCTATAAAGCAACGAAACGCCCGATGACGACGTTCTTCCTGGCGATTACCGCCGGGGTGTTCATCTCCATCGCCTTCGTTTTCTACATTACGTCTACCACCGGCACGGCCGCGATGCCGTACGGCATTGCCAAGCTGATTGGCGGGATCTGCTTCTCACTGGGCCTGATTTTGTGCGTCATCTGCGGCGCGGATCTCTTTACCTCAACGGTACTCATCGTGGTGGCAAAGGCCAGCGGCAAGATCACCTGGGGCCAGCTGGCACGCAACTGGATCAACGTCTACGTTGGCAACCTGGTGGGCTGTCTGCTCTTCGTGCTGCTGATGTGGCTCTCCGGCGAATACATGACCGCCAACGGCGGCTGGGGACTTAACGTCCTGCAAACCGCTGACCACAAAATGCACCATACTTTTATTGAAGCCGTCGCCCTCGGCATTCTGGCAAACCTGATGGTCTGTCTGGCCGTGTGGATGAGCTACTCAGGCCGTAGCCTGATGGACAAAGCCATGATTATGGTTCTGCCGGTCGCCATGTTTGTTGCCAGCGGCTTTGAGCACAGCATCGCAAACATGTTCCTGATCCCGCTGGGTATCGTAATTCGTGATTTTGCCACGCCGGAGTTCTGGACCGCAGTCGGTTCATCTCCTGACAATTTTTCTCATCTGACCGTGATGAACTTCATAACCGATAACCTGATCCCCGTTACAATTGGGAACATTATTGGTGGGGGTTTACTGGTTGGATTGACATACTGGGTCATTTACCTGCGTGGCGATAACCATCATTGATGGCTGTCCCAGGCAGTAAATAAAAAATCCACTTAAGAAGGTAGGTGTTACATGTCCGAGCTTA
>DAMBQR010000043.1:0-37815 GCA_032055545.1 Pseudescherichia sp. | reverse complement strand
GGCTTATGAAAACATTACTAACATCGCGGTGTATTAATCAACGGGGAGCAGGTCAACATTTCATAAAACGTCGATCTTTATCCCTGTACATCCGATGGTTATAAATAAGCCTGAAATATTGTCAGACAAAACGATTGATGAAAACTCGTCAGTTAATTTTGATACTCGTTCAAAAAGAAGCTCAATTAAATACCTTGAGTCTCAACTGAAGGAGTATCAAATTTCATTGATGATAAGTGTGGGTGAATCGGAAGAATACAAAGCCCTTTTCTCTAATCTCCCTGACATGCGATCTGAACTTGAAATGCTTTATATGAAATCACGAGAAAAAAGCTCCACGCTTATGGGGCAGATTACTGCTATCAACAATGTTCTATCTTATTGTAAAAACAACACATTATGAAATTAAGACTATGGCAGCAAGATTGTGTCAAAGAAGCGCTAAAAACTTACCAGAATGAGCGACATTTTTTGTGTCTGGCCACGCCAGGCGCAGGCAAAACCCACATGGCAGCAGAGCTGGCGTTTCAACTGTATCAATCAGAAAAAATTGATTTTGTTCTCTGCTTTTCTCCATCAGTTTCAGTATCGAAGTCTATTCACGATACTTTCAGTCGGCGCTTCAATGCTCGTTTCGATGGCGTCATCGGCGCAGTAGGTTGTTCTTACACATATCAAAGTATGCTTTTCTTCAACGAGGGTTTCTGGAGTCTGTTGAAACTGAATCGCGTGCTGGTAATTTTTGACGAAGTCCATCATTGCTCTGGTAGTTCTATTGAAAACGCAAATAGCTGGGGTGAAGAGATTATTCTGAACATTCAAAAGAATGCTGCATTTACCCTGGCATTAACAGGCACACCCTGGCGTTCTGATAAAACCCCTATTGTCATGGCACGTTACAGCAATCCTGAAGGACGGATTCAGTGCGACTTTACCTATGGTCTTAAAGAAGCAACTCGTGACCATGTCTGCCGCCTACCTAATATTGTTCTGGTTGATAATGAGCAATTAGTCCTATCTGCGGACGATGAAAATAAAAAAACATTCTTGAATTTACAGGATTTATTAACCCATTCAGACATTACCTATCAGGATGTCATTACAAATGATTTGGCAATGAAACATGTGCTCAATCTGGCAATCTCCAGGCTAAAATCGATACGTAAAGATAATCCAGATGCCGGCGGTTTAATAGTGGCATCATCAGTGCAACATGCATGGCTCATCTTGCATATCCTCAAGAGCATCTTTGGCCAATCGGCAGTGCTTGTATCCTATAAAGACCCCAATGCAGCAAAAACGATTGAGCACTTCAGGACTAACTCGATACAGTGGATTGTAAGTGTAGGGATGGTAAGTGAAGGCACCGATATTCCAAGACTACAAGTTTGTTGCCATTTAAGCAGAGTTAAAACCGAACTCTATTTCCGTCAAGTTTTGGGTCGGATCTTAAGAATCAACAAAGCGACTAACCAGCAAGCGTGGTTATATACATTTGCTGAACCTCAATTAACTGAATTTGCTAACCGGCTTAAAAAGGATGTTCCTGAATGTGAAGTAATTTTTGACGCTGTCGAGAAAAAAGATGCTCAGAATGTCCAAAGCCCCCCCCTTAACAACCCCTGCTTAACTCCATCTCAGAGCAGAGATTCTCAGCAGCTTATCTTCTCTTACAGCGACTCAAGAAACGTTAGAGTTACGGAATCTTTCCTTACACTTTCCGAGCATTCACATACTGAAGTACTACAGTTCTTGGGCCGTTTCAGAGAAAAGATGGTAAATGTTTTTGATTCGCCGTTTTAGAACTAATCATTATAAATATGTATAAAATAACATATTGATAAAATGGGATATTCAGATAGTTGATATCTCAACATCCCGTTGGCCATATAAATTTATATGACGATAATTAAACTTCACTAGACAGTAATTACTATGTATCCTTTTGTGGTCTCGCTACTGGTTCTTAAATCCGCCTAAGGGCTGCATATAAATACTATCTACGCGGCTTAGAGAGGATGGAAACAACCTTGCCACTACAAGCTGCTTTTAACTCGGTCACTTCGAACAGCAGACGTTGATTTACAGAAGCAATTCGGGCCAGTTCATCCAAAAGCTGGTTGTTTTCTACACGGAGCGACCTGTTTTTCTCCTTTTCAATCATGAGTGCCTGATGTTTCGAGTTACGTTGGGTGCGAACTGACTTCCCCATAAGGGTGCGAATTTTCTCTGCCACCGCTGGATAGGTGTTATGAATAAGCCCGGGTGTAACGCCTGCGGCTCGGGCAACCGAGGTGATAGAAATCTTTTCGTTACCTTCAACTATATTATTAATGGCTCTATCAAGGGAATCTAGAGTTTTTAAGCGCGAACGAGCCGAAGACTGAAGCTTAGTAGACTTAATCACCATTCCCAGCCTCGCCGTTATTGTCATTGATGGGAGATAGACCTAAGCCCGTGATAACATCTAACGCAATTTGTAAATCGCGCTCTGCGCGCTGTCTTACAGCAGGTCCAGCATCCTCGATTTTGAGCAGTTCCCGCTGTTGGCTGTATATGTCCTGCCATGTACCCGCGTAAAGATCATCGATCACCGAGTTTTTACATGTTGGGCAGCGTGTTGCCTCGTATAATCCAGCTCCGCCACAACCTCGCTCTGTCGCAATACACCAGCCGTGGCCAGTAGCACGAATGTTCGCATGTGGGGCTGTTTGGGCAAGCAAAGCTGTTCTATCTTTGATCGGAATAGCTCGCATCTTGACGATTTTTTCACCTGCACCACCTGCCAAAGGCTGCTCATCGAGCCATGATTCGATCAAATCAATTTTATATTCTGTCATCTGCTGTAAGATTTCATCAAAAAGTGCCAAGTCTTGCTGCGGGTTAGATGCATACAGTTGGGTCATGCTCATGCTGCTGTGTTTAAACTGCCATTTGAGAAAAATAAGCGAAGTTCTTCCCATTCGGGACTCCACAAAGCATCTTGCATATGTTCTTCTGCATTGATGTGTTTTCAATGGCCAATTGCTTCCAGCTGCTTTAGCTATACGAGCAAATGCAGCATTTGAACCTGCACCGCTGAGTGCTTCAACGTGATAGCCTTTCTTAATTTTCCCCCCTTGGCTGTTTCGTCCTAAAAATAGCTTGCTCGAATCTTTTCGAGCTTTTTCGAGCCTAAGTATATGTTCAGTTGATTTCGACAAACCATTATTGTTTGTGAGTAGTCTAATCTCTTTATCTAGCTCTTTTCTAATAGGTGCTGAATATCTTGACAAAGCATTTAGTGCTTCAAGCGTTAGCTCTGGCACAAGATATTCGACTCGCCCTTTACCTGTTTTATGCTCTATTGTAGCTACCCAGCAAAAATTAACTCCATTCTTTAATTCCTTGCGCCAGGCACCAACCTCAATCCCAATCGCCTCATCATTGCGCATACCGCTAGTGATTGAAACTATATACAGCACAGCATCTCTGCAACGAATTGACATCTGATCATCACCAGGATGATATCCAATGCCACTGATAGCCAGTTCGGCCTTCATCTCTCGGACAATATTTTCACAATAATTGAAAATCTTGGATTGGTCATCAGGAGGAATGATATCCGTTCGCCCAGCGTTTTTATTGGCAGCATCCAATCCTTTTATATGTGCAATTCCGCAAATTCGCCATAGAGTCGAATTACCCCACGGATAACTCTGAAGGGGGTACGTTGTATCGGCAGAAAAAACCCAGAGAAAATCAATAATTCGTAAACGTCCATACAGCGGCTGAGGTCTTAATCTCAACTCATCCTTGCAATAGTGAACATAATTGCTGATATGGATTGGACTGATATCTGCAAAACTTGTAACTCCCAAATTATTTAACCAGCGAATAAAAGGCATCACGCTGGCAACAGCAAAAGCGGTGATACCTCGTGCGATAGGTGGTTGAGATCTCGGCATTCCTCTTTTAAACCAAGCATAGACAATGGCTTTGCTGTCATCAATGAGCGCCTGAGGCATGCTCATATCCCAGTTGATAAATTTAAAAGAATAAGAAACGTTAGCCTGCTCAAAAAACGGGCGCAAATCCCACTGCGGATCACCAAAACGGCTGAGAACCAATGTTTCGCCATCCTCATTCGCTATTGCGCTGATCACAATTGCATTCCGCTCTTTAGTATTTAGTCCTTGAACTGTAGCTGGCTGGGCGATGAGAACATCATATGCTTTCAACATTGCATTAACGCTTTTTTTGCTCACATTTCACCACCTAATTTTTTCTTCATGAACTCGATCTTTTTACTCCAGAACAAGTGCGGAGAGGACTTAGCTTTGGCTTTTGCTTGTGATATCAATGCATGATTAAATTTTTGCGAAGTGAAATCATCTATCATTTGAATAAAATTAAACTGCCGCTTGCGCCATGCGCTCCACTCATCAGTTAGAAAATATTCGACTTCGGCATATAAAAATTGTTGGTAGCTGAACAACCGATATAAATCATCCAAAGTTCCTACGATTGCATAGCTAGGGCAACTGAGACAGTGAATGAATTCGGAACAATGATTGACACCATTCTTAGGAGCCAAACTGCCATAAAGACTGTCTTTGCAGCTGCCTAGTGGCGTCGGTGTAATTGAGGTGCCACGAAGCTTGTCAGGGAAAGCCTCACCAATGAAAATTGCGCTCTCAGTCTTGATTTCATCGTTTATTTTTAAGTAATGGTTATCAGCAACTTGTGGGGAGTGCCCCATGATAGAAGACACTTCGATTATGTCTCCACCACTCAGTTTCCACAGGCGGCTTTCCATTGTTTTCCGCAGACGACTAAGTGTGACATTAAGTCTATTTCCTTTATCATCATAGAGTGCATGACGCTCACAAATACTTTTGCTACACACGTATAAAGTACCGGGAGTAAGAACAGCAATTTTGTTTGCCCCTCCACGTTGTCCTGAGCGAAATAACCATATATATGAACGCATCTCTTCTGAGGCTAGCTGCACAAGCGGTTTGCTGATTGCTAGCGCCTTATTCAAGACTGTAACCCCATCAAGTGGAATGGAGCTATATTCATTTAGAAGATTGGTTTGACGTATTGTTTTGCTCTGAGCACCTTTGCCCCGGCGCTTGAGCGTATTTATCAGTTTAAGATTTGGCAGGAATGGATGTGGTGTTAAGGCGTCTCTCGTCATCTCTAATAATGGCGTGGTATTAAGACCGGACCTTGCAGCCGTGATTAACAGCAGCACTGTCATTTTCTCAGCTTCATTCCCAAGAAATGTGCCCTTGTAGATATCAATAAAATCGGACTTTAATGCACTGAGCAACCTTTGCATCTCTCCCATGGTAAGCGGTTCTGCATCTTTTGTATTTTGCGCATTGTTGGGGAACGGATTAGGCGGCAGAAGATCGTCAAGAACGTTTTCTATGAACCCATAATCCGCCAGTATGATGACCAGTGATTTAAAGCTTGTATAAAAATTCTTGGCCGTCGAGCCGTTTGGGTATTTAAGTTTTAGCCAAGAGATATAATGCTCCATGTGGCGTTTAGTTAGAGCACTTGGCGTAGCAGGTGGCGATTCAATTAAGTCCCCACTCAAATATTTCAGAAAGTTTTTCAATCCTGTCACAGAGTAACCAATTAAAGTAGCGACAGAGAAGTTCCCTCCTTGTAATAACGCCCTGATAACATAAATGCTTTGAATTGCCCAAGCGTCGAAACCCAAACCTAAGTATTGAGAATGATCAATCTGTCTGTAATTGTTCGGGTTCCTTGGTAAATTAATTTTCATTTCTTCTCCTACAGACTCTAATTTTTTAGTGCCGGGCAGTAGAGCTGCCTTATAGTTCTTTCGCTGAGACAATTTATTTACCCCAGTCGTGATTAATGGAGGTGGCCATAAACATCATGTCAATTTCATCTTCATGTGCAAGAACGGATTGGGCTTCCAGTTGATTGATAAGATGCAAATAGATCATCGTTGTTTGAACATCTGAATGTCCTAGCCGATCCCTGACATACATTAGTGGCTCACCTTCAAATTCTTTACTTTTTCGAAGAGCAAGCAAAGTATAAGTCCCATAGGTGTGACGCAACATATGGGCCCGCACATAGAAACCGCATTTTCTTTCGTAGGATTTCATAATGTCTACGACAGCATCTTTTGAGTATTGTCTTCCTTCTTTTGTTAGCAATAACGCGGTAACACTTCTATTGCCACTAGAATTACGAATCTCTCGTTGATGAAGGGAATAAGACCACATATCTTCCATTAGTGACCAAGGCACATCAATGATTCTAGGTCGATTATACTTAATTTGCATATCTGAAGGATCAAGAGCAACGCTTATCATCTGTCCTCGGCGCAGCCCATTCTTCAATCTAGGATTAAACACATATTTGAGAGGAAAAGATCTGGCTTCACAGGAGCGGAGTCCGGTTCGCACCATGAGGTGGAACAATATCTGATGGCTTGGGTCAGCATCTAAGGCAAGGCATACTTTGACTTGATCCTTGGTTAAGAATTTAGTTAGACGTTTTCGCTCGCGGAGCATTATTGAAATTTTACTTCTTTCTGTTCTTGGCCGAGTGACATGACTTAGAAGGCCTGAATGGGGAACAACATGAGTCTTTTTCTCACCAAAAGGCAGCACCTTTATCAGGTTGTTCTGCTTTGCCCATCGATAAAATCTCACAATCAGTGCCAGACGATTGTTCACAGTGCGCGGGGTAAGCGCTAGTTCGCCGATTGACCAATCTCTGTATCTAGCAAGTACGCTGAGTCCGTGAGCTGGAGTTTCATCGTTCCAGGCCAACTTATTAGCCTCCAAGAAAGCATAGTAGTCATAAAAACGTCGACCATACGCTTCCCAGGTAAGGGGGCTCAGTGATTCCCCTGACTCGATTAGGGTGTGCCAAAGGAAGGATTGTGCTGGCTGAACTGGCCATCCATCTGATCCAATTAACAACGGAAAACCCTCAAAGGAGCGGCCAGCCAAAGTCAGGTCTTTTGTTGCAAATACAAGCCTCATATCACGCCCCAGACTTTTAAGGATAAGATGATATGAACAGCATAGGACTAACTAACGTTTGTCACCACTCAGATCGTTATTGCTGAGCACCACCACCGGCTTGCCTTTCAGGTCGGGTCTGAAGACCGTTTCACAGCTGGCATAGAATGCGTTCACATCCACCAGGGCAAACATGATTCAACCCGTAAATTTGATTATGTGGGTGACGACGCCGAAAATTTCGAGCGCCTCTTCACTGCCGATGCGGATAGGCGTATAGCGGGAATTGCGGGGGTTAAGCTGGATGACGGGGCGAAGCTGAAGCTCTTTAACGGTAAACTCACCGTCAACGGCGGCAATAACAATATCGCCATGGGCGGCGGTCCGGGAGCTGTCAACCACCAGCAGATCGCCATCGTTAATCCCGCCGTCGATCATCGAGTCCCCCGCCGCCTTAACAAAATAGGTCGCGTTGGGGTGGTGGATCATTAATTCGTTTAAGTCGAGACTCTGTTCCACATAGTCCTGCGCCGGTGAGGGAAAACCGCACGGCACCAGATCGCCAAAGAGAGGAAACGCGAGAACTTCACGCAGCTCTGCGGGCTTGTAAAATGTTAAACTCACGACGTCACCTTATTATAATAGTTACTGTGTATTTATACAGTAGATTTATATGATGTCGTGATCAAGTGGCTTAAGTAAATGCCTGTCGCCACGCGTCTAATTATTAATAATAAAAAGCATTACTTATCAAAAAGTTAAAGGATATGTAAATTTTTGACTTTTGTATTCAATCGCTTGTTTTATATGCGTACTGCATTTAAAACCTCCCCTCTGGCGGTCACGGCGGCTGGTGCTGGCGATGACTGTTGATAGCTAAGTTCCGGGTAAAGCTTACTCACCATACCGAGGCGGCTCCCGTATTCGGCTTGCGCATTAAATGCCGCTTTTGGCACTACACTGACCACGCCCCATGATAAAGACTATCGTGGAGCAGTAATTACTCTATAAACTGAGTGTTGTCATTAACAACGGGGTCCAGGTCGGTAGTTATCATGCATTTTATTCAGAGTTTGATGAGTTTTATTGAGGGAAACAGGGTGCTGTCGGTCAGCGTCAGTCTGCTGTTGCTGATTATGGCCGGGATGGTCACTCACCTGATCTGCAAATTTTTCATCGTCAAAGTGATCAGAAAGGTCTTTTTCAGCAGCCATAAACAGGACGTTCCTCTGGATAAAGATGTACGCCTCTCGCAGAAGCTGTCGAATTTTGTGCCTGTGATTGTGGTCTACAATTTCCTGCAGTTTATGCCAGGCCTGCCTGAAAATCTGAAAGTTGCGATTCAGACCATTTGCGGCATCCTGTTTTTTGTCTATCTGTCGATCTTCTTTAATGAAGTGCTGGAGATTGTTAACAACTCCTATTCGCGCAAATCTAAGCGCAAGAATCACTCGATCAAAGGCTATATCCAGATTGGTAAAATTTTGGTGCATATTATCGCCGCGATAATGATTCTGGCGATTATGTCCAACAAGTCACCGGCGATTATTATCTCTTCACTGGGTGCGGTCGCCGCGGTGTTAATGCTGATCTTCCAGCATACCCTGCTGTCGCTGGTGGCTAATATTCAGCTCTCGTCCAACGATGTGCTGCAACTGGGCGACTGGATTGAGATGCCGGATAGAAATATCAGTGGCGAGGTGATCGATATTGCGTTGCATACCATCACTATCCGCAACTGGGATAACACCATTTCACGCATCCCGACCAAAAATTTCCTCACCGAGACCTACACCAACTGGCAGGCGATGTTCTCTTCGGGCGCGCGTCGCATCATGCGCAGCTTTTATCTTGACCAGAAGTCTATCACCTTTGTGAATCAGGAGATGTTGCAGGCGATAAGCCAGATCCGCATCGCAGGCGAATCTATCACTGAGCTGCTGGATGGACGTGATATCAGCGCGGTCGGCGACCGCTGGTTTATGGAGAACGGCATCACCAACCTTATGGTGTTCCGTAAGTTTCTGACCGCCTGGCTGGCCCAGCGTGAGGATATTAAAAAAGAGATGTATATCGTGGTGCGTCCGCTGAAGCCGTCACCGGATGGCTTGCCGGTGGAGATCTACTGCTTCACCTCATCTATTTTCTGGAGCGATTATGAAAATACCCAGGCGGCGATTTTTGAATATATCTATGCGATGGCCCGCCACTTTGAGCTGCAGATTTACCAGCACCCGGCAGGATCCGACTTTGCCCGGCTGGCACAGCCGCGAGTAGAGAGTGACGATGCCAGGTCTGGTGGTGCGCAGTAATCTGACTCACGGTGGCGCTGCTGGCGCCGCCTGAAGGGCGTCGCGCACTGTATTTAAAAACCTACCGCCTGGCCGTCGCGGCGGCTGTCGCTGGCAATAACATAGCCGTCGCTGCCCTCCGTCGTCAGCTTCCAGATAAACTGGCCTGAACCAAAGTCCATGTAGGGGTCGTTAAGCGAGGTAAAGCGATGCCCGCGCTGACCCAGCTGCTCCGCCACGCCCTGATGAAAACCGACCTCCAGGTCGAGCGAGAAATCGCGGTTTACCTTCCAGCGCGGCGCATCGCAGGCGGCCTGCGGCTGCTGCTGGTAGTCCAGCATCCGTACCAGCGTCTGAACGTGCCCCTGCGGCTGCATATCCCCGCCCATGACGCCAAAGCTCATCTGCGGCTGACCATCTTTAGTGAGAAAGCCAGGGATGATGGTATGGAATGGCCGCCTGCCCGGTGCGACCACGTTGGCGGAGCGTGGATCGCTGGAGAATCCCGCCCCTCGATTTTGCAAACTAATGCCGTACTCCGGCACCACCACGCCCGAGCCAAAGCCCATATAGTTCGACTGAATAAATGACACCATCATGCCGCTTTCGTCGGCGGTGGTGAGATAGACGGTGCCGCCGCTGGCGGGCATGCCCGGTAGCGGCTGGCTGGCCCGCGTCGGGTCGATAAGCCTGGCGCGTTCGGCCAGATAGCTGTCATCCAGCATCTGCTCAGGGGTAATGTCCATCGCACGCGGGTCGCCAACGTATTTATAGATATCGGCAAAGGCCAGCTTCATCGCCTCAACCTGCAGGTGCTGGGACGCAACGCTGTCCAGCGGCAGGCTGGCAAGGTCAAAATGCTCAAGGATCCCCAGCGCGATAAGGGCGGCAATACCCTGGCCGTTAGGCGGCAGCTCGTGAACGTCATAACCGCGATAGCGACGGCTGACCGGCGTGACCCACTCGGGGCGATATCCGGCAAGATCGGCAAGCGTCAGCGGCACGTCGCTTTGGGCAGCAAAACGCACAATCGCCTCTGCCGCCTCGCCTTCATAGAAGGCGCGTGCGCCCTGGTCGGCGAGCAGGCGCAGCGTGCGGGCGGCGGCAGGCATGACAAACTTTTCGCCAATCTCCGGCGCGCGGCCGTTGGGCATAAAGGTCGCGGCAAAACCCGGCTGCTCCTGAAGCAGCGGCACGGCGGCGTGCCACTTGCGCGCCACCATCGGCGCAATGGTCACCCCACGCTCGGCAAGATCGATGGCGGTCTCCAGCAGCTGGGAGAACGGCAGCTTGCCGAAGCGCTGGTGCAGCGCCCCCCAGGCGGCAACCGCCCCCGGAATGGTCACGCTGTCCCAGCCACGCACGGGCCTTTTGGCATGGCCTTGCGTATCCACGCCATAGCGCCGGGCAAACCAGCTGGTATCCCAGTGGGAGGGCGCGGTGCCGGAGGCGTTCAGGCCATGTAGCTGCTGACCGTCCCAGACCATAGCGAACGCATCGCTGCCCAGCCCGTTGGAGACTGGCTCAACGATGGTCAGCGTTGCCGCCGCTGCAATCGCCGCATCCACCGCGTTACCGCCGTTCAACAGAGCCTGATTGCCAGCGTGCGCCGCCAGCGGGTGTGACGTCGCCACCGCGTTACGCGCGAAGAGCGGCGTACGCGTGGTGAGGTAAGGGTTGTGCCAGTTAAATTTCATGCCCGCATCTCCTTGTCGATTGCCGTCGCCAGATAGCGCTCCGCCTCTGCACGCAGCGCCTGTTTATCTACTTTGTTAGTGCCTGCTAACGGGAAGCTGTCGGTGAGCCAGATATGGCGAGGGTGCAGGTAGGCGGGACCATGCGCCAGCGTCCAGGCCTTGATCTCTTCCGGACCGGCGACGCTGCCCTGGCGGGGAATAATCCAGGCCACCGGCTTGCTGCCTTTAATCTCATCTTTTACCGCCACGACGCAGGCCTGCTGCACGGCAGGATGCTGCTCCAGCAGCTTCTCCACCTCGCCGGGATAGATATTTTCACCGCCGCAGACGAACATATCGTCGCGTCGCCCGATAAAGGTGTAGAAACCATGCGCATCGCGCATGAAAACGTCGCCGGTGATGTAGTAGCCATCGTCGGTGAACGGCGCAGAGACGTCCGGGCGCTGGTGATACCCCTGCATCAGTGCCGGGCTTTTCATCTCCAGCACACCGTGGTCGCTAAGCTCTCCCTGCTCGTCGCGCAGCCGTAGCGAGACCGCCGGATGGGCATAGCCGTTGGAGTGCAACGGCGCAGCATGTCCCTGCGGGTGGGAGCCAAAGACAATTGGGCCGCCTTCCGTGGTCCCGTAGGCGTTGATGATCCGCGCATTAGGCCAGATCTGACGGATCTGGTTGAATAACCCTTCGTTAACCGGCGCAGATCCCATGCGCACGACCCGCACCGAGGAGAGATCGCTCTCGGCAAGCAGGGCCTGCTCTTTCATCATCATGGCGATCATCGGCGGCACGGCGGTGATCCAGGTGCAGCGGTAGCGGGCAATGGCGGCGATGTACTCTCGCACCTGAAACTGGGGCAGCAGAATGGTGGTGACGCTGCTGGCAAGCGTTAACAGGGCCAGCGCCAGGGCGTTCATATGATAAAACGGCGCGGCGATCAGCACGCGCTGATCTGCCAGCTCGTTGGCCGCCAGCCGCGTCTCTACCACCCAGCGGTGGCTGGCGTGGCTAAGGCGCACCCCTTTCGGCATGCCGGTGGAGCCGGAGGTATAGAGCAGCATCGCCAGCGAGTCTGCCTGCGGTGCAAAAGCGTCGTAGTCGGCTACCGGCGCGAGTGACGCCAGATCGTGGAACCCCCACCGGCTGCGCGTGGTCGTGAGACCTGCCAGCAGCGCATCATCACCCATCACCAGACGGGCATCGCAGTCGTTGAGAATTCGCTCCAGCGTCGCAGGCGGAAATTTGATGCTAATCGGCACCGCGACCAGCCCCGCCCGCAGGATGCCTAAAAACGCGGTAATAAACGCAATGGAGTTACGCCCGAGCAGCGCAACGCGTTCGCCCGGCCGATAGCCGCGGGACTGAAGCGCCGCGCCTACCGCGTTGGCCTGAGCATCCAGCTCGCCAAAGGTGATGGCGCTCTCCCCTTCCCCCTGCGGCATGATAAAGGCGGGCAGCGGGTTATGGCGGGCCGACGGGGGCAGCGCGCCCAAATTGGTAACGGTCATAGCCTGAACTCAAGTAGAGTGTGAATGGCGGGTATGGCGATCAGCAGCCGCCCCGGTTGTTGATGCAACGGCAGCCCGGCGTCACGTGCGGCCTGGGCCAGCATCGACGCATTGCCGCCGCGAAAGTGAATAGCCGCAAACTGGCTGAATCGGCTCTCGTCTACGCTAACAAGACCGACGGAAGCATCACGCCAGGCTAAGGGAGTCAGCAACCGTAGTCGAAAAGCCGGATCGGGCGCACCAAGCTGCTGCCACGCCTGCGCCTCCTGGTCGACGTTTTGGCTCACAACGGTTACCGCCTCGATCCCCGCAACGCCGTTGGCGTGGGCAAGCCAGGGGGCGCGCCACACCCACTCTGGGGTGTGATGCTGGCAAAAATAGACCCTGCCCGCCGCAAAGCTGCCGGGCGCGAGGCGTACCGTGCTGAAACGCGCCTCGCCCCGTTCACCGTCGGCTGCCACCTCACGGGAGAAATGCTGTACCGGCTGCACCGTGAAGCCCTGCTCGCGCAGCTGCCTCTCCGTTGCGGCAGCATCCGTGCTGCGAAAAACCAGCCCGTCGATACCGCGCGGGCTGTCCAGCAGCTCCTGGCGGATCCGCTCCCCGTGACGCGGTAGCCCGATAAGCTCCAGGTAGTGGCCGTTAAACATCACCAGCTGGTTCATCGATCCGAGCGAGTGATGGCTCTCCGGCGTCAGGGTAAATCCCAGCGCGGCAAAGAGATCCCGCGTGGCCTCCAGTGCAAAATGGTTGTTGATTACCAGGTGATCGAAGACCAGTGGCATGGGCGGCTCCTCAGGCGGCAGGCATGGCATACAGGCCGCGGCCGCTCGCCACCAGTCGGTCTTCGCTGTCGTAAACCCAGGCTTCCGCGCTGGAGACCTGCTTGCCCACCTTGATGACTTTGCCTGCGATCCGCAGGTCGCCGCGCGCAGGGCGGTGATAGTCGACCCGAATATCCAGCGTCGGTACCCCTTTACCGGTATAGGCCACTAGCGCCCAGTCGGCGGTCAGATCAACCAGCGCCGCCAGGATGCCGCCGTGGATATAGCCACCCGCCGGGTTGACTACCCACTCATCGCGAAAACGCGCCTTAAGGGTGATTTCGCCCTTTGCCACCGCCAGCACCTCAAGGCCCAGCCACTGGTGATAGGGACCCTTCAGCAGTTTTTCCTGCACGTCCTGCACGCTTAACTCAACAATCTCGCTCATCTTCCTCTCCTTAAGGGGTCACAATCACTTTGCCCAAGACTTCACGATCGCGGATCAGCCGCAGCCCTTCCGCCGCCTGCTCCAGCGGCAGCTCACGGTCGATCAGCGGTTTAATCTCACCCTGCGCGACCAGCGTCAGCAGCGCCTCCAGATCCTCGGTGTAGAAGCTGTTGGAGCCTTTGATATTCAGTTCAAAGCTCCAGACGTAGCGCAGATCTTCCGCCGGGTCGTAGCCCGCCGTCGCACCGCAAACCAGCAGCGTGCCGCCGCGTTTTAAGCATTTGAGCGACGGACGCCAGGTGTCGCCGCCGGTGAAGTTAATCACTACGTCCACGCCGCCCTCATAGTTGCGACGCTGGGGTTTGCCGTAGCGGCCAACTGCCCAGCGGGAAAAATCTTCTTCGCGGTAGTTAACGACATGATCGGCACCCAGGGCGGCCAGCGCCTCGCCCTTCTCCGCGCTGCCAACGCAGGCGATAACTTCCGCCCCGAGCTTTTTCGCCAGCACTACGCAGGCCGTACCCACGCCGCCGCTGGCACCGAGGATCAGCACCCTGTCGCCCTGCTTGATGGTGTCATGGGTCACCAGCATGCGGTGCGCCGTGCCGTAGGCCACCGGCAACGCCGCCGCCTGGGCGAAGGTGACCGCCTCGGGCAGCGCGATAAGCTGCGCGGCATCCACCAGGGCATATTCCGCCATGCCGCCGTCGGTCATTTCGCCCATCAGCCCTACGCCGGGTTTCAGCGGGTTGATCAGCACGCGGTCACCGGTTTTCCAGCCCGTCACGTCGTCGGCGATCTCGTCGATGACGCCAGCAAGATCGAGACCCGGCACCACCGGCAGCGGCACCTTAATGCCCGGCATGCCGTTGACGGTAAAGACGTCGTGATAGTTAAACGAGGAAGCTTTTACCCGCACGATGGCGTGGCCTGGCTGCAACGTCGGGCGGGGCTTATCGGTGACGACGGACAGATTGTCCAGGCTGCCGTGCTGGTTAAGTACCAGCGCTTTCATGGTCTGACTCACGGTTATCTCCTGCTATTTTAATGATGCTGAAGCCTTGTATGCCGCGTCGTCGTAGAGACTCTCCGGCACGTCGCCTTTCACGGTGCCGCTGGCGACAAAGACCTGGTGTTGACGTTTAAGGGTGGCGATATCCGCCGGTTCAAAGGCGACGCGGTTCATGCTGTCCCAGCGGCTGAAATAGACTTCAGCATCGCGCTGCGGCAGATTGGCGTTTTTTTGCAGCAGCGAGACCACCTCCTGTTGGTGGGTTTTGCCCCACGCCAGGGTGTCACGCAGCGCGGCGATAACCCGCGCTACCGTTTCCGGATGCTGTTCAATCAGCTCGCTGCGCACCGCGCCGACGCCGATATAGGGCACGGCGTCGCTGTGGGTCAGCTTTTTCCACTCATCGGCAAAGCTGCCGAGCGGGGTGACTTTCAGCTCGTCCAGTTGCTCAATGGTCAGCGAACGCAGCGCGGCGGCATCCACCTGCTTTTGCACCAGGTACTGGGCGAGGCGCGACTCGTTGCCGCCAATAAGCTGAAAGTCGTTGGGGGCGATCTGGTTGTTACCCTGTAACAGGGTGGTGGCGATCACCGCTACCGACGATCCGGCGGGCGACATGCCCACCTTTTTGCCCTTGAGCTGGTCGAGGGAGGTGATGGATGAGCCCTGGGGCACCACAAACTGCACGTCGGCAGGCTGGGTGGCGGCAAAGATTTTGATCGGTACCCCTTCGGCCGCGCTGCTGAAGACCCCTGCCAGCGGCGCGCCGAACGCTAAATCAATGGATCCTGACGCCAGCGCCTTAATGGGCGCATTAACGTCCGGGAAGTGAACAAACTCGGCGTCGATACCGCGTTTAGCCAAAAAATCTTTATTTTCCAGTACGGTGCCGTAGCCCAGGCTGACGCCGCTGCTCCAGTAGCCGATGCGGACCTTCTCAGCCGCTGCCGAATTCAGGGCGAAGAGAGCCCCGGCAGCCAGCGTGGCCACCTTTAACCAGTTTTTCATCTGTTATTCCTGTGTGTGTGATTTCCAGCGAAAGAGGCGGCGTTCCAGCGGCTTAAGCAATCCGCCTTCCAGCAGCAGCATCAGCGAGACCAGCAGCAGCGTCCAGGCGAAGACCTGATCCGTCTGTACCAGATCGCCTGCCTGGCGCAGCCGGTAGCCAATTCCGTCCGATGCGCCCAGCGTTTCCGCCACCAGCGATACGCGCCAGCCAAAACCAAAGGCCAGCCGCGCGCCCGAGAAAAAGTAAGGCAGGATGGTGGGGAGATAGATTTTGAGCAGCGTCTGCACGCGGTTCATGCGGAAGCTGCGCGCCAGCTCCACGTACTGCCGCTCTACGGTTTGCGCCCCCTGCCAGACGTTGGTCAGGATCAGCGGCATCGAGGTCATAAACACCACGAAGACGGTAGTGGCGTTCGAGATGCCGAACCAGATAATGGCGAAAATCGCCCAGATAGCCGACGAGACCGTGTTAAACACCGCCAGCAGCGGCTCAAAAAACTGCGCCAGCCTGCGGCTCGCCCCGAGTGCCAGCCCGGCGAGCGTTCCTACAACCGTAGCCAGTAAAAAGCCGCTGAACACCCGCGAAAAGGTGACGCCGATGTCATGCAGCAGCGTGTCGTTGTGCCACAGCATCAGCAGCGCATTAAAGGTTTTCTCTGGCCCAGGGAGCACAAAAGCAGGCATATTGCGTGCCGCCAGCAGCCACAGCACGACAAAGGCAGCCAGCAGAATCAGGCGCTGGACAACGAGCGACAGCGTTCGGTTGCGTTTGTGCATCTATACCTCCATCCGCAGCAGGCGAACTTTTTCCGCTACGTCGCGACCGGTCGGCAGCCGGGGACGCGGCAGTGCCACGGTCGCAAACTGCTTAATACGTCCCGGATTGGGTTGCAGAATGACAATGCGGTCGGCGAGGATCACCGCCTCTTCCACATCGTGGGTAACCATCACCACCGTCATGCTCTTAAGCTCGCGAATACGCAGCAGCTCCTCATGCATGGCGCTGCGGGTCTGCGGATCGAGTTTGGAGAACGGCTCATCCATCAGCAAAATCTGCGGCTCTGCCACCAGGCTTCTTGCCAGCGCAATACGGCTGCGCATGCCGCCAGAGAGCTGATGCGGCCACTTATGCCCGACCTGTCCCATCCCCACCAGCTGCAGGGCGGCCTCAACGCGCCGCTGACGCTCGGCACGCGGCAGCGGGCTATTCTCCAGAGCGAAGTTGACGTTCTGGCGTACCGTGCGCCACGGCAGCAGCCGGTCCTCCTGAAAGAGATAGGCCACCTGCCGCCACTGGCTAAACTGCGCCACCGGCTCGCCCTGCAGCGCGATGTCACCGCCGTCGGCGGGCAGCAGGCCGGAAATGATATTCAGCAGCGTGCTTTTGCCGCAGCCGGAGGCACCGAGCAGGGCGACGATCTCTCCCGGATAGACGCTGAGTGAAATCGCTTTTAACACCTCTTGCGTGCCGAAACGTTTGTCGACCTGTCGAAGCTCAATCACTGGCGCAACGGCAGCAGGCAACTCGTCAAGAATGGCGCTCATGAAAACACTCTCCTCTCCTGAACCGGCAGCAACGTCCCGTCGGAGGTTAAGGTGGCGTAGATTTTTTCCAGCGTCATCGCCTGGAAGGTTTCAATATGTCTGCGGGCGATAAACTCCACCCGCTTGCGGTCGCCCTCGATAAAGGCGTCAATCATGGCATTATGATCGTGACGAATTTCCGGCTTGGTACGCTGAACGTTGAACCCCAGCGCCACCAGCCGGGCCATCTCATCCATCAGGGTCGAGAGCGTGCGCAGCAGATGCTGGTTGCCCGCCGCCTCGGCGATAGCCAGGTGAAAGCGCTTGTTGGCATTCATAAACACATCGATGCGCGTAGAGAGCGGCGCGGCAACCTCTACCCGGCAATCTGCTTCAAGCTGTTTGAGCAGGTCGATATCCACTTTGCCGACGGCGAGACGCGCGGCCAGCGGCTCGAGCTGTACGCGCAGGGTAAAGATCTCTTCCACATCCTGAAGCGTGATGGGTGCAATGCGATAGCCCTTGCGCGGGCGGGATTCAATGAGGTGTTCATGGCTAAGTCGCGCCAGCGCCAGCCGACAGGTGCTTTTACCCAGCTGATAGCGCTCCATCAGCTCAGATTCAGTCACCAGCGATCCTGGCATCATGCGACAGGTCAGAATGTCGCGGCGGATCGCATGGTAAGCACGATCGCCTAAAGATAAAGATTCCGTCACAACTCTCCTCCTGGCCGCTTATCTCATTGCGGTGAGCATCTCACAGCGTCGCATTGACGCTCTTAGTGGGGCCATTCTGGGGCAGGTTTACGCCGGGTTCTAATAATTAAAACAGCAATATAAAGCAGGAAAAAGCATCAACTGGGCTGCTCAGCGGGCAGATAAGGGCGTGTCAGCGGCCTGCGGCGCGATCGGCGTTCAACTCTGCCGCTGAGCTGCCCAGATTAGCACGCTCATTCATATCGTTAGCGCAATATGTTCGTTTTGCATGGGGATGGCCTGCTCTACCTTGAGCGCCTCTGTTTCGCCATCACTCAGGAAGCCCTATGCGAGTAAAGTATCTGCTGTTGTCACTCACCTTTGCCGGTGTCGCCCAGGCGCAGGCCCTTGACGACGTGACCGTGGCCCTGGCCATTCCTCCCGCCGTCCACGACGGTGCCCCCTATGCGGCGGCGCAAGAGCTGGGGTTGTTCAAAGCACAAAACCTTGACGTTAAGCTGCTGGTTTTTCAGGGCGCGGGCGCGCTGCTGCCCCAGGTCGCCAGCAAGCGCGTGACCTTCGGCTACCCGGTGTCGGAACCGGTGATCTCCAGCTATTTCAGCGGTAAAAATCCATTGCCGCTGCGCTATTTCTATAACGGCACGCCAAATCAGACGCTGGAGTATACGGTGCTGGCGGATTCGCCCATTAAAACCCTGGCCGATCTCAAAGATAAGAAGATCGGCGTCGGCGCGCTGACGTGGGGGACGCTGCCCAACAGCCGGGCCGCGCTGCGAGTCGCCGGGCTGGAGCCTGGCAAGAACGTTGAGTTTGTGGCGGTGGGCGCGCTGGGCTCCGGCTTCCAGGCGCTGCGCAGCGGCAAAGTAGATGCGCTCAACTACAACAGCAGCTGGGGCGATATTTTTGAGTTTACCGGCACCAAAATCCGCCGCATCGCCTACCCGGCGGTGTTCCAGGAGAACCCCGGCAACGGTTTTATCGCCCATCAGGATACCTTCAAAGAGAACCCAGATTTGATCCGCCGCTTTGGCCGGGCCTATACCGAGGCGCAGTACGTCTGTGAAATCAACCCGACCTTCTGCGTACGGGCGTTCTGGCGACAGCACCCGGAAAGCAAACCCGCTGATGCCGATGGCAAAGGCCTTACCGAAGCGAAGACGCTGCTCACCCGCCGCCTGCAGCGCACGCTCTACCGGCCGGATGGCACGCGCCGCCAGCCGGGCGAGTACGATCTGGCGGTGATCCAGCAGGCCATTGGCGCGATGGCGAAAGAGGGCGAGTTCCCCAGCGCAAACGTGCCGGTGGCGAAGATCTTCTCTAATGAGTTCGTCGCGGCGTTTAACGATTTTGATAAAGATGCCCTGCGCAAACGGGCGGAGGCGGCAAAATGAGCATGACACTGCATATTGATATCGCTGACGGGCCGATCGATCGGCCGCGAAGCATCACTGCCAGCGGGCTGGCGACTGGCGTAGCCCGGCTCTCGGCGTCCTTTATCCATCCAGACGGCAGCGTCTGGCAGAGCCATGCCGCCTTTGCCGTTGCCGTCGACGGCGAGCTGGATATTGCCACCGCCGTACCGCAGGAGGGTGACTGGCGCGACGCCGAACCTATGGCCCCCGTCTGGGCGCTGCGCCAGGTTTCCGCCCCGGTTGATCCCCGGCTGTCCGACAGCACCGAACCGCGACGGATCGCACTGCATCTTGTGGATGCCGCAGGCAATGAAGCGCAGGCATCTATCGTGCAGCATTTTGTTGCCCCCGGCGTTACGCGCCGCGAGGTACGCGAGGGCGATCTCTCCGGCACCCTCTTCACCCCGCCGGGAGAGGGCCCGCATCCGCTGGTTGTGCTGCTGAACGGCTCAGGCGGGGGGACACCAGAGCTGCGGGCTGCGCTGTTTGCCTCCCACGGCTACGCGGCGTTTGCTCTGGCTTATTTCAAAGCGCCTGGACGCCCGGAGTACATTTCTAATACCCCGCTGGAGTATTTTGAGCAGGCGCTGGCGTGGGCTGCGCGTGAGCTTCAGCCGCACGCCGGATTTATCGCGGTCGCCGGGCACTCTCGTGGCGGCGAGCTGGCCCTGCTGCTGGGCGCAACCTTCCCCGAACGTATCAGCGCGGTGGTTGGCTATGTGCCGAGCGCCGTGATCCACGGCACGCTGCGGGCAGGCCGTCCGGACGAGCAGCGTGACGCCACTGCCTGGACGTGGCGCGGCGAGCCGCTGCGCAATATCTGGCGCGATAACCCTCAGGCGGACTGGTATGCATTTGATCACCCTTCCACACCGGGCGCGCCCCTCCGTCAGGCCCCGGCGTTTCTGACGGTAGAGCGCAATGATGCATTCACCGCGGCGGCGCGAATTCCGGTTGAGCGTATTGCCGGGCCGGTGCTGTTAATTTCTGGTTCCGATGATGGCTTCTGGCCGTCGGAAGCCTACTGCAATCGCATTAAGGCCGATCTGGTGGCGCGAGAACACCCCTGGCCGGTTGAGCATGTTCATAACACGGGTGCCGGGCATGCCATCGGCTTTCCATTTGCCCCGACCACCGACATCGCTAAAGTGCATCCGGTCGCGGGGGTAGCGATCAACGGCGGCGGAACGCCGTTTGCCAATGCCCGGGCCAACCGCAGAAGCTGGGAGCGCGTGCTGGCGTTTCTTGCCGCCGCGCTGGCAGAGCACGAGGCGCAAACATGAGCGCGGCGCTGGAGTTGCGTGGCGCAGGCCTGACCTACGCCACGCGTCGTGGAGAGATTGAAGCGCTGAGCAGCGTCGACCTGCAGGTTAAAGACGGCGAGTTTGTCGCGCTGCTGGGGCCGTCCGGCTGCGGTAAATCCACCATTTTGAAGCTCGCCGCCGGACTAATGCCACCCTCATCGGGCCGGGTGTTGCTGGCATCTGAAGCGGTGAACGGGCCGGGCCGCCGGGCGGGCGTGGTCTTTCAGAAACCCAACCTGCTGCCGTGGAAAAGCGTGCTTAATAACGTGCTGCTACCTGCCCGGACGCTGGGGCTGCCTGCAGGTCCGGCCCGGCAGCGTGCCCTTGAGCTGCTTGAGCTGGTGGGCCTTGCACCGTTTGCCAGCGACTACCCGTTCGAGCTTTCCGGCGGAATGCAGCAGCGCGTCGGCATTGCCCGGATGCTGCTGCACGATCCGCAGCTGCTGCTGATGGATGAGCCGTTTGCGGCGCTGGACGCGCTATCGCGCGAGACGCTAATGCTGGAGCTACAGCGCATCTGGGAGCAGCAGCGCAAGTCGGTACTGTTTATCACTCACTCGATTCAGGAAGCGGTATTTCTGGCCGACCGGGTGCTGGTGATGTCGCCGAGGCCGGGGCGCATTGTCGAAGAGCTGGCGATCCCCCTGTCGCGCCCGCGTACGCTGGAGACGCTGGGCGATGAGACCTTTATGGCTCTGTGCCAGCATTTACGGAGGTATTTTACCCATGCGTAGATTGCAACCGGTGATCTATCCGCTGATTAGCCTGGCAGTGCTGGTGCTTATCTGGGACGTGGCCGTGCGTCTGTGGGCTATTCCCGACTATCTGCTGCCCTCGCCCGCCGCAGTATTCGGTGCGCTGTCCAGCGGCTTTCAGGATAACAGCCTGTGGCCACATATTGCGGTCACGCTGGGCGAAACGCTGAGCGGCTTTACCGTCGGCAGCGTGCTGGCGATTGTGCTGGGCGTGGCGCTGGCAGAGTCACGTACCTTTGAGCGGTTCGTCTATCCATTGTTGGTGGCGTTGCAGGCCACGCCCAAGGTGGCGCTAGGGCCGATCATTCTGGTGTGGTTTGGTTTTGGCACAATGTCGAAGGTGGTGCTGGTCACCCTGGTCTGCTTTTTCCCGCTGTTCGTGAATACCGTGAACGGCATTCGCCGCGCCGACCCGGAGCTGCTGGACGCCTGCCGCGCCTTTTCCGCCTCACGCGGGTATTTACTCTTCCATGTCAAACTCCCCTCAGCGGCAAGTGACATTTTTGCTGGCCTGCAGATCGGCGTCGCGCTGGCGCTGATTGGCGCGGTGGTAGCAGAGTTTCTCTCGGCGCAGAGCGGGCTTGGCTACCTGATCGCTGCCAGCTCGGTCAGCATGAGTATGGCAACCATGTTTGCAGGGGTGATTTTGCTGGCCCTGATTGGGCTATGCGGCGCAGAGCTGGTGCGCTGGCTGCAGCGGCGACTCCTCTTCTGGGAGGCCGAGGCCGTGCATCGCCGCAGACGGTAGATTAAAACAGCGTATCAAGCTCGTCGATAACGTGGTAGTCGTCATCAATCAGCAGCAGCGTTTTGAATTTATCAAAGGTCAGACAAGGGTGTGACGTGCCAAACACCAGAATGTCACCGACACGGACGTCGCTTTCTGGGGCCAGCTTCACCATACAGTGCTGATCCATAATTCCGACGCTGACGATGGCCTGCGGCTGGAGCGGCAGCGCCTGGCCGTTGCGGTAGTGGGCAATGGGCTGCGGTAGCCCGGCGTCAAAGGCGCAGTCGCGCTTGCCAAAGTTGACCACCGCACGGTCAGCCTCCGGCACCGACTGCACCATCGCTACCAGCTCCAGGGCGGAGACCAGATCGCCACCCAGATCGCAGGCGACGCGATCGCGCTCAATTAAGGTCTGCTGAGCTACCGCATAAATACCTCTGTCGTGAGTAATATAACAGCCGGGACGGATCACAATACGGCACCGGGCTGGTTTGCGGGCGGCAAGCCAGATAGTGCACACCACGTCATACCAGACCGTGCCGGCGCCGGTGAGAATAAACTCGCCGTCTACCAGGCTTTCCATGCGGCAGGCAAGCTCGGCGGCATCGCGCAACAGCGCTTCGACCTGCGGCTGCGGATCGTCGCCGTGGAGCACCCCTTCATACAGCTCCAGCCCGCGCAGACGCAGCCCAGGGAGATCGTTGATTTTCTGCGCCAGCGCCAGCGCGGCGTCGGTGCTGCGACAGCCGCAGCGCCCGCCGGGTACGCCCAGCTCCACCAGCACATCCAGCGTCTGGTTTTGCCCGGCAAAAAAGTCTGCAAGCGCAGCGGCATTTTCAATGCTGTCCACGCAGCAGGCAAAGTCCACCTCGCGGTAATGCTGCTTGAGCTGAGAAATCAGCTGCATGTTGGCTTTGCCAACCAGCTGGTTCACCATCAGCACGCGCTTGACGCCGCTGGCCATGGCCGCCCCGGCCTGCCAGGCGCTGCCAACGCCAATCGCCCATGCGCCCGCCTGCTGCTGCGCCTGAAAGATCCACGGCGTCATGGTGGTTTTGCCGTGCGGTGCCAGCGAGACGCCACGCGCGTCAGCATAGCGTTGCATCCAGTCGATGTTATTGTGCAGCGCCGACTTTTTAATCACCGCCGCAGGCAGGCAGACATCTTCCGCCAGCACGTTCGCCGGGGTACGCATAACTGCGGACTTGTGGGTCACTAACGTATCGGGATGGTATTTCATAACATAATCCTTATCGGGTTATTGTATTTTAACGTTAAGATAACATATTTATCTTTTTGAAAACAAAGGAATAAATATTATATTGTTATAGTTTTTGAATAAAAGTATCACAAAACGATCTGACTTTTGCGTAGTTTTCCACTGTTTTTCCAGCTTGTAAATGGTTAACTTGGCAGCAGAACAGAAAGGGAGTGAGGTGTTATGAAGCATGACTGGCTTTTCCAAAACGCCACCGTCATTGACGGCAGCGGCGGCCCCGAATACCGCGGCGACGTGGCGGTCAGCGGCGATCGCATCGTGGAGATCGCACCGGCGATCCACGCTCAGGCGGAGCATATTATTGATGCCTCGGGCAAAGTGCTGTCGCCCGGCTTTATTGACGTGCATACCCATGACGATACCAATGTTATCCGCATGCCCGACTATCTGCCGAAAATCAGCCAGGGGATTACCACCGTCATTGTAGGCAACTGCGGCATTAGCGCCGCGATCGCTACGGTGCGCAGTGATGTACCAGACCCGATGAACCTGCTGGGTGAGAAAGAGCACTTTATCTACCCGACGGTAGACGCTTACGCCCACGCGCTGGAAGCCGCGCGTCCCGCCATCAACGTCGGGACGCTGATTGGCCATACCACCCTGCGCAATAACCACATGGACGATCTGTTCCGGGCGGCAACAGCAGATGAAATCACCGCCATGCGTCAGCAGCTACGCACGGCGCTGCAACAGGGCGCATTGGGGATGAGCACCGGACTGGCTTACGCCACTGCTTTTCACTCATCCACGGACGAAGTGATGGCCCTGGCGGAAGAGCTGGCGGCGGAAAAAAGCATCTATACCACGCACCTACGCTCTGAATTTGAACCGATTCTGGAGGCGCTCGACGAGGCGTTCCGGATTGGCCGCCACGGCAAGGTGCCGGTGGTGGTGTCACACCATAAGTGCGCCGGGGCGAAGAACTGGGGACGCACGCGGGAGACGTTGGCATTTTTCGACAAGATGCGCCAGCACCAGGAGATCGCCTGCGATTGCTACCCCTACTCCGCCAGCTCCTCTACCCTGGATCTCAAGCAGGTGACCGACGAGTTCGACATCGTCATTACCTGGTCTGAGCCGCACCCGGAGCAGGCAGGCAAAACGCTACAGCAGATAGCGGACGGCTGGCAGGTGAGCCTGCACAGCGCGGCGGAGCAGCTGATGCCCGCCGGGGCCATTTACTACAACATGGATGAGCAGGACGTGCGCCGGGTGCTGCGCTATCCGGTGACGATGATCGGATCCGACGGGCTGCCGAACGACCCGATGCCGCACCCGCGCCTGTGGGGCGCTTTCCCGCGCGTGCTGGGCCATTACTGCCGCGACGAGAAGCTTTTCCCGCTGACAGTGGCGGTGCACAAGATGACGGGCATGTCGGCGGCGCGCTTCCAGCTGCCGCAGCGGGGCCTGATTAAAACCAGCTACTATGCAGACCTGGTGCTTTTTGATCCGCAGACGGTGCGCGACGTCGCCAGCTTCTCGGATCCCAAGCGGCCCGCAGAGGGCATCGACGCCGTGATGGTGAATGGCGTGATGAGCTACGGCCAAAATAAGAAAATTACAGGACGCGCAGGACGTTTCCTGCGTCGGCAGACCAGAGAATAAGGAGCAACGATGAGCATTAAACGTTATGGCACTGAAGGCGGTACCGGTACCGGCGGGCAGCACTTGCCGTTTGCCAGGGCGGTGGAGGCAGGCGGCTGGCTGTACGTCTCCGGCCAGACCCCGATGAAAAATGGCGAAGTGGTGGAAGGCGGCATTGTCGATCAGTCCCGGCTGGCGATCCAGAACTGTGTGGAAATTATGACTGAGGCGGGCTATACCCTGGCGGACGTGGTTCACGTCAAGGTGATCCTGACCGACTCCCGCTACTTCCAGTCGTTCAACAAGGTCTTCCGGGAGTTTTTTGGCGATCATCCCCCTGCCCGTATCTGCTGCGTCGCAGACCTGGTCGTGGATTGCAAAGTTGAGGTCGATGTGACCTGCTACAACGCCGCTCGCATCAAATAGTCTCCTCTCCCTTGCGCGCAAGGGAGATCGCATATTTATAAAAAGCTATCGCGGTACTCAGGCAAAATTTATTTTGCCTGTACTCTCGGATCCCCTGCGCCTTTTTTCAGGTGACCGGTCCTGTTAACACATCCGTTTCGCGCAGACGAAATAGATTAACGATATCTGGACGTGAGCAATGAATAATATCTCTTTTCTGGTCTGGTTTACCCTTTATGCCTGCGCCATGATTACGCTCGGCTGGTATGTTTCGCGGCATCAAAAAAATGGCGATGATTTTCTGCTGGGCGGGCGCTCGTTGCCGATGATATTAACCCTGGGATCGACGGTCGGTACGATGGTCGGCACCGGATCGAGCGTAGGCGCAGTCGGCTTTGGCTATACCAACGGCTGGGCCGGGATGCTGTATGGCCTCGGCGGCGCGGTCGGAATTTTACTGGTTGCCTGGCTATTTGCCCCGGTGCGTAAATTACGCTTTATGACTATGAGCGAAGAGATCTCCTATTACACCGGCGGCAGCAGAATTGTTAAAAACGTCGTTGCCGTGCTGATATTTATTGCCTCTATTGGCTGGCTAGGGGCGCATATTTTGGGTGGCGGTTTATACCTTGCATGGGCCAGTGGAATAGATATTAACGTCGCCAAAATTATTATTGCTCTGGCGTTTGTGGTGTATGTTGGTATTGGTGGCTATTCCGCCGTGGTGTGGATCGATACCGTTCAGTCGATCATCCTGTTTGTCGGCTTTATTTTAATGGCCGTGCTGGCGGTTAACCACGTCGGCGGCTGGGAGAATATTCAGCATGCCGTCGATCCTGCCGCCCAGAGCCTGTTTGCGGTGGATAAGCTTGGCGTCCTGCCCGCCTTCTCGCTGGCGATGGTGATCGGCGTGGGCGTTCTCGCGACCCCCTCTTACCGTCAGCGCATCTATTCGGCAAAAACGGTGTCGTCGGTGCGCCAGTCGTTTACCATCACCGGCCTGCTTTACCTGCTCTTCTCCTTCCTGCCGGCGATTATCGGCATGGCGGTGTGGACAATGAACGCGCAGCTGGACAACAGCGGCTTCGCCTTCCTGTTCGCCACCCAGGTCCTGCCTCCGGTGCTGGCGATGGCGGTGCTGATTGCCGGCATGTCCGCCAATATGTCCTCCGGCAGTTCGGATGCCATCGCCGGGGTATCGATCATCCTGCGCGATCTCTACACCCTGGTGACCGGACATATGCCCGCGCCGGAGAAGGCCATTCGCCTGTCGCGCATCTTCCTGGTGCTGGTTATCGCCCTTGCCCTGCTGTTCGCCCTGACCTCTAACGACATCATCAGCTATATCACTAAGATGATCTCGATGATTATGTCAGGCATGTTTATCTGCTCAATTCTGGGCCGCTTCTGGAACCGCTTTAACTGGCAGGGGGCGCTGGCCGCGCTGGCGGGCGGTGCGGGTGCCTCGGTTGCCGTCTTGATGGATAGCGACTGGCTCGCCTTCTGGGGCAACCCCTGCGTGCCGTCGGTGCTGACCAGCCTTGTCTGCGCAGTGGTAGTGACGCTGGTAACGCCTGCCAGCGCACTTAGCCGTGAAGAGGCGCTGGCGCTGATTACCCGTGAACGCGAGAGCCAGCCGGAAGCGCCGCCGCTACCGATCGGCAAACGCAAACCATCGGAAGGCTAAGAGAGGATCCTGGCGCGGCTCAGTCTCCCAGCGGCTGGCGGTCTACGCCGCCGCGGTGGCTGTCCAGCGCCAGCTTGATACGCCGCAGTCGGTCTTTAGTCTGCGCCTTGTTCGCCATCGCCAGCTCAGTGGCCAGCACGTCTACCATCGCCAGCATGGCATAGCGGGAGGTGCTGGGCTTAAAGATGTAGTCATTTTCCCGCACCAGCAGGGGCAGCACCAGGTCGGCCTGCGCCGCCAGCGGCGTCTCAAGTGGCGTAATGGCAATCACTTTCGCCCCGTACTGCCTGGCGATAGCCGCGCTCTCAATCATCTCTGGCGTATAGCCACCCAGCGACAGCACCAGCACCACATCCTGCGGCGCGACGGCGGAACACATCATCCGCACCAGCAGGCCATCGCTCTGGCTTACCACCGGCAGACCAAGGCGGAAAAAGCGGTATTGCAGCTCCTGCGCGCAGATGGTTGAGCCTCCGCCCATGCCGATGGCGAGAATTTGCCGCGCCTGGCTGAGCCAGCTGACCGCCTTGTTTAGCGCCTCGCCGTTGAGCGCCCGGCGGTTGGTCTCCAGTACGCTGATAATCGACTCGTAAATCCCCTGCACCCCTTCAAGGTCCGGCACGTCGAGGATAAATCGCCGCCCTACCGCCAGCGACTGCGCCAGCTTCATTTTCAATTCGCGTACGTCTTTGCAGCCCAGCGCGCGGGCAAAGCGGGTGACGGAGGCCTGGCTGGTATCGGTCAGGCGCGCCAGCTCGGCAATCGGCAGATCCGCCGCCGTGGCGACGTCATCAAGAATGAACTGGGCGATGCGCTTTTCAGTGGCGGTCAACTCCATAAAGCGGTCGGTGATGCAGGAGATAATGTCGATCGTATAAGCCATGCGTAGCGTCAGCGTTAAGGAAATGGTTGGTACTTTGTATCATAATTTGCCTACCCACTGACAGCCAATGTAACCTGCCAGCTCACCCTCTTTTTTTACCGCCGCTCAAACATTAATCGTTATTGCTCAATAGGTTACTTAATTTCACCCATTCGTCCTATTTTCAAGATGATAATGAGAATTATTGTGTTACTATCCGGTTATTATTTGGTAAACATGCGGTGTATGTCCCTGTTATATAAGGCATCGAAATAGTTATAGGGTTGCTTAATAACCGATTCAGATGCATACACCTTGAGGGCAGGAACTACTCATGGAACCTATTGTTTATGTAGTAGATGATGATAATTCGGTAAGGCAATCTCTGGTCAGGCTGTTGATGGCGGAGGATTATCGGGTTGCTGACTTCCCTTCAGCGAAAGCCTTTCTCTCCCATGCATTCAGACCCGAGCCAGGCTGTCTTATCCTCGATATGAACATGCCGGATGCCGATGGTTTTGACGTCACCGAATCGCTGACAAAGCTCGGCTATCTTATTCCCATTATCTTTCTTACCGGCTTCGGCACGATTCCGCTGTCGGTTAAGGCGATGAAGGCCGGGGCCTATGAGTTTATGACCAAGCCCGCCGTGCCGGGGCTGCTGCTCAAGGCCGTGGCGGATGCGCTGGCGCTGGCGGAAAAAAACATGGGCGCGTCGCAGGAGATCCAGATCCTGACCAGCCGCTACGAGTCGCTGACCCCGCGCGAAAAAGAGGTGTTTCAACTGGCCATCGGCGGCCTGCTGAACAAGCAGATCGCCACCGCGATGGGCGTCAGTGAGATCACCGCCAAAGTGCATAAAAAACGGGTAATGGAGAAGATGGAGGTGCGCTCGCTGGCGGATCTGGTCCGCTGCGCGGAGCGCCTTAATATTGTGAAATCGCAAAGCCGCTAGCGGTTGCGCTGCGGCCTTTTTGTTAACGTTATAGCCCCGGAGAGACCGATGACCAACCAACCCGCTACCGAGTCCCGCGCTCAGCTTAAGACCCTTTCCTCCACGCTGAGAAAACTGCATAAAACGCTGGTGGATCTGGAAACCAAACGTTTTGGCGATCCCGGCAACGCCTTTGAGCACCTGCAGCTGCTGACCAGCCATCCGCAGTTTGCCTGGCTGCGGCAGATCTCCGAGGTTCTGGTAGAGATTGATGAGCGTCTGGACGACAAAGAGCAGCCGGTAGATGGCGCGGCGGTGGAGAGCGTGCGCAAAACGCTCGCCAGCCTGCTGAGCGCGGAAAACAGCAGTGAGTTTCGCCAAAAATACCTCGATGCCCTTCAGGAATCGACTGAGGTAGTAACGGCGCATGGCGAGCTGCGTAACCGTTTATCGCAGCTTGCCCCCTCTTCCTGACGGCTACTCGCCCTGCCCGTCATGCACCGGCAGGGTAAACCAGAATCGGCTGCCGTGGCACTCATTCGGGGCGGCCTGCAGCCGTCCCGCATGGCGCTCAATAATACTCTGGCTGATGCTCAGCCCCATCCCCATCCCCTGCTCTTTGGTGGTGTAGAAGGAGTCAAACAGCCGCGCCTGCACCTCTTCGTTCAGGCCAATCCCGGTATCGGTAACGTCCAGACGAATGATCCCCGGCTCCGGGTTTTGCGAGCTTAGGGTGAGCGTTAGCGGGCGGTCATGCACATCCGCCATGGCATCAATCGCGTTGACGATGAGGTTAAGCAGCACCTGCTGGATCTGCACGCTGTCGCCATGGATAAACGCCTCCTGCGCCTGCAGCTGGTAGTGCAGCGCGATTTGCTGGCGCTCCAGCTCGCTGCGTGAGAGCGCCACTATGTGATGGACAAGATGATGCAGATTCACCCGCGAGCGGCTTGAGGTCTGGTTACGTGTTAGCGCCTGCAGGCCGCGAATGATATTCCCGGCGCGTTCCCCCTCGCTGATGATCTCCTCAAGACTGGTGCGCGCATGGGTGAGCATAGCTGGCTCCCGGCTAAGCCAGCGCAGGCTGGCTCCCGCATTAGCTACAATCGACATCAGCGGCTGGTTAATCTCATGGGCGATAGAGGCCGTCAGTTGCCCAACCGTGGTAGCACGGGAGACACGAGCCAGATCGGCCTGTGCCACGCGAACGGCATCTTCCGACTGGCGGCGGGCGGTCACGTCGGTGATCACGCCGAAATACTCCGCGACGCTGGGCTCGTCCCCCACCGGGTTGCCGACCCCCAGAATGTAGCGGCACTCGCCGTCCGGGCGGAAAACCCGGAACTCGGCGCGCATTGAAACGCCGTTACGCACGCTCTCGGTCACCAGCCGGCTAATGCGCTGATAATCCTCCGGATGCACCAGCATCAGAAAATCCGCCATGGAAATAGTGCGCTGCCGGTCCGGTAGGCCGAGGATCCTTGCATACTCATCGGAGACAAACATCAGGTCCTGATCGATATCCCAGCGCCAGGTGCCGGTGTTGCTGATGCGCTCCCCGAGCATCAGGGAGGTCTGGCTGGCGCGCAGCTCTTTCTCAACCCGCCGCCGCTGGACGTTCTCCTCCAACAGCTCGGCATACAGGCGCGCTGTTTCAAGCGATACCGCCGCCTGCGCCGCCAGCATCCTGACAATGCGCGAGTGTTCAGCGGTGAAAATCTCCGGCATGACCCGGTTTTCCAGATAGAGCACGCCAACCATTTTGGCCTGCTTATACATCGGGACGCACATCACTGCCGCCCCGGAGGTGACCAGATAGGTATCCTGGCTGAACGGGCTGAAGATCTCCGGTTTGCCGGTGCGGATCTCCTGGCCGGTACGCATCACCGCCGAGAGAATAGAGAGCGGCATATCGGTCGCGGAGGGCCGCTCTTTCACCAGCAGGACCTTCACGCCGTCCGAGGAGGTCTCCGCGCAGGCCTGGATTTCCGGCACGTTGTTATCGAGAATACGAATAAGCAGACCGCGCTGCGCCCCGGCTCGCTCCAGCAGCAGGGTCATCAGCGTCTGGATCAGCCTGTCGAGGTCGATCTCCTCCGTCATGGCGCGAACCGCCCTGAGCACGCTCTCCAGATCGTGGATAACTTCATTCTGCGCAAAGGCGATGGTGTCGTAGGGCGTGCTCTGCCCGGATGGCGAAAGGTGCGGATAGATGCGTTCAAGCTGACGCAGCTTTGCCATCGCACCCCACCGCCGCCAGGCGGAAAACGCACCGCGGAAGTAAGCTTCAGAGGCAACCTGAAAGCCAGACGCTTTGGCAAAGCTTCCGGCCAGCTCGCAGGCAAGGCCGTTAATATGATGAAACTCCGCCTCCCCCGAGAGCTTAATCGCCTTCTCATACTGGGCAATAGCGATGTCGTTTTTCTGCTCCAGGCGTGCCAGCTCTGCGCCGAGCAACGCCTCTTTATCGGCAAAGGTCGCCGGGTTGTGGCGCGCCCACAGCACGATCTGTTGGTGATGCCCTCGCATTTTCTCCCGCTGTGCGGCGGTCACAGTCTCCGGCGTCAGGGAGAGCGCCAGCGAAAGTGCACTGTAAAAATGGTAATCAAGCAGATGAATATAACCCGGCACGGAATCGACAACCGGCGTGGCTCTCTCCAGGCTACGGGAGGCCTCGGCATATTCGCCTGCCATAAAATGCGCCATGCCGCGATAGAGCCAGAACCAGAACAGCGTCAGGGGAATATGCCGATGTCCACGGGTGGCCTCGTCGGCAATCAGCGACTCGGGGAAAACGTCCGCCCCGGTAAAACTCCCCGCGGCATTGCGCAGGTGATTGACATACAGCCGCTGCAGCAGCAGCAGGATTTCGACATCCGGGAAGCGCAGCTTACGGATAAAGCCGAGGCCGCGCTCAATGGTGGTCAGCACGCCGTCCAGGTGGTCGCCCCGGGTGAGCAAATTCATGGTCTGATGGCGAATGATAAAACAGGCGGCGGTCAGGTCGCCATGCTCGACCGAGGCCGTAAAGCAGGCTTTCGCACTCTCTATCGCCGCCCCGATAGGCTTCACCCATGAGGTGGCAAGATCAACCGCCAGCAGGGTCCGTCCCTTAAAGCTGTTAAAACCATGCTGCATCACCAGCTCACGGGCAAGCTGGCTCCAGATAAACCCTTTCTCATACTCGTTATAGCGGCGGCCAATCAGCACGCCATACCAGGCAAACGCCGCCGTTGAGGCACCGCATAATCCCCGGTCCAGCGTCATGTGGATAATTTTGCAGAGCAGCAAAAAGTGCAGCCGTGGACAGGCAAAGGCAGCGAACATACCCGCGCTAATCATCAGGCTCATGATCGCTTCCGCTTCCCGGTCAGACGTTGGTGCAAGCGTGCTGATGGCAGCGGTCGGATCGCCACTCACTCTGGAGGTTATTGACTGCCACGCCTCGTCGCAGTCGCGGTCAGTAGGGTGGCAACTGAGGTCAACGCCAAAGGCGGCAAGTCCGGCCAGCGCCGTTTCCAGCGCCAGCGGCATATCGGACTGCCGCATATGAATTTCCGCCATCATACAGGCGGCCATCGCTTTTTGCTGCGGACGCGGCGCGCGCATCAGTTGCTGGCACAGTGCCAGCGCGGACGGGAGATTACCCTGCAGAAACTCACACTCCGCCTCAGCAAAATCGAGCTGGAAATCCTCATCCGGCGCTTTGCATAGTGCCTGCTCTTTTAACAGCTTCGCCGTCCGCAGGTAGCGCACGGCAGAGGCGTAATCACCGGTGCTTTGGGCCCGCTGCGCAGCGAGACGGCAGACGGCGCGGTAGCTGTCGCGCTCCGGCGACAAGCGAATATCCTCTATGGCCGAGGTGATATGGTGCACCGCCAGGAAGAGCCGATCGCTGCTGTCGCTCTGGCGCGCCGCCGCAGTGAACAGGCGTGCAGCAGAGACATTAAGCTGGCTGATTTCGTCAGGCTTAAGCAGCGCACGCGCCGCCTTATGCACCCGGTCGTGGGTAAAGGTATATTCATCGCCCGACAGGCTGATCAGCCGGGCGGAAACCGCAGGCTGCAGCAGCTCATGAAGATGCTCAGGGGCAATTGCCTGCATCTGGCTCAGCAGTGCAGGCTTACCCGTTCCTCCCACGCATGCAAGGCAGCCGAGCAGCCTGCGCGCCTGCGGGGGCATCTCCGCCAGCTGCAACAGCACAAGGCTTGCTACGTTTTCGGTATAGTTTCGCGCCCGGATAGCCGACAGATCGTAGTACCACTTTCCCTGCTTTTTGTTGTGGGTGATAAGCCCGTCTTTAACGATGCGCTGAAAAAACTCATGGGTGAACAGCGGATTGCCGCCGGTTTTTTCATGGATAAGCGTTGCCAGCTCGTGCAAACCAGAAACACGGGTCTGAAAAATGTCCGCCAGCCAGCGCGATACAGCCTTCACGCCTAGCGGTTCGGGTCGAATATCGACAAGATGACGGGCATCGGCGCGCAGGGTTTTGAGCAGCGGTTGTGCGCTGCCGTCGGGAAACGCGTCGGTATCGGAGTGAGCGACTACGATGAGCAGTGGCAGCGCGCCGCTGGCGTTGGCCAGGTACTCCAGAAGCTGAAGGCTGGCCTGGTCTATCCAGTGTATATCATCAATCAGCAATACCAGCGGGCAGTCCGGGGTGGCGAACGCCTCTACCAGCCGGGAGGCCATCTGGTTGAAACGCGCGCGCGCGTCGGTGGAGTCCAGGTCCCCCACGGTGATCGAGCGGTTGTCCAGCAGCAGGCCCAGCTCCGGCACCAGCTTAACGGCCAGAACGGCGTAGCTGCCCAGCGCCCGGGTAAGCCGCCGCTTCCAGTACGCAACGTCATCAGCACCCAGGCCTAGCAGGTAAAGCGTTAACGCGCGGAAAGCCGAGGCGATAACGGTATAGGGTACTACCGCCGAATACTGATCGGCCTTACTCATCGCCAGCAGCACGCGCCGGTGCTGGAGCGTTTTCAACGCCGAGGCGATGAGCGATGACTTGCCGCTGCCGAGCGGCCCACTAATCACCACCAGCGAATGATTGCCGCTCTCTATGACCCGGTCAAACGCCGCCAGCAGCAGCTGCTGCTGCGGGTGCGCCAGATAGAGGTTATCCGGCAGAAAGCGTCCGGGCAGACGGTCCTGCAGGCCGGGCGTAAACCGCGCGATATCACCATTTTCAGCAAGGTTAGCCTGACAGCGGCGCAGATCGGCGATCAGCCCCTCCACCGTCTGGTAGCGATTCGCCGGCGATTTTTCCAGCAGCCGCAGAATGATTGACGAGAGCATCTCCGGCACCGAGGGTCGAATCTGGTGCAGCGGACGGGGAACGGAGGCAATATGGTGATGCGCCCACTCCGCCTGGCCGCCGTCGCTGAGATCAAAGGGCAGCGTCCCGGTCAGCAGCTCGTACAGCACGATGCCCAGGCTGTAGAGATCGCTGCGGCTGTCTACCCTATCACGGGTGCGGGCGGTGTGTTCCGGCGACATGTAGGCCAACGTACCGCCGGGCACCGTCAGGCTCGCCTGGCTGGCGGTCTCTGGTGAACCCGTCGCCAGGCCGAACCCGGCCAGCCGATAAGCGCCACCGGGATCGATGAAAAAGTTGCCGGGTTTAATATCGCTGTGAACCAGTCCCCGGGCATGCATCTGCCGCAGCGGCGTGCAGAGGCCTAACGCCATCGCCAGGAAGTCCACGGTACTGCTCACCCGCAAGCGAGTGGATTGCGCCAGCGTTCTGAAGGGAAATGGCGCATAAACCAGCGCGTAGCGACCGTGGTGGCTGGTAGAGCTTATCGGCCTTACCGCCCAGACGCCGGAAAGCTGCATCCGCAGGGCGAACTCATTTTTAAGCAGCCGGGTCGCCTGAAACTCTGCCTCATCGCTGGCGGCGCTGGCCAGGATAAAGCTCTCGCCTGAATGCAGCGGATGGCATAGCGTCCATGCGACACAGCCCTCCTGGGCCAGCGGGGTGAAGATAATGTCGTCGGTTAAGGTAAATACGTCACCATTCATCAGCTGTCCAGCGGCAGAGAGTTTCTCGCTCATCAGCGCTCCTCACGTAAAGAGAGTTCACGGCGGATATGTTCCAGCAGCGTATCAATATTGATGGGCTTACGTAAAAGCGCGACGGCGTCATCGCCGGTGAAATACCACTGGCTGTTTTCATCTTCATGCCCAGAGATAAAGATAACCGGCGGCGGATCGGGTTGTGAGACTACCGAGGCATAAAGCGCCAGGCCGCTCATTCCCTTTAGTTTGACGTCGAGGATCAACAGATCGGCGCTCGCCAGCGCCGCGTCGTCACTGAGAAATGCTTCTGCGGATTCGAAGGTGCAGGTTTCGTACCCCTCCGACAGCAGTAAATTGCTTAACCCGCTGCGAACGGAACGTTCATCGTCAACAATGACAATGCGCGGAGAGAACGCCATGCCGTGATCCTCTGACTAAGCTCACGCGAAGGTGAGTGGCGCTCCCTACGGTAGGTTTTTGCCTTCGGGGGGAGGAGTGCCGCTGATTTTGGGCACGCATTCATGACGAAACCATGCCAGTGTGACCGGCTGACGGCGTAGAAGACGACGGCATACCGGAATAAGCTGCTCGCCCACCAGCATCCCGAACAGCCCCAGCAGGGCGATGACCGGTGGTGCAGGCGAATGAACCTGTAATGCGCCATAGATGACCCCTGCCAGAAGGCCTGTCGCCAGCGAAACAACGTATGATTTCAACATATTTAGCCTGCCCAGGTAAAGGCGTTGACGAGCTGCTCGCCTGCCAGCATCCCCAGCAGGCCGACCAGCGCGATGGCAGGGGGTGCAGGCGAACGCACCTTCAGCAACGCGTAAACCAGACCAATCAGCACACCCGCGCCAAGGGAAATAAGCTCTGCGCTCATGGCAGTACTCCCATTATTCAGATACAAAACGGGCCGGAGCGCCTGCCCGGCCCGCATCGGCATTATTTGTTGGCCGGAACCGGTGCCAGGGTGCGATGCGCGCCCTGTGCGCGGGCCGGTGCTTTGTGCACCATGGTGTACGCGTAATCAACGCCCATACCGTACGCGCCGGAGTGCTCTTTCACGATATCCATTACGGCGTTATAGGTCTCTTTGTGCGCCCAGTCGCGCTGCCACTCCAGCAGAACCTGCTGCCAGGTCACCGGGATCACACCCGCCTGGATCATGCGTTGCATGGCGTAGTCGTGCGCCTCTTTGGAGGTGCCGCCGGAGGCGTCAGCCACCATATAAATTTCGTATCCCCCTTCCAGCATGGCGCACAGCGCGAAGGTGTTGTTGCACACTTCGGTCCACAGACCCGACACCACTACTTTTTTCTTGCCGTTTTTCGCCAGCGCGTCGCGCACTTTCTGGTCGTCCCAGGAGTTCATAGAGGTACGCTCAAGAATGTCCTGCTCCGGGAAGACGTCCAGCAGCTCCGGGAAGGTGTTGCCGGAGAAGCTTTCGGTTTCAACGGTGGTGATGGTGGTAGGAATGTTGAAGACTTTAGCCGCTTTTGCCAGGCCAACCACGTTGTTCTTCAGTACCTGACGGTCGATAGACTGCACGCCGAACGCCATCTGCGGCTGCTGATCGATAAAGATCATCTGGCAATTTTCTGGGGTCAGTACTTCAAGCTTAGAGTTGGTCATGTGAGTTTCCATTGTCGTTTATGTTGCGAAGGAGTGTTATCGACACGGATAGTAAAACCACTGAACCGACATAACTATTATCTCTGTGTATAACTATACGTTCGTATAGGTATACCTTCGTATAACTAGACGCCCGATCCCCCTGCTGAAGATAATCGCCCCACTTTATATAGTCCGGCGCATCACGTTTCGGACGCTTCAGCAGGAGAACCCAATGGTCTCGCTCGGCAAGGCAGAACTCATTTTACTCAACGGTAAATTTCATACGGTAGACAGGGAAAACCCGGTCGCCGATGCGGTAGCTATCCGCGACGGCAAGTTTCTGGAGGTCGGCACGGCGGCGGAGGTGATGCAGCATCAGGCGGAAGGCACGCGCGTCATCGATTTGCAAGGCAGCACCGCAATCCCGGGCCTGAACGACTCTCACCTGCACCTGATCCGCGGCGGCCTGAACTACAACCTTGAGCTGCGCTGGGAAGGCGTGCCGTCGCTGGCGGACGCGCTGCGGATGCTGAAAGAGCAGGCGCTGCGTACTCCCTCACCCCAGTGGGTACGGGTGGTCGGCGGCTGGTCAGAGTTTCAGTTTGCCGAGCGCCGGATGCCGACGCTGGATGAGATCAACGAGGCCGCGCCGGATACGCCGGTATTTATTCTGCACCTCTACGATCGCGCCCTGCTCAACCGCGCCGCGCTGAAGGTGGTGGGCTACACCAAAGATACCCCGAACCCGCCGGGCGGCGAGATCCAGCGCGACAGCAACGGCAACCCGACCGGGATGCTGATTGCCCGTCCGAACGCCATGATCCTTTACGCTACGCTGGCGAAAGGGCCGAAGCTGCCGCTGGAGCAGCAGGTCAACTCCACCCGCCAGTTTATGCGTGAGCTGAATCGCCTGGGCCTGACCAGCGCCATCGACGCCGGCGGCGGCTTCCAGAACTACCCGGAAGATTATGAAGTGATCGCCGAGCTGCACGCCAAAGAGCAGATGACCATCCGCATCGCCTATAACCTCTTTACCCAGCGTCCCGGCCATGAGCTGGAAGATTTTGAGAAGTGGACCGATATGCTGACGCCGGGCCAGGGCAGCGACTTCTTCCGCCACAATGGCGCAGGCGAGATGCTGGTCTTCTCCGCCGCCGACTTTGAAGATTTCCTTGAGCCGCGCCCGGATCTCGCCCCCGGAATGGAAGACGAGCTGGAGCGCGTCGTCCGTCATCTGGTAGAGCACCGCTGGCCGTTCC
>DAMBQR010000042.1:0-40756 GCA_032055545.1 Pseudescherichia sp. | reverse complement strand
ATCCCCTGCTCTACCGACTGAGCTATCCGGGCAACGGGGCGCATTAAACCCGATTCGCCTCGTGGCGTCAACGAAATTTATCTAAATCGTTGCAGACTGCACAATCTATCACCACTTTACTGTTTCTGCACTCCTCTTCAGGCAAAAAATGCACTCCAGGCGGCAGAGAGCGGCATGGCGATAACCAGCGCGGGCAGCATATTGGCGACGGCAAACATCTTGATGCCGCAGATCCGCAGCCCGGTGGCCAGCAGCAGGATCCCGCCGACGGCAGTAAAGTCGCCCATCATCGCTGGCGAGGTCAGGGGCATTACCAGCGTGGCGCAGGCCCCCAGGCTGAGCTGAATAAGCAGCATCGGCACAGAGATCGCCGCCACCGCGATTCCCAGCGAGGTGGCAAAGATTACGGCGGTAAAGAAATCGAGAAAGGCCTTGGCGATCAGGATGCTGGCATCGCCGGTCATCCCTTCGCGCATTGCGCCGAAGATCCCGGTGCCGCTGGCGCAGAAGAGGATGATGATCGCCACCAGGCTTTGAATAAAAGTCTCATGGGCGGCAGGGGCCTCCTGCTTACCGCCGCGCTGCACCAGACGACGCAGGCTGTTCACCGCACCGCCGATCCCACGTTCGACGTAGCATATCTCGCCAATCAGCGTGCCAAGCAGCGTTGCCAGCACCATCACCGGCAGGTTAACGCACTTCACCACCAGCAGAATGCCAATACCGAGGGAGCAGAGGCCAAAGATAGCGGGCATGGAAGTGCGCACCCGCTCCGGCAGCCGCTGGCTCAGCACGGCGCCAATTGTCCCGCCAATCAGCACGGCGGCGGCATTAATAAAGGGTCCGGTTAGCACGCTGTCTCTCCTGCAATATCGATTTATAGAGCTGCATAGTATGCCGAAAAACGGCAGATTTTAAGCACCGATTGTGGGTTGCATGGGCAGATTAAAAGTGACATGATTGCGCGAAATTTCTCCTTTCCACTCTCTATTAAACAACGGGGGGCTGCTGGATGGCACATCGATTTGCTCGCCAGACGCATCGCATAGTTATGCGATCCTCTGCCCGTACGTTGCCGATCCCGACGCTTCTCACCATGCGGTGAGGCTAATGGTTACCCATAGCTTATGAAAACGATGAAAATTGCCGCCGGCCGCGAGCTGGTCTCTGCACTCTCCACGTACCGTGAAATCGTGACGCTGGACAACACGGACTTTACCGATGTGGCGGCAGTCGTCATTACGCGGGCGGAGAGCCAAAGCGGCATCCTCGCCCTGCTCAAGCGCACCGGCTTTAACCTGCCGGTGTTTATGTTTGCCGATGAGAGGAGTGATACACCCGCAGGCGTTGATGCGGTGATTAACGGCAGAGAGCAGGCGATGCTGGAGCTGGAAGCCGCCGCCTGCCGCTATGAAGCGAATCTGCTGCCGCCGTTTTTCGACACCCTGAGCCAGTACGTCGCAATGGATAACAGCACCTTCGCCTGCCCGGGTCATCAGCATGGCGCGTTCTTCAAAAAGCACCCGGCGGGCCGTCAGTTCTTCGACTTCTTTGGCGAGAACGTCTTTCGTGCCGATATGTGCAACGCCGACGTCAAGCTGGGGGATCTGCTGATCCACGAAGGATCCGCCAAGCATGCGCAAAAATTCGCCGCCAAAGTGTTTAACGCCGACAAAACCTACTTCGTGCTCAACGGCACCTCTGCGGCCAACAAGGTGGTGACGAATGCACTGCTGACGCGTGGCGATCTGGTGCTGTTCGATCGCAACAACCATAAGTCGAACCACCACGGGGCGCTTATTCAGGCGGGGGCCACGCCGGTCTATCTGGAGGCGGCCCGCAACCCGTTCGGCTTTATTGGCGGGATCGACGCTCACTGTTTCGATGAAACGTATCTGCGCGAGCAGATCCGCGCCGTGGCGCCGGAAAAAGCCGACGCCCCGCGTCCGTTCCGCCTGGCAGTGATCCAGCTCGGCACCTACGACGGCACGATCTATAACGCTCGCCAGGTGATCGATAAGATCGGTGGGCTGTGTGACTACGTGCTGTTTGACTCCGCGTGGGTGGGCTACGAGCAGTTTATCCCGATGATGGCGGACTGCTCGCCGCTGCTGCTCGAACTTAACGAGAACGATCCGGGGATCTTTGTGACCCAGTCGGTGCACAAGCAGCAGGCCGGTTTCTCCCAGACTTCGCAGATCCATAAGAAGGATAACCACCTGCGTGGCCAGGCGCGCTTCTGCCCGCACAAGCGGCTGAACAACGCCTTTATGCTCCATGCCTCTACCAGCCCGTTCTATCCGCTGTTCGCGGCTCTCGACGTCAACGCCAAAATTCATGAAGGGGAGAGCGGCCGTCGTCTGTGGGCCGAGTGTGTGGCGGTGGGCATCGAGGCGCGCAAGGCGATTATCGCCAACTGCAAGATGATCAAACCCTTCGTGCCGCCGGAGGTAGCCGGGCGTCCCTGGCAGGATCACCCCACCCATGCCATTGCCAGCGAGCGCCGCTTCTTCAGCTTTGAGCCGGGCGCGGCGTGGCACGGCTTTGAGGGCTATGCACGTGAGCAGTACTTTGTTGACCCCTGTAAGCTGCTGCTGACCACGCCGGGTATTGATGCGGAAACCGGCGAGTACAGCGAGTTTGGTATCCCGGCCACGATTCTGGCGCACTATCTGCGTGAGAACGGCATCGTGCCGGAGAAGTGCGATCTCAACTCGATCCTTTTCCTGCTGACGCCCGCCGAAAGCGAAGAGAAGCTCAAACAGCTGGTAGCAATGCTGGCGCAGTTTGAGCAGCATATTGAGGACGATACGCCGCTGGCGGACGTGCTGCCGACTATCTTCAATAAGTATCCGGTGCGCTACCGCGATTACACTCTGCGCGAGCTGTGCCAGGAGATGCACAATCTCTACGTCAGCTTTGGCGTGAAGGATCTGCAGAAGGCGATGTTCCGCCAGCAGAGCCTGCCGCTGGTGGCGATGAATCCGCAGGATGCCAACAGCGAGTTTATTCGTGGCAACGTGGAGCTGGTGCGCATCAGCGAGGCGGAGGGACGAATTGCCGCCGAGGGGGCGCTACCCTATCCGCCGGGTGTGCTCTGCGTGGTGCCGGGCGAAATTTGGGGCGGGGCGGTGCAGCGCTACTTCCTGGCGCTGGAGGAGGGGGTCAATCTGCTGCCAGGCTTCTCCCCCGAGTTACAGGGCGTTTACAGCGAAACCGACCCCGACGGCATAAAACGTTTATACGGATACGTCATGCAGCACGCGTAGGCCGGGTAAGCGTAGCGCCACCCGGCGTTTCATTGCGGCTTAAATCCTGCCCCCGCGATACCCCTTCTGCGCCGTATTGACCTTGTAGAGGTAGCGGCGCGACTCTGCCGACGGGTGGCGGGTGGTGAGCGTCTCATACACATCGCCCGGCGACATGTTGTTGATGATGTTCGCCGCCTGCACCTTGTCATTAGAGAAGACCCGCAGCACGCTGCCTGCGCCGCCGTTATAGGCGGTGATCACCGCATAGCGGCGTGAGGTCGGGTTGCTGATGCCGGAGAGATAGATATTGTTCAGCATCGCCAGATAGGCGGTCCCGGTATCGATATTGCTGGCAGGATCGAACAGGAAGCCGCGGTCCGGCATGCCGGAACGTCCCTGTGCCCGGAAGACATCCTTCCCGGCGCTGTGCTGTACCACCTGCATCAGGCCCAGCGCGTCTGAACGGCTGACCGCGTAGGGGTTGAACGAGGATTCGGTCTGCATAATCGCCAGGATCAGCGACTCGTCCACGCCATATTTGCGTGCCGACTGGCGCACCATGCCCACGTACTTATGCGCACGCTTATCGAGGTGATTCGCCACCAGGTTAATGGTCACGCTGTAGATAATCTTCAGGCCGTTGGTGCGGCTCTTCATCTGGTTTTGCAGCAGATAGTCGGCATATTTCTCGGCGCGCCACTGCCAGCGGATCGCCTCGCCGTTGTTATCCACCACCTGACCATAAAGGAACGGCTCTTTGGAGATCTGGATATCATCGACGTCGGAATAGAGATCGATAGAGCCGGGATCGTCACCCATCAGCAGGGTTTTGATAATCGCCTGACGCAGGTGCGCCGCTGGCTCGGTACCGGCAATGGTCTCGATGGTGATCGTCCCGGCATCAAAGTTGATGTGGCTACGGGTCTGGTACTGGTCGGTATACTTAACGTAGTCCTTGGGTCCGGCAATCAGGACTTCGTTAAAACCCCAGATATTTTCGATGTTATGGGCAAACTGACCCATCAGGATATCAAAACCGTTGGTGTCCTTTACCCAGGCTTCGTTATAGCTATCGCCCTTTTTATTGGAGCTGGAACACGAGATAAGCAACGGCGCAATAAGAGCTAGCGCTAAATATTTTTTCATCATTCCCGGATGTATGTTGTGTTAGATCGTTATTCTTTCCAAAAAAAGGGCCGAGGCCCTTAATCTTGTGGCTTATAGCCTTCGATGTGTACGTCCTTCCCTTCGAACAGGAAGTTGACCATCTCCTCTTCCAGCAGCTTGCGGTGCTCCACGTTCATCATGTTGAGCTTCTTCTCATTGATGAGCATGGTCTGTTTCTGCTGCCACTGGGACCAGGCTTCTTTGGAGATCTCGTTGTAGATGCGCTTGCCCAGATCGCCCGGATAGAGCTGGAAATCCTGGCCTTCCGCTTCGCGGCCCAGGAAGGTACAAAAAATGGTTCTGCTCATGGTCACTCCTCGTGATGTCGCGGCGCTAAACGGGTGCGCCCGCGCGTAATTGTTGTAACAGGCGCTCTACCGGCGCGGCCAGGCCCACCGACGGCGGCTGGGCTAAGTTATACCAGAGACCTGTTCCCTCATCCATGCATGACTTGAAGGAGGACACGGGAAGCCACATCGGCACAATATCCAGATGGAAATGGCTGAATGTATGGCGAAAACCGTTCAGCTCGGTAAGAGTATCGGCCTGAATCTGCCGTTGTGCCAGCCAGTCACGCAGGGCCGCTTCATCGCTAAACTGCGGGAAGCAGTAGAGGCCGCCCCACAGGCCAGTGGGCGGACGGCGGTCAAGCCAGACCGTCTCGCCGTGCTGCATTAGCAGCAGGAAACCCGTGCGCTCCGGCAGCGTCTGCTTCGGCTTTTTGCCAGGGTACTGCGCCCAGCTCCCGTTGGCATACGCGATACAGCCCGTGTTCAGCGGGCAGAGCGTACACTTCGGTTTCGAACGGGTGCAGACCGTTGCGCCAAGATCCATCATCGCCTGGTTAAACTGCGCCACGCCTTGCGCAGGCGTGACCTGTTCGCTGATCTCCCACAGGCGCTTCTCCACCTCTTTGCGGCCCGGCCAGCCGTTAACGGCATAGCAGCGGGCCAGCACGCGCTTCACGTTACCATCAAGAATAGGAAAGTGTTTGCCGAGCGCAAGGGAGAGCACCGCCCCCGCCGTTGAGCGTCCGACGCCCGGCAGCGCGGCAACCTCCTCAAAGGTCTGGGGGAACACGCCGCCATGCTGGTCGGCCACCTGCTGTGCGGCCTTATGCAGGTTGCGCGCCCGGGCGTAGTAGCCCAGCCCGGTCCACAGATGCAGCACTTCGTCGATGGGCGCGCGGGCCAGATCGGTGACGGTGGGGAAACGCGCCATAAAGCGCTCAAAGTAGGGGATAACCGTCGCCACCTGCGTTTGTTGCAACATCACCTCAGAGAGCCATACTTTGTAGGGCGTTTTTTCAATTTGCCAGGGCAGGGTTTTGCGCCCGTATTTGTCGTACCACTCCAGCACCTGGGCTGAAAACTGAGACGCGTGCATGGTCAAAGCAGGAGTTCCGAATTGCATGATTAAGGGGCCAGATTGCAGCACAGCGGCACCGGGCTGTAAACCGGAACTTTCCGGTGCTTGCATCCGGCTATTAACTTTGGATAATGCCCGTTTCCCGAACACTCTCACAAGCAGACTAAACACCTATGAACAACGACGTCATTTCACCCGAATTTGATGAAAACGGTCGCCCGCTGCGCCGTATTCGCAGCTTCGTCCGCCGCCAGGGCCGTCTGACCAAGGGGCAGCAGCACGCGCTGGATAACTTTTGGCCGGTGATGGGCGTTGAGTTTAGCGAGCAGCCGCTGGATTTCACCGCGCTGTTTGGCCGCGATGCGCCGGTGACCCTGGAGATTGGCTTTGGTATGGGCACCTCGCTGGTGGCAATGGCGAAAGCCAGACCGGATCAGAACTTCCTCGGCATTGAAGTTCACTCCCCGGGCGTGGGTGCATGCCTCGCTCATGCCCACGAAGAGGGGGTAGAGAACCTGCGCGTGATGTGTCACGACGCGGTGGAAGTGCTGCACAAGATGATCCCGGACAACTCGCTGAACATGGTGCAGCTCTTTTTCCCTGACCCATGGCATAAAGCGCGCCATAATAAACGCCGTATCGTGCAGACGCCGTTTGCCGAACTGGTGAAGGGCAAGCTGAAGCTGGGCGGCGTCTTCCATATGGCGACCGACTGGGAAGCCTATGCCGAGCACATGCTGGAGGTGATGTCCGCTATCGACGGATATCAAAACTGCTCTGAGAGCGGCGACTATGTACCGCGCCCGGAGACGCGTCCGGTAACCAAATTTGAACAGCGTGGCCATCGTCTTGGCCACGGCGTATGGGACTTAATGTTCGAGAGGGTAAAATAATGGCAACAAACCGTAGCCGTCGTCTGCGTAAGAAGTTACATATCGATGAGTTCCAGGAGCTGGGCTTCTCCGTCGCCTGGCGTTTCCCGGAGGGGACCTCTGAGGAGCAGATCGACCAGACGGTTGATGCCTTCATCAACGAGGTGATTGAGCCAAACAAGCTGGCCTTTGATGGCAGCGGCTATCTGGTCTGGGAAGGGCTGATCTGCAAGCAGGAGATTGGCAAGTGCACCGAGGAGCACCAGGCTACCGTGCGTAGCTGGCTGGAAGGCCGCGGCTTTGAAGATGTGCGCATCAGCGAACTTTTCGACGTCTGGTGGGACTAAGTCACTATCGGGGCTGGCGATTGCCGGCCCGTTTTGTCTCTACAGGACAGGAGTTTTTATGATGCGCAAAGCGCTGCTGGCTGCGGCACTGGCGGCAACCGCCTTCACCGCCCAGGCAGAATATAAATGTAGCGTGAACCCGCGTGACGATGTGATCGTCAACCCGCAGACCGTGCAGGTGGTGGGGGAGAACGGCAATCTGGTGATGACGCCAGACGGCAACGTCATGTTCAACGGCAAGCAGTATAGCCTCAGCGCGGCCCAGCGCGAGCAGGCGAAAGATTACCAGGCCGATCTGCGCAGCGCGCTGCCGTGGATCGACGAGGGCGCGCGCAGCCGCGTTGAAAAAGGCCGCGTGGCGCTGGATAAGATCATCGCCCAGGAAGTGGGGCAAAGCAGCAACATGCGCGGGCGCTTAACCAAGCTCGACGCGCAGCTGAAAGAGCAGATGAACCGTATTCTGGAGCATCGCAGCGATGGCCTCGCTTTTCACTATAAGGCGATTGATGAGGTACGCGCCAACGGCCAGCAGCTGGTGAACCAGGCGATGGGTGGCATCCTGCAGGACAGCATCAACGAGATGGGCGCGCAGGCGGTGCTGAAGGGCGGCGGTAATCCGTTACAGAGCGTAATGGGCAGCCTCGGCGGCCTGCAAACGGCCATTCAAAGCGAGTGGAAAAATCAGGAAGCGGACTTCGAGCAGTTTGGCAAGGCGGTATGTAGCCGCGTTATCTCCCTCGAAGAGAGCCGTAAGACGCTGGTGAGCGGGCTGAAGTAACGCCCGCCCGCCGGCAAGCGCCTGCTAGAAATCAGCGGGCGCTTTAAAGGTCATGCTAGTGCCATACGCGGGGTGCGTAATGGTTAACATCTCGGCGTGAAGTTGCAGGCGAGGCGCCATCGCCAGCGCCTCGGGTGTGGCGTAGAAGCGATCGCCCAGGATCGGGTGGCCCAACGCCAGCATATGCACGCGTAGCTGGTGCGAGCGCCCGGTAATGGGCTTTAACTGCACGCGGGCGGTGTTATCCGCCGCGTACTCCAGCACCTCATACTCGGTTTGCGCCGCTTTCCCGGTCTCATGGCACACCATCTGCTTCGGGCGGTTCGGCCAGTCGCAGATCAGCGGCAGATCGATCAGACCCTCCGCCTTTTCCGGATGTCCCCACACGCGGGCCACGTACTGCTTCTTCGGCTCGCGCTCGCGGAACTGGCGCTTAAGCTCCCGCTCCGCAGCTTTGGTCAGGGCCACTACGATCACGCCGCTGGTGGCCATATCCAGACGATGCACCGACTCGGCCAGCGGATAGTCGCGCTGGATCCGCGTCATCACGCTGTCTTTGTGCTCGTCCAGCCTTCCTGGCACGGAGAGCAGGCCGCTCGGCTTGTTAACCACCATAATGTGCTCGTCCTGGTATAACACGACCAGCCAGGGCGACTGCGGCGGATTGTAGGGATCCATCAACATAACGGGTTCCTGTTACTGGTGCGTAACGACAATAAGACGCAGGGCATCGAGACGCCAGCCCGCCTGAGCAAGGCTATCGAGCACCTGCTGACGGTTGCTCTCAATGGCGGCCAGCTCGTCATCACGGATGTTCGGGTTCACCGCCTTCAGCGCTTCCAGGCGCGACAGCTCAGCTGAGAGACGTTCATCCGCCTCCTGACGCGCCGCCGCAATCAGCGCCTTCGCCGCGCTCTCGATCTGGCCTTCACCCAGCTGCAGGATGGCGTGCACGTCCTGCTGCACCGCGTTCACCAGCTTGCTGCCGGTGTGACGGTTGACCGCGCTCAGCTGGCGGTTGAAGGTTTCAAACTCCACCTGGGCGGCGAGGTTGTTGCCGTTTTTATCCAGCAGCATGCGCACCGGCGTGGCAGGCAGGAAGCGGTTAAGCTGAAGCTGCTTCGGTGCCTGCGCCTCGACGACGTAGATCAGCTCAAGCAGCAGGGTGCCCACCGGCAGCGCCTTGTTTTTCAGCAGCGAAATGGTGCTGCTGCCGGTATCGCCGGAGAGGATCAGATCCAGACCGTTGCGGATCAGCGGGTGCTCCCAGGTGACGAACTGGGCATCTTCCCGCGACAGGGCCAGGTCGCGCTCAAAGGTGATGGTGCAGCCATCTTCCGGCAGGCCCGGGAAGTCGGGAACCAGCATGTGATCGGATGGGGTCAGCACGATCATGTTCTCACCGCGATCGTCCTGGTTCACGCCCACGATATCAAACAGGTTCATGGCAAAAGCGATCAGTCCGGTATCGTCATCCTGCTCTTCGATGCTCTCTGCCAGCGCCTGGGCTTTTTCACCGCCGTTGGAGTGGATCTCCAGCAGGCGATCGCGGCCCTGCTCGAGCTGGGCCTTCAGTGCCTCATGCTGCTCGCGGCAGGTTTTGATCAGCTCGTCGAAGCCTTCGGTCTCTTCCGGTGCGGCGAGGTAGCCAATCAGATCGCTGTGCACCTGGTCGTAGATGGTGCGGCCGGTAGGGCAGGTATGCTCAAAGGCGTCGAGGCCTTCGTGGAACCAGCGCACCAGCACCGACTGGGCAGTTTTTTCCAGATAGGGAACGTGGATCTGGATGTCGTGCGCCTGGCCGATACGATCCAGACGGCCAATACGCTGCTCCAGCAGATCCGGGTTAAACGGCAGGTCGAACATCACCAGATGGCTGGCGAACTGGAAGTTACGCCCCTCGGAGCCGATCTCTGAGCAGAGCAGCACCTGCGCGCCGCTGTCCTCTTCGCCAAACCAGGCGGCGGCCCGGTCGCGCTCAACGATGGACATGCCTTCGTGGAACACGGCGGCACGAATGCCTTCGCGCTCGCGCAGCACCTGCTCCAGCTGGAGGGCGGTGGTCGCTTTGGCGCAGATCACCAGTACCTTTTGGGAACGGTGGCTGGTGAGGTAGCCCATCAGCCACTCCACGCGCGGATCGAAGTTCCACCATGTGCCGGTGTCGCCCTCGAACTCCTGGTAGATCTGCTCCGGGTAGAGCATGTCGCGGGCGCGCTCTTCAGCGCTCTTGCGTGCGCCCATGATGCCGGAGACCTTGATAGCGGTCTGGTACTGGGTCGGCAGCGGCAGCTTGATGGTGTGCAGCTCGCGTTTCGGGAAGCCCTTTACGCCGTTACGGGTGTTACGGAATAGCACGCGGCTGGTGCCGTGGCGGTCCATCAGCATCGAGACCAGCTCCTGACGCGCGGCCTCTGCACCGTCGCGATCGCTGTTAGCGGTTTGCAGCAGCGGTTCAATATCCTGCTCGCCAATCAGCTCGCTCAGGGTGTTCAGCTCGCTGTCGCTCAGATGCTTGCCCGCCAGCAGCATGGCCACGGCATCGGCCACCGGGCGATAGTTCTGCTGCTCTTCAACAAACTGCTCAAAGTCATGGAAGCGATTGGGATCCAGCAGGCGCAGACGGGCGAAGTGGCTCTCCAGACCCAGCTGCTCCGGCGTCGCGGTCAGCAGCAGGACGCCCGGCACGCGCTCGGCCAGCTGTTCAATCGCCATGTACTCGCGGCTCGGTGCCTCTTCGCTCCACACCAGGTGATGCGCTTCATCGACGACCAGCATATCCCACTCGGCGTCGCACAGGTGCTCCAGGCGCTGCTTGCTGCGGCGTACGAAGTCCAGAGAGCAGATCACCAGCTGTTCGGTCTCAAACGGGTTGTCGGCCTCGTGCTGGGCTTCCGCGTAGCGCTCGTCGTCAAACAGCGCGAAGCGCAGGTTGAAGCGGCGCAGCATCTCCACCAGCCACTGGTGTTGCAGGGTCTCCGGCACCACGATCAGCACGCGCTCTGCCGCACCGGCCAGCAGCTGCTGGTGCAGGATCATCCCTGCTTCGATGGTTTTACCCAGGCCAACTTCATCTGCCAGCAGCACGCGCGGCGCGTGGCGACGGCCCACGTCGTGGGCAATGTGCAGCTGGTGCGGGATCAGGCTGGTGCGCTGGCCGCGCAGGCCGCTCCACGGCATCCGGTACTGCTCGCTCTGATATTTACGCGCACGGTAGCGCAGGGAGAAGCGATCCATACGGTCGATCTGCCCGGCAAACAGGCGGTCCTGCGGCTTGCTGAACACCAGCTTGCTGTCGAGCAGCACTTCACGCAGCGCCACGTCGGTCTCGCCGGTGTCGAGGCGCGTGCCGGTGTAGGTCAGCAGACCGTTTTGCTCTTTTACGTCATCAATGGTGAGCTGCCAGCCTTCGTGGCTGGTCACCGTATCGCCAGGATTAAACATTACGCGCGTAACCGGGGAGTCACTGCGGGAGTAGAGACGGTTCTCTCCGGTTGAGGAGAAGAGCAGCGTAACGGTACGCGCATCCATCGCTACAACGGTTCCCAGTCCGAGTTCGCTTTCTGTATCGCTGATCCAGCGTTGACCAAGTGTAAAAGGCATAGTTATTCGGCTCTATATCTCAAATTGCAGGCAATAGTTAGACCACCGTCATGGGGTGACAGCGCGTCAAAAATTGGGGCCAGGATTGGAAAGGGCGCTATGGTACTGGATGCTGAGATGATAGTCACCCGTTCGTCATCATTCAAAACGCACTAAAAGAGTCCCATCTGCCCCGTCACCAGTGTAGCAAAGTCATCGCCCATAAACGGCAGGATCCCCTCTGCCACCGGCTGTAGCTGGCGAGTTAAATAGTGATCGTAGTCCAGCGGCGACTGCTGGTAGTCCACCGGCTCGGGGCCGTGGGTGGTCCAGACGTACTTGATGGTGCCGCGCTTCTGGTACTGCAACGCCCGGCCGCGCTTCTGGTTCTGCTCATCCGCCAGCCGTGCCGCCCGCACATGGGGCGGGACGTTGCGCTGGTACTCCGCCAGTGGACGGCGCAGGCGCTTGCGATAGACCAGCTGGCTATCCAGTTCGCCCGCCATCAGCTGGGCGATGGTCTCGCGAATGTAATCCTGATACGGCTCGCGGCGGAAAATGCGCAGGTAGAGCGCCTGCTGGAACGTCTGCGCCAGCGGCGTCCAGTCGGTGCGCACCGTCTCCAGACCCTTAAAGACCATGCGCTGGCTGTCACCCTCCTGGATCAGCCCGGCGTAGCGCTTCTTGCTGCCGGTATCCGCTCCGCGAATGGTTGGCATCAGGAAGCGGCTGAAGTGGGTCTCAAACTCCAGCTCCAGCGCGCTAACTAACCCCTTGCTGGCGAGATGCGCCCGCCACCAGTCGTTGACTAACACCACCAGTGCCTGGCCGATGCGCGCGGCCTCCTCTTCGCTATGGGCGTGCTTCAGCCAGACGAAGGTCGAGTCCGTGTCGCCATAGATCACTTCAAAGCCCTGGGACTCGATCAGCGTTTTGGTCTGACGCATGATCTCATGTCCGCGCATGGTGATCGACGACGCCAGCCGGGGATCGAAGAAGCGGCAGGCGCTGGTGCCCAGTACCCCGTAGAAGGCGTTCATAATGATCTTCAACGCCTGGGAGAGCGGCTTGTTGCCCTGGCGTTTGGCCTCGTCGCGGCCGTGCCAGATCTGACCGACGATCTCCGGCAGGCAGTGCTTCTCACGGGAGAACCACGCGCCGAGAAAACCTTCAATGCTGTGGGCTTCGTCCGGCTGCGCCATGCCCTCTATCAGCCCCACCGGATCGATCAGAAAGGTGCGGATGATCGACGGGTAGAGGCTCTTATAGTCCAGCACCAGCACCGAGTCATACAAGCCGGGCGTGGAGTCCATTACGTAGCCGCCCGGGCTGGCCTGCGGCGGCACGTCACCGAGATTGGGGGCCACGTAGCCCGCCCGGTGCATGCGGGGAAAATAGAGATGGCTGAAGGCCGCTACCGATCCGCCGTGGCGATCGGCGGGCAGGCCGTTGACCGAGGCGCGCTCAAGCAGGAAGGGCATGATGGCGGTCTTATGGAAAATGCGCGTCACCAGCTCGCAGTCTTTCAGGTTGTAGGTGGCGAGGGCGGGCTTGTCTTCATTGAATCGCCGCTCGATCTCGTCCATTCGGTCCCACGGGTTATCGATCGACTTGCCTTCCCCCAACAGCTCCCGCGCTACCGATTCAAGAGAGAATGACTGGAAGTTCCAGAAGGCGGACTTCAGGGCGTCGATGCCGTCGATAATCAGCCGGCCCGCCATCTGCGCAAAGAAGACGCCGTTTTTGAAGCCGTGCTCGCGCCACTCCAGCTCGCTGTTGCCGCGCCCCAGCCGCAGCGGAACGCCGTAGCGCTCGGCGTGCTTCTGTAACACGCGTAGATCGAACTGCACCACGTTCCAGCCGATCAGCACGTCCGGATCGTGGGCAGCAAACCAGGCGTTGAGCTTCTCCAGCAGCTGCCGACGGCTGGCAACGTACTCCAGATGGAAATCGAGGCCCGAGGCGTCACCGTTTTCCGGCCCGAGCATATAGACCGTGCGCTGGCCACACCCTTCCAGCCCAATGCAGTACAGCTCGCCGTGGCGGGTGGTTTCGATATCCAGCGAGACCCACTTCAGCGGCGGGCGGTAGTGCGGGCTGGGCTTCAGGCGGGCGTTTACCAGTGCGCCGTCGCGCGCCTCGCCGCTGACCCACACCGGGGCGGTGATGAAGCGCTCCATCAAAAAGCGCTCCGGCGGACGGACGTCGGCTTCGTAAAGGGTGATGCCGCCCTCACGGAGCAGCTTCTCGTAACGCATCAGCTGACGATGGGCGCGACAGTAGAGGCCGTGCACCGGCTGGCGACTGAAGTCTTTCAGCTCAAGCGGCGTCAGGCGGAAGTGGCTTTCACCCGCCAGGATCCGCTGCGCCTGCGGCACCTGCGCCGAGGGGATAAACGCCACCGACTCCTGCACGGGCAGCACCACCCGCAGCGGGCCACTGTCGGTTGCCAGCCAGAATTCGATCTCGGTGCCCTGAGGGGTATCCCGCCAGTGCCGGGTCAGTAAAAAGCCTTCTTGCGCCTGCGCCACGCCGTGTTCTCATAAAATAAAACCAGGCGTTATTATAGCCTGGTTTCAGTAGTTTAGCTGGGTTTTTATACAGGAGTATGCGCCGGGTGGCGGCTTCGCCTGACCCGGCCTACGGTTTGGTAGGCCCGGTAAGCGCAGCGCCACCGGGCAAAAGCTACTGGCCGTAATAGGCCTTTGCCCCGTGCTTGCGCAGGTAGTGCTTATCCAATAGTGTCTGCTGCATGGCAGGCAGATCCGGGGTGAGCTGGCGGCAGAAGATCCCCATGTAGGCGACCTCTTCCAGCACGATGGCATTATGCACCGCATCGTCAGCATCTTTGCCCCAGGCAAAGGGACCGTGAGAGTGCACCAGCACGCCGGGCATCTGGGCGGCGTCGATGCCTTGATTTTTAAAGGTCTCGACGATCACCTCACCGGTCTCCCACTCATACTCGCCGTTGATCTCGGCATCGGTCATCTTGCGGGTGCAGGGGATGGGACCGTAGAAGTAGTCGGCATGGGTGGTGCCGGTAGCCGGAATGGACTGCCCCGCCTGCGCCCAGATAGTGGCATGGCGCGAGTGGGTATGCACAATGCCGCCGATGGTGGGGAACGCCTGGTAGAGCAGGCGGTGGGTCGGCGTATCGGACGAGGGTTTTTTCGTCCCCTCGACCACCTCGCCGGTTTCGATACTCACCACCACCATATCTTCTGCGGTCATGACGCCGTAGTCCACGCCCGAAGGCTTGATAACAAGCAGACCACGCTCGCGATCGACAGCGCTGACGTTGCCCCAGGTCAGGGTGACAAGATTATGTTTCGGTAGCGCCAGGTTGGCTTGCAGCACCTGGCGTTTGAGATCTTCAAGCATAGCTATCTCCACGTAGGCCCGGTAAGCGCAGCGCCACCGGGCGTTACGGACTTAACGTTTAGAGCCGTAATAGACTTCGTTCCAGCGCAGCGCATCTTTGAACGCTGGCAGGCGGGTGTCGTTGTCGATCACCGCCAGCTCAATGTCGTGCAGCTCAGCGAACTGACGCATGTCGCTGAGATCCAGCGCGTGGCTGAAGACGGTGTGGTGCGCGCCTCCGGCAACGATCCACGCCTCGGAGGCGGTAGCCAGATCCGGCTGGGCTTTCCACAGCGCGTTAGCCACCGGCAGCTTCGGCAGCTGGTGCGGGGTCTCGACGGAATCAACGCAGTTCACCAGCAGGCGGAAACGATCCCCCAGATCGATCAGGCTGGCGTTGATCGCCGGGCCGGTTTTGGTAGAGAAGATCAGGCGAGCCGGATCGGCTTTGCCGCCGATGCCGAGGTACTGCACGTCGAGGATCGGCTTCTCATCCAGGGCGATGGTCGGACAAACTTCCAGCATATGGGAGCCGAGCACCAGATCGTTGCCGTCCTCAAAGTGGTAGGTGTAGTCCTCCATAAAGGAGGTGCCGCCCTGCAGACCGGTTGCCATCACCTTCATGATGCGAAGCAGGGCGGCGGTTTTCCAGTCGCCTTCGCCTGCAAAGCCGTAGCCCTGCTGCATCAGGCGCTGCACGGCGAGGCCCGGGAGCTGCTTCAGGCCGTGCAGATCTTCAAAGGTGGTGGTGAAGGCGTGGAAGCCGCCTTGTTCCAGGAAGCGCTTCATCCCCAGCTCGATGCGGGCCGCGTCGATGACGTTCTGGCGTTTATCGCCGTTAACCTGTGCGGCAGCGGTCAGGCGGTAGCTGCTCTCATACTCATCCACCAGCGCGCTGATATCGCCCTCGGATACCTCGTTAACCACCTGGACCAGATCGCCCACCGCCCAGGTATTGACCGAGAAGCCGAACTTGATCTGCGCCGCCACTTTATCGCCGTCGGTGACCGCGACTTCACGCATGTTGTCGCCAAAGCGGCACACTTTCAGGTGGCGGGTATCCTGCTTCGAGACCGCGTGGCGCATCCACGCCCCGATGCGCTGCTGGGCTTTCCGATCCTGCCAGTGGCCGGTCACCACGCTGTGCTGCTGACGCATCCGCGCGCCGATAAAGCCGAACTCGCGGCCACCGTGCGCGGTCTGGTTCAGGTTCATAAAGTCCATGTCGATGCTGTCCCACGGCAGAGAGGCGTTGAACTGGGTATGGAACTGCAGCAGCGGCTTGTTAAGGATGGTCAGGCCGTTGATCCACATCTTGGCCGGAGAGAAGGTGTGCAGCCATACCACCAGGCCCGCACAGTTGTCGTTGTAGTTGGCGTCGCGGCAGATAGCAGTGATCTCATCCGGCGAGGTGCCGAGCGGCTTCAGCACCAGCTTGCACGGCAGTTTGGCTTCGCCATTCAGGGCGTTCACTACCTGCTCAGCGTGCTGCGTCACCTGGCGCAGGGTTTCCGGGCCGTAGAGATGCTGGCTGCCAATCACAAACCATACTTCGTAGTTATTAAAAATAGTCATTATCGTGTCCTTAATGGGTCAGAGCGGCCTGCGACGCTGGCGCGGCTGAAGGGAGATAGTGTTGCTCTGCGCTGGCCGCCCAGTGTTGATAGCGGCGATAGAGCTGTTCAAAGCGTTGCGCCTGAGCCGGAGCAGGCTGGAGCGTGTTTTCGACGGCGCTGGCCATATGGCGCTGGGCGGTCGGGATATCCGGATGATCCCCTGCGGCCACGGCGGCGAAGATCGCTGCCCCCAGGGCGCAGCACTGATCGGAGGCGACGATCTGCAGCGGACGGTTGAGCACGTCGCAGCAGGCCTGCATGATCACCCGGTTTTTACGGGCGATACCGCCGAGGGCCATCACGTTGTTGACCGCGATCCCCTGTTCGGTAAAGCACTCCATAATGGCGCGCGCGCCAAAAGCGGTGGCGGCAATCAGCCCGCCAAACAGCAGCGGCGCGTCGGTAGCAAGGTTAAGGTCGGTAATCACCCCCTTCAGACGCTGGTTAGCGTTGGGGGTACGGCGACCGTTAAACCAGTCGAGGATCACCGGAAGGTGATCGAGGGAAGGGTTCTCCGCCCAGGCCTGGGTCAGGGCGGGTAGCAGCTGCTTCTGGCTCGCCTGGATCTGCGTTTTCAGCTCTGGATGCTGGAGCGCAAGCTGCTCAAGCGGCCAGCCGAGGATGCGGCCAAACCAGGCGTAGATATCGCCGAAGGCCGACTGTCCGGCTTCAAGGCCGATAAAGTCCGGCACCACGCTGCCGTCAACCTGGCCGCAGATGCCTTTCACCGCCCGCTCGCCGACGCTGGGCTTGTCAGCAATCAGAATGTCACAGGTGGAGGTGCCGATCACTTTCACCAGCGTGTTCGGCTGTGCCCCTGCACCTACCGCGCCCATATGGCAGTCGAATGCGCCCCCGGCAATCACCACCTTCTCCGACAGGCCCAGACGCTGCGCCCACTCCGGGCTCAGGTTGCCCACCGGCAGATCGGCGGTATACGTCTCGGTAAACATCGGCCAGCTCAGATGCTTATTGATGATGGGATCCAGCTCGTCAAAGAAGCTGGCTGGCGGCAGGCCACCCCAGCTTTCGTGCCAGAGGGATTTGTGTCCAGCGCTGCAACGCCCCCGGCGGATAGCCTGCGGGCGGACGGTGTTGGAGAGCAGGGCGGGAACCCAGTCGCACAGCTCAATCCACGAGGTGGCGGCTTGCGCGACGGCGGCATCCTGGCGGGTGACGTGCAGGATCTTGGCCCAGAACCACTCGCTGGAGTAGATCCCGCCGATATAGCGTGAGTAGTCGGTTTTGCCTGGCTGGTGGCAGAGGCGGGTAATGGCCTCGGCTTCCTCTACCGCCGTGTGATCTTTCCAGAGCACGAACATGGCGTTGGGATTGTCGGCAAACTCCGGACGCAGCGCCAGCACGCGCCCTTCGGCGTCAATCGGGGCCGGCGTCGAGCCGGTGCTGTCCACGCCGATACCGCTGACCTGCTCGCGCTGTTCGGCGCTCAGCTCGGCCAGCACGCTTTTGATTGCCGCCTCCATTGACTCAATATAGTCGCGCGGGTGATGGCGAAACTGGTTGCGCGGAGCGTCGCAATAACGCCCCTCCTGCCAGCGCGGATACCACTCCACGCTGGCGGCGATCTCTGTGCCGTGCTCGCAGTCTACTGCCAGTGCGCGTACGGAATCGCTGCCAAAATCGAGGCCAATTGCAATTGCCATCGTCTTACTCCATCCAAAATAACCGTATGGAGAAACATTAGAGACAGGGGCCAAAAAGCGTCAGGCAGGATCCGCTAATCTTATGGATAAAAATGCTGTGTCAGCAGAAAGTGTGATTCACTGCAAATATTCAATGTGGACATTTCTGCCGGGTTTATAGACACTTTTGTTACCCCTTTTTATCGGTGTAGATTAGTCAAAACGGGGAAAGTGCTTTTATCTGGCGGGGTTGTCACGCTGCGGTTTTTATATCAGGTTCACCAGAGCCGCCGCGTAGTGAAATAAAACCCAATATGGACAAATGGTTTCCTTGACCACTACCTGGAGCGCGCTGTTTATGGCTGAATTACAAACCGATCCTCTGCTGCCTGGCTACTCGTTTAATGCCCATCTCGTGGCGGGGCTGACGCCCATTGAGGCCGACGGCTACCTCGATTTCTTTGTCGATCGCCCGCTGGGGATGAAGGGCTACATTCTCAACCTGACGGTGCGGGGAGAGGGGATCGTCAATAACAACGGTCGGCAGTTTGTCTGCCGCCCCGGCGATATCCTGCTTTTTCCTCCCGGCGAGATTCACCACTATGGCCGCCACCCCGAGGCGCGGGAGTGGTATCACCAGTGGGTCTACTTCCGCCCGCGAGCCTACTGGCACGAGTGGCTGACCTGGCCGACCATTTTTGGTCAGACCGGCTATTTCCGTCCTGACGAGGTGCACAAGGCACGCTTTAGCGAGCTGTTTGCGCAGATCATTAACGCCGGGCAGAGCGGCGGGCGCTATGGCGAGCTGCTGGCGATCAACCTGCTGGAGCAGGTGCTGCTCCGGCGGATGGACGCGATCAACGAATCGCTGCATCCGCCGCTGGATAACCGGGTGCGCGACGCCTGCCAGTACATCAGCGATCACCTGGCAGATAACCATTTCGATATCGCCGGTGTGGCGCAGCACGTCTGTCTGTCGCCTTCACGGCTGTCGCACCTTTTCCGCCAGCAGCTGGGAGTCAGCGTGCTCAGCTGGCGGGAGGATCAGCGCATCAGCCAGGCCAAGCTGCTGCTCAGCACCACGCGGATGCCCATCGCCAGCGTCGGGCGCAACGTCGGCTTTGAGGATCAGCTCTACTTCTCCCGGGTGTTTAAAAAGTGCACCGGAGCCAGCCCGAGCGAGTTCCGCGCCGGGTGTGAGTAACGTAAAGAAACGAAATGCCGCCGCCGAGGTCTGATACAGACAGTAAACTAATCGGACAATTGCAGGCTTGACGAGGCGCTACCGGCTCAGGAGAATCCCTGCTTCGTCACTAAAACGGACAGCGTATGCAGGCATTTCTGGAACATTTTATTACTCAATCAGCGACCTATACGCTCATTGCCATCGCCCTCGTGGCTTTTCTGGAGTCGCTGGCGCTGGTAGGGCTGATCCTGCCCGGCACGGTGATGATGGCCGGGCTGGGAGCGCTGATCGGCAGCGGCGAGGTGAACTTCTGGTATGCCTGGCTGGCGGGGATCGTCGGCTGCCTGCTGGGAGACTGGATCTCCTTCTGGCTCGGCTGGCGCTTTAAGAAGCCGCTGCACCGCTGGTCATTTATGAAAAAGAACAAGGCGCTGCTCGATAAGACCGAGCATGCCCTGCATCAGCACAGCATGTTTACCATTCTGGTTGGGCGCTTTGTCGGGCCAACCCGCCCGCTGGTGCCGATGGTTGCCGGCATGCTCGATCTGCCGGTCAGCAAGTTTTTGCTGCCCAACGTTATCGGCTGCTTGCTCTGGCCGCCGTTCTACTTTCTGCCGGGCATTCTCGCCGGGGCGGCGATCGATATTCCCGCCGATGAGCAGAGTGGAGCCTTTAAGTGGCTGCTGCTGGGCGCGGCGCTGCTGCTCTGGATTGCGGCGTGGCTCTGCTGGCGGCTGTGGCGCAGCGGCAAGTCCGGCAGCGATCGCTTGTCAAAATACCTGCCACGCGGACGGCTACTGTGGGTAGCCCCGCTGCTGCTCGGCGTGGCGGTTATTGCCTGCGTAGCGGTAGCCCGCCATCCGCTGATGCCTGCCTATCTAACGATTCTCGGTAAGGTTGTCACCGGTCACTGACCGGTGATCCCCAGCAGCGCCGAAACCGGGGCGCGGCCGCTGACCAGATCGGCGGTTGCGCCGTCCCAGGCGATGCGCCCCTCGGCCACCACCAGCGCCCGGCTGGCAATGCGCGCGGCATCCTCAATGCTGTGGGAGACCATCAGCAGGGTTATTCTCTGCCGCTGGCAAACGCGCTGTACCAGAGTCAGCATCTCCTGACGCAGGGCCGGATCGAGCGCCGAAAACGGCTCATCCAGCAGCAGAACAGGCTGCTCCCGTACCAGACAGCGCGCCAGCGCCACCCGCTGCCGCTGCCCGCCAGAGAGCTGGTCCGGCAGCCGGTCGAGCAGGGTCTCCAGCCCCATCTGCGCGGCAATCTCCGCCAGTTTCTGCTGCTGATCGGCATTGAGCTTCAGGCCGGGATGCAGGCCGAGGCCGATGTTCTGCCGCACCGTCAGGTGGGTAAACAGGTTATTCTCCTGAAACAGCATCGATACCGGACGGCGTGACGGCGGCGTAGCGGTATGCTCCCGCTCGCCAATCACGATCGTGCCGCTCACCGGCTGGATAAAACCGGCAATCAGGTTGAGCAGGGTGCTCTTCCCCGCGCCGCTGGGTCCCAGCACGGCAATCTGTTCACCCGCCTCGACGGCGAGGGTAAAGCGCATCGGCAGATGCTGGTAGAGCCAGGTAACATCAGTGAGTTTTAGCATGGCGGCCCGGAAGTTTTTCAATAACGGTGAAGAGAGCAAAGCAGAGCGTCAGCAGGATCAGCGCCGTCACCGCCCCGTCCTGGCTACGGTAGGAGCCAATCTGCTGATAGAGATAGAAAGGTAGCGTGCGGAACGCCTCGTTACCAAACAGCGCCACCACCCCGAAGTCGCCGATAGAGAGCACGCAGGCAAAGGCCAGCGCCTGGGCCAGCGGTCGCCGCAGGGCGCGCAGTTCCACCACTTGCAGGCGTGAAAAGCCGCGCATGCCCAACGATTCGCACTGCAGGCTGTAGCGGGCGGTGATATCCCGCATCGGGTTATCAAGCACCTTCTGGGCGTAGGGAATGGCCATCAGGGCGTTGGTAAAGATCACGATCCCATCCGCCGAGGCAGGCAGACCGATGGAGTTGTTGAGCAGCAGAAAGAAGCCGGTGGCCAGCACGATGCCGGGCATGGCGAGGATCAGCATCCCGCTCAGCTCCAGCGCCTGACCCCGGCGCAGCTGACCGCGCGCGCGCAGCTCGCGGCTGCTCCAGAGCAGCATCATGGTGAGGATCACGCAGAGCAGGCCGGCCAGCAGGGCAATGCGCAGGGAGGTCCACACCGCCTGCCACAGCACCGGCTGGGCCAGCACCGCAGGCAGATTACGGTTTATCCCCTCAACGATCACCGCCAGCAGGGGCGGCAGCAGCAGGAGCAGCGCCAGGCCAATCAGCACGCCGTCGCTCAGCCGGGCGCGCCAGCTATCCTGCGGATCGCGCCAGCCCTGAATCTGGTTGCTGCCCACCGGAATGGCTTTGCTCAGGCGCTGGCTAAGCAGCACCAGCGCCAGACAGCAGATCATCTGCAATAGCCCGAGCAGCGCGGCGCGGCCGGGATCGTAGTCGAAGTTCAGGGCCTGGTAGATCGCCAGCTCAATGGTGGTGGCTTTAGGACCGCCGCCCAGCGACAGTACGGTGGCGAAGCTGGCGAAGCAGAGCATAAAGATCAGCGCCGCCACCGGCGGGATCTGCCGCCGCAGCCACGGCCACTCGACGAAGCGGAAGAAGGCGAAGCCGCGCATCCCCAGCTGGGCAGCAAGCTGGCGCTGCTCGCCGGGGATCTGCTCCAGGGCCTGCAGCAGCAGGCGGGTCGCCATCGGCAGGTTAAAAAAGATGTGCGCCAGCAGGATACCGCTCAGCCCGTAGGGCGAAAACCCCCACGGCAGGCCTAAGGCATCGCACAGCGACGCCAGCCAGCCCTGCTGGCCGTAGACGGTGAGAATGCCAAACACCGCCACCAGCACCGGCAGGATCAGGGTCATCGCGCAGAGGCGGAGCAGCATTAGCCGTCCGGGAAAGCGGCGGCGATAGAGGGCGCGGGCCAGGAAGATAGCGGGCACCACCGAGAGCAGGGCAGAGAGAAACGCCTGGCCAAAGGAGAAGGCCACCACGTGGCGCAGGTAGCTGTCGTGCCACAGCGCCAGGACGTCGGTGGTCGGCGCGTTGAGCCAGAGGGCAAGAAACGCCGCCAGCGCCACCGTCACCAGCAGGGTGGCAGCGGCAGCGCCGGGCAGCAGCCAGCCGGGAATTAGCGGCTGGTCGCGCGAAGCCACGTGTTAATCCACTCAGCGCGTTGGGAGAAGACCTGCTGCGGGGTGAACTCCAGGGTGGTTTTCGGTTTCGTCAGCGAGTCAAAGCCAGCGGGCAGCGTGACGTTGCTCACCGGATACATCCAGTTGCCGGTCGGGATGGCATTCTGGAACGCCGGGCTAACCATAAACTTCAGGAACTTCTCAGCCAGCTCAGGCTGCTTGCTGGCCGCGGTGCGGGCAGCGACCTCGACCTGCAGGTAGTGGCCTTCGCTGAAGTCCGCCGCCGCGTAGTTATCCTTTTTCTCTTCGATCAGATGATAGGCCGGAGAGGTGGTGTAGCTCAGGACCAGATCGCTCTCGCCCTTCAGGAACAGACCGTAGGCTTCGCTCCAGCCTTTGGTGACGGTAACGGTTTTCGCCGCCAGCTTCTGCCACGCTTCGGGCGCTTTATCGCCGTAGACTTTTTGCATCCACAGCAGCAGGCCCAGCCCTGGGGTACTGGTGCGCGGATCCTGATAGATGACCCGCCACTTCTGGTCGCTCTCTACCAGCTCCTTCAGGCTCTTCGGCGGGTTTTTCAGCTTGTTTTTGTCATAGACGAAAGCGAAGTAGCCGTAGTCAAAGGGCACGAAGGTGTCATTTTTCCAGCCGCCGGGAACGTTAACGGCGTCGGCCGCCACGCCGCTTTTGGCAAACAGCCCGGTCTGGCTGGCCGCCTCCAGCAGGTTATTGTCGAGGCCCAGCACCACGTCGGCCTTGCTGTTTTTGCCCTCCATACGCAGACGGTTGAGCAGCGAGACGCCATCTTCCAGCGCCACCATCTTCAGTTCGCAGTGACAGTCGGCCTCGAAGGCTTTTTTTACCGCAGGACCAGGCCCCCAGTCGGCGGCGAAGGAGTCGTAGGTGTAGACGGTGAGAACGGGCTTATCAGCAGCCGGGGCGGCAAAAACGGGGGCGGCCACAAGCAGCAGCAGCGGCAGACATTTTTTTAACACTTTGCACCTCAATAGAAAGAGAGTGGCAAAGGATTTTGAGCGGTAGCCTCAAATCCCTTCGCCGGCGTTATCCGGATCAGGTTCGACGGGTATTTTCTCAGCACACGCATTGCGCAGCACCCCGTTGAGCACGGCCTCATTGTAATGATTATGTAAGAAATCCGAAAGCCTTATGGGTCCGGCGGCGCAAACCAGGCCGATTTAAAATCAAACCAGCCGAGGGTGTTCATCCGCAGACCGCGCATGCTGCGCTGTCCCTGGATCATCAGCCAGTGGTGGATCAGCGGCACAATCGCCTTGCCCGCCAGCAGCTGCTGGCACCAGGCGGCTAAATTCATCTCGCCTGCGCGCCACTGGGCGGCATCCGCCTGCCAGTCGCGGGGAATGCACTTCTGTAACAGCGGCACCTCATAGAGGTGAGTAAAGAGGGAGAAATCCAGCGGCAGGGTGAAGTTGGCGCTGTTGAGCCAGATATCGCTTACCGCGTCGCCCCTGTGCCACTCGTCATAGTCCACCTCCTGAATAGTCAGGGTAACCTGATGCGCCGCCAGCAGAGCGCTCATGGTCTGGGCCAGCACCCGGTGCTCTATATGATCCCGGTAGTAGGTCAGGGTCAGCGACTCCAGCCCGGCAGGCTTTTCGCTGCCGCCCGGACGGGTATGGTGCCAGCGCGGCAGCAGGCCGTAGGCCGGGAACCAGTAGCGCTGGTGATGCTCCTCGGCGTGAAACAGCAGGCTCGACGGGGAGAGGATCTGGCTCACCCACTCCCGCACCTGCTGGCTGGCCCCACGATGGGTGCGGGCATCAAACAGCAGGTAGTAACACCCCTCTTCGAGGCGGCTCTCTACCGCTTTCTCCTCGCCGCCAGGTCCCTCCAGCGTCAGACCCGCGCTGAGATCGTCATTGACGTCGGGCAGCACCCAGACGTTCACCTCATCGATCAGCGCCCGGAAGCCGAAGTAGTCATCAAAAGCGTGGATCTTCAGCTGGTTGCTGTTGTTAAGCGTGACCGCATAGGGTCCGGTGCCCACCGGCAGGCTGGCAAAATTCTCCATGGTGGACCACTCACGGGGGAGGATCATCGACTGCACGTGTCCCAGCAGCCAGGGTAGCCAGCTATCGGGCTGAGAGAGGTGAATATCCAGCGTCCATGGGGTAGGGGAGACAATCTCCGTGATGTGCGAGTAGAGCGGCAGGGCGTTAACCCGCTGCAGGGAGGTGATGACGTCGCTCATCTCCAGCTCGCGCCCGTGATGAAAGTGAATGCCGGGACGCAGATAAAAACGCCAGTGCAGGGGAGAGAGACACTTCCAGTGGTGGGCGATATCCGGCTCCAGTTCCCCGTTTTCCTCATTTATCCGCGTCAGCGCGCTGAAGATCTGGCGGGCAATGTGGGTTTCCGAGCGGCGCAGGGCCGTGCCGGGCAGCAGGTTTTTCAGTGGCCGATAGTAGAGCACGCGCAGGATATGCCGCCCCTGACGAAAGCTTCTGCCGAGGTGCGAGACCAGCATCTGCCGTACCGCGCTCTTATCGCCCACCAGCTGTACCAGCTGATCGATGCGATCCTGATCCAGCAGATCTTCCGCCCGCTGCTGCTGGAGCGCGAGGCCAGTATAGAGAAAGGAGAGGCGTGAGCGTTTGCCGCGACCGGCCTCCGCCTCCCACGTCAGCCAGCCGCGCTGCTGCATGGCGTTAAGCAGGGTGCGCATATGGCGGCGGGAGCAGCTTAGCTGTTCCGCCAGCTCGTTCAGCGTCGTCTCCCGGGATGCACCGTTGCAGCACTGCCAGAGGCGGATAAACTGTTGTTGCAGACGACCAGAGGACATAAAAGGGGAACTCCCGGCGAAAAGTCAGCAATTTATTTTTCCCTATATTAAGCCAATAATCCTTGCAGATGAAAGCGGTGCCCAACTGCTTTCATCTGTGTGACTGAGTATTGGTGCTTATCGCCACGCCAGCAGCTATGATTCTGCTGGCTTTTTTATTTTCTCACACGCTAAAAGGATGCTTATGCTCTGGCTGATGACAATGGGAAGGCGGCTGAACGGGGTCTACGCCGCGTTTATGATCGTTGCATTTATGATGGGCATTGCCGGGGCGTTACAGGCACCGACGCTCAGCCTCTTTCTTAGCCGCGAGGTGGGTGCCGAGCCGTTCTGGGTGGGGCTGTTCTATACCGTCAACGCCATCGCCGGGATCCTTGTCAGCCTGTGGCTGGCAAAACGATCCGATAGCCAGGGCGATCGCCGCAGGCTGATCATGTTCTGCTGTGTGATGGCGGTGGGCAATGCGCTGCTGTTTGCCTTTAATCGCCACTATCTGACGCTGATCACCTGCGGCGTGCTGCTGGCCTCGCTGGCCAACACCGCCATGCCGCAGCTCTTTGCTCTTGCCCGGGAGTATGCCGACAGCTCGGCCCGTGAAGTGGTGATGTTCAGCTCCGTGATGCGCGCCCAGCTCTCGCTGGCGTGGGTGATTGGTCCGCCGCTGGCCTTTATGCTGGCGCTAAACTATGGCTTTACCGCCATGTTCTCGATCGCCGCTGCGATCTTTATCATCAGCTTCGCGCTGATTGCGCTGATCCTGCCCTCGGTGGCGCGAGTGGAGCAGCCTGCGGACGTGGCGGTAACGCAGGTTAGCGGCTGGCGAGATGGCAACGTGCGCAAGCTATTTATCGCCTCCACGCTGATGTGGACCTGTAACACCATGTACATCATTGACATGCCACTGTGGATCAGCGGCGATCTTGGCCTGCCCGACCGGCTGGCGGGGATCCTGATGGGTACCGCCGCCGGACTGGAGATCCCGGCGATGATTCTGGCAGGCTACTACGTTAAACGCTTTGGGAAGCGGCGGATGATGACCCTGGCGGTTGCGGCGGGGGTGCTGTTCTACATTGGCCTGCTCTTCTTCCACAGCGAACAGGCGCTGCTGCTCTTACAGCTGTTTAATGCGGTGTTTATTGGAATTGTCGCCGGGATCGGCATGCTCTGGTTTCAGGATCTGATGCCTGGACGGGCGGGATCGGCCACCACGCTGTTTACCAACAGTATCTCTACCGGAGTGATCCTGGCGGGGGTGATTCAGGGGGCGCTGGCGCAAAGCTATGGCCATGGGGCAGTCTACTGGGTTATTGCGGGGATTTCACTGCTAACGCTGGGGCTGACAGTACGGGTGAAGGATGTGTAGGCCCGGCAAGCGGTGCGCCGCCGGGCAATACAGCACTATTATTTATACAGCTCAGCCGTCATATGGACATTGTTATTGACGTTAGCTTCGGTGATTTTGTAGGAAGAAGCACCGGCCTGCTGTGCCTGAGCGGCAATTTTCGCTTCGGCATCGTCAATGGTGGTACCGCTGGCGGTTACGCTCTGGGCAAACGCACCAAATGAGAGGGTAGAGAGGGCAACGGCGGCAACAAGCGTTTTAATCGATTTCATGATGGTATTCCTTAAGCTTAATTTTTGTCTGGGGTCGTTAATTAGTTAACGATCGATAGATAAATGATAGGCGCGATCGGCTATGCACGTCAACACTATTTTATAATGACCATTAATTAATTTGAGAAAGCTAAACAATTCAATGCATAAAAAAACGGCGAGGATCGCTCCTCGCCGTTAATCGTGTTTAAAACCGGTATCGGTTAGCTCATAAAGGCGGGCTGCCGCTGTTCGTAGGCGGAGATAGCCTCTTCGTGTTGCAGCGTCAGGCCGATGCTGTCCAGACCGTTTAACATGCAGTGGCGACGAAACGCGTCGATATTGAAGCTGTAAGATTTCTCCCCGGCAACGACCTTCCGCGCCTCCAGATCCACCACAAAAGTGATGCCCGGATGGCTCTGCACCAGGTTAAACAGCTCATCCACCTCGCTATCGCTCAGGGTGACCGGCAGCAGCTGGTTGTTAAAGCTGTTGCCGTAGAAGATATCGGCAAAGCTCGGGGCGATGACCACCTTAAAGCCGTAGTCGGTCAGCGCCCACGGCGCGTGCTCACGCGAGGAGCCGCAGCCAAAGTTCTCCCGCGCCAGCAGAATAGAGGCGCCTTTATACTGTGGAAAGTTCAGCACGAACTCCGGGTTGGGCTGCTCGCCTTTGTCGTCGAGGAAACGCCAGTCGTTAAACAGATGCGCGCCGAAGCCGGTACGCGTGACCTTCTGTAAAAACTGCTTGGGAATGATCGCATCGGTATCGACGTTAGCGGCATCCAGAGGGACCACCAGGCCGGTATGCTGGGTAAATTTCTCTGCCATGATGGTCTCCTTATTTGATGCTGCGAATGTCAGCGAAGTGGCCGGTGACGGCGGCGGCGGCGGCCATGGCCGGGCTAACCAGGTGGGTGCGTCCTCCGCGCCCCTGGCGACCTTCAAAGTTACGGTTGCTGGTTGAGGCGCAGCGCTCGCCCGGATTCAGACGATCGTTGTTCATGGCCAGGCACATGGAGCAGCCCGGCAAGCGCCACTCAAAGCCCGCCTCGATAAAGATCTTGTCCAGACCTTCCGCTTCCGCCTGGGCCTTCACCGGGCCAGAGCCAGGGACGACCAGCGCCTGAACGCCCGGGGCAACCTTACGCCCTTTGGCAATCTCTGCCGCCGCGCGCAGGTCTTCAATGCGCGAGTTGGTGCAGGAGCCGATAAATACCTTGTCGATGCTCACTTCGGTCAGCGGGATGCCCGGTTTCAGGCCCATATAAGCCAGCGCCTTCTCCGCGCTGGCGCGCTCAACCGGATCGGCAAACGACGCCGGATCGGGAATGTTCTCGCCTACGGCGATCACCTGGCCTGGGTTAGTTCCCCAGGTGATCTGCGGGGCGATCTCTGCCGCCTGCAATGTGACCACGGTATCAAAGGTCGCGCCCTCGTCAGTTTTCAGCGTCTTCCAGTAGGCCACCGCCTCATCGAAATCATTGCCCTTCGGCGCGTGCAGACGGCCTCGCACATAGTTAAAGGTGGTCTCGTCAGGGGCGACAATACCCGCTTTGGCACCCATCTCAATGGCCATGTTGCACAGGGTCATCCGACCCTCCATGCTCAGCGCCTGAATGGCTTCGCCGCAGAACTCGACGACGTGGCCGGTACCGCCCGCACTGCCGGTCTTGCCAATGATCGCCAGCACGATGTCTTTTGCGGTGATGCCCGGTGCGGCATTGCCCTGCACCTCAATTTTCATGGTTTTGGCACGCCCCTGCTTCAGGGTCTGGGTTGCCAGCACGTGCTCCACTTCCGAGGTGCCGATCCCGAACGCCAGCGCGCCGAATGCGCCGTGGGTGGCGGTATGGGAGTCGCCGCAGACGATGGTCATCCCCGGCAGGGTAATGCCTTGCTCCGGCCCCATCACGTGGACGATGCCCTGGTAGGGGTGATTCAGATCGTACAGCTCCACGCCAAACTCGTTGCAGTTCTTGATCAGCTCCTGCATCTGAATACGCGCCATCTCGCCTGAGGCGTTGATATCTTTCGTCTGGGTAGAGACGTTGTGATCCATGGTGGCGAAGGTTTTACCCGGCTGGCGGACCGGACGATGGTGCGCGCGCAGGCCGTCGAACGCCTGCGGGGAGGTCACCTCATGCACCAGGTGCCTGTCAATATAGAGCAGCGGGGTTTCGTTCGGCGCTTCATAGACCACGTGGGCGTCAAACAACTTCTCATACAAACTTTTGGCCATGATTACACCCCTTCCGCTACATAGCGGGCAATAATGTCGCCCATCTCATCAGTGGTGACCGCCGCGCCGCCGCGGGCCAGGTCACCGGTGCGCACTCCCTCTTCCAGCGCGCGGTTAATCGCGGCTTCAATCGCATCCGCCGCATCGTTGGCGTTCAGGCTGTAGCGCAGCAGCAGCGCCAGGGAGAGGATCTGGGCAATCGGGTTAGCAATATTCTTTCCGGCGATGTCCGGAGCGGAGCCGCCTGCTGGCTCATACAGGCCAAAGCCCTGCTCGTTGAGGCTGGCGGAGGGCAGCATTCCCATTGAGCCGGTGATCATCGCGCACTCGTCGGAGAGGATGTCGCCAAACAGGTTAGAGCAGAGCAGGACGTCAAACTGGGACGGATCCTTAATCAACTGCATAGTGGCGTTGTCGATGTACATATGGGCCAGCTCGACGTCCGGGTACTCTTTAGCGATCTCATTAACAATCTCCCGCCACAGCAGGGAAGTTTGCAGCACGTTGGCCTTATCGATAGAGGTCACTTTATTCCGGCGCTTGCGCGCGGACTCAAAGGCGATACGGGCGATGCGCTCGATCTCGAAGCGGTGATAGATCTCGGTATCAAACGCTTTTTCATGCGGGCCGCTGCCTTCGCGGCCTTTTGGCTGGCCGAAGTAGATCCCGCCGGTCAGCTCGCGCACGCAGAGAATATCAAAGCCGTTGGCGGCGATGTCCGCCCGCAGCGGGCAGAAGGCTTCCAGCCCCTGATACAGCTTTGCCGGACGCAGGTTGCTGAACAGCTTAAAGTGCTTACGCAGCGGCAGCAGCGCGCCGCGCTCTGGCTGCTGGGCCGGAGGCAGGTGTTCCCACTTTGGGCCGCCGACCGAGCCGAACAGAATGGCGTCGGCCTGCTCGCAGCCGGCAACGGTGGCCTGCGGCAGCGGGTTACCGTGGCGGTCAATGGCAATCCCACCCACGTCGTAGTGGCTGGTGGAGATGCGCAGGGAGAAACGCTGACGAATGGCTTCCAGTACTTTCAAGGCTTGCGCCATCACTTCCGGGCCAATACCGTCGCCCGGCAAAACTGCAATATGATAATTTTTAGACATCACACGGTTTCCTGGTTGTTTTCTTTTATGGCTTTACGCTGCAGCTCTTTTTCGACTTCGTTGGCGCGCCAGATATTGTTCAGCACGTGCACCATCGCTTTGGCGGAGGACTCAACGATGTCGGTCGCCAGGCCCACGCCGTGGAAACGGCGGCCGTTATAGTTCGCCACGATATCCACCTGGCCGAGGGCATCTTTGCCGTGGCCTTTAGCGCTCAGCTGGTACTTCACCAGCTCGATATCGTAGTCGGTGATGCGGTTAATCGCCTGGTAGACGGCATCCACCGGCCCGTTGCCGTTGGCGGCTTCGGCTTTTACCTCCTCACCGCAGGCCAGCTTCACCGAGGCGGTGGCCATTGCGTTGGAGCCGGACTGCACGCTGAAGTAGTCCAGGCGGAAGTGCTCTGGCTCCTCCTGCTGCTTGTTGATAAAGGCCAGCGCTTCCAGATCGTAATCAAATACCTGGCCCTTCTTATCCGCCAGCTTCAGGAAGGCGTCGTAGAGATTGTCCAGGTTATAGTCGCTCTCTTTATATCCCATCTCATCCATACGGTGTTTCACCGCCGCGCGGCCGGAGCGGGAGGTCAGGTTCAACTGCACCTGGTTCAGGCCGATAGATTCAGGGGTCATGATTTCGTAGTTTTCACGGTTCTTCAGCACGCCATCCTGATGAATACCAGAGGAGTGGGCAAACGCGCCGGTGCCGACAATCGCCTTGTTCGCCGGTACCGGCATGTTGCAGATCTGGCTGACCATCTGGCTGGTGCGCCAGATCTCCTGGTGATTGATGCGGGTCTGTACATTCATGATGTCTTTGCGCACCTTAATCGCCATGATCACCTCTTCCAGCGAGCAGTTACCGGCGCGTTCGCCGATGCCGTTCATTGCCCCTTCAACCTGGCGCGCACCGGCATGCACCGCGGCGATGGCGTTGCCGACGGCGAGGCCTAAATCGTCATGGGTATGGACGGAGATAATGGCCTGATCGATGTTAGGCACACGCTCATACAGGCCAGTAATGATATTGGCGAACTCGAAGGGCATGGTGTAGCCAACGGTGTCCGGAATATTGATGGTTTTTGCCCCGGCGTTAATCGCCGCTTCTACCACCCGCGCCAGATCGGCAATCGGGGTGCGGCCTGCGTCCTCACAGGAGAACTCAACGTCGTCGGTATAGTTACGTGCGCGCTTTACCATATAGACGGAACGCTCGATCACCTCATCCAGGGTGCTACGCAGCTTAGTGGCGATGTGCATCGGGGAGGTAGCAATAAAGGTATGGATGCGGAAGGCCTCGGCGACCTTCAACGACTCTGCCGCCACGTCGATATCTTTCTCCACGCAGCGCGCCAGCGCGCAGACGCGGCTGTTTTTCACCTGGCGGGCGATGGTCTGTACGGACTCAAAGTCGCCCGGGGAAGAGACCGGGAAGCCCACTTCCATCACGTCCACGCCCATACGCTCAAGGGCCAGCGCAATCTGCAGTTTCTCTTTTACACTCAGGCTTGCCTGTAACGCCTGTTCACCGTCGCGTAAGGTGGTATCGAAAATGGTAACGTGCTGCTGGCTCATGGTTTAGGTCCTTGTCTGTCGGAAGTCGCCTTGTGCTACGAGCATAAAAAAACCCGCGCATTGGCGCGGGTTCTCTGTTTTAACCGGAAGCTGACTTAACTCTGTTTGTCGCCCACCAGTCCACCGCGCAATGAGGATGCGTTTAGTAGTAGTAGACCGGCGATACGAACGTTGCGAATCATGCGTCAGCTCCAGATGAAATCGATATGCTTTTAGTGGTACTGGATATGCTAAGTGATGTCAACAGCAGAGGCGGAAAAAACGGTGCAGGGGGAATCGACCGGTTAGTTTATTGTGCTATTTAGGACAGCCTGCACGAAACATTTTCATTCGGCGATTTTCGGCGGTCTCGGCTGGTTTCCGGTTGACATATTTTATTTACAAATGAATATAAATTGACATAGGCTGGTATTTCGATTTATTTACTTGATTTGGCTAGTTTTAATCTTTTTATAATCTCTTTATTATATATTTATTCACAAAAACACCACAATCGATATTCATTTTACCAATAATTAATTAGGCGACGTTAGAAAATCTGAATTTGCTTTTAAGTATATATCGCTTTGCCTATTCATGATGTCTATGTTTTTATTGCGCCCATAGCGTTCAGGTTATGCTTTGGATAATAAAAAGGCTATGCTGTGGTTGAAGCTTTTTGTATGGGGTTATCCAAAATTAACCTGTATTTTTTTCAAAATTATACGATACTGCTTTTGCTTATTTATATGCTTGGTAAATCATATTCTCAAAGGTGTTTTACGCTTGCCAGTAAAAGGAGTTTAGCATGACGGTGGAGTCACAAATGTCAGAAGTCAAAAATGAATATCTTTCGCTGCCTTATGATATGAAGTCAAAGCTCCGCCAGGTCGATCTTAATTTATTGACCGTTTTCGATGCGGTTATGCAGGAGCAGAATATCACCCGGGCGGCGCGCAATCTCGGCATGTCGCAGCCAGCGGTCAGCAATGCGGTAGCCCGGCTGAAGGTGCTGTTTAACGACGATCTCTTCTCCCGCTATGGTCGGGGCATCAAGCCTACGGCCCGAGCCTATCAGCTCTTCGGCTCGGTTCACCAGGCGCTGCAGCTTATTCAGAACGAACTTCCTGGCTCTGGCTTTGACCCGCTTAAGAGCGAGCGTATTTTCCATATTTGTATCTGCAGTCCACTCGATACATGGCTCACATCGACTATCTATAACCGTATTGAAAATGACGCGCCCAATATTCATTTGGTCTTTAGCTCGGCGCTGGATAAAAATATTGAGCACCAGCTGCGCTATCAGGAGACCGGATTTGTCATTGGCTATGAAGAGTTTAAACGCCCGGAGTTCTCCTGCCTGCCGCTTTTCAACGATGAAATGGTACTGGTGGCCAGCAAACAGCATCCGCGTATCTATAACCCGTTAACCGAAGTCGATATATATAATGAAGAGCATGCGGTAGTTTCTCTTGAGCGTTACGCCTCTTTTAGCCAGCCGTGGTATGACACGCCGGATAAACAGAGTCGAATAGCTTACCAGGGAATGGCGCTTATTAGCGTGCTTAACGTTGTTTCGCAAACCCAGCTGGTCTGTATTGCCCCGCGCTGGCTAAGCGAAAAATTTGCCGATAGCCTGGAGCTGCAAATTATGCCGCTGCCGTTGAAACGTAATAGCCGCACCTGCTTTTTATCATGGCATGAGGCAGCAGGGCGCGATAAAGGCCATCAGTGGATGGAAGAGCTATTAATCGACGTCTGCCGCCGCGTATAGACTGTGGGTCTAAACCGGATAGCCGCTATCCGGTTTATGCTGCAAAAGAGTCAGTTTTCGCGATTTTTAACTAATGTGATTTTTATCTCTGCTTTGCCGATGGGTGAAAAATGGATGAATTGCTGTACGTAGCCCGTTTCAAATGATGAAGCGTCATTCGCTTTCCTTATTGTAGTTGGATCCACTAATAACCTTCTATTCACCTCCCGCTTCCACTTTTTACCTGCTGTACCGCTAATCGTTTGCTAATTGCCTGCCCCGTCATCAGCAGTTAAGGTAACTGACACTATATATAAGCCTGGAGGCAAGTCATGGAGATGTTGTCTGGAGCCGAAATGGTCGTCCGATCGCTCATCGATCAGGGGGTAAAGCAGGTCTTCGGTTACCCTGGAGGGGCGGTCCTTGATATCTACGACGCCCTGCATACGGTGGGCGGCATTGAGCATGTGCTTGTGCGGCACGAGCAGGCGGCGGTCCATATGGCAGATGGGCTGGCGCGCGCCACCGGCGAAGTAGGCGTGGTGCTGGTGACCTCCGGGCCTGGCGCAACCAATGCGATCACCGGTATTGCTACCGCCTATATGGACTCAATTCCGCTGGTGGTGCTCTCCGGGCAGGTTGCCACCTCGCTGATTGGCTACGACGCTTTTCAGGAGTGCGATATGGTGGGGATCTCCCGCCCGGTGGTGAAACACAGCTTCCTGGTTAAGCAGGCGGAGGATATCCCGGGCGTATTAAAGAAAGCCTTCTGGCTGGCCTCCACCGGCCGCCCTGGTCCGGTGGTGGTCGATCTGCCAAAAGATATTATGAACCCAGCGAATAAGCTGCCCTACGTCTGGCCGGAGTCGGTGAGCATGCGCTCCTATAACCCGACCACGCAGGGCCATAAGGGGCAGATCAAGCGCGCCTTGCAGACGCTGATCGCCGCGAAGAAGCCGGTAGTCTACGTGGGCGGCGGGGCGATCAACGCCGCCTGCGATAAGCCGCTGCGCGAACTGGCCGAGACGCTGAACCTGCCGGTGGTCTCTTCGTTAATGGGGCTGGGCGCGTTCCCGGCTACCCACCGCCAGGCGCTGGGAATGCTGGGGATGCACGGCACCTACGAAGCCAACATGACGATGCACCACTCCGACGTGATCTTTGCCGTCGGCGTACGCTTCGACGATCGCACCACCAACAATCTGATGAAGTACTGCCCGAACGCCACGGTGCTGCACATAGATATCGACCCAACCTCGATCTCGAAAACGGTAGCGGCGGACGTGCCTATCGTGGGCGACGCCCGGCAGGTACTGGAGCAGATGCTGGAGCTGCTGGCCCAGGAGGAGAGCGTTCAGCCCCTCGACGATATCCGCGACTGGTGGCTGACGATTGATACCTGGCGCGCTCGTCAGTGTCTGAAGTACGACACCCAGAGCGAGAGCATCAAGCCGCAGGCGGTGATTGAAGCGATCTGGCGTCTGACCGATGGCGATGCCTACGTCACCTCTGACGTCGGCCAGCACCAGATGTTTGCTGCCCTCTATTATCCTTTCGATAAGCCACGACGCTGGATCAACTCCGGCGGCCTCGGCACGATGGGCTTTGGCCTGCCCGCCGCGCTGGGGGTGAAGATGGCCCTGCCGGAGGAGACGGTGGTCTGCGTGACCGGCGACGGCAGTATCCAGATGAACATTCAGGAGCTGTCAACGGCGCTGCAGTATGAGCTGCCGGTACTGGTGCTGAATCTGAACAACCGCTATCTCGGGATGGTGAAGCAGTGGCAGGATATGATCTACTCCGGCCGCCACTCCCAGTCCTATATGCAATCCCTGCCGGACTTTGCCCGCTTGGCCGAAGCCTACGGCCATGTGGGTATCCAAATTACCCGTCCCGATGAGCTGGAAGCGAAGCTGAGCGAGGCGTTAGCGCAGGTGAAAAATGGCCGTCTGGTGTTTGTTGATGTGACCGTTGATGGCAGTGAGCACGTGTATCCCATGCAGATCCGCGGGGGCGGCATGGATGAGATGTGGTTAAGCAAAACGGAGAGAACCTGATCATGCGTCGGATATTATCTGTGTTACTGGAGAACGAATCGGGTGCGCTGTCGCGTGTGATTGGCCTCTTCTCCCAGCGTGGCTACAACATTGAGAGCCTGACCGTGGCACCGACCGACGATCCGACCCTCTCCCGCATGACCATTCAGACGGTAGGCGATGCGAAAGTGCTGGAGCAGATCGAGAAGCAGCTGCATAAGCTGGTAGATGTGCTGCGCGTCAACGAGCTGGGGCAGGGGGCGCACGTTGAGCGCGAGATCATGCTGGTGAAGATCCAGGCCAGTGGCTATGGCCGGGAGGAGGTGAAGCGTAACGCGGAGATCTTCCGCGGGCAGATCATTGACGTCACACCCTCGATCTACACGGTTCAGCTTGCCGGCACCAGCGATAAGCTGGATGCGTTTCTGGCCTCTATCCGCGACGTGGCGAAAATCGTTGAGGTCGCCCGCTCCGGGGTGGTGGGCCTGTCGCGCGGCGATAAAATCATGCGTTAGGTTGAAGGCAACGGCAAAATGCGCAGCCCGGCGGATCCCGTCGGGCTTTTTTTTGCGAAAACAGACGGAAGGCTGAGCGAAAGCGGTTGCCGCAGTGACTATTCTGCGTTTAGATATTGTGGAATTAAACCTATATTCCAAAAAAGGTTATGGAGTATCCTTTTTTTTTGAGAGGCAATAGTGAAACTGGATGAAATCGCCCGGCTTGCCGGCGTCTCACGCACCACAGCAAGCTATGTGATCAACGGCAAAGCGAAGCAGTACCGCGTTAGCGATAAAACCGTTGAAAAAGTCATGGCCGTCGTGCGCGAGCATAACTACCATCCGAATGCGGTAGCCGCCGGGCTGCGGGCAGGACGCACGCGATCGATTGGCCTGGTTATTCCCGATCTGGAGAATACCAGCTATACCCGCATTGCTAACTACCTTGAGCGGCAGGCGCGGCAGCGCGGCTATCAGCTCCTCATTGCCTGTTCGGAAGATCAGCCGGATAACGAGATGCGCTGCATTGAGCATCTTCTGCAGCGTCAGGTCGATGCCATCATCGTATCGACGTCGCTGCCGCCAGAGCACCCGTTCTACCAGCGCTGGGCCAACGACGCTTTTCCTATCGTCGCCCTTGACCGGGCGTTAGACCGGGAGCACTTCACCAGCGTGGTCGGTGCCGACCAGGACGATGCCGAGATGCTGGCGGCGGAGCTGCGTACCTTCCCGGCGGAGAAGGTCCTCTATCTGGGGGCGCTCCCGGAGCTTTCGGTCAGCTTCCTGCGCGAGCAGGGTTTCCGTACCGCCTGGAAAGACGATCCGCGCGAGGTGAGCTTCCTTTACGCCAACAGCTACGAGCGCGAAGCCGCCGCACAGCTTTTTGATAAGTGGCTGGAGACTAATCCGATGCCGCAGGCGCTGTTTACCACCTCATTTGCCCTGTTGCAGGGGGTGATGGATGTGACGCTGCGTCGCGATGGCCATCTGCCCGCCAATTTAGCGATTGCCACCTTTGGCGATCATGAGCTGCTGGACTTCTTACAATGCCCGGTGCTGGCCGTGGCCCAGCGCCATCGCGATGTGGCAGAGCGGGTGCTGGAGATCGTTCTGGCCAGCCTTGACGAGCCGCGTAAGCCGAAGCCTGGCCTGAGCCGCATCCGGCGTAACCTCTACCGCCGCGGCGTGCTAAATCGCATCTGATTTTATCTAAAGGCAGCGAACGCTGCCTTTTCCTTTTAGCGCTCCCTTTTATATGAAAGCCATTCGCGTATTAACGTAAATTAACGCTCGGATTAATCCTTAAAATCCATAGGCCGCTATTTTTTAAATTTCGCCGAATGCTTAAAACGCATTTTTTTAGGGGAAAAGGAGGTAACGGTGCGTTAATTTTGTATTGTTTTGTTACATCTGTGCCGGGACCGCTGAATTAATGACCTTTTTTTAAGTATGCCAATTCACTTCTGCTCTCAACAAGCGACCTGACGTCGCTCCGCCTGCAACTGACGCTGTTAACCATTGACAATATGGCTTAAAATGCTGCCCGCGTCGCAAACTGACACTTTATATTTTACCCGGATCGTGACTCAGGCTGTTTGCCGTCTCATGCGGACTTATTATTTTTTTTGCAAATATTCATGACGTTAATTTGCAGCGCGTGTTGAGCACATTTTGTGCGGGCCTGTTATCCACAATTAATCGTGGTTGTTTCAGACTCGTTAGCCTCAGTGCTGGCTTGACAAGCTTTTCCTCCGCTCCGTAAACTCCCTCGGTGGGGATTTGTGGGATAAAGTGGTGAAAGGTTGATTTTGAGGTGAAACTGGCATGTTCCGTGGGGCAACGTTAGTTAATCTCGACAGTAAAGGCCGGTTGTCCGTGCCTGTTCGCTACCGGGAACAACTCGTCGAGCATGCTGCCGGTCAGATGGTCTGTACCATTGACATCCATCACGCCTGCCTGCTCCTTTATCCTCTCCCGGAATGGGAAATTATTGAGCAAAAATTATCGCGTCTGTCGAGCATGAATCCCGCAGAGCGACGCGTGCAGCGTTTACTGCTGGGACATGCCAGTGAATGTCAGATGGATAGCGCGGGGCGCTTACTGATTGCTCCCGTTTTACGGCACCATGCCGGACTGAACAAAGAAGTGATGCTGGTCGGGCAGTTTAACAAGTTTGAGCTGTGGGATGAAACGACCTGGTATCAACGGGTCAAGGAAGATATCGACGCTGAGCAGTCAGGCTCTGAACCACTTTCAGAGCGATTGCAGGATTTGTCTCTATAACGATGATGGAAAATTTTAAACACACAACGGTACTGCTGGACGAGGCTGTTAACGGCCTGAATATTCGTCCTGACGGCATCTACATAGATGGAACTTTTGGTCGCGGTGGCCACTCGCGCCTGATCCTCTCCCGGCTTGGGGCGGAAGGACGGCTGCTGGCAATCGATCGCGATCCTGAAGCGATTGCGATCGCTAAAACCATTGACGATCCACGCTTCTCAATTGTGCATGGGCCTTTCTCCGGGCTGGCGGACTACGTTCGCGAGCGCGATCTCACGGGCAAGATCGACGGCATTCTTCTCGACCTCGGCGTCTCCTCACCGCAGCTTGACGATGCTGAGCGTGGCTTCTCCTTTATGCGCGACGGTCCGCTGGACATGCGTATGGATCCCACCCGCGGCCAGTCTGCCGCCGAATGGTTACAAACCGCTGACGAAGCCGATATCGCCTGGGTAATTAAAACCTTTGGCGAAGAGCGTTTTGGCAAGCGTATTGCCCGCGCCATCGTGGAGCGTAACCGCATAGAGCCGATGACCCGCACCAAAGAGCTGGCGGAAGTGATTGCCGCCGCCACCCCGGTGAAGGATAAGCATAAACATCCCGCGACCCGTACCTTCCAGGCGGTGCGCATCTGGGTGAACAGCGAACTGGAGGAGATAGAGCAGGCGCTAAAAAACTCGCTCGACGTGCTGGCCCCGGGGGGCAGGCTATCGATCATCAGTTTCCACTCGCTGGAGGACCGCATTGTGAAACGCTTTATGCGTGAGCAGAGCCGGGGTCCACAGGTTCCAGCCGGGTTACCGATGACCGAAGCTCAGCTTAGCAAGCTGGGCGGCCGTTATCTGCGAGCGTTAGGCAAGTTGATGCCGGGCGAAGAAGAAGTGGCAGAGAATCCACGCGCCCGTAGTTCAGTGCTGCGTATCGCAGAGAGGACGAACGCATGATCGGCAGGGTGGCAGAGACCTTTAGCAAAGTAAAAGGGTCGTTAGGAAACACCGAGCGCCATGCTTTGCCTGGCGTGATCGCGGACGATCTCTTGCGCTTTGGGAAACTGCCGCTCTGTCTGTTCATCTGCATCATCGTGACGGCGGTGACGGTGGTCACGACCGCGCACCATACTCGTCTGCTGACGGCGCAGCGTGAGCAGTTGGTGCTGGAGCGCGACGCGCTGGATATCGAGTGGCGCAACCTGATCCTTGAAGAGAATGCCCTCGGCGATCACAGCCGCGTAGAACGGATCGCCACCGAGAAGCTGGAGTTGCAGCATGTTGATCCTTCACAAGAAAATATCGTAGTACAGAAATAAGGACTTACGCGACGCATGAAAGCAGCGGTGAAGACGCTTAAACCAAAACGTCAGGAAGAGCAGGCCAACTTTGTGAGTTGGCGTTTTGCGTTGCTTTGCGGCTGTATTTTGCTGGCGCTGGCGTTTCTGCTGGGCCGCGTTGCATGGTTACAGGTTATCAACCCGGACATGCTGGTGCGCCAGGGCGACCTGCGCTCGCTGCGCGTGCAGGAGGTCTCCACCTCGCGCGGTCTGATCACTGACCGCTCCGGCCGGCCGCTGGCGGTGAGCGTGCCGGTGAAGGCGATCTGGGCGGATCCGAAAGAGTTGCATGACGCCGGCGGCATTACGCTCGACAACCGCTGGAAAGCGCTGGCGGATGCGCTGCATCTTCCGCTCGATCAGCTTGCCGCCCGCGTAAACGCCAACCCGAAAGGCCGCTTTATCTATCTGGCGCGCCAGGTGAACCCGGATCTCGGTGACTACATTAAAAAGCTGAAGCTCCCCGGCATTCATCTGCGGGAAGAGTCCCGGCGTTACTATCCCTCCGGCGAAGTAACCGCTCACCTCATTGGCTTTACCAACGTTGACAGCCAGGGTATTGAAGGGGTCGAGAAGAGCTTTGATAAGTGGCTCACCGGCCAGCCCGGCGAGCGTATCGTGCGTAAAGACCGCTATGGCCGCGTCATTGAGGATATCTCCTCCACCGACAGCCAGGCGGCGCACAATCTCGCCCTGAGCATCGACGAGCGACTGCAGGCGCTGGTCTACCGCGAGCTGAACAACGCCGTAGCCTTTAACAAGGCCGAATCCGGCAGCGCCGTGCTGGTAGACGTTAACACCGGCGAAGTGCTGGCGATGGCCAACAGCCCCTCCTACAACCCGAACAACCTTAGCGGTACGCAGAAAGACGTGATGCGTAACCGTACCATTACCGACGTGTTCGAGCCTGGCTCTACCGTGAAGCCGATGGTGGTGATGACTGCCCTGCAGCGCGGGGTGGTCAGAGAGAACACCGTTCTGAATACCGTGCCTTACCGTATTAACGGCCACGAGATCAAAGACGTGGCGCGCTACAGCGAATTGACCCTGACCGGGGTACTACAGAAGTCGAGTAACGTCGGTGTATCAAAGCTGGCGTTAGCGATGCCCTCCTCAGCGCTGGTAGAAACTTACTCGCGTTTTGGCCTGGGAAAAGCGACCAATTTGGGGTTGGTCGGAGAACGCAGTGGCTTATATCCTCAAAAACAA
>DAMBQR010000041.1:0-40800 GCA_032055545.1 Pseudescherichia sp. | reverse complement strand
CCCTTAGCTCAGTGGTTAGAGCAGGCGACTCATAATCGCTTGGTCGCTGGTTCAAACCCAGCAGGGGCCACCAAATTTTAGTTTTAGAATCATATAATTAAGCCACCTTTAGAGGGTGGCTTTTTTGTTGGTACTTTTTGAGTGGCGATGAAATGGCGATGGGTTTTTGAGTGCAACGCCTCTATTCCCGACTTTGGCTCATCCATGTGACAAAGGCGCAACTACAAAAATAGATAAACAGGAATTGCCATTACTAATTATCCTCCTCAAATCCGTTTGACTCACCAATAGCATTTACCATCGTGTCAATACATGCCTTACTGGATGGCACTTTATAGAGCGCCCGGATGGCGTCAACAACATAGTTATTCAACTGTGTTTCACTCATGCTGTAGAACGGCAGCCCACAAACCACTGCTTGACTGAGCGGGGTGTAACGCTCGGTCATGATGTTGAGAACGCCAACAGGATTATGAGGGATTGCCATCGCTACCGCCTCACTCAGTGTTTCTGCTGAATCAGCATCGCTGCCGGAAGCTAGTAACGCAGCCACCCTAAGCCAATCAGCACCACCTTTTCCGATCTCTCCAGTGACAAATTGCCATTCAGTTTCGTCATTGGCATACAGACTGGATATGACGGCCTGTGCTCCCTTTTGCTTTATCTGCTCTGTTAATTGCTGCGTGGTAGGATGAGCCGCTGCAATTATCGGCACAAAAAGCAAAGAACAGGCGAATAGTATTTTTCTCATTGGGTAACCACCAGTGTTGTATCGCTACCGTTTAGAATCTTTAGCATGAGAGCTTCGCCATCAATGATGATGAAAGCCATTATGCGCTTATATCATCGGGCCTATTTAAGTATTCCGGACTAACCAAATTATCTTCTCTCCAACAAAAAGAACCACACCGGCTGCCAACGCGTTAAAAGCAATATATATTGTGAAATAATTATCCTCTACCCGGTCAGGGTAAGGCTCCCATTTATCTGTCGGGATATAATTCATCAGATTCGTGACGGTATATTTTAGGCTTTCGGCGAGTGGGTCGAATATTCCTGAACACATCAACACGAACGTGATAGCCAAAAATGTTACTAGCCGCAATGTCCATTTAGTCGGCTTGGACATCGCATTGACCTGATGTATTTCCAATCACCGTAACATCACCATAAGCCCAGAGCTTATCTCCTTGAAGAATACGATGGCGATGGGCTTTAAGCAGAGCAGCGCGCACCACGTAAAAGTCACGCGATAGAAAAAAAGTTATGCAGCCCTCGCTAATGCCAGATCCGTCTGGCCGTGGTGGGTGCAAACGAAAGTGACCGCGTCGATAATGGTGGCTTCCATCTATGTCAAACGTCATAAAATCGTCCACTAGCCCGTCTTTGCGATACAAGGCGAACCAGTCATAATAATTATTTCCAGTAAATGCATGCTTAAACCAAGTTTGGCTATGAGAAAACATGCCGCCAGATGGCCGATCAACAATCCAATAGCTACCAGGCGGCACGGTGGCATTTGTCATGTATGAACATTCTGGCTTATTAGCCAGATTACCCAGCCCGGAGAAAACTGGAAAAGACCCTACGCCGCCCACATCCAAACGCGCTACACGTCCTTCGTCATAAAGATGATTAAAATCGACTCGACAGCTGATCATCAGGCCACCACTCGCTGATTCCACGTGTCTGTATATGAAATATTCCCATCCAAGTAAAGCCAAGTAATACTTTCGTATGCTAACGAAACAGATTCAGTTGGGTTATTCATTTGCCCACCAGTATTTTTAAAATTGTGCATTACCGGCGTGACAGCTACCACTTTGACGTTTTTCAAAATGATATGCATGAATTCCTCCTCTACGCCTGCATCATTAATTCGATACCATTTAATGATCGCCTGCTGAAGAGTTTCGCCTGTACATACGGCTCGGTTCAGATAGGGCGTGGCTTTATCTAGCTCTTTGGTGAAGCTTAATTGGTCATGTACGCGGGTAGCCGTGAGGCGACCAAAAGTCGAATCATATGGAATGTGAACACCGTGGTTAAAGCTTTGCATTTCTATGGCGCCCTCTCTTAAAAGGACGTTACTGCTTCCTTGAATAAGGGTTCCAGTAAAATTATAAAGCCATATATATGCCGGGACAGCCATTTTATTTTCCTTTCACAGAGTTAATCTCCTCACATTTTTACGCTTGAATGGCGCTATTTATTAAACTTAAAATGCTATTCATTGCGAGTAAACTCTGAAAAAGTCGCTATCTAGCGCAATCTTCAGGCCGTAAATTCCTCTCCATCTCATCCAGCGCCGCCTGATTCTCCAGCCCCCATTGATACATCTGCTCTATCGGCTCGGCAAAGGTCTTGCCCAGCGCCGTCAGCCGATAATCCACCTTTGGCGGGATGACGTCATAGACATGCCGTGCGATAAGGCCGCGCTGCTCCAGCTCCTTCAAGGTCTGAAACAGCATCTTCTTGGAGATACCCTCCAGGCTACGCTGTAGTTCCCCGGTGCGGGCGCGCTCGCCGGGCCAGTGGTAGAGCGCATGCAGCACCATCGTGCTCCACTTGACGGAGAAGAGATCCATCAGGCGGCGCGGAGGCGAGTCCGCATAAAACATCAGCTTGCCGTCTACCCATGCAGGCATTATTCACTCTCCGGTTTATGGTCACCATTTGGTGACTACTATCAATATCGAACCAACTTTATTAAAGTCTGCCGCCTTTGTTGAATAAAAGCACCCTATTTCAGAGGCACGATGAAAATTAATGCATTAGTCGCGACGGACGCGGCACAGCCCCTCTCCAGCGGCCAGATTGCGCTGCGCCCGCTGCAACAGCAGGACGTGAAGATTGAGATCCTCTACTGCGGCGTCTGCCACTCCGATCTGCATATGGCACGTAACGAGTGGGCGGTAAGCCGCTATCCGCTGGTACCGGGCCATGAGATCGTTGGCCGCATCGTCGAGACCGGCGCAGGGGTCGATAAGTTTAAAGCAGGCGATATCGTCGGCGTCGGCGTGATGGTTGACTCCTGTCGCGAGTGCCACTTCTGCAAGCAGCAGGAGGAGCAGTACTGCGAGGCGGGCTTTACGGCGACCTATAACGGCATCGATAAATATACCGGGGAGAGTACCTGGGGCGGCTACGCGCAGAACGTGGTAGTCGATCAGGATTTCGTGGTCTCTGTGCCGCAGCACCTGCCGCTGTCGGGCGTGGCACCGATGCTCTGCGCAGGGGTAACGGTCTGGTCTCCGCTGCGCCATTACAATGTGCAGGCTGGCATGCGCGTTGGCGTCGTCGGCCTTGGCGGTCTGGGCCACATGGCCGTTAAGCTGGCGAGCGCGCTGGGGGCGGAAGTAACCCTGTTTACCACCTCCCCGGAAAAAGGTGAGGATGCCCGCCGGCTGGGTGCGCGCCATGTGGTGATCTCCCGCGATACCGCACAGATGGCCGCAGCCCAGACCTCGCTGGATCTGATCGTCGACTGCGTGGCTGCCCCGCACGATCTCGATCCCTATCTGGCCACGTTGAAAACCAACGGTCGGCTGGTGCTGGTAGGCATACCCGATCGTCCGCACCTGTCACCTGACGTTACGCCGATGGTATTCCGTCGCCTGAGCATCAGCGGCTCGTCGATCGGTAGCATCAAAGAGACCCAGGAGATGCTGGATTTCTGCGGTAAGCACAACATTACCGCCGACGTGGAGATGATTGCTGGGGAAGAGATCGAAACGGCCTTTGCCCGCATGCTGAAAGGCGACGTGAAGTATCGGTTCGTGATCGATATGCAGCAAACCCGCTGGTAATTGTTGCTCTGGCGCGATCCCGGCAGCGCTCCTAAGCTTAATGCTCCTGCTTTATCATCGAGTTAAGGAGTAAGCATGACCCGAGTGCTGCCGTTTCTCCCTGCCCTGCTGCTGGGCCTCTCCTCTGTTACCTCCGCCGCTGACGCTAACCGCATCCTGATCCGTAACGGCTACGTGATGCCGATGACTGCCGACGGCAAAGATCGGCCCAACAGCGATATTCTGATTGAGGATAATAAGATCGTCGAGATCGGATCCGATCTCAGCGCGCCGGGTGCCGAGACGATCGATGCCAGCGGAAAGTATGTTCTGCCGGGGTTCGTCGATGCGCATAACCACCTCTGGGTGACCACCATGCGCGGCCAGTTCCGCAACAACGACGGCAAGTTCTTTCCGGTAAGCAATAAGCTGGCGAAGGTGATGCAGCCTGAGGATATCCACACCGCCATGTACGTGGGCGCGCTGGAGCTGTTGCAGTCCGGCGTGACTACCACCGGCGACTTCTTTGACAATATTCACGGTCCCGAATGGGGTGACGCGGGTTTTAACGCCCTCAAAGAGAGCGGCATCCGCGCCATCATGTACTACGGCGGGCCGGATAAAACCACGCAGCACGAAATTGATATCGAACACATGGCGGTGCTACAGCAGCAGGCAACGGACCGGGTGCGGCTGGGGCTGGGCTGGCGTCTGCCGCGCGATCTTCAGAGCCAGGATAACTGGGCGATGCGGGACAAGGAGTTTAGCTTCGCCCGCGAGCATAAGCTGCCGGTACAGGTTCACGTTAGCGGCGATGCGAAGAACATGTTTGATGCTCTGATCGCACGCGGCTATCTGAGCCCTTCCGTTACTGTGGTGCATGCCACGGACGCTACGCCAGAGCAGCAGGCGGCGCTGGTGAAGGCCGGGGGATCGCTGGCGCTGACGCCCACCAGCGAGCAGCGGGTGGCCTACGGCATTACCCGTCTGGATAACTTCCGCAGCGTTGAACGTCAGGGGTTGGGCATCGACGGCAATGCGCTGGCCGGAACGGGGAATATGTTTGAAAACCTGCGTCTGGCGGCTCTGACCGAAAGCGGTGCGGCGAAGGATGAAGCGCAGCCGGATCCGCGTGATGTGTTGGCGCTGGCCACTCGACGCGGTGCCGAAGCGCTGGGGCTGGCAGAGATCACCGGCACCCTTGAACCCGGCAAGCGGGCAGATATCCAGATTATCGATCCGGCCAGCCTGAACATGGCGGGTTTCGGCGGCGGCGATCCGGCTGCTTATCTTCTCTACTCCGCCCAGCCGCAAAATGTGCAGACGGTGCTGGTGGACGGCAAAGTAGTGAAACGGGATGGCCAGCTAGTAGATGTCGATCTGCCTACGCTAATGAAGCAGGCCAGCGACTCGGCAAAAGGGATGGTTGAGCGGGCGGAGTGAGACGATACTGAATGCGGTGTTAATGGTTTTTGTAGGCCGGATAAGGCGTTAGCCGACATCCGGCGTTACAAGGGCGGCCTCTGCCGGGTGGCGCTGCGCTTACCCGGCCTACGTGTTCCGCGAGTTACTCGGCCAGCGTGGCGCTATCGATGACAAAGCGGTACTTCACATCACCTTTGATCATGCGTTCCCAGGCTTCGTTGATCTCATCGGCGCGGATCATCTCAATATCGGCCACAATCCCGTGCTCGGCGCAAAAGTCGAGCATCTCCTGGGTTTCCGGAATACCGCCAATCATCGAGCCGGCAATCGAGCGGCGCTTCATGATCAGGCTGAACACTTCCGGCGACGGATGCGGAGTTGCCGGCGCGCCCACCAGAGTCATGGTACCGTCACGCTTCAGTAAGGCGGTGAAGGCGTCGAGGTTGTGCGGCGCGGCCACGGTGTTGAGGATAAAATCAAAGCTTTTAATGTGGGCCTGCATCTCTTGCGGATTGCGGGAGACCACGACTTCATCTGCACCCAGCGCTTTTGCCGCTTCACGCTTGGACTCGGAGGTGGTGAAGGCTACCACGTGCGCGCCCATCGCATGTGCAATCTTAATCCCCATATGACCCAGCCCGCCGATGCCGACCACGCCCACTTTTTTACCTGGGCCAGCCTGCCAGTGGCGCAGCGGTGAGTAGGTGGTGATCCCGGCGCAGAGCAGCGGCGCAACGGCAGCCAGCTGATCTTCCGGATGATGGATGCGCAGCACATAGCGCTCATGGACCACAATCTGCTGCGAATAGCCGCCAAGGGTATGGCCTGGGGCATCCGCCGTCGGTCCGTTATAGGTGCCGACCATATGGTCGCAGTAGTTCTCCAGCCCCTCTTCACAGTCTTCGCAGTGTTTACAGCTGTCAACGATACAGCCTACGCCAACCAGATCGCCCTCTTTATGGCTGGTGACCTCTGAGCCGACGGCAGCCACGCGGCCAACGATCTCATGCCCCGGCACGCAGGGGAACAGCGTCCCGGCCCACTCGGCGCGAGCCTGGTGTACGTCCGAATGGCAAACCCCGCAGTACGCGATGGCAATCTGCACGTCGTGCGGGCCTGGCTCGCGGCGGCTGATGTCCATCGGTTCAAGTGCCTGAGCGGCAGAGAGTGCACCAATTGCTTTAATTTTCATGGTAATAGCCTCTAACGGAAGTCGAAAGCGGTGGATGAGGTGATTTAAGGAAATTGTGTCGCTAAAAATTCTACACGGCTGGCATAATCTAGCCAGTTAATAACGTTTAATACGCTTATGAGATTGATTCATGAATGATAGTTCCCCTTCCCTCGCCGCGTGGCTGCCGCATTTTTTTGCCCAGTGGCCGCGTCTGGCGTTGGATACCCAGCTCACGGAACCGCCCGCCGTTATCGTAGACGCCCAGCAGTTTAGCGCCTTTATGACTGAGATGGAGCAGCCTCTTGCCGCCCTGCGGCATGGCACTTTTACCTTCGATCCGTGGGAGGTGGCGAAGCTTGGTCGCAACGAAATGCGCAACTCCGCGGTGCTTGCCTGGCTGCTCGATCCGCACGGCAACCACGGCTTTGGCGATCTACCGTTAAAAGCGCTGCTTGGCGCCGTGCGGGAGTGCGGAAAAGCAGACTTCCCGGGGAACTTCACCCGCTACTGTCGCGTGAACGTGGAAAAGTACCCCACCGGGGATGCAACCAACCGTGTTGATATCGAGATCGATGCCGATAACTTCTTCATGCTGATCGAAGTGAAGATAGATGCTTACGAGCAAAAAGATCAGATTAGCCGCTACATCGGCGAGGCAAAAAAACGCGCCGGAGAGTACCCGTGGGCAGTGGTCTATTTAACCCCGCAGGGGCGCGTGCCACTCAGCGCGGGTGAAGAGGCTGACGTGCCCTGCCTCTCCTGGGATCGTCTGGCTAGCGTGTTGACTCAGGCACTGGAACCCATCCGACGGCAAATTTTTGCCGCAGTGGAGGCCTCCCCTACGCGGCAAATGGCAGCCCATGCGGCTTTTTGTTTCCTTGAACGTATGCGTCAATTTTAACAGGAATAGGTATGTCACCCCTCAATAAAGAAGAGCGTCAGGCAGGCACCCTTCTGCTTTCCCAGTTTAAGATGTTTAACGAAGCCGCTGTCTTCTTCGAGCAGCATATCGACCCGGCAATCTGGAAAGGAATCGACCTCTGTGCCAGCGAATTTATTAAGAAAAAAAGCTGGGGCGGTGAAGCTGACTACGCCAGGTCCGGTAATTTCTGGTTCGCGCCGAAAGAGTGGCTGGTTGACGACGCAGACTACAAATACTTTTATGAGAGCTTCTTTGTCCGCAGCGATAAAAAGGATTACGAGCTGGCGCTGCTCACCGGTTGTCGCGGAGAGCAGGCGCAGTTTGGCTTTCGCTTTCATCCTTCCAGAGCCATTTTTGGCCCGGACAAAAGGCTCAGAGCGATTGCCAGCACTATTGACCAGGCTTCCCGCATCGCATTAAGCAAGCTGAAGTTTCAGGATTTGGGTAAGGGCGCCTTCTTCCTGCCGGTCACGCTCGACCTCAGCATAATGGCCGAATGCTGGCAGGAAAACGGTGGATTCCCACCCGATCATGAACTCTTCACCCCGCTGCACAGCGCGCTGGAGATCCTGGAAGAAGCCATCCCGATTTTTGATGCTATTTTTACCGCGGCGAATGATAATCTCTAGCGAAACGGTACTATTTCCTGTTCCCTTAATAACAACTACGCTTGAGTTAACTCTCCAGGCGCACAGCGAAACGCCATGAACAAACCTATCAAACGGCTTGAGATCATAAAGAACGCCATTGAGCTGGAGGATGACGTCATCATCCATAGCCAGCTTGGGTGGCTGCAAAGCAACGCTCAGGATCCTGAGCTGGCGTTTATCGTTGCGGCGCTGGAGCAGAAAAATTACTCCGCGGCGTTACAGGCTATCGCCGCCTGGCTACAGAGCCAGCGGGCGGTGACCCAGTGGCACGATCCGCAGGTGGCAGCCAGCAAGCTGGAGCTGAAGGCGCTGGAAGAGCAGATGCGGGAGCTGATCGATAAGCGCAACGCCCGCATTCAGATCCTCGACGACTTTAACGACAGCTATATGAAACGCCTTGGGCCGCTGATGGCGCAGATCCTGCGCCTGCGTCAGGCCCTGGCGGAGGCCACGCTGCGCAGGCAGCAGGCGGAGGCCCGGCGGCGGGAGGCGGACTACCTGCGCTGCCAGCAGTATATGGCCCAGGCCGTTGAGGAGCTAACGTCATTGACCCAGCGCTGGCGCAGCCTGCCGGCCAGCTCGTCGCAGGCAGCGGATACTCGCCGTCGCGTGCAGCAGCAAAATGCCCTGATCGCCTCCCTGCTGGCCGAAGCCCAGGAGCTGGAAAAAGGACTCACTCGTGAGGAGGAGCCAGCCCGCCAGGCGCGGGACGAGGCACGTCAGGAGTATGAGGAGTACCAGGAGCAGCAGCACGATGCCCAGGCCCGCTTTAGCTTTGAGCAGAAGCTCTCTCAGGACGAGCGGCAGGAGCTGAAAAAGCTGTGGCGGCAGGCCAGCAAGCTGTGCCATCCGGATCTGGTGGACGACGATCTCAAAGACGAGGCCAACGCCATGATGGTACAGCTTAACCAGGCCCGGCAGCGCGGCGACGTTGCCGCCGTCCGCTCGCTCTTCGCCCGCCTGCAAAAGGGGCTGGGGCCGCTGATGGCCAGCGACAGACTCAACGATCTCACCCGTCTGCGGGCGCGGATCGCGGAGGTGAAGGCCCATATCACCGGGCTACTGGCGGAGCTTAGCAAGCTGGAGAGCGAGAGCGCCTGGCAGCTGGTCTCTTCCTTAAAGGATCAGGAGGGTTACTTCGTGCAGCAGGAGAGAGCCCTGGCGGAGGTGTGCACCTCGCTGGAGCGGCAGGTCAGCGAGGCGCAGTACGACGCGGTGGCCTGACGCCGTTACTTAGCGTGCCAGTAGGCGGCTGCGCGCACCAGCTGCGGATCGATAGCGTCAGTCTCAAACCGGCGGCTGACGTTTTTCACCACCTTCCCTTCCCCGGTTAGCCAGATATAGTAGTCGTCTTGCGGGACGCTAACCTGCGCCAGACGCTGGTCCAGCACCTCTTCGCTATGGCCCACAATCCACTCGATGGCAAACTCATCCAGATGCGCCAGATAGTCCTTATAGCGCTCGTCGCCGATGGTGACGATGGCCGTCACCTGCGGGCGTACCGCCAGCTGGCGCAGCGCTTCCAGGCGGCGGCGCAGGGCGGGCATGCCGCTCTCGTCGCAGGCGTAGAGCTGCCATGCATAATTTTCCGGCACCACCAGTGAACCACGCGGCCCGCCAATCGTCAGGGTATCCCCTGGCTGCGCGTTCTCGGCCCAGCGGCTGGCGACGCCGCCATCATGAATGAAAAAGTCGAGGCTCAGCTCGTGGCGGGCTTCGTCGTAGAGCGGAGTGTAGTCGCGCGAGGCGGGACGCACGCCGTCACCCCAGACAATGCCCTCTTCCGTTACCGTCGGCGGCACAAACGGCTGGCCCGGCTCGGGGAAGAACACCTTGGTGTGATCGTCAAAGCCCCGGCTGCTAAAGCCCGTCAGCGCCTCTCCCCCCAGCACGATGCGCTGGAAACCTGCTCCGATGCGCTCCACACGCAGCACCGTCAGCTCGCGAAAGCGCAGCTCATTGCGCACGCGCTGCGGATAACGTCGATCTTGTTTCGTCATGTTAGCCATCCTAAGTGGAATACGATATATCTAAATAAATTTTAAATGATAATGATTGCTGATTAGACAGATTGCAAGATTTTTTTGATAGCTTTAGACAAGCAGTGATTACAAGATGTAGACTTAATTTAGACATACTTTAGATATATCAAAAAAGAGGTTATGACCATGCATCCTGCTGAAGATCGACACCATCACGGCCACGGCGGTGGACGCCGTCAGCGTTTCTTCGGCCACGGCGAGCTGCGGCTGGTGGTGCTAGACATCCTCACCCGCAACGCCAGCCACGGCTATGAGCTGATCAAAGAGATCGAAAACCTGACCCAGGGCCACTACACCCCCAGTCCCGGCGTGATCTACCCGACCCTCGACTTCCTGCAGGAGCAGGCGTTCATTGAGATTAGCGAAGAGGAGAGTGGGCGTAAGAAGATTGCCATTACCGAGGCAGGCCAGCAGTGGCTGGAGGAGAATCAGGAGCATCTCCTGCATATTCAGGCGCGGATCAAAGCGCGTGGCGTTGGGCACCAGCTGCGTAAAAATCCGCAGATGAAACGCGCCCTGGATAACTTCAAAGCCGTGCTGGATCTGAAGGTGAACCATGAAGAGATTAGCGCCGCCCAGCTCAAGCAGATCATCGGCGTGATCGACCGGGCGGCGCTGGAGATCTCCCAGATGGATTAAGCGGTCGCCTCTGCGCGGCTGACGCGGAACACTTTGATCAGATCCTTCAGGTGCTGCGCCTGATCGTTCAGCGACGCTGCTGCCGCCACGGACTCCTCTACCAGGCTGGAGTTCTGTTGGGTAGTGGCGTCGATCAGGCCAATGGCGCTGTTAATCTGCGAGATCCCTTCCGTCTGCTCATGGCTGGCATGGCCAATCTGGCGCAGGATGGTGTCCATCTCCTCGACGTTACTCACCATGCCGTTGATCAGCCCGCCCGCTTTTTCCACCAGCGCCATGCCTTCCCGCGCCTGGGTCGTGGAGTCTTCAATTAGCTGGCGGATATCATTCGCCGACGAGGCGCTTTTCTGTGCCAGCTGACGTACTTCCCCGGCCACCACCGCAAAACCGCGTCCGTGTTCGCCTGCGCGTGCGGCTTCAACCGCCGCGTTGAGCGCCAGAATATTGGTCTGGAAAGCGATGGCGTCGATCAGGTTAATGATGTCAGACATGCGGCTGGAGGTGTCGTTGATGACACGCATCTTCTCCGTCACCTGCTTCATCATCGCCCCGTTGTTTTTCACCACCGTCGCCGCATCGGCGGAGAGCTGGGTCGCTTCAGTGGTGTGGCTGGCGGTATTTTTCACCGTGGCGGTGATCTGCTCCATCGAGGCTGCGGTCTGCTCTACGGAGCTGGCCTGCTCTTCGGTGCGGGCCGCCAGGTCCTGGTTACCGGCAACGATCTGTGCGGCGGCGCTGGAGATGTTCTCCGAGCCATACTGCACCTCCTGCACAATCTCCAGCAGGCGGGTCTTCATCACCATCAGGGCATTCAGCAGCACGCCGGTCTCGTCCCGATGCTTAACCTCCAGGGAGTGGGTCAGATCGCCAGCGGCAATCGCCTCTGCCAGATCTACCGCCTGACCCAGCGGACGGGTAATGGCACGTACGATAAAGGTTCCCATTAGCATGGCGATAGCGATGCTGGCCACCGTCAGCAGGATCAGCATCAGGCGGTTAGTGTTAAAGTCGCTGTCAACCCGGTCACCCGCCTCGCGCATCCGTGCATCCTGAATTGCGATCAGCTCCAGAACCTTCTGCGTATAGGCATTCTGGATAGGCACGGTGGTGTTCATCATCTCCTGAACCGCCGCTTCCCGGTTGCCGACTTTTACCGCCTCTAAAATACGAAAGCGGGAGTCGAGGTACTGCTGGCGTATTCCGCGCAGCTCGGTGATGATCTTCTGCGCCTGCGGCTCGTCGAGCTGTTTCGTCAGCGAGTCCAGCAGCACCGTGATTTCGCCGCTGATGGCGGTCAGCTGCTGCTGCATGCTGTCACTCCACTTCCCTTCGCTGTCCAGCAGCATCAGCTGTTGGGTGCTGACGAAGGTCTGAAATCTTTCGATCAGGTGGTTGGCTTTTACCGTAGTGGGATAATCACTGTTCACGATAGTCTGCATGCCATTATTTGCGCGATTCAGGCTAAATAGTGAGAGGCAGGAACTGGCTACCATTAAGAAAATAAAGAACCCGAATGCCAGAAATAACTTTGTGCCGATCTTTACGTCATGTAAGAACATATATACTCCATCAAGGTGATTATCTCTATGACGATCACGTTATCGGTAGCGGTGCCGCTAACTTTATGACTTTGATCGTTTTTATATTGGATAATTCCGATGATGGATAGGTGCAGGCTATTAATTAAAGATCATCGATCGTTATATAACCGTTATCAGCACGATTTAACAAATAGATTAATTTTTTATTACATACTTGTAAAAAAAGCCGCCTGATAAAAAGCAAGCAGGCGGCTTCAAATAAAAGCAGCTAATTAATGCAGAACGGTAACCGCATCTTCCAGACGGTTAGCGCGATGCTTAACCATCGCAGAGATCTGTGCGCTCTCCTCTACCAGCTCGGCATTTTTTTGCGTAATGCCGTCCAGCTCGGCTACCGCCCGGGTTAGCTCCGACAGCCCGGTGGCCTGCTCAGAGGTAGAGTGGCTGATCTGGGCAATCAGACGCGTGACGTTTTTCACCTGCTCCACGATATCGTCCATGGTACGCCCGGCGGCGTGAACCTGGTCCGCGCCGGACTGTACCTTACTGGCGCTGGCATCAATCAGCTTGCGGATGTCATTTGCCGCGTTGGCGCTGCGGTTTGCCAGATGACGAACCTCCCCGGCCACCACGGCAAAGCCTTTGCCCTGCTCCCCGGCACGAGCCGCTTCAACCGCCGCGTTGAGCGCCAGAATATTGGTCTGGAAAGCGATATCGTTGATAAGCGAGGTGATCGAGCCGATGCGCTGCGTGCTGTCGGCAATGTCATCCATGGTTTTCACCACCGTCTGCATCGCCTCCCCGCCTTCGCTCGCGGCGGTGCTGGCCTCCATCGATAGCTTATCAACTTCGGCAGCGGTTTCGGAGTTGCTCTGTACCGAGGCCGCCATCTGGTTCATGGTTGCCACAGTCTGCTGGACGTTGGTCACCGTCTGGCGGGTGCGGTCGTTGAGATCTTCATTACCCTGTGCCAGGCGATCGCTGCCGTTACGCACGCTGGCTACCTGGCTGGAAATATCATTAATTAACCAGCGGCACATCAGGCCCAGCTGGCCGACCGCGCGCAGGGTAAGTCCCAGCTCGTCGCTGCGGTTCAGGTGATCGACGCTGTTCCGCTCGCCGGTAGCGACCTTCAGCGCCTGACGTGCCACGTTCTCTACCGGGCGGACGATCTGCTGCTCAAAAAGCCATGTGCCGAGCAGCATCACCACCGCGCTGGCCGCCAGCGCACTCCATCCAGCATGGCTTAGAGCGAGCGAGGCCGCCAGCAGCGCAAACAGCACCGCCATCACGCCGCGCACCCGCCAGCGCAGCGGCATGGCTGGCAGCCTGCCAAGCCAGCCCTTACGCACCACCAGGCCTTTATGGATGCGCTTGTTGCTGCGCCCTTCATTCAGCGCCTTGTAGAGCGGCTCAACCGCAGCAATCTCTTCCGGCGTCGCCCGGTTACGGATCGACATATAGCCCGTCGTTTGACCGTTACGTACCACCGGCACCGCGTTAGCCCGCACCCAGTAGTGATCGCCATTTTTACGGCGGTTTTTCACGATACCGCTCCACGGCTCCCCCTGCTGAAGCGTGTACCACATATCGGCAAAGGCCGCTTTCGGCATGTCCGGGTGGCGTACCAGATTGTGCGGCTGACCCAGCAGCTCGTTGAGCGTATAGCCGCTCACCTGAACAAAGGTGTCGTTAGTGTGGGTCATGTAGCTTTGCAGATCGGTGGTGGACATCAGAGTGGTGTCATCGTCCAGGGCGTACTCGTTCTGGGTGACATAGCGTTGAGAGGACATGGCGGGCATTCCTTGCAGGTGTTATATGTTAATTTTTTAGACTAATCTTTTTTCGGCGGTAAAAAATTTATCTTTAGTTGTTAAAACCGATCGCGATCGCAAAATGTCGCTAAACCGCACCTTTTATACGCCCTTCTACGCAGCCTATTCTGCACTCATCTGGTGCAACTCATCGCGCCAGCCTGCAAAAGCCATCTTAAAATGCCCCATGGTTCGGAACGTTTGACATATTTTGGCATGATTAAATTTTGTGCAGCGCTGTTTTAGCCTGGCGTTTATCCCGATTTTTGCTACCTGTGCCGAAGTGGCGTAATCCCTGCAATAATTTATGCAGTATCGCGTGATACGCCATCCCCGGGAGCTCATTTTGAACAGGTTACCTTCCAGCGCATCGGCCCTCGCCTGCAGCGCACATGCCCTGAATCTCATTGAGAAGCGAACGCTTGATCATGAGGAGATGAAAGAACTTAACCGAGAGGTGATTGATTACTTTAAAGAGCATGTAAACCCTGGATTTTTAGAGTACCGCAAGTCTGTTACTGCTGGCGGGGATTACGGAGCCGTAGAGTGGCAAGCAGGAAGTTTGAATACGCTTGTCGATACCCAGGGACAGGAGTTTTTAGATTGCCTGGGTGGATTTGGCATCTTTAACGTGGGGCACCGTAATCCAGTTGTGGTTTCCGCCGTACAGAATCAGCTCGCGAAACAACCGCTTCACAGTCAGGAGCTGCTCGATCCGCTCCGGGCCATGCTGGCAAAAACCCTCGCTGCCCTTGCACCGGGCAAACTCAAGTACAGCTTCTTTAGCAATAGCGGCACCGAGTCCGTTGAGGCGGCCCTCAAGCTGGCGAAGGCCTATCAGTCGCCGCGCGGGAAGTTTACCTTTGTCGCCACCAGCGGCGCATTCCACGGCAAGTCCCTCGGGGCGCTGTCAGCGACGGCAAAATCCGCCTTCCGTAAACCCTTTATGCCGCTGCTGCCGGGCTTCCGCCATGTTCCCTTTGGCGATATCGAGGCCATGCGCACTCTGCTCTCTGAGTGCCATAAAACCGGTGATGACGTGGCGGCGGTGATCCTCGAACCGATTCAGGGCGAAGGCGGCGTGATCCTGCCGCCAGTGGGATACCTGCCCGCCGTGCGTAAGCTGTGCGATGAGTTTGGCGCGCTGCTGATCTTTGATGAGGTCCAGACCGGCATGGGTCGTACCGGCAGAATGTTTGCCTGCGAGCATGAGAACGTGCAGCCCGATATCCTCTGTCTTGCTAAGGCCCTCGGCGGCGGCGTGATGCCTATCGGCGCGACAATTGCCACCCAGGAGGTCTTCTCGGTGCTGTTCGACAACCCCTTCCTGCACACCACCACTTTTGGCGGCAACCCGCTGGCCTGTGCCGCAGCGCTGGCGACCATCAACGTGCTGCTGGAGCAGAACCTCCCGGCGCAGGCCGAGCAGAAAGGTGACATGCTGCTGGACGGCTTCCGCCTGCTGGCGCGTCAGTACCCGGCGCTGGTATACGACGTGCGCGGCAAAGGGATGCTAATGGCGATTGAGTTTGTCGATAACGAGAGCGGATATAACTTTGCCAGCGAGATGTTCCGCCAGCGCGTGCTGGTGGCGGGTACGCTGAACAATGCAAAAACGATTCGTATCGAACCGCCGTTAACCCTGACGGTTGATCAGTGCGAGCAGGTGCTGAAAGCAGCCGGGCTGGCGCTGGCGGCCCTGAGCGTCTCGACTGAAAAAGCCTGACGACGTTGGCCCCGTTTGCGAACGGGGATCAACGCCACTATTTAGTGAAAAGACGCAGACTTTGAATAATGATGGTGTAGAGAGCTATTGCAACCAGAAGTGAACCCCCAACATCAACGTAAAACCAGAGATCGTCAAAATTGTCCTGACTTGCATAGCCGTAAATCCATTGTGAAAAATGTGATGTTGTCTCTTCGCTGATAAATGCCGATGCATCGATCACTTTTGCACATAAGCAAAAAAGAAGGATAAAGAGCGCTGCTTTCGCTACCCTACGGGCAAGAGTTGCCATTGCTGATTACCTCAATAGAGCCAAACGTCATCAGGCTTTTCATACATGGGACGGGTATTTGGGGTGTCCTTAAAAGAACATTCCGGATAAGCGCAAAATCTGAATTATGCTTGAGTGTTATACACCCTTTTGAGGTGACACCAGGATGCAAGCGAAAGTGACCCCGCCAAACAGCATTTATCCAGGTTCCATCATCAATGCTCCTGTCATCTCGATACAGTGCAAACCATTCGTTATGCCTGAACTGAGCATGGTGAAATACCCTGTTAAAATCATCCTTTGCGCCTGCCTGTAACTTTGACCATATACCGCCCTGGCCCCGTTGCACTATCCAGTATTTTCCTGCAGGAATAGGTCCATTATTAGGAATCGCCTGGCATCCGCCTCGATTACGATAATCACCATTCCCTGAAAACGCCATAAAAGTCCCAACGCCATAAAATGTTAGCGGTGAAAAATCCGCATCGTTTATAACAAACTTTCCCTGTAATGCCATCTGTAAGCCCTCGCCAAAAAATTAACCCCTGTGATTATATGGTTTTGGCGATTGTATTAAGTACATTTTGTGCGCATCCCTAAGACAGGCTTATGGATCTCCTTCGCGCCATTCTTTGAATCTCATCACAACTGTTTCACGCCCCTTTTCCCTTTTATTCTGCGACGGCTAAATTAGAACTCATCCGACCACATAACAATAATTTTATACTGGAAGAGACAATGCGCTATTCGTCGCTGTTTGCCCCCCTCGATCTGGGCTTTACCACCCTGAAGAACCGCGTGCTGATGGGCTCGATGCATACCGGCCTTGAAGAGCGTCCCGACGGCCCCGAACGCCTCGCGGCTTTCTACGCCGAACGCGCCCGGCACGGCGTGGCGTTGATTGTCACCGGCGGCGTGGCTCCGTCGCTCTCCGGCGTGACGATGGCAGGCGGCGCGGCGTTATGCGATGCCAGCCAGCTCCCGCATCATCAGTTAGTCACCGAGGCGGTACATCAGGAGGGTGGCAAAATCGCCCTGCAGATCCTGCATACTGGGCGCTATAGCTATCAGCCGCAGCTGGTGGCCCCCTCGGCTATTCGAGCCCCCATCAACCGCTTTACCCCCCACGCCCTGACCCATGATGAGATCCTTGCCCTGATCGACGACTTCGCCCGCTGCGCCCTGCTTGCCCGCGAGGCGGGCTACGACGGAGTAGAGATCATGGGTTCTGAGGGATACCTGATCAACGAGTTTCTCGCGGCCCGTACCAACCAGCGCGAGGATGAGTGGGGAGGCGATTATCCTCGACGGATGCGTTTTGCTACCGAGGTGGTACGCGCCGTCCGCCAGCGCGTGGGCAGCGATTTTATTATTATCTACCGCCTGTCGATGCTCGATCTGGTTGAGAACGGCGGCACGTTCGAGGAGACGGTGCAGCTGGCTAAGGCCGTAGAGGCCGCAGGGGCAACCCTCATTAACACCGGGATTGGCTGGCACGAGGCGCGCATTCCCACCATCGCCACGCCGGTACCGCGCGCCGCCTTCAGCTGGGTGACGCGCAAGCTAAAGGGCCACGTCTCGGTGCCGCTGATTACCACCAACCGGATCAACGATCCCGGCGTCGCTGACGAGGTGCTGGCGCGCGGCGATGCCGATATGGTCTCGATGGCCCGCCCTTTTCTCGCCGATGCCGAGATCCTGTCGAAGGCGCAGAGCGGTCGCGAGGCGGAGATTAATACCTGCATCGGCTGCAACCAGGCCTGCCTCGATCGGATTTTTGTCGGCGAAGTCACCTCCTGCCTCGTCAATCCCCGCGCCTGCCATGAGACGCTCATGCCGATCGTTCCGGCGTTAACCACGAAAAAGCTGGCGGTGGTCGGCGCGGGTCCGGCGGGGCTGGCCTTTGCGGTGAATGCTGCCCTGCGCGGCCATCAGGTGACGCTGTTCGATGCCGGGGCGGAGATCGGCGGCCAGTTTACTATCGCCAGGCAGATCCCCGGCAAAGAGGAGTTCTACGAAACCCTGCGCTACTACCGGCGGATGATCGATATTACCGGTATCCGCTTGCAGCTCAACCGGCTGGTTACCGCACAGGATCTTATCGACTTTGACGAAACGATCCTCGCCTGCGGCATTGAGCCACGGATCCCGCCGATCGACGGGATCGATCATCCGAAGGTGCTGACCTATCTGGCGGTGCTGCGCGATAAGGTGCCGGTGGGCGCGAAAGTGGCAATTATCGGCTGCGGCGGCATCGGCTTTGATACCGCCATGTACTTGAGCCAGCCGGGAGAGCCATCCAGCCAGAATATTGCCGAATTTTGCGTTGAGTGGGGAATCGATACCAGCTTACGGCAGGTGGGCGGCCTGCGTCCCGAGGGGGCGCTCCAGCCCAAAAGCCCGAGGCAGATTGTGATGCTTCAGCGTAAGCCAGGCAAACCCGGCGAGGGACTGGGGAAGACCACCGGCTGGATCCACCGCGCCACGCTGCTGTCGCGCGGGGTGAAGATGATCCCGGCGGTGAGCTATCAGAAGATCGACGACGAGGGGCTGCACGTGCTGATCGACGGTGAACCGCAGCTGCTGGCGGTGGATCATGTGGTGCTCTGCGCAGGCCAGGAGCCGCGCCGGGATCTGGCCGATCCGCTGCGGGCGGCAGGAAAAACGGTGCACCTGATTGGCGGCTGCGACGTGGCGATGGAGCTGGATGCCCGCCGCGCCATCTCCCAGGGAACAACGTTGGCGTTAGCGATTTAACATACGCCCGGTGGCGCTGCGCTTACCGGGCCTACAAAACCACAAACCACTCCGCCGGAATGGCAATTAACGCCTGCGCGCCAGCTTCACCGCCTTCAGCACCACAAACTTGCTGTTAGTGGCGACGGTGGTGCAGTTGCCGAAGATCTTCTTCAGCTTGTGGAAGTAGTCGAGGTGACGGTTAGCCACGATATACAGCTCGCCGTTGGTTTTCAGGCAGCGGCGGGCGTGGTGGAACATCTCCCAGGCGACATTGTCCGTCAGGGCATGCTTCTGGTGGAACGGCGGGTTGCAGAACACGGCGTTGAAGCGGTACGGCTCTACGCCGGAGAGGGCGTTGTTGATCATAAACTCACAGCGATCCTGCGCATCGGGCATGTTAGTCTCGACGTTCAGGCGACTGGAGGCCACCGCCATTGGCGACTCATCGACAAACACTACCTGCGCCTCAGGGTTCTTCTCCAGCAGGGTCAGGCCGATTACGCCGTTACCACAGCCAAGATCGACAATCTCACCCTCCAGGTTTTCCGGCAGGTGCTGAAGGAAGAAGCGTGCGCCAATATCCAGTCCGGTACGGGAGAAGACGTTGGCGTGGTTATGAATAGTCCACGGCGTACCGTCCAGCTTCCAGCTCAGGGTCTCCTGCACATCGTTTAACGCAGGCGCGTTAAACGTACAGTTCACCAGCCGCGCCTTTTTCCACGCCAGCGTGGTGGTGGTCGGTCCGAGGATCTTCTCGAACAGCTCCAGCGTCGAGTTGTGGATATCGCGGGCCTTGGTGCCAGCGATAATCCGCGTCTCTGGCGTCACGACCTGACGCAGGGCGCGCAGCTGCTGCTCCAGCAGCGCGAGGGTTTTCGGGATCTTGATCAGCACTACGCCCGGCGCGGCCGGATAAGCGGCCGTACTGTCGAGGAAGGTGACGCTACCCTCATCCAGCTCGTTGTGACGCAGGTTCTCCCGGGTCGCCAGCTCGCTCAGATAAGAGTCGCCGATGCTGAAAAGCGTATGCGCCACCAGTGCACAGGCCAGCGCGCCAAAGTGATCGTTAAAAATCAGGACCGGGCCGCTGATTTCGGTTTCGTCCAGCTGCTGCAGCAGATACTCATCGGCTGCTTCCCACGCCTGCAGCGGGTTAACGTCGTCCGTTTCCGGAAAACGCTTTAAGTTTAGTGAACGGAAACCGTTGTCTGAATGGCTCATCGGCCCTCCTGGATGGTAAAATTCGGTGTTGTCCCCTGAGCGGGGGCGTGAGTATACCCTTTTTTAACTGTTACCGCGGGGCAATATTGAGCAATCTCCTCTATCTCCAGGGCTATCCGGAAAATCTGCTGACCCAGGTGCAGTCGCTCATTGCGCAAAACCGCCTCGGCGAGGTGCTGGATAAGCGCTATCCGGGCCAGCACAGCGTTACCACCGACAAGGCGCTCTATAGCTATATTCAGGATCTCAAAAGCGAGTTCCTGCGTAACGCACCGCCGATCAACAAGGTGGCCTACGACAACAAGATCCACGTTCTGAAGAATGCCCTCGGCCTGCATACCGCCGTCTCCCGGGTACAGGGCGGCAAGCTGAAGGCCAAGGCGGAGATCCGCATCGCCACCGTGTTTCGCAGCGCGCCGGAGCCGTTCTTGCGCATGATTGCCGTCCACGAGCTGGCGCATCTGAAGGAGAAGGAGCATGACAAGGCCTTCTACCAGCTCTGCTGCTATATGGAGCCGAACTACCACCAGCTGGAGTTCGATACCCGTCTGTGGCTGACTCACCGCTCCCTTAGCGATTTTGCGCAATAGCGCACTCGTTTTGTCATCCTGACATGCTACATTGGGCAGACTGTCCCCGATGGAGCATAAAGGATTTATGATACGTTTCGCAGTCGTTGGCACCAACTGGATCACCCGCCAGTTCGTTGATGCCGCCCATGAAACCGGCAAGCTGAAGCTGACCGGCGTTTACTCCCGCAGCCTTGAGCAGGCCGAGCACTTTGCCAGCGATTATCCCGTCGAGCACCTCTTTACCTCTCTTGACGCCCTGGCCCAGAGTGACGCTATCGATGCGGTCTATGTCGCCAGCCCGAACTCCCTGCACTTCCCGCAGACCGAGCTTTTTTTACGCCATAAAAAGCATGTGATCTGCGAGAAGCCGCTGGCCTCGAACCTGCAGGAGGCCGAGGCGGCCATCGCGGTCGCGCGGGCAAACGGTGTGGTGCTGTTTGAAGCCTTTAAGACCGGCGCACTGCCCAATTTCCAGCTGGTACAGCAGTCGCTGCCGAAGGTGGGCAAGCTGCGGAAGGTGTTCTTTAACTACTGCCAGTACTCCTCGCGCTATCCGCGTTACCTTAACGGTGAGAATCCCAATACCTTTAATCCGGCCTTCTCTAACGGCTCGATCATGGATATCGGCTTCTACTGCCTGGCATCGGCAGTGGCGCTGTGGGGCGAGCCGCAGAGCGTGCAGGCTACTGCCAGCCTGCTGCCGAGCGGCGTGGATGGGCACGGCGTGGCGGTGCTGAACTACGGCGACTTTAGCGTCACCCTGCAGCACTCCAAGGTCAGCGACTCCTCGCTGGCGAGCGAGATTCAGGGGGAGGAGGGTGCGCTGGTCATCGAGCATCTCTCCGAGTGCCAGCGAGTATCGTTTGTGCCCCGCGGCGGTAAGCCGCAGGAGATCACCCAGCCGCAGCATATCAACACCATGCTCTATGAAGCGGAGCGGTTTGCCCAGCTGGTGGATGAGAACGCGGTTAGCCACGCGGGTCTCGAGACGAGCCGCATTACAGCGAAGCTGCTGACCGAGATCCGTCGTCAGACGGGGGTGGTGTTTCCTGCTGACGATGCAGCCCGGCTCGACCTACCGGCGTAAAGGTATGTAAAACCGGAGGGGGCTGACGTTGACGCCTTCTCTGCTCTGACATATTTTGTTACTAGCAAAGGGGAGTAACTTCTTCGCCGGCAGGTCGTCATTACGATGCGTTTACGCATCCGGTCGCCGGGCACTCTGAATGGGGTGTAAGTGAGACCTTGCCGAAAGGCGAGGCCCTGTGCACAAAAAACAAGCGGCTGCCGTCTTTCGACGTTAGCCGTTTTTGTTTTTACTGCAAGGAACTCTCTATGAATAGTGTCGGCACACCGCTCCTGTGGGGCGGATTCGCTGTAGTGGTTGTGATCATGCTGGCGATCGACCTTCTGCTTCATGGCCGTCGCGGCACCCATACCATGACCATGAAACAGGCGGCCGGCTGGTCGATCCTGTGGGTCACTCTCTCGCTGCTGTTTAACGCTGCCTTCTGGTGGTATCTCGCCAGTACGGAAGGCCGGGCGGTGGCCGATCCACAGGCACTCGCCTTCCTCACTGGCTACCTGATTGAAAAAGCGCTGGCGGTGGATAACGTCTTCGTCTGGCTGATGCTGTTTAGCTACTTCTCTATCCCGCCTGCTCTGCAGCGCCGGGTGCTGATCTACGGCGTTCTGGGCGCGATTGTGCTGCGTACCATCATGATCTTCGCCGGTAGCTGGCTGATCTCCCAGTTCGAGTGGCTGCTCTACGTCTTCGGTGCCTTCCTGCTCTTTACCGGGGTCAAGATGGCGCTGGCGAAAGAGGACGAGGCCGGAATTGGCGACAAACCGATGGTGCGCTGGCTGCGCAGCCATCTGCGCATGACCGATACCATTGAGAGCGAGCACTTCTTTGTGCGGCGCAATGGCCTGTTGTTCGCTACGCCGCTGCTGCTGGTGCTGATCCTCGTCGAGCTGAGCGACGTGATCTTCGCCGTTGATAGCATCCCGGCGATCTTCGCCGTCACCACCGACCCGTTTATCGTGCTGACCTCGAACCTGTTCGCGATCCTCGGCCTGCGTGCGATGTACTTCCTGCTGGCAGGCGTGGCGGAGCGTTTTGCGATGCTGAAGTATGGCCTGTCGGTGATCCTGGTGTTTATCGGTATCAAGATGCTGATCGTCGATTTCTACCACATCCCCATCGCCATCTCGCTGGGCGTCGTGGGCGGGATCCTGGCGGTAACCCTGCTGATCAACGCCTGGGTTAACCATCAGAACGACAAGAAGCAAAGGCTTTCATAATGATTACGCCCGGCGGCGCTCCGCTTGCCGGGCCTACATGAGCACAATCCGTAGGCCGGGTAAGCGCAGCGCCACCCGGCACTATGTAAAAATTTAGTTAAAAACTTTGATGCAGTACGTAAAATCCAGCACGTTGCACTTCCCCTCGATAGTTCTTTCCATATACTCAACCAAGCAAACATTTAGTTACATCCGGACATAAACGTGACATAGAGCACATTCCGGCTGGAACGCAATTTCACTTAAGGAACTATCATGGCGACACAACCATCTGGTCTGCTCAGGCATATTATGCAGGGCAGTCTTGTTAAACAGATCCTTGTCGGGCTGGTGCTCGGTATCCTGCTGGCGTGGATCTCCAAGCCTGCGGCGATTGCCGTGGGTCTGCTTGGCACCCTCTTTGTTGGCGCACTGAAGGCCGTCGCACCGGTGCTGGTCCTGATGCTGGTGATGGCCTCTATCGCTAACCACCAGCACGGGCAGAAAACCAGCATCCGCCCTATTCTGTTTCTTTACCTGCTGGGCACTTTCTCGGCCGCGCTGACGGCGGTGGTGTTTAGCTTCCTGTTCCCTTCAACGCTACAGCTGGTGACCGGCGCGACGGAGATCACGCCGCCGTCAGGTATCGTTGAGGTGCTGCGCGGCCTGCTGATGAGCATGGTCTCTAACCCGGTAGACGCGCTGTTAAATGCTAACTACATCGGCATTCTGGTCTGGGCTATCGGTCTGGGCTTCGCCCTGCGTCATGGTAAAGAGAGCACGAAGGATCTGATCAATGACTTCTCGAATGCGGTGACCTTTATGGTGCAGCTGGTGATCCGCTTTGCCCCCATCGGTATCTTCGGCCTGGTTGCCTCCACCCTCGCCACCACCGGTTTTGACACTCTGTTTGGCTATGCCCAGCTGCTGGTCGTTCTGATCGGCTGCATGCTGCTGGTGACGCTGATCATCAACCCGCTGCTGGTGTTCTGGAAGATCCGCCGTAACCCCTATCCGCTGGTGTTCATGTGCCTGCGTGAGAGCGGCGTCTACGCCTTCTTTACCCGCAGCTCAGCGGCCAATATCCCCGTTAACATGGCGCTGTGCAAAAAGCTAAACCTGGATCGTGACACCTACTCTGTCTCCGTGCCGCTGGGGGCGACCATCAACATGGCGGGCGCAGCGATCACCATTACGGTGCTGACGATGGCGGCGGTACACACCCTGGGCATTCCGGTGGATCTGCCTACGGCGCTGCTGCTGAGCGTGGTCGCTTCACTGTGCGCCTGCGGTGCTTCCGGCGTGGCGGGTGGCTCGCTGCTGCTGATCCCGCTGGCCTGTAATATGTTTGGTATTCCGAACGATATTGCCATGCAGGTGGTGGCGGTGGGCTTTATTATCGGCGTGCTGCAGGACTCCTGCGAGACGGCGCTGAACTCCTCTACCGACGTGCTCTTTACCGCTGCGGCCTGTATGGCGGAAGACGAGCGCCTGGCGAAAAACGCCCTGCGTAGCTAAAAGGCTACGCCTTACCGGGCCACGGTGAGCACGGTACACTGCGTAGGCCCGGTAAGCGTCAGCGCCACCGGGCGTTACTCTGCTGACGCTGCAATGCCGGGCGGCACTGCTGTATGACCGGATACATAGGTGACAGATCAGTTCCGTAGGTCGGGTAAGCGTTAGCGCCACCCGACACCACGCTTACAGCGTCACACCACTCTTGAAGATAGCCAGCTCGCGGAACTCGTTGCGCTCGTTGCAGGTCTGTTTGCCGTTAGCGATCTCAACGATGGTATCCACGAACTCGGTCAACACCTGCGGCATCAGTTTGCCGTGGATCAGCTGACCGGCATCGAAGTCGATCCAGTGCTTTTTCTTCGCCGCCAGCTCGCTGTTAGTGGCGATTTTCACCGTCGGCACAAAGCCGCCGTAAGGCGTACCGCGACCGGTAGAGAAGAGCACCATATGGCAGCCCGCCCCGGCCAGGGCGCTGGTGGCAACGGCGTCGTTACCCGGCGCGCTTAGCAGGTTCAGACCGTGGGTTTTCAGACGCTCACCGTAGCGCAGCACGTCAACCACCTGGCTGGCTCCCGCTTTCTGGGTGCAGCCCAGCGACTTCTCTTCCAGGGTCGTAATGCCACCCGCTTTGTTACCCGGCGATGGGTTCTCGTAGATCGGCTGGTTGTGGGCGATAAAGTACTGTTTGAAGTCGTTCACCATGGTGACGGTTTTTTCAAACGTGGACTCATCGCGGCAGTGGCTCATCAGGATCTGCTCGGCGCCAAACATCTCTGGCACCTCGGTCAGCACGGTGGTACCGCCGTTGCCGATCACGTAGTCCGAGAAGCGGCCCAGCATCGGGTTGGCGGTGATGCCGGAGAGGCCATCGGAGCCGCCGCACTCGAGGCCAAACTTCAGCTCGCTCAGCTTGCCCGGTTCGCGTTTATCGTTACGCATCGCGTGATAGAGCTGGTGCATATGTTCAAGGCCCGCTTCCACTTCGTCTTCCTGGTGTTGGCAGACCATAAAGTGGACACGGTCCGGGTCAAAATCACCCAGCGTTTCGCGGAAGGCATCAACCTGGTTATTCTCACAGCCGAGGCCAATCACCAGCACCGCCCCCGCATTCGGGTGACGTACCATGTTTTGCAGCATGGTGCGCGTGTTGACATGGTCATCCCCGAGCTGCGAGCAGCCGTAGGTGTGGCTAAACAGGAAGACGCCGTCGGTGCCTTCAGCATTCTGCGTCTCTTTTAAGAAACGGGTCTGGATCTGGCGGGCGATGCCGTTGACGCAGCCGACGGTCGGCAGGATCCACAGCTCATTGCGGATCCCCACCTCGCCGTTGGCCCGGCGGTAGATCTCAACGTCACGATCTGCCGCCTGCGCCTGCGCAGCCTGAAGATCGGGTTGATAGCTATACTCGTCCAGATCGCTCAGATTGGTGCGCGCATTGTGAGAGTGAATGTACTCACCCTCCGCGATATCTGCCGTGGCGTGGCCAATAGGCAGACCGTATTTCACCACGTTTTGCCCCTGCGGGATGGTCTGCAGGGCAAACTTGTGCCCGCGTCCCACCGGCTGGCGCAGCCGTACGGTGTGGTTATCGACAGAAATTTCCGCGCCTTCCGCCAGGTCAGCCAGCGCGACTGCGACGTTATCTAGCGAATGGATCTTGATGTATTGCATATCAACCTCAAACGGCCTTAGTTCAGTTCAATCGCGAAGTAGTCACGCGCATTGTTAAAGCAGATATTTCTCACCATCTCGCCCAGCAGCTGGATATCTGCCGGCGCTTCCCCGGCGGCAACCCAGCGGCCAATCATCTGGCACAGGATGCGGCGGAAGTATTCGTGACGGGTATAGGAGAGGAAGCTGCGGCTATCGGTCAGCATCCCGACGAAGCGGCTTAACAGGCCAAGCTGTGCCAGCTGGGTCATCTGACGCTCCATGCCATCTTTCTGGTCGTTAAACCACCAGCCGGAGCCGAACTGCATCTTGCCCGGCATACCTTCACCCTGGAAGTTACCGATCATGGTGCCCAGCACTTCGTTGTCGCGCGGGTTCAGGCAGTAAAGAATGGTTTTCGGCAGCAGGTTCTCTTCGTTCTGCTTGCTCAGCAACTTAGAGAGCTCTTCCGCCATTGGACGGTCGTTGATCGAGTCGAAGCCAACATCCGGCCCCAGCAGTTTGAACTGGCGCAGGTTGTTATTACGCAGCGCACCAATGTGGTACTGCTGTACCCATTCGCGACGGGCATATTCTGCGCCGAGGAAGACCAGCACGGCAGTTTTAAACTGCGCCACTTCATGTTCGCTCAGGGTTTCGCCTGACAGACGACGAGCAAGGATGCTGTCCAGCTCGGCTTCACTCGCCTCGGCAAACAGCACCACGTCCAACGCATGGTCGGAGACTTTACAGCCGTGGGCAGCAAAGTGATCCAGACGTTTGGTCAGCGCAGATTGCAGATCGCTAAAGCGGCGGATATCGGTATCGGAGACTTCACCCAGCTTCGCCATATAGTCGTTAAAGGTCGCCAGCTCGATGTTGAACGCCTTATCCGGACGCCAGCTCGGCAGCACTTTGATGCTGAAGGCGGTGTCTTTGGCCACGCTGGCGTGGTGCTCCAGCGAGTCGATTGGATCGTCAGTCGTGCCGACCATCTTCACATTCATCTGCTGCATGATGCCGCGCGCGGAGAATTTATCCTGGGCCAGCAGCGCGTTGCCCTGCTCCCAGATCTCATCGGCGGTCGCCGGAGAGAGCAGCTTACCTGTAATACCAAACGGGCGGCGCAGTTCGAGATGCGTCCAGTGGTATAACGGATTTCCAATCGTGTGCGGTACAGTGGCTGCCCACGCGTCAAACTTCTCGCGGTCAGTGGCGTCGCCGGTACACAGGCGCTCAGGCACACCGTTGGTGCGCATCGCACGCCACTTATAGTGATCGCCTTTTAACCAGATGTCATACAGGTTTTTGAAACGGTAGTTGTCTGCGATCTGCTGCGGCGGCAGGTGGCAATGATAGTCGAAAATCGGCTGATCTTTCGCGTAATCATGGTACAGACGGCGAGCAAATTCGGTATCCAGCAGGAAATCTTCGGTCATAAAAGCGGTCATTATCGTCTTCCTCTAAACGAGAGCGTTAGATGCGTACGTTCAATGCTGACAAAGTTATCACACCAATTTCTATAGACCGAAGATATTTTCGTGAGTTAGATCAATAAACGCTGACAAAAAATTTACCCTCAAGGGGGTAAATTCGCCGCCAGCCCGCGCCAGCTCTGGCTTTGCTGGCGGGGGATAATGACCACACAGAGAAAAGCACTTTTGTGATGTCACTCACCTTTTAAAGTTGTATGACAAGTTATCTTTCTGCCGTCGCAGAACATACACCGACGGAATGCATTACAGGTGATTTATCACTCACTTTACCGGTACGGATACCGATTTGTGCACGCACACTGATGGCAAGGTCCGGGCCGTTTCGGGAGTTACTCCCGGCTACGCCCCCCCGTTACACCTCCCCCGGCTCGATCCGCAGGAGGGGCCGCCCAAGGCGGAAATAACATAACGATGAGGTTTCACATGCGTAAAATTAAAGGGTTACGTTGGTATATGATAGCGCTGGTGACGCTGGGCACCGTGCTGGGCTACCTGACCCGTAACACCATAGCGGCGGCTGCACCAACGCTAATGGAAGAGTTGCATATCTCCACGCAGCAGTACTCTTATATCATCGCGGCCTACTCTGCCGCCTACACCATCATGCAGCCGGTTGCGGGCTATGTGCTGGATATTCTGGGTACCAAAGTGGGCTACGCCGTCTTCGCCGTGACCTGGGCGATCTTCTGCGGTGCAACAGCGCTGGCAGGCAGCTGGGGTGGTTTAGCGCTGGCCCGTGGCGCAGTAGGTGCCGCTGAAGCCGCTATGATCCCGGCCGGCCTGAAAGCGGCGTCCGAGTGGTTCCCGGCGAAAGAGCGCTCCATCGCCGTGGGCTACTTCAACGTCGGCTCCTCTATTGGGGCGATGATTGCGCCGCCGCTGGTCGTGTGGGCTATCGTGATGCATAGCTGGCAGCTGGCCTTCATCATCTCCGGCGTGCTGAGCTTCGCCTGGGCGATGGCGTGGCTGATCTTCTACAAACACCCGCGCGATCAGAAAAAATTAACTGAAGAAGAGCGTGGCTATATCATTGGCGGTCAGGAAGCACAGCATCAGACCAACAACGGTAAGAAGATGTCCGTATGGCAGATTCTGGGCACTCGTCAGTTCTGGGGTATCGCCCTGCCGCGTTTCCTGGCAGAGCCAGCCTGGGGGACCTTTAACGCCTGGATCCCGCTGTTCATGTTTAAAGTCTACGGCTTTAACCTGAAAGAGATCGCGATGTTTGCCTGGATGCCCATGCTGTTCGCCGACCTCGGCTGTATCGTTGGGGGCTACCTGCCGCCGCTGTTCCAGCGCTGGTTTGGTGTGAACCTGATTGTCTCTCGTAAGCTGGTTGTGACCATGGGTGCGGTACTGATGATTGGTCCTGGCATGATCGGCCTGTTCACTAGCCCGTATGTCGCTATCGCCCTGCTGTGCGTCGGCGGTTTTGCTCACCAGTCTCTGTCTGGTGCGCTGATCACCCTCTCCTCTGACGTATTTGGCCGTAACGAAGTGGCTACCGCCAACGGTCTGACCGGTATGGCGGCCTGGACGGCGAGCACCATGTTTGCGCTGGTGGTCGGTGCGCTGGCTGACACCATCGGCTTCAGCCCGCTGTTCGCCGTGCTGGCCGTGTTCGACGTGCTGGGGGCTATCGTTATCTGGACCGTGCTGAAGAGCAAGTCGGCGGCGGAACTCGAAGAAGAGAAGCGAGCCGTTGGTGGCCCCGCTGCCCAGCACTAGCAAATTCAGTAAGGCATCATGCATTTGACACCAAGCCGCCCGCACTATTCGGGCGGCTTTTTCGTTACTGGTATGGTGGGAATTTAGGAAAAGTGGTATAACAAATCTATCTATCCTGTCTCGCCTGGAGCACAAATGGAAATCACCGAATCACGCCGTTTATATCAGCAGCTGGCCGCTGAGCTAAAGAGCCGCATTGAGGACGGCGTGTATCTTGTTGGTGATAAACTGCCCGCCGAGCGCTTTATCGCCGATGAGAAGAGCGTTAGCCGCACCGTGGTGCGCGAAGCGATCATCATGCTGGAGGTTGAGGGCTACGTCGAAGTGCGCAAAGGCTCCGGCATCCATGTCATCTCCAACCAGGCGAAATATCAGCAGATCCCCGACGAATCCATGGAGTTTGCCAACTACGGCCCGTTCGAGCTGTTACAGGCTCGCCAGCTGATTGAGAGCAACATTGCTGAGTTTGCCGCCACCCAGGTAACCAAGCAGGACATCATGAAGCTGATGGAGATCCAGGACAAGGCGCGCCAGGAGAAGTGCTTCCGCGACTCCGAATGGGATCTTCAGTTCCACGTTCAGGTAGCGTTGGCCACACAGAATACCGCCCTGGCAGCAATCGTGGAAAAAATGTGGACTCAGCGTACCCACAACCCGTACTGGAAAAAACTGCACGATCACATTGATGCGCGTACGGTGGATAACTGGTGCGACGATCACGATCAGATCCTTAAGGCGCTGATTCGTAAAGATCCCCATGCGGCCAAGCTGGCGATGTGGCAGCACCTCGAGAATACCAAGCTGATGTTGTTTAATGAAACCAGCGATGACTTTGAGTTCAACGCCGACCGCTATCTGTTTGCTGAAAACCCGGTGGTGCACCTCGATACTGCGGCTAGCATCGCGAAATAGCACTCTTCATGTTGCAGCACAGGCGCAGGTACGCCTGCGCTGTCCAATCAATAACATAAGGCGGTCAGAAACCGTATAGAGTGTCAGCCTTTGTAAATACCTTTGTCACCCCCCTCCCCGGCAAGCAAAATCAATTTCTAAAATACGTATTTTCAGTGACGCAGATCTCTGGCGTTTGTTACAATTAGATGCAATTTCTCTCCAGCGGCGTTAACCCCGATATTCGTTAACCGATGTACCAGGAACACTGAATGGAACTACTTACCCAGTTACTGAACGCTTTATGGCACCAGGATTTCGAAACGCTGGCGAATCCTTCCATGATCGGCATGCTCTATTTTGTTTTGTTTATGATCCTGTTTCTGGAAAACGGCCTGCTGCCCGCGGCATTTTTACCGGGTGATAGCCTGCTGGTACTGGTAGGCGTGCTGATTGCAAAAGGGGCGATGGGCTACCCGCAAACCATTCTGCTGCTGACCGCCGCCGCCAGCCTCGGCTGCTGGGTGAGCTATATACAGGGACGATGGCTGGGCAACACACGCATCGTGCAGAACTGGCTGTCGCACCTGCCTGCGCACTACCACCAGCGGGCGCACCATATGTTCCATAAGCACGGGCTCTCTGCGCTGCTGGTTGGCCGCTTTATTGCCTTTGTGCGTACGCTGCTGCCAACGATTGCCGGCCTCTCTGGCCTGAACAACGCCCGCTTTCAGTTCTTTAACTGGATGAGCGGCCTGCTGTGGGTTGTGATCCTGACGACCTTTGGTTATCTGCTGGGCAAGACGCCCGTGTTTCTCAAATATGAAGATGCGTTAATGTCCTGCCTGATGCTGCTGCCGGTGGTTCTGCTGGTCGTTGGGCTGGTTGGCTCGCTGTTTGTTTTATGGAAGAAAAAATATGGAAATCGGCAGTAATCCACGTTCGCGACGCGCGCTGATGCACCAGTGCGCCTTTGCGCTGGCAACCATTATGCTCTTTACCCTGCTCTTCTCTGCCTGGGCTACGCTGCAGCAGCGTGAGTCAACGCTGGCTATTCGCCCGAGTAATCAGAGCGTCAGCGTGCCGGATGGCTTCTCCATCTGGCACCACCTTGACGCCAACGGCATCCGCTTTAAAAGCATTACGCCGAAAAATGACACCCTGGTCATTACCTTTGACTCCAGCGCGCAAAGCGCGGCGGCAAAAGTGGTCTTAGACCGCACCCTGCCGCAGGGATATATCATTGCCCTTCAGGACGACGACGACCAGACCTCCGCGTGGCTGACCCGCCTGCGCGACACCCCTCACCGTCTGGGCTAACCTTCTACTAATCCGAATCTTTTCACTTACTTTGGTGATCTTCGCGTTTACTTACTATGCTTGAGTAGACGGGAACAGTGTCACTCTTTTACTGACTGCAATAGGGAAAGTTATAAGAATGAGATACCGCATCGTACTGGCGTTAAGCCTTTTTTCTTTGAGCGCCGCTTCGCAGGCCGTATCGCTTTGCCAGGAGAAAGAACAGGATATCCTGCGCGAAATTAGCTACGCCGAGAAGCATAACAATCAGCGCCGCGTTGACGGTCTGAATAAGGCGCTTACGGAAGTAAAAGCCAACTGCACTGACAGCAAGCTGCGCGCAGACCACCAGAAAAAAATTGCTGAACAAAAGGAAGAGGTTGCTGAACGCCAGCAGGATCTGACTGAAGCACAGCAAAAAGGCGATGCGGATAAAGTGACCAAACGTGAACACAAGCTGAAAGAGGCGCAGGAAGAGCTGCGTACGCTTGAGGCCCGTGATTATTAAAGGAAGTTACCACTCGCTCACTGGAGAGAACTATGTCTAAGTCTAAAGATACTACTGCCGATCATCTGCGCGCTGAGTTGAAATCCCTGACGGATACCCTGGAAGAGGTGTTAAGCAACTCCGGGGACAAATCGAAAGAAGAGCTGAGTAAGCTGCGTACCAAAGCAGAACGTGCTCTGCACGAAAGTCGCTATCGCCTGGGTGAAACCAGCGATGTTATTGCCAAGCAAACCCGTGAAGCCGCCACGCGCGCCGATGAATATGTGCGCGAGAACCCGTGGACTGGTGTAGGGATTGCAGCTGCCGCCGGTGTGGTGCTGGGCGTGCTGCTGACGCGTCGCTGATTATGACTGACTTACGTCATACAAGCGGGCCAGGAAAAAGCGTCCTGGGTATTGGGCAACGCATTGTGACCATCCTCGTTGAGATGGTCGAAACGCGTCTGCGGCTGGTCGTGGTGGAACTGGAAGAAGAGAAAGCAAACGTCATCCAGATGCTCCTGATGCTGGGGCTCACCATGCTGCTGGCCGCCTTTGGCCTGATGAGCCTGATGGTTCTCATCATCTGGGCTATCGACCCTCAATACCGTCTTAACGCCATGATCGCTACCACTGTGGTTCTGCTGGTAGGTGCCATCATCGGCGGTTTCTGGACGCTGCATAAGGCCCGTCAGTCTACCTTCCTGCGCCATACGCGTGGTGAACTGGCTAACGATCGTTCTCTGCTGGAGGAGGATAAAAAGTGAGTAGTAGTAAAGCGGAGCGTCTCAAACGCAAAGCGATGCTGCTAAGCCAGATCCAGCAGCAGCGTCTTGACCTTACCGCCAGTCGTCGCGACTGGCTGGAGACGACGGGCGCTTACGATCGCGGCTGGAATACGTTTCTTAGTATGCGATCGTGGCTGTTGGTGGGCAGTAGTCTGATGGCGGTGCGTACCGTTCGTCACCCCAACATGCTGCTGCGTTGGGCGAAGCGTGGGTTTGCCGCGTGGAGCACCTGGCGTCTGGTACAGTCCACTATCAAGCAGCAACGCCTGCGTTAATCACTCATATCCACGATGCCCGGTGGCGCTACGCTTACCGGGCTTCTCTGTCTACCTCAGATTATTTGATGAAGTTTGACAGTTTTCCTTGCTAACAATCCCTCACCGCCGCGTTTATTATCCTCTCCATCGACAGCGAACAGGCAGCAGATGCCCGTCAGCGCTGAAAAAATGACATTAGTGGCCCCTGCGGCTTCATGGAGAGTAAAATGAAAAAATTAGAAGATGTTGGTATTCTGGTCGCGCGTATTCTGATGCCAATTCTGTTTATTACCGCTGGCTGGGGCAAAATCACCGGTTATGCCGGTACGCAGCAGTATATGGAAGCGATGGGCGTGCCCGGCTTTATGCTGCCGCTGGTCATTCTGCTTGAGTTCGGCGGCGGCCTGGCGATTCTGTTTGGTCTCCTGACCCGCACCACCGCGCTGATTACCGCCGTCTTTACGCTGCTCACCGCGTTCCTGTTCCACAGCAACTTTGCTGAAGGCGTAAACTCCATCATGTTCATGAAAAATCTGACCATTGCGGGCGGCTTCCTGCTGCTGGGTATTACGGGTCCGGGCGCATTTAGTATTGACCGCGTTCTGAATAAAAAGTGGTAAGGCTTCTATACTGAAAGCAATTCAAGGCGGGGAGAGTCATCTCTTCCCGCTTAACCTTTTTCCGGCAGTAAGGAGAGCATTATGGGACAGCTTATTGACGGCGTCTGGCATGACGTCTGGTACGATACAAAGTCAACCGGCGGCCGCTTTAAACGCTCGGAGTCTGCGTTCCGTAACTGGCTGACCGCCGACGGCGAAGCGGGTCCGACGGGCGAAGGCGGTTTTGCACCTGAGAAAGATCGCTACCATCTCTATGTCTCCCTCGCCTGTCCGTGGGCGCACCGGACGCTGATCCTGCGCACGCTGAAAGGCCTTGAGCCATTTATCGACGTATCGGTGGTTAACCCCCTGATGCTCGAGAGCGGCTGGACCTTTGATGATAACTTCCCGGCCGCCACCGGCGACAAGCTCTATCAGCACGATTTTCTCTATCAGCTCTACCTCCATGCCGATCCGCACTACACCGGGCGCGTCACGGTACCGGTGCTGTGGGACAAGAAAAACCACACCATCGTCAGCAATGAGTCTGCGGATATTATTCGCATGCTTAACAGCGCCTTTGACGCCCACGGAGCAAAAGCAGGTGACTACTATCCGCCGGAGCTGCGGACGCAGATTGATGAGCTGAACAGCTGGATCTACGACAACGTGAATAACGGTGTCTACAAAGCCGGGTTCGCTACCAGTCAGGAGGCCTACGACGAGGCGGTAGAGAATGTCTTTGCCTCACTGGCTCGCCTGGAGCAGATCCTCGGCCAGCACCGCTACCTGACCGGCAATCGCCTGACGGAGGCAGATATTCGCCTGTGGACGACGCTGGTACGCTTCGATCCGGTCTACGTCACGCACTTCAAATGCGATAAGCATCGGATCAGCGACTACCTGAACCTGTACGGCTTCCTGCGCGATATCTATCAGCTGCCGGGCATTGCCGAAACCGTGGATTTTGCCCACATTCGCAACCACTACTACCGCAGCCATAAAACCATTAACCCGACGGGGATCATCTCTGTTGGACCCTGGCAGGATCTGGATGAGCCGCACGGGCGCGATACCCGTTTCGGCTAAGCTATCAGGGCACCCTTAGGGTGCCCTTTTTTATTTCCCGGCAAACAGCTTGGGGATCTCCCGCAGGCACCAGGCTTTTGCCTCGCCCATGCTGTCGCGCCGCCAGGCCATAATGATATCCACTTCGCTGGTGTACTCCGGGCTGACTACCCGCAGACGCCCTTCGGCAATATCCTGCTCCACCAGCGGGTAAGGCATGGTTGCTACGCCCAGGCCGGCCAGCAGCGCGTTGCGCTTATCCTCCATGCTGCTTACCGTCAGGCGCGGCTGCTTGTCCAGCAGCTGCACGGTAAGGACCGGGCGCTCGCGGGCGGTATCGGCCACCGCGACGCCGCGATACTTCACCCGCGTTACCTCAGAAAGCGGCTCCGGCTCCTGATGGATGGGATGATCCGGCGCAGCAACGTAGACGTTGAGGATCTTATACAGCTTGCGCGAGTTGATCTCGGACGATGAGCGGAAGTGCATATCCGGCGCGATAACGATATCCGCCCGCCCCTGCTCCAGGCGCTCCCACGCTCCCGCCAGCACTTCGGTAATAATGGAAAGCTGGGTGTTGGCTTTCGTCGCCAGCCGCTCAACCAGCGGAAAAAACGAGGGGGTGGGTATCAGGGCTTCACTAACCAGCGTCAGGTGCGTCTCCCAGCCGCGAGCCAGCGCTTCGGCATCGGTAGTGAGCTTGTCGGCGGCCTCAAGCAGAACGCGCCCCCGCTCGAGCAGCATTCGCCCCACGTTGGTAAATTTTGTTCGGTGTCCGGAGCGGTCGAAGAGCACCACGTCCAGCTCCTCCTCCAGCTTCTGCATGGTATAGCTCAGCGCGGAGGGCACCCGGCCCAGCTCATCCGCTGCGGCGGCAAAGCTGCCGCGCCTGTCGATGGCGTCCATGACGCGTAATGCTTCGAGCGTCAACGCTCTCTCTTTAGCCATTTCGTTCTCATTCAGGAAATTTGAACATACCGGGCAGAATATCTGGCTAACAATGCAGCGTCCATACCTTTACCATTGATTTAGTGTAAAGAGAGGTCAGAATTATGATTACTACCAGAACAGCTAAACAGTGCGGACAGGCAGATTTCGGATGGCTGCAGGCCCGTTACACCTTCTCCTTTGGACACTACTTTGATCCTAAACTGCTGGGCTACGCCTCCCTGCGGGTGCTGAACCAGGAGGTTCTGGCCCCCGGTGCATCGTTCCAGCCGCGTACCTACCCTAAGGTGGATATTCTTAACCTGATCCTTGAGGGTGAAGCCGAGTACCGCGACAGCGATGGTCACCATGTGCAGGCGAAGGCAGGAGAAGCATTGCTGATAGCGACCCAGCCGGGGATCAGCTACAGCGAGCATAACCTGAGCAAAGATAAGTCCCTGACGCGGATGCAGCTCTGGCTGGACGCCTGCCCGGAGCGTGAGAACGCCCCGGTGCAAAAAATAGCTATTGCAGGTCAGCAGCAGCTTTTAGCCTCCCCTGACGGAAATAACGAGAGTCTGCAGCTACGCCAGCAGATCTGGCTGCACCATATTGAGCTGGACCAGGGCGAAAAGCTCAGTTTTCAGCTGCATGGCCCGCGCGCCTACCTGCAGTCGATTCACGGCAGGTTCCACGCCCTGACGCCGCAGGAGGAGGAGAAAGCGCTAACCTGTGGCGATGGCGCGTTTATTCGCGACGAGGCAAATATCACGCTGGTGGCGGATACGCCCCTGCGGGCGCTGCTGGTCGATTTGCCGGTTTGATCCTGAAATGCCGGGCGGCGCTGCGCTTGCCCGGCCTACGGTTTTAGACTTTATGCGCCATGATGTCGATGATCTGCCGATCGGTTACCTGCATCGCCTGACAGGCCAGCGCGCAAAGGTTCGCGATCGACTGCTCGACGTCGTGCGCCACAATCCCCTCATTGCCGGTCACCGCGGTCTCGTCCAGCGCCATCAGCACCGCTTTCCACGCTGAGGAGACGCTGGTCGATACCTTCATCGCACAGCTGTTAGATGCGCCATCGCAGATCATCCCGCTGACGTCCCCGATCATGCTGCCGATCGCCCTGGCAAGCGTGTCATAGCGTCCATCCATCAGCCACGCCATCCCTGCCGCTGCCCCCATGGCCGCCGTCGTCGCAGCGCAGAGCGCGGACAGACGTGGAAGCTGACTGTGGATGTAAATTGCGCTGAGGTGGGAGAGCATCAGCGCGCGGGCCAGCCGCTCGTCGCTCTCAGCTAAAAACTCGGCTAATACCACAACCGGCAGCGTGGCGGCGATCCCCTGGTTGCCGGATCCGGAGTTGCTCATCGCCGGCAGGGCTGCGCCGCCCATCCGTGCATCCGAGGCAGCGCTGGTACGGATCACGATGCTTGAGGAGAGATCTTTCGCCAGCAGGCCGCGATCGCACTGCTTTTGCAGGGTGGTACCAATATGCAGGCCCCACTCCCGGGCTAATCCTTCCCGGGAGAGTGCATCGTTGATGCGGGCAGCATCGAGAATAAAGCGGATGCGTTCAAACGGAGCCTGTTCAATAAAGGCCAGAATGCCGCGCAGCGTGGTCTGTGACAGCACCGCCAGCGGATCCTCACGGCCCTCTTCCACCTGGTCATCGAGCTGGAAAACCGCCTCACCCTGCTTTTCGATCCTCACAATACGGGTATGATCGCCCTCGATCGTCACGCTGGCATGGCTACTCGCCGTGTAGACACAGGCGCGGGCGTAGAGGATCTCGCTGCAAGGCTCCTGTAGCCTGACGGATACCCGCTCCCCGGCAAGCATCGCTTTTGCCTCCGCTATTGCCTGTGGCGACGCGGCTTTTAGCACCTCCAGCCCGGCGGCGGCATCGCCACCGAGCGCGCCGAGGGCGGCGGCAATTGGCAGCCCCACCATGCCGGTTCCCGGTACGGTGACCCCCATCCCGTTTTTCAGCAGGTTAGGCGAAACATAGCACTCCACGCGCTCGACCTTGCCGGAGAGCTGCGCGGCGGCGGTAGCGCTGGCCAGCGCCAGGGATACCGGTTCGGTACAGCCCAGCGCGGGTTTAACCTCCTGGCGTACGATCTGAATAAACCGATCCCATTCCGGGTTCCATTTTAACTCTGACATAGTAACGTCCATCTGTTTCATAAAATTAATAGCATCAGGCGAAGGCCAGTAGCGGTGAAATACAGAGCAGCAGGCCGGTAATAATGATGATCTTTAGCGACAGGCCTTTGTACTTATGCAGAGCCGGCACCTTATAGACCAGCCAGGCCGGAATTAAGCAGCCGATCAGGCCGAATATAGGGCTACAGATTGAGGTGAAGCTCAGCACCGGAGCATTAAGCACAATTGCACCCCAGGCCAGCAGAATGGCGAAGATCATGATCCCGCCCTGGACATATTTTTCATTAAACTGCCGGGTGGGGAATTTACGCCGCAGCAGGTTCATGACGATGCCCTGGGTCGCCTCACGAAAGCCAAGATAAACGCCAAAGAAAGCGGTCATCACGGCAAAGATATTTAAGATCACGCTGACCACTTTTACCCAACCGGCACCGTCGTCGCTAATAAACTGCGCGGCAATGGCCAGCGCGGAGATATTTTGCTGCCAGGCTTTTACCGCTTCATCGCGTCCCATAGCCAGGGTGAATGATACGGCGTAGAAAAAGACAGTAATAAACAGAATGACAAAAGCAATATTCATCGCCCGCAGCGCTTTATAGCGAGCAACCTCAACCGACTTCTCTTTGGCGCGGTAGGAGATGACCATCGGGCTGAGGGTCTGGATAAAGAGAATAGAGGTCAGGGTAAAGGGTAGCGTAATAATTGCATTCTTAATAAGCAGGCCAGCGGGCGGTAGCGCCCCGGCATTGTAGAGATGCCATAGCCCCACCATACTCAGCCCCAACGCCGCGACTACCAGCAGCTTAGTCAGCACCATCAGGCTTGAGACCTTAAACAGCAGCTTCTCGCCGCGCGAGGAGATGGCGACCAGGATGCAGATTAGCACCAGACCGTAGAATGGGTTATCGGAGAGCAGCCCCTGGGTCACGCCAAAGGTGTGCAGGTAGGAGGCGCTGTCATTGGTGATGGCGGTGGAGTAGACGAACATCCAGATCACCAGCATGATAAAGTAGAGCACGCCTAATAAGACGCCCCAGTTTTTACCTAAATAGCCGCTAATGACGCTGGGATAATCTTTGCACTCCGGCGACTCCGCCAGGGTATTAATAAAGAGCCGTTGAAAAAGATACATTGCCGGGTAGCCAATAATGGAGGAGAGGAGAAATACCCACAATCCCATTAGCCCCACCTGCACCGGTAAAAATACAATGCCCGCGCCAATGGCCATACCGATACTCATAATGACCCAGCCGGTGTCGGTGCTGTCGAACTTAATCGCCTCGCGCCACGCCTGCTCCGTCATGCCCGCTTTTTGAGCGGCTGATGATGTGCCTTGCATCACATCACTATTATTAGTACTCATAACGCTCTCGCTTATTAATGTAGGGACAGATTTTATTATCGATACCGCTAATATCGCGGCTATTGGTATCAATTAATCGTAATCAGGAAGCGGGAGAAAAACTTGGCTATTACTTAATTTGAATGGGATAATTTGAGAAACACCCACTGCGTTTACATGAAAACTAATAAAAATATTCTAACGTGGGTGTATGTGTGAAAGGGATCACGCAGGATTATTGTCCATAGAATGCCGGGCGGCGCCGCGCTTGCCCAGCCTACAGAACATGCCCGACCGTAGGCCTGTGCAAGCGCAGCGCCGCCGGGCAGATTGCAAAATATGCATGACCGTCAAATAACAAAAAAGCCCGCTAAGATGAATTCCTACACAAACATTATCGATGAATTTTTAGCCAGATTAGGCTGGGATACGTTACGATCACTCTAATGAAAACTGTGATTTGCAAATGTCCACTAAGCAGTGATATCATCAAAAAAACAGCATTCAATGGACAACACAAAATGACAGATATTACCGATGATTCATCAAGTGGAAAATCGTTAGAAAAGAAAAAGGCAAGTTACAGCGGTAAGTTAACCATTGGAAATTTAACATTAAATTGTTACGTAACGGATAGTGGGGAACGTTTCATCTCAGGGCGAAGCATGACTTCTGCTGTTGGTATGAAAGGGCGTGGTGTTGGAATGTTAAGAATTGCTGAGCATTCTACACTTCGCCCATACATGAATAACTCACTCATTAGAGCCATTAAGACTCCTGTGGAAATCCATGGAAAAACTCCTGTCGCAGTGCATGGTTACCGAGCAGAGATTCTTGCCGATATATGTGATGCAATTTTGGATGCCAGAAAGGATGATTGCTTAAAAACAGAACAAGAAATCAGATACGGTGAGCATGCTGAATTATTAGTTCGTGCATTCGCAAGAGTAGGTATAGCTGCGTTAGTTGATGAGGCGACTGGTTATCAAGAAATTCGTGAAAAAGATGCCTTACAGCGTATCTTAGATAAGTTTCTCAATCCTCAGGCCAGGGCTTGGTCGAAAACCTTTCCTGATGAATTTTGGCAAAAACTGGTGAAGATGAGGGGTTATGATAGCTATCTGGCCATCAAAAGACCTGCTTTTATAGGTCATTGGGTAAATAACTACGTCTATTCTCGTCTAGCCCCTGGTGTCTTACCAATGCTTAAAGATATTAACCCACGTAATGATAATGGGAATGGAAGGAAGCGAAAGCATCATAGCCACTTGACTGAAGAACATGGATTGCCTGAGCTAAAAGAGCATCTCAAAAAACTAATGTTTTTGATGGATATTTCAAAAAACAGACAAGAATTTGAAAAATTGCTAGATCGCGCTGCGCCACGATATGGTGATACTCTTGAGTTAGATTATGATGGTGATGATGAGGATTAAAAGAAATCTCTTTTAAAAATTAAATATCTTTATGCAACTCTATTTTTAAAGAGTCTTGCCATGAACAAGACTCTTCTTGAATTCTTTAGATTAAGTTAAGGAATATCCTTCAATATAAATTAGAGTTACTACTTCATGTCATTAATTATTTATAAAGTTATTTAATGAATTATATTTAAACTATTAGGCTTAATCTTTTCAATATGATTAACATTCATTTTTCTACTTTACTATAAAAACAAAAAACCCCGCCGAGGCGGGGTTCTGTGTAAAGAGTGAAACTGACCGATAAGCCGGGTTCTGTCGTGGACAGTCATTCATCTAGGCCAGCAATCG
>DAMBQR010000040.1:0-42369 GCA_032055545.1 Pseudescherichia sp. | reverse complement strand
GGGGATTGAAAATCCCCGTGTCCTTGGTTCGATTCCGAGTCCGGGCACCACTATTCAGAAGAACCCGCCCAAAAGGCGGGTTTTTTGCTTTTGGCGGGCCAGCGCAGACGCTGTGCAAAAACGCTCCCGGCGTTAATGATGTGACTCGCTCTGGTCGAGGTCAGCTTAAAAGATGCATACAATTCTATCCACGCTTCCACTCTTTTTATGTACCGCTACGGCAAATGTCTTAAAAAAGACACTTAATAATATTGCTTAAAAGTTCCTGGTAGGAATTTCCTTATTAATATTGATAATAGAAACCGTTATCAAATATCAGCACCTGAAATCTTATCTAACTATTACCCCGTTCCTGCGATTGACAATAGTATAATGTCCTATATTATCTCAACAAGCTTTGCCCAGAACATGGAGTCGGGATGAAAACGCAAATCACTGATAATGATGTTTTTGACCATTACTTTAGCTTTGCAGTAAAATCAAAGCCAATGAAGGCTATTGAAACAATTTTTTCACACTTGCTACCTTACGCAAAAAAAATTTTTTTAAAGAAAGGCAAGCATTACCGGATTAATGAAGAGAGTGACGGCGTAGGTATTATTTTAATTACTGACGGCCTGGTTTCCACGATTAACTCTGACTCCGGCCATTTTATATCCACTCTCTACCCGCCAACGATAGTCGGCCTGAGTAACGGATACGGTGCATTTTATAAGGTCCCGGGCGTCATCAGAAACACACTATGTGCTGAAACAGACGCCACATTATACTTCATCTCATTACAGACCTTTGTTGATACGGTTGATAAAAAAGAGTTATGGCATCATGTTGCCAGAATATTAGCGCATAGAATAATAACGCTAGTCAATAAAGAAAGCACGTATATTGGGGAGGACTCTTATAGTATTATAAGAACCATTATTCAGGAGGTATGGCTCTATCCAGACTACTATCGCTTGCAGATAAGCCTCCCCAAGTTTATTCAAAAGAGATCCGGGCTTTCACGAAGCAGGATAATGAAAATTCTTTTTGACCTTAAAGTTGGCGGCTATGTAGACATTGTCAATGGAAAATTGCTCTCTGTGGGCAAACTTCCCTCTTCATATTAGCATTCGCTGCCAGGCGTAATCTTTATGTTCAATAGTTTTTTATCCCCTTAATTCTCTCATCTGTTCTTGTTGCAGGGACAATATCGTATCGATCATCTCCGTGACACATTTTGGCAAACCCTGACCCAAAAAAAGTAGAGTAGACTGTCTATCTACATCAATAAAAAAGGAGACGAGATGAACCCGCAAACAGCATTGCAACCTCAGCCACTGGAGTGGGGATACGGCCCGCGCACCTTTGAGGTTTTTCTGGAGCCTACCTGCCCTTTCTCGGTAAAAGCCTTTAATAAACTCGATGCGCTGCTCAAGCATATCGGGGAAGATAAGGTTACGGTCAAAATACGCCTACAGTCGCAGCCCTGGCATATCTATTCGGGTTTGATTGTTCGCTACATCCTGGCCGCTTCAACGCTGCCGGATGGCAGAGAGGCTGCATATAAAGTAATGCAGGCAGTTGCCGATCATCGTGAAGAGTTTGAGTTTACCGATCACTGCCGCGGCCCCAATCTGGACGCCACGCCGCGACAAATCATTGAGCGTCTCAGGGAGTACAGCGGCGTCAACGCCTACGAACCGTTTGACCGCGCCGATCTACAAAACCTGATTAAGTGGCACTGCAAATATGCCCGCCAGAATGGTATCCATGTCTCGCCGACCTTTATGGTCAATGGGCTGGTGCAGGCCGATCTGGGCAGCGGCGACGAGGTAAGCGTCTGGGCCGAGCGCATCCTTGCCTGACGCACTGTTGTACGTCTGGCGCCTGCTACACTGCTTATCACATCAATGAAAGGGGAATCGCTATGTCAGAGAATAACTATCAGCCACCTAAAGTGTGGACGTGGGATAAATCCGGCGGCGGCGCGTTTGCCAATATCAACCGTCCAGTTTCCGGTTCTACGCATGAAAAAACGCTGCCGGTGGGCAAACACCCTCTGCAGCTCTACTCCCTCGGCACGCCGAACGGCCAGAAGGTGACCATTCTGCTGGAAGAGCTGCTGGAACAGGGCGTCAGCGAAGCGGAGTACGATGCCTGGCTCATTCGCATCGGCGAGGGGGATCAGTTCTCCAGCGGCTTCGTTGAGGTGAATCCCAACTCGAAAATCCCGGCCCTGCGCGACCATAGCACTACGCCACCAACCCGCGTTTTTGAGTCCGGTTCCATTCTGCTCTACCTGGCGGAAAAGTTCGGCCATTTCTTACCAAAAGATCCGGCAGGCCGCACCGAAACCCTGAACTGGCTCTTCTGGCTGCAAGGCTCTGCGCCCTTCCTCGGCGGCGGCTTCGGTCACTTCTATAGCTATGCGCCGGTAAAAATCGAGTACGCCATCAACCGCTTCACCATGGAAGCCAAACGCCAGCTCGACGTGCTCGATAAACAGCTTGCCCAGCATAAGTTTATCGCGGGCGACGAGTATACCATCGCCGATATGGCTATCTGGCCGTGGTACGGCAACGTCGTGCTCGGCAACGTTTACGACGCGGCGGAGTTTCTTGATGCCAGCAGCTATAAAAACGTGCTGCGCTGGGCGAAAGAGATTGCTGAACGTCCCGGCGTGCAGCGCGGCCGCATCGTTAACCGCGCCAATGGGCCGCTTAACGAGCAGCTGCACGAGCGCCATGATGCCAGCGACTTCGCCAACAATACGGAAGATAAACGCCAGGGTTAATGCTCACCGACCGGGCCTCTCTCGCCCGGTCACCTTTTGAAATCGATTACCCCCTCCACTTTTTCTCCTGTTGTATTTACAACAAAAAAATAAGTAGTAAGAATGCTTTTTATTTATACCTAATCGGTCGGTATGTCTGAACTCGCGCTTAAGCAGCAGATCCAGAATCTGAAGAAGCACAATGCCCGTCTGGTGCGGCTGGCCCGTGACGCCCGCAGCAAACTCAGCGCGGCGCTGGACGGTACCGGCCTCTGTCTGTGGCAGCTGGACGTGCCCAGCGGCAAGCTCATCATCTACAACCGCCGCTGGGGATCGATGCTGGGCTACCAGCCGAAAGAGCTCAGCGCGCATTTTGAGGTGTGGAAAGAGCATCTTCACCCCGACGATAGAGAGCGGGTGCTGGACGCCTTTTACGGCCATCTGCACGGCAAAACGCCCTTCTATGAAGCGCTACACCGGATGCAGCATAAAAATGGCACCGTGACCTGGGTACTGGATCGGGGACGCGTCAGCGAGTGGGACGACAGCGGCCAGCCGCTGAAGGTTACCGGCACGCATATCGACATGACCAAGGAGAAGCAGTACGAGGAGCAGCTCGCCCTGCTGGCGAACCACGATCCTCTTACCGGCCTTGCCAACCGTCATGCGCTGATCCACCATTTCGAGGCGTTAAAAATGGCGGGCGCGCTCTGCGTGGCGTTTATCGATCTTGATGATTTTAAAAACGTGAATGATACCTTCGGCCACCGTAGCGGAGATGAGCTGCTGATGCAGCTTAGCCAGCGTCTGCGTGAGACCTGTCCACCGGGAACGATTGTCGGGCGGCTTGGCGGAGATGAGTTTGTGCTGCTGCTGCCCTTTACGCTGAGTGACATCCAGGTGAGCAATGCCGCGCGCGACTGTTTACAGGCGGCGCTGACGCCGTTTGAGCTGGATAACGGCACGGCAAACGTCGGTGCCTCCATCGGCATTGAGCAGGCGTTGGCGCAGGATGATTTTGTTAGCGCGTTGGTTCGCGCTGACCAGGCGATGTATCAAATTAAGCATGCCGGTAAAAACGGTGCGGCACTGGGTGCCACACCGTTAGCCGGATCTATCAATAGCGTTTAGAACGCGACCCACTCATCATCTGCCGGGGACGCCACCGCTGCACGGCGTGCTACAGGCGCGTTAACCGGGGCTGTCTCCATTTTTCGATCGTTAGCAGAGAGACGGAACCGCTGCACTGAACGCTGTAGCTCCTCGGTCTGGCGCTCAAGGGCCGTCGCCGCTGCGGAAACTTCCTCAACCAGCGAGGCGTTTTGCTGCGTGACGCTATCCATCTGGGTAATGGCAACGCCGACCTGGGAGATGCCTTTGCTCTGCTCGGCAGAGGCGCTGGCGATCTGCTTCATAATGGTGGTCACTTCCGTTACCGCCTGCAGAATGCCCTCCATGGTGGTGCCAGCGTCGTTCACCAGCTGCGCTCCTTTATCGACCCGGCTAACGGAGTCGGCGATCAGCGACTCAATCTGCTTCGCGGCATCGGCGCTGCGGCTGGCAAGATTACGCACTTCTCCGGCGACTACTGCGAAACCACGCCCCTGCTCGCCTGCCCGTGCCGCCTCTACCGCTGCGTTGAGCGCCAGAATATTGGTCTGGAAAGCGATACTGTTAATAACCGTAGTGATCTCAGCGATCTTTTTCGAGCTGTCAGAGATACCGTTCATGGTGCCGATCACCGCCTCGACCAGCTCGCCGCCTTTGCTTGCTCGCGTCGAGGCTACGTCCGCAAGCTCGCTGGCCTGATGCGCGTGGTCCGCATTCAGCTTAACCGTCGCGGTAAGCTGCTCCATGCTGGCTGCCGTCTCCTCCAGGGCCGCCGCCTGCTCTTCCGTCCGGGAAGAGAGATCGTTATTGCCGCTGGAGATTTCAGTCGCCCCGCGCCAGATGTTGTCGCTGCCCTGGCGAATAGAGCTGACCGCCTCACGCAGGCTATCCTGCATCGCACGCAACAGTGGCACCAGCTGGCCCACACAGTTGCGGCCCAGATCCTGCACCGGCTGGCTGAGATCGCCCTGGGCAATAATGCGGAAGTGCTCGCGGATGGTTGCCAGCGGTTTCACCAGCATGGCGACCAGATAGCGATCGGTAAAGAGCAGGATCATCAGGCCGAGGATCACCGCTGCCAGAATCAGGGTGCGGGTTACGCTGGTCTGCCCATCCACCATGACGCGGGTATCATCCAGTCTTGTACTGGCGGCAGCGTTAAAGGTTTCAGCTGCGGCGCCAAAGGCACGGCTCAACGCAGGCGTCACGTCAGTGGCCTGTTGACGATAAGCATCCAGCGATCCCTGCTGTGCTAGCTGAACCTGCGGCGTCACGCCCTGATCCAGCAGCGCCTGCCAGCTGGCAATCGCCTGGGCAGAAGCCTTCGGATCCATTGGCCCTGGCGAGATGGCTTTCAGCGCCTCCAGCTTCGTTTTCATGTTATCCAGCGCCAGCTGAACCTGTGAGAAATCCGCGCTGCCACCGGCGGCTTTGGTCTCCAGCACGCGTGACAGCCGCGTAACCACACGAAAGTATTGATCGTTGCCCTGGCTTAACAGCGTCATCTGGTTAACCAGCTGACGATCGATCTCATTTCCTTCTGCCACTTTTGAGAGCGAGAAGACGCTATACAGCCCAACGCCGGACCACATCAGGCAAAAGACGCCGAAGATAACTAGCAACACCAAACGAATGGTGAAGTTTTGCAGCACGCGCATAATTTATTCCTTGCCGATAAGGGGGGTACTTATTGTCGCAAGCGACCTAGCAGAGTTATCGGCATGTTAATGACAATATGTATGGTGACGCGTAATTTTTTTGATCAAAAAACGCGCTATGGGTTGCCTTGCATAAAACAAGGTTTAATCGACCATAATAGTGCGGAGGCTGTGTTTCTGCATACAATTTCAAATGAAAAAAACGCATCATTAAGATTAATCTTAAATGCAACACCCTGAAAAATAAGCACAAAAAAAAGGTGGCTTTGATAGCGATTTTTATAAGAGGATTATTTCAGGAGGCCGCCTTTATATTAATAAAGACATAATAGAAGCCATTATGATAGAAATCTAATTCATGCCTCTGAATAGCATTCTCGGCGTTTCCAAATTTCGCAATCATATTTAGCAGAATAGAATATTGACTGCCTGTTTATATTTTTTACAGGAAATGTCAGCTCAATTTTTTGCTGTTAGCTACTGCGTCAAAAAACAGAGCGCTCACCATGAGGCCGCGCCGCTGCTGGCTTTGCACCTGCTGGAAAAAGTTCTCGTAACCAACTGGAATCTACCCGCACTAATGAGCCATACCAGAAATCACTATTTACGCCAGCAAAAGGTTTTGCTGGCGTAGCCGGAAACGATCGCTAACTATACTATTTTAGCACTGCTAAACTATTACTTAAGTTAACTACTCTCTGAAAGATATAATTTAAACCAGTCGAGGGTACGCTGCCACGCCAGCTCTGCCGCGGCCTGGTCATAGCGCGGCGTCGAATCGTTATGAAACCCATGATTAACGCCAGGGTAGATATAGGCCTTATAGACCTTACTGTTCGCCTTTAGCGCCTGTTCGTAGGCCGGCCAGCCCTCATTGATACGTGTATCCAGCTGGGCGTAGTGCAGTAAAATAGGGGCATTGATTTTTGGCACATCGTCGATGGGGGCCTGGCGTCCATAGAAAGGTACGGCGCAGGCCAACTCCGGATAGGCCACCGCCGCCGCGTTTGCCACGCCACCCCCATAGCAGAAACCGGTCATGCCGACCTTACCGGTAGCCTCAGGGTGCCGCTGCATAAACTCCACGGCCGCGAAGAAGTCGTTCATTAGCTTCGTGGGATCGACCTTCTGCTGAAGCTCCCGGCCTTCATCATCATTACCCGGATAGCCGCCCACGGAACTGAGGCCATCCGGAGCCAGGGCAATATACCCTGCCTTGGCAACGCGACGCGCTACGTCCTCAATATAGGGATTCAGGCCCCGGTTCTCATGCACTACCACCACAGCAGGTACTTTACCCTCTACTTTGGTCGGTTTGACCAGATACCCACGCACCTCACCATGACCGTTCGGTGAAGGGTAGTGAATATACTCCGGGAGAATATCCGGATCGGTAAACTCGACCTGGGTGGCCAGGGCATAGTTCGGCTTGAGGAGATTGAATAGCGCCAGTGCGGTCATGCCGCCCACCGCGTAACGGGTCGCCAGCTGTAAAAACTCGCGTTTGGAAATCTTGCCGTGGGCGTAGTAGTCGTAGTAATCAAGCAGTTCTTGCGGGAAGTCCCTGGCGGTCATACGCGTCATCGTTACTCTCCGGAAAGTGAATGCTTTTTAAGCAAAGCATAACGCAACACGTTTGTCAGTCACCAGAACGGTTACTCTGCGGAGAACGTCTTCACCTCGCTGGGATCAATCTCCGGGCGTTGATACTCGGGCCATACCAGTACCACCAGCGTCGGATAAGCCTCAAGGCTAAACTCACGAAAACACTGGCGTAAATTGAGCACCTCCAGATCGGCATGGGAAACCTTCTCCCCGTTAAGGCAGCGCTTTTTAATATTGTCGTAATAGCGGTACACTGCTGAATTGAGATCGCTACAGCGGCGCTGCGCCTCAAATAATCCCGGCGTCCGATTTAGTTCCGCTATGTTCATTCGCTTAATGGTGGCATGCAGGAAATCAATATATTCATGATTTACCCGCCAGTACCATACAGGCGTAATGGCATTCATCAGTATGGAAAAATGATCTTCGCCCTCCTCTTTCGATAGGGAGATCGGGCCGGATGAGGGGCTTATCTCTCCCTCTGGCGAGCTGTTATTAAATCCACGTATCATTAAAAGTACGCCGCCGGTGAGCAGCAGCAGGGCGATAACAGCATAGAAAACAGTGTTCATCTGCGGACTCCATTTTTTTTGATTTTAAAATTCCGCCATGATATTGTCAACGCAACTCACGCCTGTTCCGCCTCCACCCCGTTGAAATCACAGGATATTAGCGATGCTGCCCGAGAATCTTGTCCCGGCACGTTTTCACGTTTCCACGGTGAAAACGGATCCGGGAGAAGCAGAAAAAGATGTCAATTTGGCCCAGGGAAAAAGAACCCTCGCAGATTATGAAAGCGATATATTAACTAACGTTAGCCGTACCCGGCAATCACGTAATATGCTGCTGGAAGAGCGCGACCGTCATATTAAAGACAGATTATACCGGGTGGTAAAAATTGAATCCTTTAGCCGATTGCTGAACGATCTTCAGGCCGCAGGTGAAATTGATCCCCAGCTTTTAAGTCAAATAATCGCAAAAAAAACTTCTGAGATAAATGACGCGGGGCATGAAATTTGGCTTAATCTCATCACTCTCGAAAAAGATACGCCGATATTTTATACGCTACAGGATGATTCACGTGAATAAAGATATTGAAAATAACAATGTCTATTTGACTTTGGATGAGACAAAGAGCGATGAATTTATCTTAAAGCAAAATCTGGATGCGTTAATTCAGAATAAGAGTGAGGCAATTCAGCGTATCGCCAGGGAGTCGATCTCTATCCCAGCGGCATTGATCAAGCTGAAGTGGCAAAACCGCCGTGAGATCTATGCCCTGCAGGTTAAAGAGGAGATCTACGGGGCAGCGATCAATGAAATCATCGCTCTGCATCCCGACTTACGGGAAAAGATCATGGCAAAGCTGGAAAGCCATTACCAGCATACTCTGGAACGTGAAATCGCTACGCTGCGGCTCACCCGCAAGCTTGCCGACGGCGAGTACCGCACCGGCAGCGTCAATAGCGTCGCGCTTCAGGAGGAGCAGGACAACCATACGGAATCGTCCGGTTCGCCTGCATTTCCCGCATAAGCTTCTATCCTTAATCTGGATGTATCACAGATGGAGACGACTTATGGCAAACGATCAGACGAAAATTCAGGACCCTACAACCCAGTATTACACTGAGGGATACCCGAAACAGTTACAGCCCGCGCCAGGGGTACAGGCTAAAATGGATCCCGTCCCAGACTGTGGCGAGAAGAGCTATGTCGGTAGCGGCCGCCTTAAGGATCGTAAGGCACTGGTGACAGGGGGTGATTCCGGTATCGGGCGCGCTGCCGCCATCGCTTACGCGCGTGAAGGTGCAGATGTCGTTATCAACTACCTGCCCGCAGAGGAAGAGGATGCGCAGGAGGTTAAAGCACTGATTGAAGCTGAAGGGCGTAAGGCGGTGCTAATCCCCGGCGATCTGACCGATGAGGCCTTTACCCGCTCGCTGGTTAACCAGGCGCGGGATGCACTGGGCGGCTTAGATATCCTGGCGCTGGTCGCCGGTAAACAGACCGCCGTGGAAGATATTGCCGACCTTACCTCTGAGCAGTTTGAGCAGACCTATAAAACCAACGTCTTCTCGCTGTTCTGGATCACCCAGGAGGCGCTGAAGTTCCTGCAGCCGGGTGCCAGCATTATCACCACCTCGTCGGTGGAAGCCTATCAGCCAAATGCGACCCTGCTGGACTATGCCTCTACCAAGGCCGCTATCCTTAACTTTACCCGCGGGCTGGCAAAACAGGTGGCAGAGAAGGGCATTCGCGTGAACAGCGTTGCGCCTGGTCCTGTCTGGACGGCCCTGCAAATCTCTGGCGGCCAGCCGCAGGAGAAACTGCCGAAGTTTGGTCAGTCCACGCCGCTGAAACGCGCCGGGCAGCCTGCCGAGGTCGCTGCCGTTTACGTCTACCTGGCAAGCCAGGAGTCGAGCTATGTGACCGCCGAAGTACACGGCGTGACCGGCGGGATGCACTTGAGCTAGTTTTTGCGTCCAACAAAAAAGGGGCCGTATGGCCCCTTTTCTTTGTCTGATTACCGCGCTTATTTTGGACGCGTTACCTCTTCACCGACCAGGCCAATCTTCAGATAGCCCGCCTGGTGCAGAGTGTCCATCACCTTCATCATTGTTTCATAGTCTACGGTTTTATCCGCACGGAAGAAGATGGTGGTGTCTTTCTTGCCTTCGGTCAGGGCGTTCAGCGCATTAACCATCGTCTCGTCGGTCACCGGATCGTTGCCGATAAACATGCTGTTATCCGCTTTTACCGACAGATAGACCGGTTTTTCCGGACGCGGTTGCGGCTGGCTGGAGGAGGCCGGCAAATTTACCTTCACGTCAACGGTGGCCAGCGGGGCTGCCACCATGAAGATAATCAGCAGCACCAGCATGACGTCGATAAACGGCGTCACGTTGATCTCATGCATTTCGCCGTTATCGTCCAGATTTTCATTAAGACGCATTGCCATACGGAATTAACCTAAACGTAATTTCTGTGCGGAGTGAACCGGCGCAGCCGACGGGCTGGCAGCCAGGTCGAGATCGCGGCTCTGTAACAGCAGCACCTGCGCGGCAACGTCGCCCAGCATGGCTTTATAGCCGCCGATAGAGCGGGCAAAGATGTTGTAGATCACTACCGCCGGGATAGCGGCGACAAGGCCAATTGCCGTCGCCAGCAGCGCTTCGGCGATGCCGGGTGCAACGACCGCAAGGTTAGTGGTCTGCGTCTGGGCGATGCCGATGAAGCTGTTCATGATGCCCCATACGGTACCGAACAGGCCGATAAACGGCGAGATTGCACCGATGGTGGCGAGGAAGCCATTACCACGGCCCAGATGGCGGCCAACGGCGGCGACGCGACGCTCCAGGCGGAAGCCGGTACGCTCTTTAATGCCTTCGTTATCTTCAGAGCCAGCGGACAGCTCAAGCTCGTTCTGCGCTTCGTTCAGCAGCTGCGTGCTAAGGCTGTTGGCATGGAAACCCGCTGCAATTTCGCTTGCCTGATCCAGCGTGCGCGCTTCGCTTAACAGCTTCTGCTCGCGCTTAAGACGGCGCTTATGCGAGAACATCTCTACGCTTTTGCTAAAGAAGATCGCCCAGGTGACAATGGACGCCAGAATCAAGCCAATCATCACCAGCTTTACGACGATATCGGCATGGTGATACATACCCCAAACGGAGAGATCCGTCTGCATCAAATTATTACCCACTCTGTATCTCCGGACGCAAATCACAAAATCTGAGCATAATAATATCAAAACAGCATCGAATTGATAGTAGTTCTCATTAGTATTTACATAGTGGCGTAATTTTGACAAAGTTTCCTTGCGCTTACGCAGTAAAAAATGCCGTAAGCGCAATTTTCAGAAAATTATCGGACGTCCAGCGCAAAATCATCAAAGCGGCATTCGCCGGCAGCCTGCGTCTCTGCCGTGGCAGCGGCAAAGATCCCTACTTTAGCCCCTACCCACTTTCCCTTGCCTGCGGCAAAGGTGCGCGGTACTGACTGCCACGCCCCGCTATCTTCACGCCAGGCAAACTGGCAGACGCCGCCCTGCCCTACGCTCACCTGAAGCTCACAGGTTGCATCAGAGAGCGTATGCAGAGCCTGGCGCTGCTCTCTAATGACGCCGGTATCACTCATCCAGCCGTGGATATAGCAGAGCTGATAGCTCTCCTCGTGACGGGCAATAATCAGCGCTGCGTAGCGTTCGCCATAGATAATCAGTCCGCCGAAGTTTTCCGGATCTGCAGCGCTGAGCGTTGCGCGCGTGCGGGCGACAAAGGCAAATGCGGGAAACTTTTGCAGCAGCAGCTGCGGGGCAGCGTAGAGCGTTCGCTGACCCGCAAACTCGGGTAGCGGAATACAGCGCAGATGAAGGCCCTCCGGGGCCGGAACCAGCCAGCGGGGCTGGGGATTGGCCTGCCACTGCCACTGCAGCCCGGGTCTGCCGGTAGCAAAATCGTCGCTGGTCTGGGGTGCATAGGGCGTCACCGCCGGCAGCCCGCCCGGCTTTTGCCAGCGGAGAACCGGCTGGCCGGCGCCTGCCTCACCATGAGGTTCACCTATGCGCGGCCAGCCATCCTCGCCCCATGACATCGGCTGAAGATGAACAATACGGCCGTAGAGGTGCGCATCCTGAAAATGAACAAACCAGCACTCGCCGTTTTTTAGCTCTACCCATCCCCCTTGATGAGGCCCGTTCACGGCAGTGCCTCCCTGAAAGAGTACGTTCCGCGCCTCCCACGGCCCGGTCATCTCTGGCGCGCGCAGTACCGCCTGCCAGCCTGCCTCCACCCCGCCCGCCGGCGCGAAGATATAGTAGAGGCCGTTGCGCTTATAGACCTTCGGCCCCTCCAGCGTCGGTAGATCGCAGCTGCCATCATAGATAGTTCGTCCCTCTCCTTGTAATGCCGTACCGTCTGGCTTCATCGAGAAGAGCTGTAGCCTGTGCTTAATGCCGCTGCGGCTATGGGCAAAGGCGTGAACCAGCCAGGCGCTACCGTCCTCATCCCAGAAGGGACAGGGATCGATCCAGCCCTTAGCTGGCTGGACGCAGTGCGGCTTGCTCCACTCCCCCCACGGATCCCGGGTACGACACATAAAAATCCCTTCGTCCGGGGTGCTGAAAAAGACCCACAGGCGATCGTCATGCCAGCGCAGCGAGGGTGCCCATACCCCTTTTCCGGGCTGCATGGCATCGTAACCAGGGAGATCTAATGAGGTGAAGACATGGTTGACGATCCGCCAGCTGACCAGATCCGTTGAGTGCAGTACGGGCAGCGCGGGCATATGGTTAAAGCTCGACGACACCATAAAAAAGTCATCCCCAACGCGGACGATGTCCGGATCGGAGTAGTCAGCGCAGAGGATCGGGTTTTGATAGGTATTCTGAGACATGATGCTGCTCCCTTATGCATTTTTCAGTTCATCGCCTACCCGCACCGGACGGTCACTGGCTGCCGGACGGGCTGCCTGCTCACGGGCGGCCAGATCGTGCTGGATGGTTGCCATCATGGTGTCATCGAGCTTGTAGAAGCGCGCCAGCCACCAGAGGATCAGATAGGAGATCGATGGCCCCAGGGTCAGCAGGCCGACAATACCGGCGGTAGCCAGCGGCGTCTGTTCGGCAACGCCCGCCTGATAGCCAAACAGCCCCAGCGCAAACCCGACGGCAGCGCCCGCCACGGCCATTCCCATTTTTAAAGCAAAAAGATTCCCCGAATAGGATAAACCGGTAATACGATGACCGAATTTCCACTCACCGTAGTCCGCCGCATTGGCCATCATATTCCATTTAAAAGGCTGGTACATTTGATGGAAAAAGCCGACCAGGAAATAGAGGGGGAACACCACCGCCAGCCACGTAGGTGGAATAAAGAACATCACCACGCCGGTAAAGACCAGCAGCAGGTTAATATTTTTAAACAGCGAGACGGCACGGTAGCGTTTAGCTAAATATCCGGCCGCGAGGCTGCCAATAATCGTACCCACCACGCTGGTAGAGACAAAGGCCGATTTCATTATCGTGCCGGTTGCCGTATGTACGCCGCCCATCATTAAATAGGTAGCATAATAGAGCGTCGCCGCGCTGCGCATTACCCCCGCCATACTGGAAAAGAAAGTGATAATTGCCACAATGCGCCACTGATCGTTTGCCAGCAGGCAGCGAATATCCTCCCGTACGCTGCTCTGGGTTTCTACCACTGGAGCGACACGCTCTTTGGTTGAGAAAAAGCAGAACAGCAGCATGACAATGGCAATCGCGCCCATAATGCCCATCGTCGCCTGGAAGCCAAACTGTTTATCCTCTTTACCCAGCCAGTCCACCAGAAACAGTGTAGCGACCGACACCATCAGCCCGGCAGCGGACGAGATAGTAAAGCGGTAGGCCTGCGCCGACAGGCGATCTTTCTCATCGCGGGTAATGACCCCGCCCAGCGCGCAGTAGGGAATATTAATAAAGGTGTAGCAGAGCATTAACAGGGTATAGGTTATATAGGCATAGATTAGCTTGCCGGAGGCACCAAAGTCTGGAGTCGTAAATGTCATGACGGCCAGTACCGCATAGGGTACAGCAAACCAAATAAGCCAGGGACGGAAATGTCCCCACCGAGTTTTCACCCGGTCGGCCACGATGCCGGTGAGCGGATCGGTAATGGCATCAAGGATGCGGGTGACTAAAAACATCACCCCCACCGCTGCTGCGGAGAGGCCATAAATATCGGTATAGAACCAGGTTAAAAACATGGTCACGGAGGAGTAAACAATGCCGCAGGCGGCGTCTCCCATACCAAACCCTAATTTTTCTGCAATCGACAACCTTGTATTATTTGCCACAATCAATCTCCCACAGAATAAGTTTGCGTCAATCTACGGCTATTTTTCTGCTGTGGCCTATTGCTATATTTCACTCCCCTTTTATGTTTTTTAATAACTGATACAGGTATCACACATCTTCGATTTTGGTATTACACGTTATGCCAAAGCTGTCTACCAGGACGACGTTCAGCGGCGGTCAGGCAAAAAATTCCCTGCATTTTTAGCAAATGATCGGGTCAACTTTTACCGGCCCGTGGTAGTCTAGACATCCAGACGTATAAAATCAGGATAATGTGAAGATGGCAGCGAAGCACATTGATACCGCGCTGGTGAATGCCGGGCGCAGCAAAAAATATACTCAAGGTTCGGTGAACAGCGTGATCCAACGCGCTTCGTCGCTGGTCTTTGACACGGTGGAAGCCAAGAAACAGGCCACACGCGGCCGTGCTAAAGGCGAACTGTTCTATGGCCGCCGGGGAACGCTGACCCACTTCTCTCTGCAGGAGGCAATGTGCGAGCTGGAGGGCGGTGCAGGCTGCGCGCTCTTCCCCTGCGGTGCCGCCGCCGTGGCGAATACTCTTCTCGCCTTTGTTGAGCAGGGCGACCATATTCTGGTGACCAACACCGCCTATGAGCCAACCCAGGATTTCTGTAGCAAAATTCTGGCTAAGCTCGGCGTCACCACCGGCTGGTTTGATCCGCTGATCGGCGCGGACATTGCCAACCTGATCCAGCCCAACACCAAAGTGGTGTTTCTTGAAGCGCCTGGCTCCATCACCATGGAGGTTCACGACGTCCCGGCCATTGTCGAGGCGGTGCGCCGCGTTGCGCCAGAGGCGATCATTATGATCGATAATACCTGGGCGGCGGGCATCCTGTTTAAGGCGCTGGAGTTTGGGATCGATATCTCAATCCAGGCCGGGACCAAGTACCTCATTGGTCACTCGGATGCGATGGTCGGCACGGCAGTCTCCAATGCCCGCTGCTGGGATCAGCTGCGTGAGAATGCCTATCTAATGGGACAGATGGTAGATGCGGACACCGCCTATATGACCAGCCGTGGCCTGCGCACCCTGGGCGTGCGCCTGCGCCAGCACCAGGAGAGCAGCCTGGCCATTGCCGAGTGGCTGGCGACGCATCCGCAGGTGGCGAAGGTAAACCACCCTGCCCTGCCCGGCAGCAAGGGCCATGAGTACTGGAAGCGGGACTTTACCGGCAGCAGCGGTCTCTTCTCATTTGTGCTGAACAAACGCCTGAGCAACGACGAGCTGGCAGCCTATCTGGATAACTTCAGCCTGTTCAGCATGGCCTACTCCTGGGGCGGCTTTGAGTCGCTGATCCTCGCTAACCAGCCGGAGCATATCGCCGCTATCCGTCCTGAAGGGGAAATCGACTTCACCGGAACGCTAATCCGCGTGCACATTGGTTTAGAAAACGTTGACGATCTGATGGCTGATTTAGCGGCAGGATTTGAACGTATCGTGTAAAGTGTATGAGGCTGGTAGAGATTTAGACAAAACCAGTGGAATTGTCTGCATTTCTTGCGCTAACGATCAAGGTGCTGCGGGCATTTCAGGAGTACAATAAGCCCTAATTATGCGGTTCCACAGGAATGTCCATGGCTGTTATTCAAGAAATTATCGCTGCGCTCTGGCAACACGATTTCGCAGCGTTAGCGAATCCACATGTTGTTGGCGTTGTTTACCTGGTTATGTTTGCAACGCTGTTTTTGGAAAATGGACTGCTTCCTGCCTCATTTCTGCCCGGCGACAGCCTGCTGCTGCTCACCGGGGCGCTGATTGCCCGCGGGGTGATGGACTTTGTTCCGGCGCTGGTGATCCTGACGACCGCCGCCAGCCTCGGCTGCTGGCTGAGTTATATCCAGGGCCGCTGGCTTGGCAATACGCGGGTGGTTAAGGGCTGGCTTGCACAGCTGCCGGCGAAGTATCACCAGCGAGCCACCTGCATGTTTGACCGACATGGCCTGCTGGCGTTGCTGGCCGGACGCTTTCTTGCCTTTGTGCGCACTCTGCTGCCAACCATGGCGGGTATCTCCGGGCTGTCGAACCGTCGCTTTCAGTTCTTTAACTGGCTGAGCGCCCTGCTATGGGTAGGCGTGGTCACCGGCCTCGGCTATGCCCTGAGCATGATCCCCTTCGTGAAACGCCATGAGGATCAGGTCATGACCTTCCTGATGATCCTGCCGGTATTCCTGCTGGTCGCCGGCCTGCTGGGTACGCTGGTAGTGGTGATCAGGAAGAAGTACTGCAACGCCTAATCTCTGTTTTGTCTCCCCGGTAAGCATCGCGCCACCGGGGATTACACCGCGTTAACCCCCTCTGATCCTCGCCGCATCCTCTCCCGGCGTCACGCCAAAGTAGCGCTTGAACTCGCGGCTGAACTGCGAAGGGCTTTCATAGCCGACGCGTATCGCTGCCGCGCTGGCCTTCATGCCGTCGTGGATCATTAACATCCGCGCCCGGTGCAGGCGATAGGTCTTCAGATACTGCAGCGGCGAGGTGCTGGTTACCGATTTAAAGTTATGGTGAAACGCCGACACGCTCATATTCGCTTCGGCGGCCAGCTGGTCCACGCTCAGGTTCTCGGTGTACTGGCTCTCGATACGTTTCAGCACCCGGCTGATGAGGCTGAAGTGGGTCTGGCGGCTGACCAGCGCCAGCAGCGCCCCGCCGCATGGCCCGGTCAGCACGTGGTAGAGGATTTCACGCACGATCTGCTTACCCAAAATCCGTGCGTCCAGCGGCCGGGCCATCACGTCCAGCAGCCGCTCGATGGCGCAGAGGATCTCTCCCGACAGCGTGGCCGAATTGATGCCGCTTGCCGCCATGGCAGGCTGGAAATGTTCGTCCTCGCCAATGTCCATCAGCAGCTCCTGCAGCTGTAAAATATCCACGTTCAGGCGGATCCCCGCCAGTGGCACCTCTGGCGTGGCGAAGGTCTCACACTCAAAGGGCAACGGCACGGTGAGCAGCAGGTACTCATTGGTGTCGTAGCGAAAAACGCGATCGTTGATATAGCCGATTTTGTGCCCGGAAAAGAGGATCACGATGCCGGGCTGATACATCACCGGCGTGCGCGTTCCCGGCTGGGTGCCGTAGAGCAGGCGCACGTCGGGCAGCAGCGCGCTAAGCCTGTTTTCATTATCTTTCAGCTGCTTAATCTGCTCCGTCAGCTGACGGCAGATGGCGTCGCGGTTCATTTTGTTACTTCTCCAGGGCGATATTAAGCTGTGCCCAGTGTGCGCTTTTTTGTGCGTTTTCTCCAGCATGCGGGAGGAATGGGCAAGAGATCGGCAGGAATATGCATTGAGAGCGCCGGGCGCGGAGACCACAATAGTTCTTAGCAGGCAGCCCGCTGCCGTTTATTTTTTCACCGATACAAGGGAAAGCGTCATGAATAACTTTACTCTGCATACCCCCACCCGCATTCTGTTTGGTAAGAACGCTATTACCGATCTGCGCGACCAGATCCCGGCAGGCGCCCGCGTGCTGATCACCTACGGCGGCGGCAGCGTCAAAAAAACCGGCGTGCTGGACCAGGTCTATAGCGCACTCAACGGCCTCGATGTACTGGAGTTTGGCGGTATTGAGCCGAACCCCTCGTACGAAACCCTGATGAAAGCCGTGGCTATCGCTCGCGAAGAGAAGATCACCTTCCTGCTGGCGGTGGGCGGCGGCTCGGTGCTGGACGGCACGAAATTTATCGCCGCCGCGGCGCACTATGCTGACGGCATCGATCCGTGGCACATTCTGCAAACCCGCGGCAGCGAGATCAACAGCGCGATCCCGATGGGCTCCGTGCTGACCCTGCCGGCCACCGGTTCGGAGTCTAACAAGGGCGCGGTTGTTTCCCGTAAAACCACCGGTGATAAGCAGGCGTTCCACTCCCCATTCGTTCAGCCGGTATTCGCTATCCTCGACCCGGTCTACACCTACACCCTGCCGCCGCGCCAGGTCGCGAACGGCGTGGTCGATGCCTTTGTTCATACCGTTGAGCAGTACGTGACCTATCCGGTGGATGGCAAAATCCAGGATCGCTTTGCGGAAGGCATTCTGCTGACGCTGATCGAAGATGGCCCGAGAGCGCTGCAGGAGCCAGAAAACTATAACGTGCGTGCCAACGTGATGTGGGCGGCAACCCAGGCACTTAACGGCCTGATCGGCGCAGGCGTGCCGCAGGACTGGGCCACCCATATGCTGGGCCACGAGCTGACGGCGATGCACGGTCTGGATCATGCCCAGACGCTGGCGGTGGTGCTGCCTGCGCTATGGAATGAAAAACGCGACGCCAAACGCGGCAAGCTGCTGCAGTATGCCGAGCGCGTCTGGCATATCACCGAAGGCAGCGACGATGAGCGTATCGACGCCGCCATTACCGCCACGCGTCGCTTCTTCGAGCAGATGGGCGTCCCGACCCGCCTCTCCGGCTACGGTCTTGATGGCAGCTCTATCCCCGCTCTGCTTGAGAAACTGAACGAGCACGGCATGACCCAGTTAGGCGAACATCAGGATATTACCCTCGACGTTAGCCGTCGCATCTATGAAGCCGCGCGCTAAAGGTTTTTTCTTCTGTGGCTTTCGTTTTTGGGCTTTTCGTCCAGACTTAAGTCACTCAACTCCACCTGGGGCAGCCCGGGTGGATTTCATATAAGGAGGAATGCATGGCAAATCCAACCGTGATTAAGCTTCAGGACGGCAACGTAATGCCGCAGCTGGGCCTCGGCGTATGGAAAGCGGGCAACGAGGAGGTCGTCTCCGCCATCCATAAGGCGCTGGAGGTGGGTTATCGCTCCATTGATACCGCCGCGGCCTACAAAAATGAAGAGGGCGTCGGCAAGGCTATCGAAAGCGCGGGGATCCCGCGCAGCGATCTGTTTATCACCACCAAGCTGTGGAATGACGATCAGACCCGCCCTGAGGAAGCGTTGCAGACGAGCCTCGACAAGCTGAAACTCGATCATGTTGATCTCTACCTGATGCACTGGCCGGTTCCGGCTATCGATCATTATGTTGAAGCCTGGAAGGGGATGATCAAGCTTCAGGAGCAGGGGCTGGTGAAGAGCATCGGCGTCTGTAACTTCCAGATTAGCCACCTGCAGCGCCTGATCGACGAAACCGGCGTAACGCCGGTGATTAACCAGATTGAGCTGCATCCGCTGCTACAGCAGCGTCAGCTTCATGCCTGGAACGCCACCCATAAGATCCAGACCGAATCCTGGAGCCCGCTGGCTCAGGGCGGCGAAGGGGTCTTTGATCAGAAGATCATTCGTGAACTGGCGGACAAGTACGGTAAAACCCCGGCGCAAATTGTGATCCGCTGGCACCTGGATCAGGGCCTGGTGGTGATCCCGAAATCGGTCACCCCGGCACGGATTGCGGAAAACTTTAAGGTGTGGGATTTCCGCCTCGACAAAGATGAGCTGAGCGAGATCGCGAAGCTTGATAAGAGCAAGCGCCTCGGCCCGGATCCGGACCAGTTTGGCGGCTAAGCGCCTCTTTACCCCCCAACCCGGCCCGTGCGCCGGGTTTTTTATTGTGCACGAAGTTGACTATATGGCAACACCTGGTTATCTTGTTGACATATAGGCAACGGAGAGCCAAAAAAATGCACCTTATCTCGTTAAGAGCCCTTAAAGAAGCCGTTGAGAGATTTCCCGATCACGCAGAAGAACTATTGCAGTTGGGCAGTGATATTGAAAAGGGTCACTTTGAAACGCCGGAATGTTTAAAGGCGCTTTATCCGTCGCTGGATAATCTGAAATATCTGGATAAGCACTATGTCATTAACATTGGACGTAATGCGTTACGTGTTATTGCGCTAATCTTTTTTGAAGGTCAGAAATTCTATGTAAGACATGTGCTTACACATAAAGAATATGATGCTTTCATCGCCAGCAACCGTACAAAAGGCAAAAAGAGATGACCATTGCAGAAGCAATCAAAGCCACCGAGGCGCTCACCGATGCTGTCCCTTTCTTAGGTCGCAAACCTACCGAGCGCGACTATAACGACGCGTTGGAAATGGTCGCAGAGTTGTTAATCAACGATCCGCATAATCCACTGGTGAACATTCTCTGTGCCCGTATTACTGAATACGAAAACACCGATCCCGATTTACAGGCATTTGCCGCTCGTATGCGTGCCGCGTCCAGCGAGATTGGCGTATTGAAAACACTCATTAATCAATATCAACTGACCCTTGCTGATTTACCAGAAATCGGAAGTAAATCAATGGTTTCGCGTGTCCTTAAAGGTGAACGCAAATTATCGTTAGATCATATTAAAAAACTGGCGGCTCGCTTTAACGTTAGTCCTGCACTTTTCCTGCGTTAGCGCGATGACAAAGCCGCTGTTCAATGCTGCGGCTTTACCCTATCAACAAAATTTATAGCTAATCTCTCAACCCCCGCCCAAGAAACATCCTGCAACAATTCCCTGCCACTATTAAGTGTATTTTTTATGCGGCAGGGTGCAGCATATTATCGATATAACTCTTTGATTATTCATACAATCTATCTCTTTCACATGTTTCATCCGCACGATGAATAAGGATATGGCTGTGGCGGAAAGAAAATCGTCGGGCGTCCGTTGGCTCCCGCTCATCATCATCGTTGCCGCTGCGGCGGCTCTCTGGCAGCTGACGCCTCCCTCTGGCCTGAGCGTGGCGGCCTGGCGTTCGGCCCTTATCTTTGTAGCCACCATCGCTGCCATTGTCGCAAAGGTGCTGCCGATTGGCGCGGTAGGTATCATCGGCATCACCGTCTTTGCGCTGGCCTATGCCGCCGGGGACACCAGCGCCAGCGGGGCGATTACTACAGCGCTGAGCGAACTAAACAGCTCGCTGATCTGGCTGATCGTCGTTGCCTTTATGATCGCCCGCGGCTTCATCAAAACCGGCCTCGGGCGGCGGATCGCCCTGCAGATGATCCGCCTGCTGGGTAAACGTACTCTGGGCCTGGCCTACGGGCTGGCATTTGCCGATCTGATCCTCTCTCCGGCGATGCCCAGCAATACCGCCCGCTGCGGGGGCGTGATCTACCCTATCGCCGACTCGCTGGCGCGCAGCTTCGACTCCCGCCCGGATGACGGATCCCGCAGTAAAATCGGCACTTTTCTCATCACCTGTATCGGCAACGTTAACGACGTCACCGCCGCGCTGTTTATGACCGGCTACACCGGCAACCTGCTGGCGGTGAAGCTGGCCGCCAACGCTGGCGTGACCCTGACATGGGGCAGCTGGTTTATGGCGGCCCTGCTGCCCTGCCTGGTATCGCTGCTGATCGTCCCGCTGCTAGTCTACTGGCTCACCCGCCCGGAGATTCGCCATACGCCGGATGCGCCAGCGCTGGCTCGCCAGGAGCTGGCACAGATGGGCAGCATGTCGCGCGGCGAGTGGCTGATGCTTGGTACGGTGGTGGTTCTGCTGGTACTGTGGATTTTCGGCGACGCGCTCGGGGTTGACCCGACAACGGCGTCATTTGTAGGCCTCTCTCTCCTGCTGCTCTCCGGCGTGCTGAGCTGGGAGGATGTGAAGAGCGAAAAAGGGGCGTGGGATACGCTGATCTGGTTTGCGGCACTACTGATGATGGCCAACCAGCTGAAAAAGCTCGGGTTTACTACCTGGTTTGGTAACCTGATTGGCGACAGCCTTGCCAGCTCGCTGCATGGCACCAGTTGGGTAGTCGTGCTGCTGCTGCTGAACGCGGCCTACTTCTACACCCACTACTTTTTTGCCAGCGGCAACGCGCAGATTGCCGCCCTCTACGCGGTGTTTGTTGGCGTCGGGCTGCATCTGGGGATCCCGGCAGCGCCGTGCGCGCTGATGCTGGCGTTTACCAGCAGCCTTTACTGCTCCCTGACCCAGTACACCCATGCCCGCGGCCCGATCCTGTTCGGCGCGGGCTATGTGCCCACCGGGGTTTGGTGGCGTACGGGGTTTCTGGTCAGCCTCTTCAACCAGGCGGTCTTTATTAGCGTCGGACTCGCCTGGTGGAAGATGATTGGGCTGTATTAACCCTTCGTGCCGGCCTTGCTGCGCACTTTATTGCCTGCCGGCGTCTGGCGCTGGTGGGCAATCGGCGTATGTTTGGTCAGCGCCGGGCGCGTATGGCGGTTCTGGCGCTTCGCCTCACGCATCTCATCGAGGGTTGGCGCAGGCACCAGGCAGTCGCGACGGCTGCCGATCAGCTGCTTTTTACCCATCTCTTCCAGCGCCTGGCGGATCAGCGGCCAGTTTTTCGGATCGTGATAGCGCAGCAGCGCCTTATGCAGGCGGCGCTGTTTTTCGCCCTTTGGTACTACGATGTTCTCGCTCTTGTAGCCAATCTTGCCGAGCGGGTTCTTGCCGGTGTAATACATGGTCGTCGAGTTGGCGAGCGGCGACGGATAGAAGTTCTGCACCTGATCGAGGCGGAAGCGGTGCTTTTTGAGCCACAGAGCCAGGTTAACCATATCTTCATCACGCGTTCCCGGGTGGGCAGAGATAAAGTATGGGATCAGGTACTGCTCTTTACCCGCCTGCTTTGAGTAGGTATCGAACAGCGCTTTGAAGCGGTCATAGCTGCCCATCCCCGGCTTCATCATCTTCGACAGCGGGCCTTCCTCGGTGTGCTCCGGCGCAATCTTCAGGTAGCCGCCCACGTGATGGGTCGCCAGCTCTTTGATATAGCGCGGATCCTCCACGGCAATGTCGTAGCGCACCCCGGAGGCAATAAGGATCTTTTTGATCCCCTTCAGGTCGCGGGCGCGGCGGTAGAGGTTGATCGTCGGCTCATGATTGGTATCCATATGCGGACAGATATCCGGGTAGACGCATGACAGGCGGCGGCAGGTCTGCTCCGCACGGGGCGACTTGCAGCGCAGCATATACATGTTGGCCGTCGGGCCGCCCAGATCGGAGATCACGCCGGTAAAGCCGGGCACGGTGTCACGAATCGCTTCGATCTCATTGATGATCGACTCTTCAGAGCGACTCTGGATAATCCGCCCTTCATGCTCGGTGATCGAGCAGAAGGAGCAGCCGCCAAAGCAACCGCGCATGATGTTGACCGAGAAACGGATCATCTCATAGGCCGGAATGCGGCTGCTGCCGTAGGCCGGATGCGGCACGCGCTGGTAGGGCAGCGCAAAGACGCTGTCCATCTCTTCGGTAGAGAGCGGGATCGCCGGCGGGTTGATCCAGATATAGCGGTCGCCATGCTTCTGCATCAGCGCCCGCGCACAGCCAGGGTTGGTCTCATGGTGCAGAATACGCGACGCGTGGGCATAGAGCACCTTGTCAGCTTTCACCTTCTCAAAAGAGGGCAGCAGGACGTAGATCTTCTCCCACGGCTTCGGTCGCGGCGGCTGGATGACAACGGCTTTCGCTTCAGCTTTTTTAGGCTCAACAGGTTTGTTGTCCGCGCACGGCAGATCGTCTCCGTAGGGATGGGGAATTGGGTCAATTTTTCCCGGCATATCGATGATGCGGGAATCTACCCCGCTCCAGCCCGGCAGCGCCTCTTTAACCATAATCACGGTATTACGCACATCACGAATAGTGGCAACCGGCTCACCCTGCGCCAGACGATGGGCTACCTCAACCAGCGGACGCTCGCCGTTGCCGAAGATGAGCATATCCGCTTTGGAATCCACCAGCACCGAGCGACGGACGGTATCCGACCAGTAGTCGTAGTGCGCGGTGCGACGCAGGCTGGCCTCGATGCCGCCCAGGATCACCGGCACATCGCTCCACGCCTCTTTACAGCGCTGGGTATAGGCCAGCGTCGCACGGTCCGGCCGCTTGCCCGCCACGTTATCCGGCGTGTAGGCATCGTCATGGCGCAGCTTGCGATCGGCGGTGTAGCGGTTGATCATCGAGTCCATATTGCCTGCGGTGACGCCGAAGAACAGGTTCGGTTTGCCGAGGCGCATAAAGTCCTCTTTGCTGTTCCAGTCCGGCTGGGCAATGATGCCGACGCGGAAGCCCTGCGCCTCCAGCATCCGTCCGCAGATCGCCATGCCGAAGCTCGGATGATCGACATAGGCATCCCCGGTAACCAGGATGATGTCGCAGCTGTCCCAGCCAAGCCGATCCATCTCTTCGCGTGACATAGGCAAAAACGGCGCGGGGCCGAAACAGGCAGCCCAGTACTGCGGCCATGAGAAGAGGTCGCGATCCGGCTGGATCAGGGAGATAGCGCTCATAATGCTTCCGAAGAGAGACCAGACAAAAGGGCGGGGATTATACGCCTGAACAGTGTGGGAAATGAAGAAATTTTGTGCGGGATAGTTACCCGGCATACAGGTTGCGTAGGCCGGGTAAGGCGAAGCCGCCATCCGGCGATTTACGGGGCCGGATTTACCAATAGCTGGCCAATAGAGCCACGATCCGACATCTCCAGCGTCTGGCTAAAGTACTGGAACGGGAAGTGCGGCCAGGAGGGCTGCCCGTAGTAGACCAGCAGTTCAACCTGCCCATCTACCCAGACGGTATCCTTCATACCCCGATCCTCCGGGAACGGCATGGCGCCATTGATGTTGCGGATCAGGAAGCTGACGCCCTCAATATGGAACGACTGCGGCGTGTCGGCGCGCACCGTCCAGCGCTCCCAGGTACCCTGCTGGGCGGTGATATCGATGCGCTTGATATCCCATAGCTGGCCGTTGATACCCGGATCGTCGCCCAGAGCGATATCCCGGCTACGTACCGCCGCACCGCTCATCAGCTCCGTCGGCAGCAGCCGCTGCGGCAGCGTATCGGTCACCAGCGGCAGCAGCCCGGTAGGACGTAACGTCAGCACCAGAGTGGAGATGAGGATGCTCGACGGCTCAAAGAAGCCACGGATGCGATCAACAATCCCTGCCGCCTCGCCGCAGGTGATCGAGACCTCGTCGCCGTCGGTCATATTGACGAGAATTTCACGCCGCTCACCGGGGGCCAGCGAGAGCTGCTTCACTGACACCGGGGCGGGTAAAAAGCCCTGGTCGCCGGAGATGACGTGCAGCGCCCGGCCATCGCTCATTTGCAGCTGATAGCGGCGGGCGTTGGAGGCGTTCAGCAGACGCAGGCGCACCCAGCCGCGCGACACCTCGACATAGGGACTCTGTGCGCCGTTGACCAACAGCGTATCGCCCACGAAGCCGCCGCTGCCAGGCTCGCTGTACTCCGGCGTGCCGAAGTTATCCAGCCGCTTGTCCTGAATAATAATGGGAAAGTCATCCACGCCGTAGTGGTTGGGGATCGGCAGGGATTTACTTACCTCATCCTCAATCAGCCACATCCCCGCCAGCCCGTTATAGACCTGCTCGGCGGTACGGTTTGGCGTGTTGGCGTGATACCAGAGCGTCGCCGCGCTCTGGCGGATCGGCAGCACCGGCGCCCAGTCGGCGCTGGGGGACATCATTCGCGCCGCGCCGCCGATCAGCGGGCCGGGAACCTGCAGGCCGCTGATGGTCATGGCAACATTCTCTTGCAGCCGGTTGCTGTAGATCATCTTCACGTCGTCGCCGCTCCAGACGCGAATGGTCGGCCCAAGATAGCGGCCGTTGATGCCCCACACCTGCGCGCGGGTGCCAGGCGTGAAGGACCAGTGCGCACGCTGCAGGGTTAAAAACAGCGGTTGCCCACGGCGGGATTCAACGAGCGGCGGCACAGGCAGCGGCTGCTGCTGCCCGGCGGCGTTAGCCCGCAGCGGAACCGCGCCCACACAAAGCGCAGCGCCGGAGACCTGAATAAACTGACGCCGACTGAGTGACATATCTTGCTCCCTGTAAAACGGACTAAAGCGCGTAAAAAGTCGCGGCTACCTTATCGCTTGCCAGCGGCTTCGCGGGCGGCAACTTCGCTATCAAGCTCGGCGATCTTCTCTGCCATCAGCGTCCGGCAGTGGGTCGCCAGCTCGCGCACCTGTTCTTTACCAAACTGGCTGGTGTCTATTGGCGGCAGCATCTCGACAATCACCAGGCCGTTATTCAGACGGTTAAGGTTAATTTTGTTAGAGGTATTTGAGACACATACCGGAATAACAGGCACGCCAGCGGCAATAGCCGCATGAAACGCACCGGTCTTAAACGGCAGCAGCCCACGTCCGCGGCTGCGAGTGCCTTCCGGGAACATCCAGATCGAGATGTTGCGCTTCTGAATATGCTTTACCACCTGGGCAATAGTCCCGTGCGCTTTGGCGCGGTTGTCGCGGTCGATCAGCAAGTTACCCGTCAACCAGTAGAGCTGGCCAAAAAACGGGATCCACAGCAGGCTTTTCTTGCCCACGGTGACGGTACGTGGCTGCACAATGCTGGCTGCGGTGACCATATCGTAGTTGTTCTGGTGGTTGCCGATGTAGATCGCATTGCCATACGTCGCCGCATCAGGCGGCAGGCGCAGCTCTACTTTGATCCCCATCACCGGGGCCAGACGGCCAAAAAGATGGCCAAAAGTGGCGACGTGCTTTGGATTCCGTGGGCTAAACAGGCAGTAGATACAGCCAAAGATACAGACCAGGATGCTGTAAATTACAACAATGATTACGCGTAAAATGAATAGCATAGCTACCTCGAAAGCCCGGACACCCGCCCAGTATAGTGTAGCGGCAGACGGTGCACGGCTTTGTTCCATCGGGTCCGTGAAAAAGCGTATTGTCAATCGTAACCTGCGATTTAACAATGACTTTACGGGAAATTTTATGGGTAGCTCCCCCTTCGGCTGGAAGGGGGAGAAGCGCACAGGGATTACTCTTCGCTGTCGCCAGCCGTTGCCCGGCGCGGCGAGTCGATCTCGACCTTGTCGATACGCTGTAGACCGCGCATCAGCGTTCCGCGACGGCCACGCTCGCCATGCACCTTCTGCAACTCCTCCGGGCGCATTTTGATTTTGCGCTTGCTAGAGTGCAGGGTCAGCGTGCTCTGCGGCGGCAGGATAAAGAGGTGCGCCAGGCTATCCTCTCCCTTCGCCGCTTCGGCCGCTGGAATGCTGATGATCTTATTCCCTTTACCTTTCGACAGCTGCGGCAGATCGCTAATCGGGAACATCAGCATGCGCCCGGCGGCGGTGATCGCCAGCAGCAGGTCGCTGTCGTCAACGATCTCCAGCGGCGGCAGCACATGTGCGTTTTCCGGCAGGGTAATTAGTGCCTTCCCGGCACGGTTGCGGGCAATCAGATCGTTGAAGGTACAGACGAAGCCGTAGCCTGCATCGGAAGCCATCAGCAGCTTTTGCTCCTCACCGGCCATCACCATATGCTCAACGGTGGCACCCGGCGGCAGCGTCAGCTTGCCGGTCACCGGTTCACCCTGCCCGCGCGCCGACGGCAGCGTCAGCGGATCGACAGCGTAGCTGCGCCCGGTGGTGTCGATAAAGACCACCGGCTGGTTGGTTTTGCCTTTCGCCGACGCTTTCCAGCTGTCGCCCGCCTTGTAGCTCAGGCCCTGGGCATCGATGTCATGGCCTTTGGCGCTGCGTACCCAGCCCATCTGCGACAGCACGATAGTCACCGGCTCGGATGGCAGCATGTCATGCTCGCTCATCGCCTTCGCCTCTTCACGCTCGTGCAGCGGTGAGCGGCGATCGTCGCCGAACGCATCGGCATCGGCCTGCAGCTCTTTCTTCAGCAGGGTGCTCATCTTGCGCTCGGAGGCCAGCGTGCTTTGCAGGCGGTCGCGCTCTTTCTCCAGCTCGCTCTGCTCACCGCGGATCTTCATCTCTTCCAGCTTAGCGAGATGGCGCAGCTTCAGCTCAAGGATTGCTTCAGCCTGGGTTTCGCTGATGCCAAAGCGCGACATCAGTACCGGCTTAGGTTCATCTTCACCGCGGATGATCTCAATCACCTCGTCGATGTTGAGGAACGCCACCAGCAAACCTTCAAGGATGTGCAGGCGCTTGAGCACCTTCTCCAGGCGATGGTTGAGGCGGCGGCGCACGGTATCGCGGCGGAACGCCAGCCACTCGGTGAGGATCTCCAGCAGGTTTTTCACCGCTGGACGTCCGTCGAGACCGATCATGTTCAGGTTGATGCGGTAGCTCTTCTCCAGATCGGTGGTGGCGAACAGGTGGTTCATCACCTGATCCATATCCACCCGGTTGGAGCGCGGTACCACTACCAGACGGGTCGGGTTCTCGTGATCGGACTCGTCACGCAGATCGTCCACCATCGGCAGCTTTTTATTGCGCATCTGGGCCGCGATCTGCTCCAGCACCCGCGCCCCGGAAACCTGGTGCGGCAGCGCAGTAATGACCACCGCACCGTCCTCTTTTTTCCACACCGCGCGCATGCGCACGGAGCCGCGGCCGCTCTGGTAAATTTTGCGGATCTCTGCCCGGGAGGTGATGATCTCCGCCTCGGTCGGGTAGTCCGGCCCCTGGACGATATCCAGCAGCTGATCGAGGGTGGTTTTCGGCTGGTCGATCAGGGCGATTGCTGCCTGTGCCACTTCACGCAGGTTGTGCGGCGGAATGTCCGTCGCCATGCCAACGGCGATGCCGGTGGTGCCGTTCAGCAGAATGTTTGGCAGGCGGGCAGGCAGCATCTTCGGCTCCTGCATCGTGCCGTCAAAGTTAGGCACCCACTCCACCGTGCCCTGCCCCAGCTCACCCAGCAGCAGCTCGGCGTATTTGGAGAGGCGCGACTCGGTGTAACGCATCGCCGCAAAGGATTTTGGATCGTCCGGTGCGCCCCAGTTACCCTGGCCGTCAACCAGCGGATAGCGGTAGGAGAACGGCTGGGCCATCAGCACCATCGCTTCATAGCAGGCGCTATCGCCGTGAGGGTGGTATTTACCCAGCACGTCGCCCACGGTACGGGCAGATTTTTTGAACTTCGCGCTGGCGTTGAGGCCCAGTTCAGACATGGCGTACACGATACGCCGCTGCACCGGCTTCAGGCCGTCGCCGATAAACGGCAGCGCACGGTCCATGATGACGTACATGGAGTAGTTCAGGTAGGCGTTTTCAGTGAATTCATGTAGCGCGAGGCGCTCTGCCATATCGCTCATTACGTGTGATTCCTCAGCGTTTGCACCCAATTATTCAGGGGCAATATTGCCGCAGATTTTACCTTATCTGCCCTTCTGAGTCACAGGAAAAAGGCCGGATAACCGGCCCTTCAGACAATTACTTGCCGAGCTTAGTGATTTGCTTCACTTCGATCTCAAACTCGTTCCACTCCTTGTCAACTTTACCCTGAATTTCAACCTGATCCTGCGGCGTCACGTTCTGGCCGTTCCAGCGTTTTTGATCGATTTCGACATTGACCGTACCGCTGGCATCGCGGAAGAGGTAGCGATCGTCAGAGAGGCGCTCGGTAATATTCCCTCGCAGCGTCACCCAGCTGTCATCTTTCAGATCTTTGGCTTTCACTGCGGTTGTCGGGGTGGCATTTTTATCCACGAAGCCGCCCTGCTGAGTCTGGTTTTGCGTCTGGGTTGGCGTAGCCGATGGCCCGCTGAAGCCACCCTCGGCGGCGAAAACGGGGGCGGAGGCCATCATGGCGATGGCGGCAATAGCAGCTAATTTTTTCATCATGTATCTCCTTTTTGTCTGGTGTCATGCTCCATTAAACAGGGTAGTTCTTAACAAGTTCTTAAGCGGAAAATTTAAATTTTTTTACTGTACAGCCGTAGGTTACAGGAGGTTTACTGCGTAAAAGCAAGGAGAGGCAGATGCGAATTTTACTGGTGGAAGATGACAAGCTAATAGGCGACGGTATCAAAGCCGGACTGGGTAAAATGGGCTTCACCGTTGACTGGTTTACTACCGGCGGCGTCGGGAGAGAGGCGCTCTATCGTGCACCTTACGATGCGGTGATCCTCGATCTGACGCTGCCAGAGATTGACGGGCTGGCAATCCTCCGCGACTGGCGTCAGGCGGGCCGCAGCGAGCCGGTGCTGATCCTGACCGCACGTGATGCCTTAAACCAGCGCATCGAGGGTTTACGCCTTGGCGCAGATGACTATCTGTGTAAGCCCTTCGCCTTGATTGAGGTTGCGGCGCGGCTTGAGGCGCTCATTCGCCGTAGCCACGGCCAGACCCACAGCGAGCTGCGCCACGGCAACGTCACGCTCGATCCCACTCGTCTGGTGGTGCTGGTCAATGGTGAAACGCTGATCCTCAAGCCCAAAGAGTTTGCCCTGCTGGAGCTGCTTATGCGCAACACCGGGCGCGTGCTGCCGCGTAAAGCGATAGAGGAGAAGCTCTACAGCTGGGATGACGAGGTATCGAGCAACGCCGTTGAGGTGCATATCCATCACCTGCGCCGCAAGCTGGGTACAGATTTTATCCGCACCGTGCACGGCATCGGTTACACTCTGGACAACGAATGAAACTGACGCAACGCTTGAGCCTGCGGGTTCGGCTCACTCTGCTTTTTTGCCTGCTGGCGCTGGCCGCCTGGCTGACCGCCAGCGTGGCTGCCTGGCAGCAGACGACCCACAAGCTGGATAAGCTCTTCGATACCCAGCAGATGCTTTTCGCCAAACGTCTGCTGGCGATGGATCTCAATACGCTCCCTGCCCCGCTGCGCCAGGTTCGCGCGCCGGATAAGATCCGGCATGGTCATCTCGATGATGATGCGCTGGCTTTTGCTATCTACTCCCGCGACGGCAAACTGCTCCTGCACGATGGCGAAAACGGCCAGGATATCCCCTATCACTACCGCCGGGATGGTTTTAGCAACGGGCAGCTCAAAGATGATAACGATGCCTGGCGTCTTCTCTGGCTCACCGCCCCTGACGGCAGATACCGCATCGTGGTAGGACAGGAGTGGGAGTATCGCGAAGAGATGGCCATGGATATCGTCACCTCACAGCTTACCCCCTGGCTGGTGGCGCTGCCGCTGATGCTGCTCTGCCTGGTGCTGCTGCTCAGCCGCGAGCTGCGTCCGCTGAAAAAGCTGGCCCGGACGTTGAACCAGCGTGCGCCAGATAGCACCGACATGCTTCCCACTCATGCTATTCCGTCGGAGGTACGGCCTCTGCTGGACGCGTTGAACAGCTTATTTGCCCGTACCCAGCAGATGATGGCTCGCGAGCGGCGCTTTACCTCCGACGCGGCGCATGAGCTGCGTACCCCCCTTGCTGCGCTGAAGGTTCAGGCTGAAGTGGCGCAGCTGTCGTGGGACGACGCCGAAGGTCAGCAGCGTGCGCTGAGCCAGCTGCATACCGGTATCGACCGCGCGACACGGCTGGTGGATCAGCTTCTTACCCTCTCGCGCCTCGACTCGCTCGATAACCTGGACGATGTTGAGCAGATCGCCGTGGCGGAACTTCTGCAATCGGCGGTGATGGATATTGATGCCTCAGCACACCGGGCAGGTATTGCGATCCACCTTGCTATCGATGCGCCGGAGGTGACGCGCCCCGGTCAACCGCTGCTGCTTGGCCTGCTGGTACGTAATCTGCTGAATAACGCGGTGCGTTACAGCCCGCACGGCAGCCGGATCGACGTCACGCTGGCGCAGCGCTGCTTTACCGTACGCGATAACGGACCGGGTATTCCGCCTCAGGCGCTGCCGCGTCTCGGCGAGCGCTTTTACCGTCCGCCGGGACAGGAGGAGACGGGCAGCGGCCTGGGGCTGTCGATTGTGAAACGTATCGCTACGCTGCACAACATGAGGGTGTCGGTGGATAATGCAGCGGAGGGTGGCGCTGTGGTCCGGGTGAGCTGGTAGCTGAATTATTGCTGTATAAGCAAAAGTCTTTGCACATTTTGCTCATTTTTCTCTCTAGTCGAGGCCGTTAGAATAGTCGGCAAATTCGTTTTCTAACGGGACAAATAATGAGCAACATCTTAATTATCAACGGCGCTAAAAAATTCGGTCACTCTAACGGCCAGCTGAACGACACCATGACCGACGTTGCCGCCAGCTTCCTGCGCGACAGCGGGCACGACGTGAAAGTGGTCCGCACCGACGGCGACTATGACGTGAAAGAGGAAGTGCAGAACTTCCTGTGGGCTGACACCGTAATCTGGCAGATGCCGGGCTGGTGGATGGGCGCGCCGTGGACGGTGAAAAAGTACATTGATGACGTCTTTACCGAAGGTCACGGCTCCCTGTACGCCAGCGATGGCCGTACCCGCTCTGACGATGCGAAAAAATATGGCTCCGGCGGCCTGATTCAGGGCAAAACCTACATGCTGTCGCTGACCTGGAACGCCCCGCTGGACGCGTTCACCGACAAAGAGCAGTTCTTCCACGGCGTGGGCGTTGACGGCGTTTACCTGCCGTTCCACAAGGCGAACCAGTTCCTGGGAATGGACGCGCTGCCGACCTTTATCGCTAACGACGTGATTAAAATGCCGGACGTGCCTCGCTATACCGCAGAATATCGCAAGCATCTTGCGGAAATTTTTGCTTAACTGTCAGACGGTACAAAGAAGGAGTTGACCATGTTGACAGTGATTGCAGAGATTCGCACCCGTCCCGGCCAGCATCATCGCCAGGCCGTGCTGGACGAGTTTGCGAAAATTATCCCCACCGTATTAGAGGAAGCGGGCTGCCACGGCTATGCGCCGATGGTAGACACCGCCGCCAACGTGAGCTTTCAGGCTACTAACCCGGACTCTATCGTGATGGTGGAGCAGTGGGAGACCGTGGCCCATCTTGAAGCGCACCTGCAAACCCCGCACATGAAAGCGTGGGGCGAGGCGGTAAAAAGCGACGTGTTAGAGACCCATATCCGCATTCTGGAGCAAGGGGTTTAGTTGTGTTGCCCGGTGGCGCTGCGCTTACCGGGCCTATAATTATCACCAGTAGAGCTTCCAGCTCTCACTAAACCGCATCAGCGCCTCGACGTAGAAGTAATCCCCCCAGCTGGCACACTCATCCACACCCTTGTTACTGGCGAGATGGTACACCGAGTGCTTCAGCAGCCCGTTACCGGGTTCGTTAATCCCCATCAGATAGTGCTTATTCAGCGACGACATGATGTGCATCGCCCACTGCTGATAGCGGGCGCGATCGGGATCGCTCACCGGCAGCTGCTTCACCAGCTCCAGCAGGCCGCAGACGGCAATGGCGGCGGACGAAGAGTCCCGCAGCGCATCGCTGCCCACTAAGGCCAGATCCCAGTGGCAGACGCCATCTTCCGGCAGGCGGTTGAGGAAGTAGTTCGCCAGCCTTTTTGACAGCGCAACCATCGTTTTATCACCGGTGTAGAGGTAGCTTAGCAGGAAGCCATAGATCCCCCACGCCTGCCCCCGCGACCAGCACGAATCATCGGCATAGCCCTGCTGGGTATTGCCGTAGCGCGGCGCACCGGTCTGCACATCCATGTAGTAGGTGTGAAAGGTCGATGCATCGTCGCGGATCAGATACGCCGCCGCCTGCTGAACGTGGGCCTGCGCCGCCTCGGCAAAGCGCGGATCGCCAGTCTGCTCGCTGGCCCAGTAGAGCAGCGGCAGGTTCATGTTGCAGTCGATGATCATCCTTCCCGCCTGCTGCGGATCGTTAAGATCGCCCCACGCCTGAATGATCTGTGCCTTTTCATGAAACCGTTCCAGCAGCGCCTCTGCGGCCTGCAGCGCAAAGCCGCGCGCGTCGCGGTTGCCGGTCAAGCGCCAGGCCGCCACGCAGGAGAGCGTATAGAGAAAGCCGAGATCGTGGGTATTGGTATCCTGACGGCCGGCAATGCGCAGCCCAAAAGAGCGCACGTGTTTCTCCGCCAGCGTGCGATACGATCTCTCGCCGCTCATCTCCCACGCCAGCCACAGCTGGCCGGTCCAGAAGCTGGTGGTCCACTCCACGTTATCGGTTAACGGGTAGTAGCCTTTGACGCAGGTTTCGGCTGGAAACTTTTCACCGAACTCCGTTAAATGACGGCTTATCAGCTCGAGGGTCTGACGGCGAGCGGTAACCAGCTCATCCTGAAAGGCGCGCTCATCCACCGGCGCGGGAACCTCTCCCAGACGCTCCTCAACGATACGATTTAACATATTCCGGTCCTTCTTCTTAATGAATGAATACCCTACCCGGCGACCTTGACCGCAGGCGCGCCGCGCCGCTTGCTCTGGCAGGCCGACAGGGTAAAGGCAGAGATAAGGGTAAAGATCAGGGCCGTCGCGCCCATGATGATATAGGTCTGCTCAAAGCCAATTTTGTCGTAGAGGATCCCCGCCGGGGAGGAGACCACCACGTTGCCGACATAGAGCATCGCCTGGTAGCCCAGCAGGTACATGGTGGCGTTCACGCGCTTGTCAAAATGCTCGGCGATATATTTAAAGACCGACACCAGCAGGAGGCAGATCTCCAGACCGTAGAGCGGCTTGAGCACGGAGATTAAGAGATGGGAATCACACAGTCCGGAGATAATCAGCCGCGCGCCCACCACCAGCCCGACGATCAGCAGCCCGCGCTTGGCCCCGACGTAGTTCACAAACATCGGAACGATCATGTACATGACAAACTCCATCCCCGACTGCACGGTGCCCAGATAGCCAAACACGGCGTTGCCCTGGTGCACGTCCTCAAAGAAGGTAACGAAGTAGCGGGAGAACTGCTGCTCGGCGATAAACATCATCCACGCCACGCCTGCTACATAGAGGCAGAAGGCCCAGAACTTGCGGTTTTTCAACAGGGCATAGACGTCGGCGGGGACGATCTTCTCCTTCGCCAGCACCTCACCCGCACGCTCGGTTCGTGTATCGACCTTCAGGCTAAACAGCACCCCCAGCATCACAAGGGAGGCCACGCTGCCCATAATGAAGTTATAGGCCGGAGAGAGGTTAAACAGCAGGCCGGAGAAGGAGGAGGCCACCGCCCAGCCCAGCGATCCCCACATGCGGATCTGGCCGAACTCCATGCCGTTCAGGCGGCTGTAGCGGTCGGTATAGGATTCGCAGGCCGCCACGCCCGCGTACCAGGCGAAGCTTAAATAGATGGCACCGACGATAATCCCCAGCAGCGTGTTGGAGAGCAGCAGCGGCTGGTAAACATAGATAAAGAACGGGGCCATCAGGGCTGACACGGCAACCACGAAATAGAGCAGGTATTTGCTCATGCCGATCTTATCCAGAATGTAGCCGTAGATCGGTTTCAGGATCACCGAGAAGATACCGTTGACGGCAAATACCGTGCCGATCACCGTTCCGCTTAAGTTCGCTTTTTGTCCGAGCCAGATGGCCAGCAGGCCAATGCTGGCCGACCAGGTAAAGAAGTAGAGAAAGATAAAGGCGCTGATTTTGTAATATTCAGTCCGACTATTTTTAATTATTTTTTCCATACTATCCTCGACGAAGGTATGTAAGGGTAAGAGAGGTTTTTTTATTTATAACGTGATGACTAAAGCGGTTTTCATTGCGGGATGGCGCACCGTCAGCGTCCCGCCTTCTAAACGCACCTCCGTTACGGAGGCCAAATCGCTCTGCTGTGGATCGCCCGCAATAGCAGCGCAGCAGAGCCAGTGACGTCCCGGCGTCAGGGTGGCGGTTAATACCGGGATCGCCGCGCACTCGGCAAACATTACGCTGCTGTTGGGTGGGGTAATGACGCAGTCGCCGTGGCGCTCAAGGCCAAACGAGAGATCGTAGATAGCGCTGCTGCCGTTCGCAGCGTGAACCACGCAGCCAGAGGCTGACGTCTGATGCGCGGCCTTCATCACTGCGAAGCCGCCCTCAACGCTGTTCAGGTGACGTGCGGTGTCGATGCAGTGCAGCCGCAGATGACCGTCGCCGCAGGGGATTAGCCAGGTCGCCACCTGCACGTCGTGCCAGGGTGACCAGCGCGAGAAGATGTACGCGTCGCTGACCACGGTCTCGTCACAGCCGCGACGTCCCCGGTAGTACTCATCCCCTTCTGCCAGCAGCAGCATGCTGTCGCAGGCGGCGTGCTTGATGCCGTAGCGTCCGCGCTCGATGGTGAAACCGAAGCGGCTGGAGTAGGCAAACCTGGTGTATTTCGCCTCGGTATTGACGTAGTTGTTCAGCTCAAGCTGGCCGGAGGTGAGCATGCAGACGTGCCGCGAAGCTTCGCTGTGCATCAGGATCTGTCCGGCATGCGGGATCGTTCTCTGCATCGCCAGCGTCGGTAAAGGCTCCTCCTCTGCCTGCCAGAACGGATGCGCGTCGGGGAGAGCGAGGATCAGGAACACCTTCAGCGCCCAGTAGGGCGAGCCGGGGGAGTTATAATCCTCGCACATGACAAGGTTTGGGTAGGCAAAACCGAGGGTCAGAATGCCGTCCCGGTCAAAGATGGGCTGCGTCAGCCACCAGCGCAGGTGGCGGAGAACGATCCCCTTCACGATGCCCGGCGTAAATGCCTCCAGCTCAGCAAAGGCGACCGCGCTCCAGAAGGCCACCATCGCAAAGCGGTAGGTCAGGCTGCGGCCAAAGGGCACCGATTCTCCCCCCGCCGCCGACATGTAGATAAAGTCCTGAGCGAACAGCTGCGCCCTCTCCCGCAGAGTAGCGGTGCGATGCGGATCGTCCTCGGCGTTGAGCGTGGCGTAGATCAGCCCATAGAAATGAAACGCCATCGAGATGTAGTAATCCTTTGGCCTCCCTGGACCATCGGAGTACCAGCCATCGCCAAGATAGTAAGCCTCCATCATCGTAAAGCGCCGCTCTACCGCGTCACGATCCCACGGCAGCCCGGCACGCTTAAAGCCAAGCTGGACCATGATGGCAAAGTAGTTCCAGTTGCTGTCGGGCATTTCGGCGTCGCTGATTTGATTCAGCCAGGCGTAGAGGTTCGCCTGCTCGCGCGGGGAGAAATACGCCAGCAGCCGGTCCTGCATCAGCGCCAGGCCGAGGCCGTAGGCCGCCATCTCCACCAGCCGCTGATCGTAAGGCCCGGTCTCGCCCCAGTAGCCCGGGCTGTGCGGATCGGTCCCCTGCTTGATGGCGGCAATGTATTTCGCGCTGAGCGGTATCTCCTCCCCGGCGGCCAGCAGCGGAAACAGACCCCACAGCGCCCGCGACAACCCTTCCATGTTGGCAATGTCAACGCTGTAGTGGGCGCAGGTGTTGCCTAGCGCGAAGCGTGATTGCCCCTCGGGAAACTGCTTATCCAGCGCGTCCAGCATCTCCGTGACCAGCTCAACAACGTCCTGCCGGGATGACAATACATTTGATGTTTCCATTTCCGCATCAGCCTCTTATCAAAGTGGCTCAAGAATAGTGAATCGCTGGCGCGGAGAAATGTTACCCACGTCACAGCCGGGAAAGATGGATAAACTCGCAGTTGAGAAAATTTAAAAAGGTGGTTTATAAAGGCGTGCAGAGGGGTAAAAGTTGAGTTTTATTGCACTATGCGCGATGAGCCAAAGTCTGACTATCTGGAGCTAATTACCTTAAACGATGCCGTGGTGTCGTTCAGCCGCCTGTTTGCTAATACCGTGCGCTATCATCACTGGCACCAGTGTCTGGAGATCCTCTACGTTGAGGAGGGTTTCGGGGTAGCGATCGTCGATAATCGCCACTACACCATGCGACCAGGGCGACTCTTCTTCTTTCCGCCCTTTACCCTGCATAAGGTGATGGTGGACGAGCAGGCCGAAGCGATCTACCGGCGTACTATTATCCACCTCGATCACCATGCGGTGCTGAAGGCACTGCGTGATTTCCCGCAGGCCCAGCAGCGGTTACAGAAGCTCTCCCGGCGCGGCGGCCCGGCGTGGGTGGCGGATGTTGCCGCCTGTCATAGCCATATTGACTATCTGTTTAGCTGCTACCCGCAGCCGATGAACAGCGAAAGCGTCGCCAGCCTGCTCATCAGCCTCTTTGCCATGCTGCCTGCCGATCGCGACGGCGCGCCCGGCGACAGCCGCAGCATTGCCAGCCAGGCGATGTTCTGGCTGGACGAGCACTACCAGCGTAAATTTAGCCTCGACGTCCTGGCGAACGAGCTGGGGAAATCGCGCAGCTACGTGTCGCGGAAATTTCATGCTGAAACGGGCGAGAAGATCCACGACTACCTGAACACGCTACGGCTGCGCAAGGCCTGTGAGTGCCTGCTGCACAGCGACGAGAGCGTGCGCGAGATCGCCGCGCGGGTGGGTTTTTCCGACGTGACCTGGTTTATTAGCTCTTTTAAAAAAGGCATCGGCGAGACGCCGCTCCAGTACCGGAAGAATCACACGGCGGGGTAAGATGTTTACCAGCCGCAGACGTTGGTCTCTTCGTCTGACTCATAACCGCGTACGATATTAATCAGATCCTTCACCGTGTCCGCCGCCGTGGTGGCATCCTCTAATTCAGCAAGGCGGGAAAAGTCTTTATCGGCCGATACGCCATTATTGTTGTTCGTTACCGTCAACGTAAAACCTTTCTCGCTTTCACTTTTATCTGCCAGCGTGTTGATAAGCTCCGCTACCGCCGTATGGGCGAGAGCCGGTACGTAGAGCGACATCGGTTTCAGATAAACTTTCTCTGCCGTTGCGCTGCTGCTGCCGTGTGTAACTGCTAAGGAGTAGCCTCTGTTTTCCATGGTCATGATATCTACCTCAACCTTCAATGAGCACTTGCGGATCGACCCAAAAATCGACGTTAAATACCGTATCGTCAGACAGGGCTTCGATGCGGTGCCACTTCTCTGCCGGAAAGACGCCAAACTGCCCTGCTTCAATGGTCAGGGTCTCCACCGGCTCCGGGCTGGTCTCATCGGCGTACCCGTAGTAGCGGATCGTTCCCTGCATCACGCAGAGGCGTGGGTTCACCCCCTGCCGCGTTCCCGCATCCAGATGCCGTTGCCAGATAGAAGCTGGCGCAGTCTCTTTGGTCCACAGGGGCGTCGAGCGGACGTGAACGTAGTGGGTTGGTATGACAATGCGCTGCATGTTTCATCCTCTTGTTAGGTGGTGGTCGGGCGAAACTTATGTTGCAGATCATATACCTGTTAAAACGGGAAGTTGAGTCACCTAAAGGGGTAGCGGAGGGGGTAAAAAAAAGCCCCGCACTTGCGGGGCTGGTTTATCAGGCTTCGATATCGGCCATATCGCCTTTTTCCTGCAGCCAGTTGCGGCGGTCTTCCGAGCGCTTCTTGGCCAGCAGCATATCCATAATGGCGTTGGTGCGCTGATCGTCATCGTCGCTAATGGTGAGCTGCACCAGGCGGCGAGTGTTCGGATCGAGCGTGGTCTCGCGCAGCTGCATCGGGTTCATCTCCCCCAGCCCTTTAAAGCGCTGGACGTTAGGCTTGCCCTTCTTACGCTTCAGCTGCTCCAGCACGCCCGCCTTCTCCTCTTCGGTCAGGGCGTAGTAGACCTCTTTGCCCAGATCGATACGGTAGAGCGGCGGCAGCGCCACATAGACGTGACCATGCTTCACCAGCGTGCGGAAGTGCTTCACAAACAGCGCGCAGAGCAGCGTGGCGATGTGCAGACCGTCGGAGTCGGCATCGGCGAGGATGCAGATCTTGCCGTAACGCAGCTGAGTCAGATCTTCGCTGTCCGGATCGATACCAATCGCTACCGAAATGTCGTGTACCTCCTGCGAAGCCAGCACCTCGTCAGAGGAGACCTCCCAGGTGTTGAGAATCTTACCCTTCAGCGGCATGATCGCCTGAAATTCACGGTCGCGGGCCTGCTTGGCCGAGCCGCCCGCCGAGTCACCCTCTACCAGGAACAGCTCGGTGCGGTTGAGATCCTGCGCGGTGCAGTCCGCCAGCTTGCCGGGCAGCGCCGGGCCGCTGGTGAGCTTTTTACGCACCACCTTCTTCGCCGCCCGCAGACGACGCTGGGCGCTGGAGATCGCCATCTCGGCCAGCATCTCCGCCGCCTGCACGTTCTGGTTCAGCCACAGGCTAAAGGCGTCTTTCACCACGCCGGAAACGAACGCGGCGCACTGGCGCGACGACAGACGCTCTTTGGTCTGCCCGGCAAACTGCGGATCCTGCATCTTCACCGACAGCACGTAGGCGCAGCGGTCCCAGATATCCTCTGCCGACAGCTTAACGCCGCGCGGCAGAATATTGCGGTATTCGCAAAACTCGCGCATCGCATCCAGCAGCCCCTGACGCAGGCCGTTGACGTGCGTCCCGCCCTGCATGGTAGGGATCAGGTTTACATAGCTCTCGGTGAGCAGCTCGCCGCCCTCCGGCAGCCACAGCAGCGCCCAGTCTACCGCCTCGGTATCACCGGCAAACGCGCCGATAAAGGGCTTCTCCGGCAGGGTCGGCAGGCCGTTAACCGCTTCGGCCAGGTAGTCGTTGAGACCGTCGGCGTAGCACCAGCGCTGCTCGCTGTCGTTAACTTTATCTTTAAAGACAATCTCCACGCCGGGGCAGAGCACCGCTTTGGCCTTCAGCACGTGGGTCAGGCGCGATACCGAGAAGCGCGGGCTGTCGAAAAAGCTTTCGTCCGGCCAGAAGTGAACGCTGGTTCCGGTGGTGCGCTTCGGCGTGCTGCCGACCACGGAGAGATCTTTCACCTTATCGCCGTTGGCAAAGGCGATGTTATAGACCTTACCGTCGCGCTTGACGTTGACCTCAACGCGCTTGGACAGGGCGTTAACCACCGAGATCCCCACGCCGTGCAGGCCGCCGGAGAACTGGTAGTTTTTGTTCGAGAACTTACCGCCCGCATGCAGGCGGCAGAGGATCAGCTCAACGGCGGGAACGCCCTCTTCCGGGTGGATATCCACCGGCATACCGCGTCCGTCGTCGATGACCTCCAGCGACTGATCGGCATGGAGGATCACCTCCACGCGTTTGGCGTGTCCGGCCAGCGCTTCGTCCACGCTGTTATCAATAACTTCCTGACCAAGATGGTTAGGACGAGTAGTGTCGGTATACATCCCCGGGCGGCGGCGGACCGGCTCAAGCCCGGTTAATACCTCAATGGCATCAGCGTTATAGGATTGCGTCATGGTGTATTCGTAGATAGTGACAGCATCGTCCCCTGCGAGGCTCAGTGCAGCCCGAGGAAATCGATAATCTGTGAAAAGTGATCGTCAAAGCCCACAAAGGCATGGTTTCCGCCCTCTTCAACCGTCTGGCGGCACGAGGCGTAGTAGGCAACGGCCTGGCGGTAATCCAGCACTTCATCACCCGTTTGCTGAAGCAGCCAGATTAAATCTGCCGCCTCCAGCGGATCGATCTGCATGGTTTTGAGATCGTAAATATGGCGTGACTCTAGCACATATTGCTGTCCGGTGTAGGGGTTCTCGTTGCGGCCAAGATAATCGGCCAGCAGCTCAAACGGACGCACCGCCGGATTGACTACCACCGCGGGCAGCATAAAGCACTGGGAGAGCCAGGTGGCATAGTAGCCGCCAAGCGAGGAGCCAACCAGCCCAAGCGGCTCACCGCCGTGCCCCAGCACCAGCGACTCCAGCAGTTCGGCAGCATCCGCCGGATAGGGCGGCAGCTGCGGCACCACCATCTCAATGTGCGGATGGTGCTCCGCCAGCCACTGCTGTAGCGCCACGGCCTTTGCCGAACGCGGCGAGCTGTTAAACCCGTGTAGATAGAGAAGCGTCGCCATCAGTAGCCTTCTGACGCCGTATCGGGGCTGAAGCGGCTGCTCTGCAGGCGGCTGACTTCGGTATGCAGCGTGCCGTCGGCGTTAAGCTCCAGCCAGCGCCAGCCTGGGGCGATGGTATCCAGGGTAAAGTTAGCGCAGTGCGGCTTAAACTGAACGCAGGTCGAGGGCGTCGCCAGCAGGCGGCGGCCGTTCCAGTCGAGATCCTGCTCCTGATGAATATGGCCGCACAGCAGGTGCTTAACCCGCGGGTAGCGCACCAGCACGTTGTCCAGCTCCTGCGAGTTACGCAGGCTGTGCTGATCCAGCCAGCTGCACCCCGCCGGCAGCGGGTGATGGTGCAGCAGCAGCAGCGTGTAGCGCTCCGGCGACTCCGCCAGCTTTTTCTCCAGCCACTCCAGCTGAAACTCACTCAGTTCACCATGCGGTACGCCAAAGACCTGGCTGTCGAGCAGCAGTATCTGCCAGCTGTCACCGGCGAAGACCCGTTTGGCACCCGAAATACCGGCCTCCTGCAGCGCGCTATACATCGCGGGCTGGAAGTCATGATTGCCGGGCAGCCAGACGCAGGGCACATCAAAGCTGGCGATACCCTCAGCGAAGTGCTGATAGGCCGCAGCGGTGTGATCCTGTGCCAGATCGCCGGTGGCGACGATCAAATCGCAGTGACGCCGTTCGGCCCGGATGGCTTCCAGTACCGCCTGATAGCTCTCCCAGGTATTGACCCCTAACAGCGTTTCATGCTTTTCGGCGAACAGGTGAGTATCGGTTATTTGTAAGATCCTGATACTGGACTCACCCGCCAGATTCAGGTTTAACAGGCTTTCCAAATGGTGTCCTTAGGTAGGTTTCACGATGCTAACAAACCGGAATCGCCATTGCTCCATGTGCTAAACAGTACCTAAGCCAGTCGGCCAGAAACTGATTAATTTGATGCTTTTCGTCGCGTTGGTGCAACTTTTTATTCGGGTAATCATACCGCGCTTTAAAGCGAAAGATCTGCTGGCTTGAACACACTTCAGCG
>DAMBQR010000039.1:0-43741 GCA_032055545.1 Pseudescherichia sp. | reverse complement strand
ACGGTTACCAATTTTCTCTACAGCGTCCTGAACAGTTACGCGTGCCATACTTAAAGTGCTCCACAGATGAAGAAATGACTGGGCATAATACTGAAACCCGGTTCAATCTGCCAATAGTTTGCTGATTAAAGCGTCATGTCGCTGCATTTGGCGGCCCATGCGCAGACGTTCAGCACGGATGATGGTCTTCATATCGCTGATAGCGGTATCAAAATCATCGTTCACAACCAGATAATCATATTCGGCGTAATGGCTCATTTCTGCAACTGCCTGGGCCATACGCTTAGCAATAACCTCTTCGCTATCCTGACCACGGCCACGCAGGCGGCGATCCAGCTCCAGCTTCGACGGCGGCAATACAAAGATGCTGCGCGCCTGGGGCATTTTTGCGCGGATCTGCTGCGCGCCCTGCCAGTCGATATCGAGGAAGACGTCTACGCCCGTAGACAGCACCTGCTCGATGGCGGCCCGGGACGTACCGTAGTAGTTGCCAAACACTTCCGCATGCTCAAGAAACGCATCGTTGCCAATCATGGTTTTAAACTCGTCATGATCCACAAAGAAGTAGTGTTCACCGTGCACTTCACCGGGACGCGGCGCGCGCGTAGTGTGTGAAACAGAAACCTGGGTGTCGTACAACGGTTGGGTCTTTAACAAAGCCTGAATGAGGCTTGATTTACCCGCGCCACTGGGGGCGGAAACGATATAGAGCGTGCCTTGAGCCATGAGTATCTTTATATGTAATGAACGAACGGAAATGTCTACATACGTGCCTATTATACACGTCGGCACCCTTTAACGTAGTTTTTGTCACATTTTCGCACAGGATTATTGCATTTTGCGTACTCTCTTCCCGATTCACCTCTCGTTTGCAGCAACGTTGTAAAAAGCGCTGAAGCCGCCTCGCAGCCTGTTTTTTTGCCCGTCGCCAGCCGCTTCGCTGTGCGGTATACCGTGCTGGTCGAGGTAAGGGAGACAGAAAATGTGGAAGCGTAGAGGATTAGCGCTCGGCTTAACGATCTGGAGCTGTTACAGCACGGCGGCTTGTCCATCCTGGTCACCTTTTCGGGCGCAGCTGGAGATTGCCCGGCTCCAGCGGCAGGTCACTCAGTGGAACGTGGCGTACTGGCGAGAGGGGAGCAGCGGCGTAAGTGACGCGGTGTACGATCGCCTCAGCGATCGGCTGGCGCAGTGGCAGCGCTGCTTTATATCCCAGCCGCAGCCAGATCTCTCAGCCCCGCCCGTGAGCGGCACGGTGCCGCATCCGGTAATGCATACCGGGGTGCGTAAGCTGGCGGACAAGTATGCCCTTAAGCGCTGGATGAGTGGTCGCCGCGATGTATGGGTGCAGCCTAAGGTTGATGGAGTAGCGGTGACCCTGGTCTACCGTAACGGGCAGCTAACGCAGGCAATCAGCCGTGGCGATGGCCGCAAAGGTGAGTCATGGACGGAGAAGGTGCGCCTGATTCCTTCCCTGCCTAAACGGCTTGTCGGGCCGCTGGCAAACAGCGTGCTTCAGGGGGAACTTTATCTGGCGCGGGAGGGGCACATTCAGCAGCGAATGGGCGGCGTCAACGCCCGTGCGAAGGTAGCGGGCGCGCTGATGCAGCGGGAGAACTCTCCTCTGCTGAATGAACTGGCGCTCTTTGTCTGGGCGTGGCCGGACGGACCTGCCGCCATGGCGCAGCGCCTGAAGCTGCTGAGCGAAGCCGGATTTAGCACCAGCGCGCGTTTCAGCCTGCCGTTAAAAAGCGCGGATGAGGTTGAGACTATCCGCGCCCGCTGGTTCACCTCGCCGCTACCCTTTGTCACTGACGGGGTAGTGATCCGTGGGGCGAAGGAGCCGGCGGGCAAGCGCTGGCGGCCCGGCGAAGGCGAATGGGTTATGGCCTGGAAATATCCGCCCGTTGAGCAGGTCGCGGAGGTGATGAAAATCCATTTTGCTACCGGGCGCAGCGGTAAGATCGCCGTGGTGGCCGAGCTGGAGCCGGTGCAGCTGGATGACAAGACGGTGCGTCGGGTAAACCTTGGCTCCGTCCGCCGCTGGCAAGAGCTGGATATCGCGCCGGGCGATCAGGTTCAGGTGAGCCTGGCGGGCCAGGGTATTCCGCGCATCGATAGGGTGATATGGCGCAGCCTGGTGCGCGATAAGCCCGAAACGCCGCCCGCGCACTTCAATTCGCTTACCTGTTTTTATGCCTCACCTGAATGCCTGCCGCAGTTTTTTGCCCGGCTGGTATGGCTCAGCTCGAAGCCGGTGCTGGATATTCCAGGGTTGGGCAACGCGGGCTGGCGACTCCTGCATCAGACGCACCGCTTTGAGCACATCTTCTCCTGGCTGGCCCTGACCCGGCAGCAGCTGGAAAACACGCCAGGTTTGAGCGCGGCCAGAGGAGAGCAGATCTGGCATCAGTTTAACCTGGCCCGGGAGCGGCCCTTTATCCGCTGGGTGATGGCCCTGGGCCTGCCGCTCACCCAGGCCGCGCTGAGGCTCTCAAACGACAGCAGCTGGCCGCAGTTTACCAGGCGCAATGAGCTTAGCTGGCAGCTGCTGCCGGGCATTGGTGCAGAGAAGGCGCGACAGCTGGTTGCCTTTGTACACCATCCGCTGGTGCAGAGCCTCGCCGCATGGCTGGCGAAGCAGGGGATAAGGGGGTTTTAAACAAAAACTAGCCGATGCAGGTAATAACCGCGTCGTTGAGAAACATATAGCTGCCGCTAAAGGCGGTTCCACATGTTAGCTCTGGCGTCAAGGTCTCGGTGAGGGTCAGGGTAAAGCGCTGCGCTGCCTCATCAAAGCAGGTGACCTTTGCAGCCTGAAAATCAAAGTAGCGCCTCACTTCAGGCCACTGCGATTTATACAGGCTCTCCTTAGCTGAAAAGAGCGTTAGCAGCGCCTGCGGATAGGGCAGGGCTAGCGCGGATAGCAACTGTTGTTCGTCTGACGAGGCGAACATGTCCGCCGTCTCTAGCATGATCTCGGGCTGCCACTGCTCGATATCAATACCGGGCATTAAACCCGCTGTCTCAGGCGCAATTACTACCATGGCGTATTTGTCACTGTGGGAAATACTGCCTCGCCAGCCAGCCGGCCACTGGGGAACGCGGTTATCGGTGCCGATCACCGTTGATGTGGCCTGTGCCTGCTCGAGCAGCACCTGCCCGCAGTAGCGGCTCGCCAGGTATTCGGCCCTGCGCTTCGCCACTGCATTAGTTAGCGCATCCGGGAACGGCTGCGAGAAACGCTGGAACAGCGCGTCGCTATAGTGCGCCCGGTCATACTCAACGAGGCAGTAGGCTAGCGCAGGAAGATGACGGATAGAGCCAGACTCCGCACGCTGGATAAAGGGCGGGGCGTTGAAGGTGTGGGTGGGGCAGAGCAGGGTAGTTGTCATAGAGTAGTTAAACGTGCTTTTGCTCTCCCTCAATCAACTGGTGGCAGACGGCCAGATTTAAGGCCACGAACTCTTCCCAGGTATACAGGCGGGCATAGTTTAACTGAAACTGTAGATCGACCCGACAGATATCCGGACGGCGATCGTAAATGTTGCAGCCTTTACTGACAGCATTATAGTGCTGACAGGTACCGTCACCCCTATCAAGGAAACGGGTCTCCTCTGCCAGATTTACATGCTGGCAGCACAGTCCGCACTGGAGGCAGGGAAATGGTGAAAGCTGTTTGTCGCAATACATTATCGTTACCAGCGATTAGGCTCGCCTGTAGCAGCGAGCCTGATGTCATCATCACGCTTCTACAGCGTCCAGCTGAGCTTTCTCCCCTGCTGATACGGCAGCAATATCAATGATGCGTTTTTCAGTCGAGAGCACCAGATTACCATCCTGATCGAGGATGGGGGTATCAATCATTGCTTTCAGTAATTGCGCGTACTTAACGGACATAAATACCGCTTCTTTGCTTTCCTGTGGGAAATCACGGAAGTTTTCACCGTAGTGTTCCAGCGCTTCTTTCATATCGTGAACCGTGCCGCGCAGGCGACCGCTGGTCAGCGAGAATACATTATTTGCAAGAGAGGTCACTTTTTCAATGGCCTGGAGTTTAGCAACCATCAGCGCACCATCATCGCAGAAGGTTTGAGCCTGCTCCATATTGCTCCGGGCATTATTCAGAGCCTCTTCACCCTTGTTGCCCAGGATATGACCAAAAATAGCCAGCGCCGGACCCGCGACAATGCCACCCAGCACCATCATCCCACCGGCCATACCAAAACCTCCGGTTGCCAGGGAGCCACCGCCAAGCCATGCCAGAGTGGCGTTAGTGGCAGCAGCACCGGAGAGAGAGGAGATCGCCGTACCGGTGCTTGCCGTAGCTAAAAGCATGGTGCCGTTATAAGCACCAAAGGCTAATGCGGCACCGCTGCCCATTCCTGCCCCCAGGCCCAGGCCTGCATCTTTCAGCATCTGGTAGTCCTGCCGTAGATCTGCCAGCGTCGTCGTAGTGAAATCTCCGGCCTGAAGCTTTTCCAGCTCGGGGCTGGCAGACAGCTCAACGTTTTTGATACGGCCAAAGGTATCGATAAATTCGCTGATTACGCCGTTAAAAGCACGCAGTTTACGCTGACCATAATCTTCAATAACGTTATTAGTTGCTTCACGGCTTTGGTTGATAAGTGTACTGGCCTCATCTACCTTATTTTTCGCGCTTTGGTTAATATCTTTGGCATTGCTGTGATCTTTTGCACCGCCCACACCTTTTGCGATGCCGTACAGGCCCGCCGCTGCGGCTACTGCACCGATAATAATTGGAACTGGCATGTTATAACTCCTCTATTCAAGAATAAGAGCAAGCGTTTTATTCATTTCGCTATGCATCGCTTCGGCGCTATTGAGCAGGTCTTTAAAAATAAAATCTGGCAGCTGGTAGTGGAGCTGGATCTCCTTTAGCAGCATCCATTCAGTGCTGGAAATTTGGCCTGCCCGCAGTGAAAACAGGAAAAGCTGGAAAATAACGATCTTTGGCTCCGCCAGCGAGTCCGTTTTTTTACTCTCAAGTAAAGATCGTAATACCGTCGTGGCGGCCTGGACGCGACTTTCAGGTGCATCTATTTTTGCCAAAGGAAACGCTTTAAGCTTTTCAATTAGCCTCTCTTCGGTTGCCGTGTTCCAGGCGTGCTCGTATATGCCAATCAGCGGATAAGAGCGCGGTGAGGTATAGTGCCCCATCTCTTCCAGCAGTTTGGTCTCCAGCTCGGTTTTTTGAATAGATAACTTGCTGAGGTCAGAGTCGGAGGTCAGCTCATCCTTGCTCTTACCATCCCATAACAAAGGATTATTAGACAGCGCCAAAATCCTGGCAAGCTCAACAAGAAGGACCTTTTTCTCTTCAGATAGCATGTTGATAAACATAGTGATGCCGCTTTCCTTACAGTATTAATGGCTTATCAGAGTCCATAAAATCGTCGAACTCAGACATCGTCTGGAATTGCAGTTTTTTGCCTAATAGGGTGGCAAAGTCATTTATTACAAATACAAGGTCATCAATGTTATCGGAGCCGTTAGACATGACTTTAAAAAGACGCTCCGTATCTTGACGTAACTGCGGCATCTCCCGACGGGTAAAGTCGTCGAGTAGAGCTTTCTCTTTCGCGATTTGGGCACGCGCTTCTGTCTCAATAGCGCTGATACGGGCCAGTCGTTCACGAGATAACGCCGCGCCGCGTGCAGCCTCAAGCGCGCTTTGATAAAACATGGAGGAGAGCGTATAGCCAATCATGCCGCCAATGGCCGCGCCCACAACCGGAACAGGAATAACAATCTGGCCTAGCGCAGCCATCATGCCGCTGGAGAGCATTCCGGCTCCCTTCTCACCGACTTCCGTCAGCAGCTCGGCCTCATCGATTTCATCATTAACATAGCGTTTGATAGAGATGCCCAACGATAGACAGATGTTCACTGCCAGCGTTGGCGCGGTCGTACCAGAAACGGCTCGTAGCAGCTGGCTTTCAGACTGCTGTAGGCCCGCTTTGATAGCGGAGCCAGCGAACGCGGTACCATAGCCCAGGGCCGCTGCTTTTGCCGTATCGATGGCAACATCCTGCATCGCTTCGCCCAGTTCTTTTTTCTGCTGCGCCACGTTAAATAGGTTTACAAGCAGCGAGATTGTTCCGCCGACTACCGCGCCTGATTTCGCGCCTTCCAGACCTGCGCGATGGCTGGTGCGTGCAATATCCATGGCCGTCGCGATCTCAGGGTGCTCGCGATAGTAAATAGCCTGTTCAGTGGTCAGGCCGCTGTCACAGACGTTGTCAGCGAGCTGGTCGTAGTTTTCTGCTTCACGGCGAAGCTTAGCAGCAACATCGGTTTTGCCCTGAGCTTCAACTTTGTTTGCCTGCTCGCGTAGCGTAGTGGCTTTATTACGACAAAACGTCGCAGCTCCCTCATACTGCTCAGAGGGCAGTTCCAGTTTAACGCCGCGGTAGCGAGCAAACTTACCGTCGTCCTTAGCGATATCGCTAAAAAGCCCATCTCTGTCACTCACAAATTTCATCTGGCTCTGAGAGCCTTCGATAATAGTGCCATCCAGAATCTGTACGCGGTCGACAACGTTGTGGTTTCTGCCATATTCCGGCAAATCATCACTGCGTATGGTGCGAGCCGGATTGCGGTTGATAATGGCCTCTGCGTTATCCCGGCTGGTGGTGGCGATTTCAGCAGAAAAACCAGCCTGCTGCTTAATATTCTGCGCTGCGTAATCAGGATTAACCTTGTGCTTCGCAACGTCAGCCAGGCCTTTAGCCATTCTCTGGCCGGTTTCGTTATCGACGCCGCGATAACCTTTCAAATATTCAGCGCCTGCGCTGCCGAAGCGTTTGACCACTTCATCTTCCGCCAGGGCAGTAGCAGTACGAAATCGATCGCGCTCTATTTCATGCCGATTAAATTGTTGTTTAGCCGCCTCAGGAAAGGGTGATGAGCCATTATCTTTTTTGTTCATATAACATCCCGATCAGGTATATTTGCTTATTATTTGGTTAAGGACGAGATATCGTTCTTCTGCTGTTTAGGGCGCTTAATTGATAGAGATATACCAACACTGTGTATCTAGAATATGAAGCCTGTATACTCTTTACCATACTGTATAGATAAACATGTCGCATTTTGGAGCAGATATGACGCTAAGCTCACTCTCATGGGAACAAAGTCAACGCTTTCGCTTTCTGGAGATCGTGCTGTTTTGGGAGGGATGTCTTAACACTCACTATCTGTGCAACGCTTTTAATATTGGGCGTCAGCAGGCATCCAGAGATATTAATCGTTACATTAGTGAAGTATCCCCCGATGGACTGTTTTACGATCGACACGCTAAAACCTATAAGCCGACCGATCAGTTTTTGCCGCGCTTCATTAAGGGTACGGTTGATGAATATCTGCTTTTGCTTCAGGGTAAAAAAACGCAGTATGAGCATGAGGAAAATGCAGAGAGTTTTCCACTGATTGACCTGCGTGACGGCCATATAGCCATACTCGATATTCCACCGCGGCATATTGAACCCTCGGTGGTTCGCGGCCTCGTTCAGGCGGCACGCCATCAGCTCAGAGTCGATGTAGATTATATCTCGTTAAATTCAGGCGAACAGGTTGGTCGCAATATTGTCCCCCACACGCTTGTGTATGACGGAATACGCTGGCACGTACGAGCATACTGTGAGAAGAAAAAGGATTATCTCGACTTTGTTATGAGTCGCTTTCGCGGCGTACCCGACCTTCTTGATGCATCTGAACATGGCCTGAGCGGAGATGTTGAATGGAATACCTGGTTAAGCGCAGTTGTGGTGCCCAACCCCTGCCTAAGCGCAAAACAGCAGACCATTATTGCTAACGACTATGCAATGACAAATGGAGAGCTAAAACTTTCGCAGCGTATTCCGCTGATGCACTATGCCCTGCAACGATTGCAGGTCAGCTATGATGTAGATTACGAAGAGAACCCGCAGCTTCACCCTCTGGTATTAGCCAATCGCGATGAGCTGATTGCTCGGGGCTGTAGCTTCAAACTTCGTAACGCCGATTTACACGCTTTATCAGGTGAACTGTTGTAGATGGGATTAAAAAAGCCACTATCAATAGTGGCTTTTTTAGTTAAGACGTTTCAGGGACGTCTGGAATATTACTCAATATTCTGAATCTGCTCGCGCATCTGCTCAATCAGTACCTTCAGCTCGATAGCAGAGGTAGTAATATCAGCATTAATAGACTTAGACGCCAGGGTGTTCGACTCACGGTTGAACTCCTGCATCATAAAGTCCAGGCGGCGGCCTACGGCCTCTTTCTTCTTCAGAATGTTGTAGGTCTCTTTGACATGTGCGTCGAGGCGATCCAGCTCTTCGGCCACGTCGATGCGCTGGGCCATCAGCACCAGCTCCTGCTCAAGACGGTTGTTCTCCAGCTGCACCTGAGCATCTTCAAGCTTGGCAACCAGACGCTCGCGCTGCCATTTCAGCACTTCCGGCATCTGGGCGCGTACTTTAGTCACCTCCTGGCTGACGCCTTCCAGACGCTGCTCGATCAGGCTCTTCAGCGCCTGGCCTTCGGTCTCGCGGGCGACGATAAAGTCATCCAGCGCGCCGTCCAACGCAGCGAGGATCTCAGCGGCAATCGCGTCCAGATCCTGCTCCTGAGCGGCCATCACGCCCGGCCAGCGCAGAATATCAACCGGGTTGATTTCACCTTCATCGCTCTGCATTTTCACCCAGTTAGCCGCAGATACCAGCTGTTTAGCCAGTTTTTCGTTCAGGATCAGCTCGCTCTGAGCGCTGGCATCCGGTTCGAAGCGCAGGTTACATTCGATTTTGCCGCGGGTCAGACGGGTGCGGATACGCTCGCGTACCACCGGCTCAAGGCTGCGGAACTGCTCCGGCAGGCGGAACCAGGTCTCCAGATAGCGCTGGTTAACCGAGCGCAGTTCCCAGACTGCGCTGCCCCATTCACCCTTGATTTCACGCCGGGCGTAGGCTGTCATACTGCGGATCATAGACGTTCCTGTTTTTAAAGAGGAGATGGGGGGATTATAGCTTTCGGGGCCTTCTCAAGATAGGAATAAGCGTATTTAGTCCGTATAATGCGCAGCCACATTCGTAGAAGCCGGAGAAATCATCATGCGTCCAGCAGGCCGTAGCGCTAATCAGGTGCGTCCCGTCATCCTGACCCGAAACTATACAAAACACGCTGAAGGTGCCGTGCTGGTTGAATTCGGTGATACTAAAGTTCTGTGTACTGCCTCTATCGATGAAGGCGTGCCGCGTTTTCTGAAAGGCCAGGGCCAGGGGTGGATCACCGCTGAGTATGGCATGCTGCCGCGCGCTACCCATACCCGTAACCCGCGTGAAGCCGCGAAAGGCAAGCAGGGTGGCCGTACGCTGGAGATCCAGCGCCTGATCGCCCGCTCTCTGCGCGCTGCCGTAGACTTAAAAGCGCTGGGTGAGTTCACCATTACTCTCGACTGCGACGTCATCCAGGCCGACGGCGGTACCCGTACCGCCTCCATTACCGGTGCGTGCGTGGCGCTGGCAGATGCGCTGAACAAGCTGGTTGCCGCAGGCAAGCTGAAGACTAACCCGATGAAAGGGATGGTGGCAGCAGTCTCCGTGGGGATCGTCAACGGCGAAGCGGTGTGCGATCTGGAGTATGTTGAAGACTCCGCCGCCGAAACCGACATGAACGTCGTGATGACCGAAGATGGCCGGATGATTGAGGTGCAGGGCACCGCCGAGGGCGAGCCGTTCACCCATGAGGAGCTGCTCTCCCTGCTGGCACTGGCCAGAGAGGGCATTGAATCCATTGTAGCGACGCAGAAGGCGGCGTTAGAAAATTGATTTGATTTTAAGGGCGACGTAGTCGCCCTTCTTTTTGTCTGTCATAAAGTGAAACGAGGAGCAGAGCCATGAAACCGTATCAGCGCCAGTTTATTGAGTTTGCGCTTAACAAGCAGGTACTTAAGTTCGGCGAGTTTACGCTGAAATCCGGGCGTAAAAGCCCCTATTTCTTCAACGCCGGGCTGTTTAATACCGGGCGCGATCTGGCACTGTTAGGCCGTTTCTATGCCGAAGCGCTGGTAGATTCCGGTATCGACTTCGATCTGCTGTTTGGTCCTGCCTATAAAGGTATTCCAATCGCCACCACCACGGCGGTTGCGCTGGCAGAGCACCACGAACGTGACGTGCCCTACTGCTTCAACCGCAAAGAGGCCAAAGACCACGGTGAGGGCGGCAATCTGGTCGGCAGCGCGCTGCAGGGCCGTGTGATGCTGGTGGATGATGTGATTACTGCCGGAACAGCGATCCGTGAGTCGATGGAGATTATCCAGGCCAACGGCGCGACGCTGGCTGGCGTGCTGATCTCCCTTGACCGCCAGGAGCGCGGGCGCGGTGATATTTCGGCGATTCAGGAGGTCGAGCGCGACTACGGCTGCCAGGTGATTTCGATCATCACCCTGCAGGATCTGATCGCTTATCTGGAAGAGCGCCCGGAGATGGCGAACCATCTGGTGTCAGTGCAGGCGTATCGGGAAGAGTTTGGAGTTTAAGCGTGAAGCTGCCCGGTGGCGCGAACGCTGACCGGGCTTACGCATTAATGTAGCTGAGCCACCATCAGCGGCCAGCGGACGTCAAAATCGTCCGTGGGCCGGTATTTGAACTCGCTGCGTACAAAGCGCGAGAGCATGCCTTCACACTGGGCCAGCAGCTGGCTCGCCAGCAGCGTTTCATCCACGGTAAAGCCTTCGCCCTCGCGCATTTTACGCTCGCGCAGAACCTGCCGCAGCTGCGACTCAATTCGCTCAAACAGCTGGTTAATACGGCTCTGGAGGCGATCCTGCTCAAACATCAGCGCATGGCCCGTGAGGATCCGCGTGAGTCCAGGGTTGCGTTCACCGAAGCCTAAAATCAGCTGAATGATAAGACGCAGGCGCGCCAGCGTATCTTTCTCATCTTTTAGGATTAAGTTGATACGCGTCGTCAGGCTATCTTCGATAAACTCGATCAAGCTGTCAAACATGCGCGTTTTGCTTGGAAAATGCCGATAAAGGGCCGCTTCGGAGACACCCACCGATGCAGCCAGCTTTGCCGTGGTTATGCGTTGGCTGCCATCGCTGGATTCAAGCATCAGTGCCAGAGACTGAAGTATCTCTTCGCGACGATTCCTTTTCGCGGTTTGTTTTTCTGCCATCTTTTAGACGCATCCTGGATGATATAAGGGCGAGGCGACTTACTGACGCCCGGAATGGCCGAAGCCGCCTTCACCACGTTCAGAGCTGTCAAACTCTTCTACCAGGTTGAACTCTGCCTGCACCACCGGCACAAATACCATCTGCGCAATACGTTCGCCCGGCTCAATCGTGAAGCTCTCCTTGCCACGGTTCCAGACGGAGACCATCAGCTGCCCCTGGTAATCCGAATCAATCAGGCCAACCAGGTTGCCCAATACCACGCCATGCTTATGGCCAAGGCCCGAGCGCGGTAAAATCACCGCGGCCAGCGACGGATCGGCAATGTGAATAGCCAGACCGGTCGGCAGCAGCGTCGTTGCGCCCGGCGCCAGCTCTACGGCGTCATCAAGACAGGCTCGCAGGTCAAGACCGGCAGAGCCGGAGGTGGCGTAAGTTGGCAGCGGAAACGCTTTGCCAACGCGCGGGTCCATAATTTTAACGTCGATTTTTTTCATCATAGCGGGTAACGATCTCGTCCAGTAGTAGTTGTCCCAGAAGTGCTTTGCGCTCAAGCGGCAAGACTTTATCGCCGTCCTGCCAGAAAAGGTGTAGTGCGTTGCTGTCGCTGTTAAACCCTTGATTTTCACCAGATACGTCGTTGGCGCAGATCAGATCAAGGTTTTTGCGGATACGTTTTTGCCGGGCGTATTCTTCCACATTATTTGTTTCGGCGGCAAACCCTACTACGTAGGGACGGTTCGAACTCAGCGCGGCGACGCCGGCAACGATATCCGGGTTTTTAACCATTTTTATTGTAATTTCATCGCCTTGCTTTTTGATCTTCTCATCGGCAACGGCGGCGGCGCGGTAGTCAGCGACGGCAGCACAGCCGATAAAAATCTGCTGCGACTGAACCTGAGCCTGTACGGCGGCGTCCATCTCCAGCGCGGTCACGACATCGACGCGCGTCACCCCAGTCGGTGTCGGCAGCGAAACCGGGCCGCTCACCAGCGTCACGTTCGCGCCAAGGCGGGCAGCGGCAGCGGCAATGGCGAAGCCCATCTTGCCGGAGCTTTTGTTAGTGATGTAGCGCACCGGATCCAGCGGCTCCTGCGTCGGGCCAGCGGTAATCATGATATTCAGATGTTGCAGTGTTTTGACAGGCGAAAAATGCGCTGCGGCCAAATCGACAATAGCTAACGGGTCGAGCATTCGGCCTGGGCCGACGTCACCGCAGGCCTGGCTGCCGCTGTCCGGTCCCCACTGCAGCAGGCCTCGGGCGGCCAGCAGGCTAAGGTTATGCTGTGTGGCGGCATTGCGGTACATCTGCTGGTTCATCGCCGGTACGACCGCGACGGGTGACGGCGTGGCCAGGCAGATGGTCGTAACCAGGTCGTTAGCCATACCGGCGGCCACGCGGGCAATCAGGTCGGCAGTCGCTGGAGCGAGGATCACCAGGTCAGCCCACTTGCCCAGCTCGATATGCCCCATTGCCGCTTCGGCAGCCGGATCAAGCAGGCTATCGGAAACCGGATAGCCCGAGACCGCCTGCAGGCTCAGGGGAGTGATAAAGGCTTTGGCACCCTCTGTCATTGCCACGCGCACCTCTGCGCCGCGATCGCGCAGACGACGCACCAGCTCCGGCGTTTTATAGGCAGCAATGCCGCCGCTCACGCCAAGAACGATTTTTTTACCGGCCAGGCTCATCATGATTCATTCCTGTTGGGTTTCACCAGAAGATGGGCATTTTATCACACTCTGTAAAGTGAGGTGCTTTTGCACACCACTCCCTTTACGAGCCGCTACGCAAAAGCGAAAGCCGCAGGTCGAGCCACCCGTCGCGCCGTGGCAAAATAGGCTTTTCCCAGGGAGGAGCGTGATGAAAACGGCGAGATCGCTGACGTCATATGAGAACGTGCCGCGTGAAAAGATGCCCCGTGAGAAGATGCTGCGGCAGGGGATTGCATCTCTCACCGACATCGAGCTGCTGGCGCTGTTTCTGCGCACCGGTACGCCGGAGCGCAGCGTGATGGCGTTTGCCGAATATCTCGTCGCGCATTTCGGTTCGCTTTACGATCTGCTCTCTGCGGATGCGCAACAGTTTGCCGAGGTGTCGGGCATCGGCGTGGCGAAGTTTGCCCAGCTCAAAGGCATTGCCGAGCTGGCGCGTCGCTATCATGCCTCCAGCATTCAGGAGGCGCTGACCCTGGACAGCCCGCAGGCCACCAGAGCGTTTCTGCAAAGCCAGCTTGCCGACGAGCCGCGTGAGATCTTTCTGGTCATCTATCTCAACAACCAGAACCGGATGCTCAGGCACAGCCGCCTCTTTTCCGGCACGTTAAGCCACGTTGAGGTCCACCCACGGGAAATTGTGCGTGAAGCCATCGCGATCGGCGCTGCCGCCGTGATCCTTGCCCATAATCATCCTTCGGGTTATGCAGAACCCAGTTTTGCTGATAAACAAATCACCGAACGTGTGGTAAAATGTTGTGAATTCATGGATATCCGTGTATTAGACCACCTCGTTGTAGGCCGGGGAGAGTGGGTTTCATTTGCCGAACGTGGTTGGATTTAAACCACCCCGCGCGATCCAGCGGGATCTTTGTCTGTTCGGGACTTGAGCACACAGCCGACACAGCGTATACTACGCCACCTTTGAGAATCTCGGGTTTGGCATTTGGGCCTGGCAATCGAGAGTTCAATAGAACTATGCGATGACCGGGCTGTAAAGCCTGACGAGGCGCCGATACCCCATACGAAGCTCGAGCTAATTTGATTTTTGGAGAATAGACATGTCCCGAGTCTGCCAAGTTACTGGCAAGCGTCCGGTGACCGGTAACAACCGTTCCCACGCACTGAACGCGACTAAACGCCGTTTCCTGCCGAACCTGCACTCTCACCGTTTCTGGGTTGAGAGCGAGAAGCGTTTTGTCACCCTGCGCGTATCTGCTAAAGGTATGCGTGTAATCGATAAGAAAGGCATCGATACAGTTCTGTCCGAACTGCGTGCCCGTGGCGAAAAGTACTAAGTACTTAAAGAGGAAATAAATCATGGCTAAAGGTATTCGTGAGAAAATCAAGCTGGTTTCTTCTGCTGGTACTGGTCACTTCTATACCACTACGAAGAACAAACGTACTAAGCCGGAAAAACTGGAACTGAAAAAGTTCGATCCAGTTGTCCGTCAGCACGTTCTCTACAAAGAAGCTAAAATTAAATAAGTTTTAGTTTTCTTGTACAGAAACCCGGCTCCGGCCGGGTTTTTTGCATTCTGTGTATCTTAACGGAGGAAACATGCCTGAATTACCTGAGGTAGAAACCAGCCGTCGCGGTATAGAGCCGCATCTGGTGGGTCAAACTATCCTGCACGCGGTGGTACGCAATGGCCGCCTGCGCTGGCCCGTTTCCGACGAGATCCACCGCCTGAGCGATAAGCCGGTGCTCAGCGTGCAACGGCGGGCAAAATACCTGCTGCTGGAGCTGCCCGACGGCTGGATCATCATCCACCTCGGCATGTCCGGCAGCCTGCGCATCCTCCCCCACGATCTGCCTGCCGAGAAGCACGATCATGTCGATCTGGTGATGAGCAACGGCAAAGTGCTGCGCTACACCGATCCTCGCCGCTTTGGTGCCTGGCTGTGGACCAAAGAGCTGGAAGGGCACAACGTGCTGGCGCACCTGGGGCCGGAGCCGCTGAGCGATGCGTTCAATGCAGAGTATTTGCAGCAGAAGTGCGCGAAAAAGAAAACCGCCATTAAACCCTGGCTGATGGATAACAAGCTGGTGGTGGGCGTGGGCAATATCTACGCCAGCGAATCGCTGTTTGCCGCCGGGATCCACCCAGACCGGCTCGCCTCGTCGCTCTCTCAGGAAGAGTATGCTCTGCTGGTGCAGGTGATTAAGGCGGTGCTGCTGCGCTCGATAGAGCAGGGCGGGACAACGTTAAAAGACTTCCTACAAAGTGACGGGAAACCAGGCTATTTTGCCCAGCAGCTGCAGGTTTACGGGCGCAAAGGCGAACCCTGCCGCGTCTGCGCGACGCCAATTATTGCGACCAAGCACGCCCAGCGCGCGACCTTCTACTGCCGCAACTGCCAGAAGTAACCGACCGTAGGCCCGGCAAACGCAGTGCCGCCGGGCAAAGCGTTATTTAAGCTTCTGCAACAGTGCCTGGTGCACGTTTGCCGGCAGGAAGTCGGCCACGTCACCCTGATGACGCGCCACCTCTTTGACCAGCGACGACGAGATAAACGACCACTCTTTGGCCGGCATCAGGAAGACGCTCTCCAGCTCTGGCATCAGATGGCGGTTCATATGCGCCAGCTGGGTCTCATACTCAAAATCAGCCACGGCGCGTAGACCACGGATCAGGATCGTCGCCTGCTGGTCGCGGGCAAAGCTCGCCATCAGATCGCTAAAGCCGATGACCTCAACGTTTTCAAGATGGGCGGTGGCCGCCTGCGCCAGAGCAACGCGCTCGTCCAGCGAGAAAAGCGGCTTTTTGCTCGGGCTGGCGGCAATCGCCATGATAACCCGATCGAACATGCCCGCGGCCCGGGTGATGATGTTGATATGGCCGTTGGTGACCGGATCGAAGGTGCCAGGGTAAATTGCGCGCTTTTGCATATAAAAACCTTAATGGGCTTTTGGTGGCAGATAGGGTTCCAGCAATTGTAACAGACGCTGCAGTGCGCCCTGGTTTTGATAGAGCACTTCTACCGCATGACGACCGTAAAAGTTACGGTAGTCCTCATCGGTCAACAGGGAGGCAACCTCTTTGCTCAGCGAGGCGACGTCCGCCACGGTGATCAGGCCGTCGGCCTGGGTCAAACGGGCGCAGATATCTTTAAAGTTGAAGGTGTGTGGCCCCATCAGCACCGGAATAGCGTGTGCGGCGGCCTCCAGCGGGTTATGCCCACCGCGCTCTACCAGTGAACCGCCAACAAAAGCGAGATCGGCAATGCCGTAGAGCAGCATCAGCTCGCCCATTGTATCGCCCACCACCACCTGGGTGCTGCTGGAGGGGACTTCTCCCGACGAGCGGGTGATATAGCTCAGGCCCGCCTGCCGCACCAGGTTGATGGCGTCCGGGAAGCGTTCCGGATGGCGTGGAACCAGGATCAGCAGCAGGTTAGGAAACTCTCTTAATAGCGTCTGGTGTGCCTCAATAACCGCACTCTCTTCGCCTTCGTGGGTACTGGTGGCGATCCAGACCGGACGGTGCGGAGCCCACTGGCGGCGCAGTGTCACTGCCCGGGAAGCGAGCTGGGGCGTAACCGAGATATCAAATTTCAGGCTGCCGGTGACGGTAAGCTGGTTACGCTTCGCGCCAAGGGCAATAAAGCGCTCGCCATCCTCTTCGTTCTGAGCGGCGATCAGCGTGATGCGGCGCAGCAGGGTGCGAATAAAGTCGCCCAGCTTTGCATAGCCTTTAGCGGAGCGAGCAGAGAGGCGGGCGTTAGCGATCACCAGCGGTATCTGGCGCTTGTGCAGAGCAGCAATCAGGTTCGGCCACAGTTCGGTCTCCATCACCAGCACCAGCTTCGGATCGACGGCGTTTAAAAAACGATTGAGCGCGTCCGGCAGATCGTAGGGCAGGTAGACGTGCTGAACGTCATTGCCAAAAGCGGAGAGCACGCGCTCCGAACCGGTCGGAGTCATGGTGGTGACGGTAATCGGTAGATCGGGATAGCGATGGCGCAGGGCGCGAACCAGCGGGATTGCTGCCAGAGTTTCGCCCACAGAAACGGAGTGCATCAGGATGCCGCCGGGCTTAAGCGCTTTCTTATAAAAGCCGTAACGCTCGCCCCAGCGTTTGCGGTAGGCCGGTGCTTTGCGACCACGCACCCAAAGACGCAGCCAGATAAATGGCTGAATCAGGTAGAAAAGTGTGGTGTAAAGCAATTGAAGCATAGTACGCAACTGGCTGATGGATGTGCTGGGGATTCTATGTATTTAGCTGCATCAATGCCATTACTTTTGCCGAATTGGCTGCAAATCCCCTCTCCCGCAGGCGATGAATCCTAAAACGCGTGCTTTTTCTTAGTAATTTTATAAAGTTAGTTGAAATCAGCGAGTTGCTGAAAAAACATTCGTGTCGGCTTAGACAGCAAAAAATGCTACACTAGCGCGCAAAAATGGGCGCGTTACGGTGCACAGGCAGCGGTTAAGCCTGGGCGGTAGCGTGCTTATTGTTGTCTATACTGGTCATCATCAACGGATAAGAGCCGCTTGTGGAAAAGCCATTTCAAAGAGTTCTGCTGATAAAAATGCGGTTTCATGGGGATATGCTGCTCACGACCCCCGTCGTAAGCACCCTGAAGCGCCGCTACCCTGATGCGAAAATCGACGTGCTGCTCTATCAGGATACGATCCCTATCCTGTCTGAAAACGCAGAGATTAACGCGCTCTACGGCCTCAAAAACAAAAAAGCCAAAGTCGGGGAGAAAATCGCCAACTTCGTGGATGTGCTTAAGCAGCTGCGCGCTAACCGTTACGATCTCATCGTCAATCTCACAGACCAGTGGATGGTTGCCGCGCTGGTGCGCTGTCTGCCCGCCCGGGTCAAGATTTCGCAGGATTTTCCTCACCGTCAGGCGGCCTTCTGGCGCAACAGCTTTACCCATCACGCTCCTGTCGTTGGCGATCATATTGTTGAGCGCAACCTGTCGGCGCTGCGTCCGCTGGGGATCTCCGATGATTGCCGCGATCTGACCATGAGCTATACCGCACAGAGCTGGCAGACGATGCGTGAGCAGCTGACTGCCGCCGGGGTAGGGGAGCATTATGTCGTGATCCAGCCCACGGCGCGTCAGGCCTTTAAGTGCTGGGATAACAGCAAATTCTCGCAGGTCATTGATGCCCTGCATCATCAGGGCTATGAAGTGGTGCTCACCTCCGGACCTGGCGCGGACGACCTGAGCTGCGTGGAAGAGATTGCCGGCGCCTGCGCAACGCGACCGATTACCGCGCTGGCGGGAAAAACGCGTTTTCCGGAGCTGGCCGCGCTGATCGATCACGCTGCGCTGTTTATCGGCGTCGATTCTGCACCGATGCATATTGCCGCAGCGGTAAAAACCAAAATTATTGCCCTGTTTGGCGCAACCGATCATATTGCCTGGCGTCCGTGGTCAGATGATGCCGTTGTGCTCTGGGCCGGAAGCTACCAGCCGATGCCGACGCGTGACCAGCTCGATCGCAACCGGCGCTACCTCTCTGTGATCCCAGCGGAGGAGGTGATTGCTGCCGCCCGGAGAGTGCTTCCACCGCTTAACGCTGCCGTACAGGCGGGTGGCTCGCTATGATTGTTGCCTTTTGCCTCTATAAATACTTTCCCTTTGGTGGGTTACAGCGCGACTTTATGCGCATTGCCCGGACGGTAGCCGGACGCGGCCACCAGGTACGCGTCTACACCCAGTCCTGGCAGGGCGAGTGTCCTGAAGAGTTTGAGCTGATTGTCGTTCCGGTCAGGAAGCGTACTAATCACGGACGTAACGCCGAATATTATGAGTGGGTAAAAGCGCACCTTGCCCAGCATCCGGTGGCGCGAGTGGTGGGCTTCAACAAGATGCCGGGCCTCGATATCTACTATGCGGCGGACGTCTGCTATGCCGAGAAGGTGGCGCAGGAGAAGGGCTTTTTCTACCGCCTGACATCACGCTATCGCCACTATGCGGCCTTTGAGCGTGCCACTTTTGAGCAGGGCAAGAAGACGCAGCTACTGATGCTGACAGATAAGCAGATTGCCGACTTTCAGCGTCACTATCAGACCGAGCCTGAACGCTTTCACATTCTGCCGCCCGGCATCTATCCCGATCGTAAATACAGCCAGCAGATCCCCGACGGCCATCGCCTCTATCGGAAGAAAAACAGCATCGGCGAGGATCAGAACTTTGTTCTACAGGTGGGGTCAGATTTTAACCGTAAGGGGGTGGCGCGTACTATCGAGGCCATCGCCGCGCTGCCAGAAACCCTGCGGCAAAATACGCTGCTGTTTGTTGTCGGGCAGGATAAATCTGGACCGTTCGCGGCACTTGCCGCAAAGCTGGGCATAAAAGAGAATGTACACTTCTTTGCCGGACGCAGCGACGTGGCCGAACTGATGGCCGCAGCGGATCTGCTTATGCATCCTGCGAAACAGGAGGCGGCAGGCATTGTGCTGCTGGAGGCGGTGGCGGCAGGGCTACCGGTAATTGTCACCGAGGTCTGTGGCTACGCGTTTTACATAGCGGATGCTCGCTGTGGCGTAGTGATTAACGAGCCGTTTTCACAGGCAGCGCTGAACAAGACGCTGGCCGATGCGCTGGATACGCCGTCGCGCCTGAGCGAGTGGGCGGCCAACGCCCGTCACTATGCGGATACGCAGGATCTCTACAGCCTGCCGGAAAAGGTCGCTGATATGATAACGGGTAAAGTGAATGGTTGAACTGAAAGAGCCGCTGGCCACCTTATGGCGTGGTAAAGATGCCTTTGCCGAAGTGAAAAAGCTGCAGGGTGACGTGTTTCGCGAGCTTGAAACGCGCAGAACGATTCGCTTTGAGCTAGCCGGCAAGAGCTATTTTCTCAAGTGGCACCAGGGCACGTCGGTCAAAGAGGTGGTGAAAAACCTTTTCTCTCTGCGCATGCCGGTGCTGGGGGCTGACCGGGAGTGGAATGCAATTCATCGTCTGCACGCGTGCGGTGTTGATACCATGCACGGCGTTGGCTTTGGCGAAAAAGGGGCTAATCCGCTGACCAAAACCTCGTTTATTATTACCGAGGATCTTACCCCAACCATTAGCCTTGAAGATTACTGCGCCGACTGGCGCATGGATCCGCCCGATCTACACGTTAAGCGGATGCTTATTCGCCGCGTGGCCACGATGGTGCGCAAGATGCATGAGGCTGGTGTTAACCACCGCGATTGCTACCTGTGCCACTTCCTGCTGCATCTGCCCTTTTCCGGGCAGGAGCGTGATTTAAAGCTGTCGATAATCGATCTGCACCGGGCGCAGATCCGCCATCGTGTGCCACAGCGCTGGCGTGATAAGGACCTTATTGGTCTCTACTTCTCCTCGATCAATATTGGTCTGACGCAGCGGGACATTTTACGTTTTATGAAGATCTATTTCGCCACGGATCTGAAGGCGATATTTAAGAATGAAGGGCAGTTACTGTCGTCATATGAGCGCAAGACTCATAGGATCGTAACGCATTCGCAGCGCAATAACCTGTAGCGCTTTTTTACAGCTGATAGTCAGTTTTATGATAGGTTTTAATATGATAGCCGTTCAGTCTTTAGCGAATCTTTCCGCTAAAAAAGTGACCACTTCGCTTCTGCTTCTCTGTTTCTGCATTCTGTGCTTTGTCTGGCCGATTGAAAACTCAAACTTGCCTGCCAACCGTAACCTGTTTATCTATGTTGGTCTGGCAATGACCCTGTTTCTCTATGTTAAAAAGCAGGGTATGCCGCTGGAGCATAATCTTAAATCACGTATTCCACTCTATCTTCTTGCTGGCCTGCTGGCATTTACGTTACTGAACGGTCTGCTGGTTGCCCCGGATCTCAAGCAGATGTTCCGCAGCTGGCAGGGGCAATACCTGCGTGCTGGCCTGCTTTTTTTCATCGGTCTGCTCATCTACTCTTTTAGCGCCAGCTGCTTTCGTGGCTTAAGTAAAACCCGCTTTCTCTCGCTGGTGGTGCTCTGCTCGCTGGGCGTGATATTTATACATGTTATCCAGACTGCAATAATGTATCTACGTTATGGATATATTGACTGGGGCGTTACCTGGATTGTGCGCACGCGCACCGAGATGAGCTTTCAGATTAACTTCATCTGCGGCATTCTCTTCGCCGAACTCCTTTCCCGCCTGTTCCTGCACCGCAAGTTTCTCATCTTTAAAACCAGCCTGCTGCTCTTTTTCATTGCGGTCTGCTTTGTCGCCACCGCGTTAGTCAATACTCGCTGGGGTACAATCGGTTTAATTGGCAGCACAATCTCTATCTGCATTTTTATCGCTGCCAAAATGCTTAACCGAGGTAACCGCAGGAAGATGCTGCTGACCGGCGCAGCGGTAGCGGTGATGGTTGCTGCCGTAGGTTATGCCTCCTGGACTAAGGATCCGCGCTGGGAAAGCTTGAATCATGATGCCGTCGCCGGATGGAACCTCTCGGTAGATAACCGCTGCTACGATGGCTTCAAGGGGCCAACGCTGCAGGACAGCACTGGCCGGGTGCTGGATGAGTCTAACGCCTGCCGCTCGACCTTTTTCCACCAGGGCTGGAAGCTGGTGTTTGAAAATCCCTTTGGCACTGGCCCCCGTAAAGATGCTTTCCTGGTGCTGTTACAAAAGACTTATCACGATCCCATCATTAAGCAGGACAATAGCCACTACGGCGTGATTGATTTTGCGCTGCAAAACGGCTTCATTGGCCTCGCGGGCTGGTTATGCTTCGTTATCTCTCTGATTGTAGTAGGCTGGGACGCCTTCTCGAAAAAGCTGGTCATGCCGGGTCTCTTTTTATCGTTGATGGCGGTGAGTTTCCTCTTCCGCTCCAGCGTCGATAATATGCTGCGAGATCACTTTTTAGAGCAGTTCATGGCCTTTACCGGCCTGATGATTGGCCTGATCGTAACCAAAGATAAAAACAGCGTGCCGGGGAGTGCGTCATGAAGGTATTGATTATTCGTCGCGATAATATCGGCGACCTGATTCTGACTACGCCGCTGATCGCGACTATTGCCCGTGAGACGGGGAGCAAGGTCGATCTGCTGGTCAATACCTACAACAAGCCGGTGCTGGATAATAACCCGCACGTTGGTAACGTGTTTCTCTACAGCAAGCTGCACCACCGCAGCAAAGGAACGTCAGCGTTAAGCGTTCTGTGGCAGCGGTTAAAAACGATTATCGATCTGCGCCGCGCACGCTATGACGTGGCAATTGTGGCCAAAGAGCGCTGGGATAAGCGTCCATTGCAGTGGGCAAAGCTGGCGGGGGCGAAAAAAATTATCGCTATCGGTAACGACTGCCCCTCTGAGGTGACCGATGCGCTGCCGGAGTCAACGCAGAAAGAGCACCTGGTGAAGCTGCTGGCGCGCTTAGCCGAGCCGCTGGGCATCACCGCCGAGCCTGGCCCGCTGGAGTTGTACGTGCGGCCTGAAGAGAAGGCGGCCATTAAGCAGAAGATTAATCTCCCTGATGACGGCCTGCCGGTTTACGGCTTACAGATCAGCTCCCGTCGCCCCGAGCAGCGCTGGCCGGTAGAGAACTTTGTCGCCCTGGCGCAGCGGCTTGCCGCTCAGCAGCCGTGCCATATCCTGCTCTTCTGGTCTCCGGGCAGCGCAGATAACAAACTGCATCCGGGCGATGATGAGAAGGCGCGCTACATCATTGATAACTGCCAGGGCGTATCGCTGCTGCCGGTAGTCACGCAAAACATCCGCGAGCTGATGGCGGGCATGTCGCTGTGCGATCGGATTGTTACCAGCGACGGCGGCGCGCTGCATATTGCCGCCGGGGTGCATAAGCCCATCGTTGCCCTGTTTGGCAACAAAGCGGCCTGGCTCTGGACGCCGTGGGCCGTACCGCATGAACTGCTACAGGGTGAGGACTATGATGTCCGCAACATCCCGGTCGATGAGGTGTATAATGCCTTCATTCGTCTGCAGGAACAGCGTTAATAAGACAGGTTTCATTGAATGATTCGAGCACTGAGAAAGAAGATACAGCTGGTTGTGGTTAACCTGTTTTTGCGGCTGTATACGGGTAAGAACGGCCTGGCCTCTACCCAGGCGGAGTTTGCCCGCGAGGATAAGCGCAATATTAAAAATATTGTTATCTACTCCTCGACGGCGCTGGGTGATTTCATGATGAACTCCCCGGCGATCCACGCTATTCGCCAGGAGTACCCAGAGGCGCATATTACCCTTATCTGCCATAAAAAAATGGTGCAGTTTCTTTCGGCAGGTAAAGACTGGGATAGCCTGATCGCCTGGGATAACAAGCTGACTACGGTCTCAGCGCTGGTCGAAAATATCAAGCAGCAGGGCCGCCCGGACGCGGCAATTATTCTGCACTCCCACACGCCCTATGACTTTCTCAGCGCTATCCGCGCCGGGGCAAAATATGTCTTTATCGATAATGATAAGCAGAATATTGCTTTGGTCAGCAAGTGGGCGACCAGCCGCCTGAAAAACTTTGTGGGTCACACCATTCAGCGCAAGCTGGAGCTGATCGCGCCTTTTCTTAGCAGCGAGCCTTCCCGGGCTATGCGCCTGCCCGCAGAAGTGGTGGTAGATGAAGCGACCCGCGATCCGGCGGTGAAATATGTTGGCTTCCAGATGGGTGCTTCAAGCCTGCGCAAGTGCTGGTCAACGGAGAATTTTGCCCGGCTCGCGACCCAGCTGATTAACGACTACGATGCGGTAAAGATCGTGCTGATTGGCGCGCCGAACGAAGTCGGATTGCAAAATACGTTTTTGCAGCAGCTTGATGCCCGCTATCACGATCGCGTTCTGCCGCTGATTGGCAAAACCACGATCCCCGGCCTGCTGCAGGAGATCAAGAAGATGTCTCTGCTGGTGACGTCGGATACTGGCCCCCTGCACCTTGCTGTCGCCATGCAGATCCCAACCGTCAGCATGTTCGTAGTGACTTCGCCTATGCTCTATGGTCCCTACCAGGATCCAGAGCTACACTCGGTTATCTATAAAGCCTTTACCACACTGGATGAACAACACTACGCCTCCGCATTGGATAAAATCAGCCTTAGCGAAGTGTATACGCGGGTAAAAACCTTTCTCTAGCTTTTGCCCGCCGGTATAAGGAAAACAATAATGAGCGTGGCGTTTAGCCGTAAGCAGGGTTTTGAGATCTATCAGCGTATCAACGATGATGATTTCACCGCCCTGCTTATGCAGTATAAAAATAATCAAATCCCGGTACGCAAACTAGTCAGCGGCAGTGCCGCCAGGTCGGTGGCGATCATCGCCTCTGAAAAGCGTAAATACATTCTGAAAGAGGATCGCGAGCGGGATAAGCGGCTGGAGAAGAAGATTGCCAACTTTATATTTGGCCCTTTCCAGTCGCGCCTAATCAGGCTGATGGATCGCGCCGTAAACGAGGGCTGCCACGTTTTTCAGGAGCTGTACTTCGTTGCCGAAAAGAACCGTTTTCGCACCACGCAGGATGTCTACGCCTTCTATGAGTACATTGAAGGAACGCCCCTCACCGAGGTAGATAACCCCGAGCAGTTCATTCCGCAAATCATCGAGTGCATTCTCGAGCTGCACCGTCACGGGCTGGCCTCAAACGACATTCACTTCGGCAACTTTATCCTGACGCCTGACGGCACGCTCCGTATTATCGATATCTCCTGCAAGGCAAGCGTGAAGGTGTGCCAGGCAAACGATCTGCTGGCGCTGCGCAGGAAATTCGGCGTGGAGATTCGAAGCAACAGCCGGGTGTATAAAATCATCCGCGCTAAAGAGACCCTGCGGCGGAAAATCCGCGCGCTCAAGCATAAAAAATAACGCCCTGTCAGGGCGTTATCGTTTCAAACACGTTCTCTGCCGTGAGCTGCTGCAGATCGTCATTTGGCGATCGCACCGCCAGCTGATTCTTACCGTAGCCACCAATCAGCCCCGGATCGGTTGGGCCGTAGAGCGTAAAGTTAGGCCGGTCGAGGGCGGCGGCCATATGGCTTAGCCCGGTATCCACCGACACCACCATCTTCGCACCCGCCAGCTCGCGCGCGACCTTCTCCAGGCTCAGGCGCGGCAGCACCTCCACGTAATCAAACCCCTCTGCCAGCCGTCTGGCGCGCGCTTCCTCATGAGGTGCGCCCCAGGGGAGCTTAATTCTCAACCCTGACGTTGCCATCAGCGCCAGCAGATCCCGCCAGCGTGCTTCCGGCCAGTGCTTGTCATCCCGCGTGGTGGCGTGCAGAAACACGGCGTAAGGCTCCCCCGCAGCGCTCTCTTCAACAAAGTGCTGTGCAATGGCGTAGTCGCCCTGGGTCTGCGGCTTGCTGTAGCCCAGGCTTTTGGCAAACAGCTCCCGGGTACGCTCCACGGCGTGCTGCTGCTTTGCAATATGATGACGACGGCTATAGAACAGACTGGCCAGCGGCTCGCGAGCGGTTTGCCAGTCCATGCCGTGCTTCAGGCCTGCTGCCTGACGGGTAACCAGCGCCGCGCTTTTCACCAGCCCCTGGGCGTCGATCACCGCGTCATAGTGCACCGCCCGCAGGCTCTCACGAAACGCCCGGCGTTCGGCTTTTACCGGTGCCGAGAACCAGGCTTTACGCCAGCGGCGCAGGGCCACTGGAATGACGCGATCTACCGACTCATGCCAGGAGGGGATCTGAGCGAAACCCTCCTCTACCACCCAATCAAAGCGGATGCCGGCGATCGCCCGCATGGCATCCGTCACGGCAGGCAGGGTATGCAGCACGTCACCCATTGACGATGTTTTTACAATCAGTACCCGCATCCGTTAGCCTTCTTCGTCCAACAGCAGACCGTTGAGCGTCTCCAGCACCTGCTCGGGCTGAATATCGATCAGGCTCTGGTGATAACCCTCAGCGGCATCGCCTTTACGCACTTTGTGATAACCGGTGATCAGGCGGATCACCCGCGCCTTATGCGACAGCGGTGGAGTAAAGTCCGGGCTGCTGGGTCCGTACAGCGCCACCAGCGGGCGGTTGAGCGCGGCGGCAACGTGCATCAGGCCGGAGTCGTTGGTGACCACTGCCCGGCAGGCCGCCAGTAAAATGACCGCCTGCTCAAGCTGCGTCTCCCCGGCGAGGTTGCGGCACCACGCCTGCTGCTCAAGGCTGAGCATAGCCAGAATTTCGTTACCCGCACCGTGATCTTTCGCGGAGCCAAACAGCACCACCTGATAGCCTTCGTCGATCAGCTGTTTTGCCAGCTCAGCGTAGTGGTAGTGTGGCCAGCGTTTCGCCGGGCCAAACTCCGCGCCGGGGCAGAAGCCGATAATCGGGCGATCGGCCAGGATGCCGAAGGTATTACAGGTGCGGCGCTGCTCGCTCTCTTCCACGTGCAGCTGCGGCCAGAGCAGCGGCTGAGGCAGATCTTTGGCCGAATCCATCACGCCTTTATCGTAGGCCAGCGCCACGTAGCGTTCGACCATCAGCGGCCAGGCCTGCTTATCGAGCACGCGCGCATCGTTAAGCACGCCATAGCGCATCTCGCCGCGCCAGCCGGTGCGCACGGGGATATTGGCAAAGAAAGGCACTAAGGCAGATTTATAAGAGTTAGGCAGCACGTAAGCGCGATCGTAGCGGCGCTCGCGGAGGCTCACGCCAAGTCGGCGACGCGCACCAAGCTCCAGCGCCCCATGCCCAAGCGGCATAGGGATCGCCTCATTCACTTCCGGCATCCGCGACAGCAGCGGACGACACCATGCAGGTGCCATCACGTCGATTGTCGCCTGGGGATAGCGCGCCTTGAGCGTGCGATAGAGACTTTGCGACATCATCATGTCGCCCACCCATGACGGGCCGATCACCAGTATTTTCATGCAGGTTCTTACGCGTCGCGGTTCAGCCAGGCCATATATTCCGCTACGCCTTCGGCAACGGTTTTAAACGGCTTGTCATAACCTGCTGCACGCAGATTGGTCAGGTCCGCCTGGGTAAACGCCTGGTAGCGGCCTTTCAGCTTCTCCGGGAACGGGATGTATTCGATCTCGCCCTTCTTGTGGAACGCCAGCGCAGCGTCCGCCACGGCCTGGAAGGACTCTGCGCGGCCGGTGCCGAGGTTGTAGATACCGGAGACGCGGTTTTCCCAGAACCAGAGGTTCACCGCCGCCACGTCGCCCACGTAGACGAAGTCACGCTTAAAGCCGTCGCTGCCTTCAAACAGCTTCGGCGTTTCGCCGTTGTTCAGCTGGGTGTTGAGGTGGAAAGCAACGCTGGCCATGCTGCCTTTGTGGCCTTCACGCGGACCGTAGACGTTAAAGTAGCGGAAGCCAACGATCGGCGAGTTCGCTTCCGGCAGGATCTGGCGCACGTACTCATCAAACAGGAACTTGGAGTAGCCATAGACGTTCAGCGGCTGCTCGTACTCGCGGGATTCGATAAAGTTGCTGGTGCGTCCGCCGTAGGTGGCCGCAGAGGAGGCGTACAGGAACGGAATATCGCGCTCCAGGCAGTAGTGCAGCAGCTCTTTGGAGTACTGATAGTTGTTGTCCATCATATACTTGCCATCCCACTCGGTGGTGGAGGAGCATGCGCCTTCGTGGAAGATGGCTTCGATATCGCCAAACTCTTCGCCCGCCATAATCTGGATGAGGAAATCCTCTTTATCCATGTAGTCGGCGATGTTCAGATCGGCCAGGTTAACGAACTTGGTGCCGTCTTTCAGGTTATCGACCACCAGAATGTCAGTGATACCTTTGTCATTGAGCGCTTTGACAATGTTGCTGCCGATAAAGCCTGCGCCGCCGGTAACGATAATCATAACTGTAACCTTTAAATGTGGATGCACTGAGACAATCTCAGGCATGAATACCTTTATCATACCATCACATTGCCGACCCTTCAGCCCTTCGCCGCGATCCCAGCGGACCGTACGTGATTTGTGCTGCAAAAACGATAACCGGTGCGGCATCATCTCGTATCAGCGTAATGCTTTCGGTAAGATGTGCTGAAATTTGCCCAGTCTGGAGAATTGCAATGCGTGGGGATTTTTACCAACGGTTGAACAGCGACCTTGAAACCGCCCGGGCGGAAGGGTTGTTTAAAGAAGAACGCATTATCACCTCGGCCCAGCAGGCCGATATCACCGTTGCCGACGGCAGCCAGGTGATCAACTTCTGCGCCAACAACTACCTCGGTCTGGCGAACCATCCGGATCTCATCAGCGCGGCGAAGGCCGGGATGGACAGCCACGGCTTCGGCATGGCCTCCGTGCGCTTCATCTGCGGCACCCAGGACAGCCATAAAGTCCTTGAGCAGAAGCTAGCCGGCTTCCTTGGCATGGAAGACGCCATTCTCTACTCCTCCTGCTTCGACGCCAACGGCGGTCTGTTTGAAACGCTGCTGGGAGCGGAAGACGCGATTATCTCTGATGCCCTGAACCACGCCTCTATCATCGACGGGGTACGCCTCTGCAAAGCCAAACGCTATCGCTACGCCAATAACGATATGCAGGAGCTGGAGGCGCGTCTGCAGGAGGCGCGTGACGCGGGGGCGCGGCAGGTGCTGATCGCCACCGACGGGGTCTTCTCTATGGATGGCGTCATCGCCAACCTGAAGGGCGTCTGCGACCTGGCAGATAAATATGAGGCGCTGGTGATGGTCGATGACTCTCACGCGGTGGGGTTTGTTGGCGCGAACGGCCGGGGTTCACACGAATATTGTGACGTAATGGGCCGGGTGGACATCATCACCGGCACGCTGGGCAAGGCGCTTGGCGGCGCATCCGGCGGCTATACCGCAGCCCGTAAAGAGGTCGTGGAGTGGCTGCGCCAGCGCTCGCGTCCGTACCTGTTCTCTAACTCGCTGGCGCCGGCGATTGTTGCCGCCTCCATCAAAGTCCTGGAGATGGTGGAGTCCGGCGCTGCGCTGCGTGACCGCCTGTGGTCAAATGCCAGCCTGTTCCGCGAGAAAATGAGCGCGGCGGGCTTTACCCTGGCCGGGGCCGATCACGCCATTATTCCGGTGATGCTGGGCGATGCGGTAATCGCGCAGAACTTTGCCCGCGAGTTGCAGAAAGAGGGGATCTACGTCACCGGCTTCTTCTTCCCGGTGGTGCCGAAAGGCCAGGCGCGCATTCGCACCCAGATGTCGGCGGCCCACTCCCCTGAACAGATTGAGCGTGCGGTGGAAGCCTTCACCCGCATTGGTAAACAACTTGGCGTGATTGCCTGAGGACCAAAGATGAAAGCGTTATCCAAGCTGAAACCACAGGAAGGGATCTGGATGACCGACGTGCCGGAGCCTGAGGTGGGGCATAACGATCTGCTGATCAAGATCCGTAAAAGCGCGATCTGCGGCACGGACGTGCACATCTACAACTGGGACGAGTGGTCACAAAAAACCATTCCGGTGCCGATGGTAGTCGGTCATGAATACGTGGGCGAAGTGGTGGGCATTGGCCAGGAGGTCAAAGGCTTTAAGATCGGCGATCGCGTCTCCGGTGAAGGCCACATCACCTGCGGCCACTGCCGTAACTGCCGCGGCGGACGGACTCACCTCTGCCGTAACACCGTTGGCGTCGGCGTGAACCGCCCTGGCTCTTTTGCCGAGTATCTGGTTATTCCGGCCTTCAACGCCTTTAAAATCCCGGACAACATCTCTGACGAGCTGGCGGCCATTTTCGATCCGTTTGGTAACGCCGTGCACACCGCGCTCTCCTTCGACCTGGTAGGGGAAGACGTGCTGGTCTCCGGGGCGGGTCCTATAGGCATCATGGCGGCGGCGGTGGCGAAGCACGTTGGCGCCCGCCACGTGGTGATCACTGACGTCAACGAATACCGACTGGATCTGGCGCGCAAAATGGGCGTTACCCGGGCGGTTAACGTCGCCACTGAAAGTCTGGATGAGGTGATGGCCGAGCTGGGCATGACCGAAGGGTTTGACGTGGGTCTTGAGATGTCCGGCGCACCACCGGCGTTCCGTACCATGCTCGATACCATGAACCACGGCGGCCGTATTGCGCTGCTGGGCATTCCGCCGTCGGAGATGTCTATCGACTGGAACAAGGTGATCTTCAAAGGCCTGTTCATTAAAGGTATCTATGGCCGTGAGATGTTCGAAACCTGGTACAAAATGGCGGCGCTGATCCAGTCCGGGCTGGACCTCTCGCCGATCATTACCCACCGTTTCGGCATTGATGAGTTCCAGCAGGGCTTTGACGCCATGCGCTCCGGCCAGTCCGGGAAAGTGATCCTGAGCTGGAATTAATCTTCCGCCAGCGTTAACTCAGACCAGGCCTAAAGAGCCTGGTCTTTTCTTATTTGCACAGCTTTTAACCTTATCTTAATAATCGGCTGGTAAAACGGCAGGGATATTCTACGAGATGGAATGATTATCCCATGGCAACCCCTACAAAAAAGCTGAGCGTCATTATCCCGCTGTACAACGCCGGGAACGATTTTAAAGCGTGCATGGAGTCATTGATCGCCCAGACATGGACCGACCTGGAAATCATCATTGTTAATGATGGCTCGACGGATAACTCCGTGGAGATCGCAAAATTTTACGCCGAAGCGTATCCGCATATTCGCCTGCTGCACCAGGCGAACGCCGGCGTCTCCGTCGCCCGCAACCGCGCGCTGGACGTGGCAACCGGGGATTACATTGCCTTTGTCGATGCCGATGATGAAGTCTATCCCACGATGTATGAAAAGCTGATGGCAATGGCCATGCAGGACGATCTGGATGTCGCCCAGTGCAACGCCGACTGGAGCTCGCGAGCCACGGGCAGGACATGGCAATCCATTCCTACCAGCCGCCTGCGTTCGACGGGCGTACTCACCGGACCGGACTGGCTACGAATGGGGCTAAAGTCACGCCGCTGGACGCATGTTCTGTGGATGGGGGTCTACCGCCACGACCTGATCAAACAGCACCGGATCCGCTTTGTACCAGGGCTGCATCATCAGGACATTATCTGGAGCACCGAGTTTATGTTTAATACCCGGCGCGTCAGGTACACGGAAGAGTCGCTGTATAAGTACTATCAGCATGAAAATTCCGTCAGCCATATGAAACGGCAGGGAGAGAAGAACCTCGCCTATCAGCGACACTACATCAAGATTACGCGCCTGCTGGAGAAGCTGAACCGCGACTATGCGGATCGTATCCCTATCTATCCGGAGTTCCATCAGCAGATTACCTACGAGGCGCTGCGCGTGTTCCATGCCCTGCGTAAAGAGCCAGATATTCTGACCCAGCAGCGTATGATTGCCGAGGTGTTCACTTCAGGGATGTACCGGCGGATGCTCACCAACGTGCGTAGCGTCAAGATGGCCTGGCAGGCGCTGCTCTGGTCGCTGCGTCTCTACAAGTGGCGCGACAAAACGCTGTCGCACCACCGTATGGCCCGTAGAGCATTAAACCTCGGTTAGCGTTGGCCCCAGCCCTGCCACTGCTGCTGGAACCAGGCCGTGACCGAGCTTTGGCTAATGCTGTCACCCAACACCGTAAAGAAATGGCTGGCGTAGACCGGCTGCAGAGGCTGCTTCGGTTTACACAGCTTCACGCCGTGGAATGGATTGCGCGGCGCGTTAGGTTGTTGCCCGTTGCTGGCAGGCGGCGTCAGGTTCGGTCTTGAGGTATCGGTCTGTGGTTCGTTAAGCAGGCTGCTCGGACGCACCAGGGTGATGTCCCCCGGCAGGCTGTAGATCATCTGCTGCAACACGCGCACGGTGGTCGGGTGAGGGTGCCCAATGGCGATCGCCGAGCCGTTGCGACGGGCCAGATCCACCGCCCGGTTAAACTGGCGGCGAATATCACCTTCGTTCTGCGTATCATCGAGAAATACCCGGCGCTTGATCACCTTCACGCCCGTCCCGGCGGCGGCGCGCATTGCCTGGCTGTTGCCGATGGTCATGCTGTCGAGGAAGTAGAGGTTATAGCGCTCCAGAGCCTGCATCACTTTCTGCATGCCAAACAGGCTGGAGGTCATGGCGCTGCCCATGTGGTTATTCAGGCCGACGGCATAGGGGACTTTGCCATAGGCGTCACGGATGATGCGCTCGATCTCGTCGCTGCTCATCTCCGGGCGCAGGGTATCTTTTTCCAGCGGCTGCTTGCTCAGGGGGGCCATCGGCAGGTGGATCAGCACCTCATGGCCGCCGTTGTGGGCTTTGGTGGCCATCTCATGGGCGTGAGGAGCATTAGGCAGCACGGCAACGGAAACTTCAGCGGGCATCGCCAGCACCTGGTTTTCCGTATGCGGGCGATAGCCGAAATCATCAATAACAATGGAGAGCTTGCCGGCGTGCGCCGGAACAATGAACGGCAGAAGCGTCATAATCGAGAAAAACAGACGACGAAGCTGAAGCAAAACTTATCTTCCCAACCACGGTTGTGGATTAACCGCCTGACCCTGACGACGAATTTCAAAGTAGAGTGACGGACGGCCCTGACCGCCACTGCTGCCCACGAGGGCAATGGGTTGACCGGCGCGAACCTGGGTTCCAACGCTGACCAGTGCGCTCTGATTATAGCCGTAAAGGCTCATATCGCCTTTCCCGTGCTCAACCACCACCACCAGGCCGTAGCCCTGTAGCCAGTCGGCGAGGATCACCCGCCCATCGGCGATAGCTTTCACTTCGCTACCTTCGGACGCGCCAATCACAATCCCTTTCCACCGTAGCTCACCCTGCAGCTGTTCGCCATAGCGATGCAGCAGCGAGCCGCGAACCGGCCAGTAGGCCTGACCACGCGGCGAGCCTAGACCCCCGGTGCGCGACATCAGCGAGCGTTCGTTCTCGGTAGGCTTATAGGTGGTGCCTTTACGGGAGGCCTCCTTCTGGCGATCGCGTACTGCATCGGCCTCGCGGGCCTCGCGCTCTGCCCGCGCTTTCGCCGCGGCTTCCGCCCGGGCAAGACTGTTGCGCAGACGGGATTCGTTGGCACGCATCTCGCTCAGCTGCTGCTGGCCCGCCTGAATGGAGCTTTCCAGACTGGTGAGGGTCTTTTTACGCTCGTTGCGCGCCTGCTCCAGCTTCGCCTGCTGGGCCTGCTGTTCATAGAGCAGCGTCTGCTGCTGGCTCTGCTTCTCTTCCAGCTCGGCGCGCTGGGCAGCCACCTCTTCACGGGTCTGCTTTAGCTGGGCGATGGTCTCCTGACGCGCCTGGTTCAGGTAGCCATAGTAGGCCTGCATGCGCTCGCCGCGGGCGGTCTCTTCGCTGTTAAAAATATACTGCACGCCGGAGTGTTCACCCTGGCGAAAGGCGGCGTCGAGCTGGGCCGCCAGGTTACGCTCCTGGCTGGCTTTCTGCTGCTCTAGCCTGGCAATTGACGCGTTCATGGCGTCAATCTGTTTGTTGAGTTCGTTGAGGGTGCTTTGGGTTTCACGCAGCTTGCGGGCGGCGGCAGAGATCGCCTCCTCCTGCTCTTTCAGCTGGGCCAGAAGCGTAGCGCGCTGCTGCTGCTGCTGGCGTACCGCTCGCTCTTTGCTGGCGATATCGGCCTGAATCGATTTTAGCTGGTCGCGATCGTCCGCGTGGGCGGGAAAAGCGCACAGCAAAACGCCAGCGCTGAGTGCGCTGGCACAGAACAATGGCCGGACAGTGCCGGCCCATGTAATTGAAAAAATCGCCTTTCCCCTCATGGGGAGCGATTATTCCACGATAAACAGCGGCCTGCCAGTCATCTCTTGCGGGATTTCCATGCCCATCAGGCTCAGCATGGTCGGCGCGATGTCCGAAAGTTTACCGCCGCTGAGTGCTTTAACCGATTTACCACCCACGTAGATCAGCGGAACCGGCAGGTTGGTATGGGCGGTATGGGCCTGGCCGGTGGCCGGGTCGCGCATCTGCTCGGCATTGCCGTGATCCGCGGTAATCAACAGCTGGCCGCCTGTGGACTCTACCGCATCGGCTACCTCGGCGATGCAGTTGTCCAGCGTTTCGACGGCGGCAACGGCAGCCTCAAACACGCCGGTATGGCCGACCATATCGCCGTTTGGATAGTTGCAGATAATGGTGTCGTACTTGCCGCTCTTGATAGCGGCGACCAATTTTTCAGTTAATTCTGCAGAGCTCATCTCTGGCTGCAGGTCGTAGGTTGCCACTTTTGGGGAGTTGATCAGGATACGGTCTTCGCCGTGGAACGGCTCTTCCACACCGCCGTTGAAGAAGAAGGTGACGTGCGCATACTTCTCTGTTTCAGAGATGCGCAGCTGAGTTTTGTCATTCTTCGCCATCCACTCGCCGAAGGTGTTAGCCAGCGAGGCGGGCGGGTAGGCGCAGGACGCGGTGATGTCAGCAGCGTATTGGGTCAGCATCACAAACTCCCCCAGCTTGACTGCTTTTTTACGCGCAAAGCCGTCAAAATCGGCGTTGACGAAGGCGCGAGCGATCTCACGGGCGCGGTCGGCGCGGAAGTTCATGAAGATCAGCGCGTCGCCATCCTGCATAGCCGAGTCGTCCTGACCTGCGGCGCGGATCACCGTTGCCTTCACGAACTCGTCGTTCTCGTCGCGCGCGTAGGCGGCCTGAAGACCCGCCACGGCGGTGTCAGCCTGGTATTCGCCCTGCGCCTGAGTCATCAGATCATAGGCTTGCTCAACGCGATCCCAGCGGTTATCGCGGTCCATGGCGTAGTAGCGGCCAATAATCGTGGCGACGCGGCCTTTACCCAGCTCGGCAAACTTCTCTTCAACGCGTTTGAGCGAGGACGCTGCGCTGCGCGGCGGGGTATCGCGGCCGTCGAGAAACGCGTGCAGGTAGATCTTCTCTGCTCCGCGTGCCGCAGCCAGCTCTACCATCGCCAGAATATGGTCTTCATGACTGTGTACGCCGCCCGCGGAGAGCAGGCCCATAATGTGCACGGCCTTGTTCTGCGCGACGGCGTTATCCACCGCGCCCGCCAGCGCCGGGTTGCTGAAGAAGGTGCGCTCTTTAATCTCCACGTCCAGGCGAGTGAGATCCTGATAAACAATGCGGCCTGCACCCAGGTTGACGTGGCCCACTTCAGAGTTACCCATCTGACGGTCCGGCAGACCGACTTCGAGGCCGGATGCGTCAACCAGCGTGTGTGGACGTTTCGCCCACAGGGCGTCCATCACCGGCGTTTTAGCGTTAAAAATAGCGTTATCCTGCTGATCTTCGCGGTAGCCGTAGCCATCCAGAATCACCAGTACCATAGGTTTTTTAGTAACCGACATTGCGACAACCCTCAAGCTCGAAAGACAAAAAATTTGCCTGATTTTACTACGACTGAATCGATTAAATAGCCGCAGAAGATCAAAGAAAAGGGCCGGGAAAGCGCTGATTCAGGCCGCTTTTAGTGCTTTTTTCCGTGACGGTACGCAGAAAATGCATTCCTTGTTGCTCGCTGGCTGTATTTGCCACACTGCACAGGTATACTCCTTTCCTGGTTTTTTTATTCACTGAGTCGGGAGCTGTTACCCCCCATGCAAGAAATTATGCAATTTGTTAGCCGTCACCCCATCCTCTGTATCGCGTGGGTTGTGTTACTGGGGGCGGTGCTGTTCACCACCTTCAAAGGCCTTACATCGAAAGTGAAAGTGATCACCCGTGGTGAAGCAACGCGTCTGATCAACAAAGAAGAGGCCGTGGTTGTCGATCTGCGCCAGCGTGATGATTTCCGCAAAGGGCATATCGCCGGCGCGGTGAATTTGCTGCCAGCCGAAATTAAAGCCAATAATGTAGGTGAGCTTGATAAACACAAAAGCAAACCCATTATTGTTGTAGATGGTTCTGGCATGCAGGCGCAGGAGCCTGCCAGCGCGCTGGTCAACGCGGGCTTCACACAGGTTTATGTGCTGAAGGACGGCGTGGCAGGCTGGAGCGGCGAAAACCTACCGCTGGTTCGCGGTAAATAATCTGGAGAAGCGTTATGGCCAACATTGAAATCTATACCAAAGCAACCTGCCCGTTCTGCCACCGTGCAAAGGGGTTGCTGGACAGCAAAGGCGTGACCTACGCGGAGCTGCCGATTGACGGCGATGCCGTGAAGCGTGAAGAGATGATTCAACGTAGTGGCCGTACGACCGTGCCGCAGATTTTTATTGATGCACAGCACATTGGCGGCTGTGACGACTTGTATGCGCTGGATGCGCGTGGTGGACTCGATCCCCTGTTGCGCTAAGGCGTTTGAGTATATTACTAAGGGTTTTTCTCATGTCAGAACAAAATAACACCGAAATGTCTTTCCAGATCCAGCGTATTTACACCAAGGATGTCTCTTTTGAAGCGCCGAATGCGCCTCATGTATTCCAGAAAGACTGGCAGCCAGAGGTAAAACTGGATCTGGATACCGCATCCAGCCAGCTGGCCGATGACGTATACGAAGTGGTCTTGCGCGTGACCGTGACCGCAAGCCTGGGCGAAGAGACCGCGTTTCTCTGTGAAGTTCAGCAGGCCGGTATCTTCTCCGTTGGTGGTATCGAAGGCAACCAGATGGCGCACTGCCTGGGCGCGTACTGCCCGAACATCCTGTTCCCGTACGCCCGTGAATGCATCACTAGCCTGGTTTCCCGCGGTACCTTCCCGCAGCTGAACCTTGCGCCGGTCAACTTTGATGCGCTGTTCATGAACTATTTGCAGCAGCAGGCTGGTGAAGGTACTGAAGAACATCAGGATGCCTGATGAGTACACCTAATGCTCATATGACTGTGATCGGTGCCGGCTCTTACGGCACCGCTCTTGCTATTACCCTGGCAAGAAATGGCCACCAGGTGATTCTCTGGGGGCACGATCCAAAACATATCGCGACTCTGCAGCACGATCGCTGCAATGCCGCGTTCCTTCCCGATGTGCCTTTCCCCGACACGCTGCATCTTGAGAGCGACTTAGCGACCGCGTTGCAGGCCAGCCGCAATATTCTGGTGGTGGTACCAAGCCATGTGTTTGGCAACGTGTTGCGTCAGATCAAGCCGCTGATGCGCGACGATGCACGTATCGTCTGGGCGACCAAAGGGCTGGAAGCTGAGACCGGACGCCTGTTGCAGGATGTGGCGCGTGAGGCGCTGGGCGATACCATTCCGCTGGCGGTGATCTCCGGGCCGACCTTTGCGAAAGAGCTGGCGGCGGGCCTGCCGACGGCCATCGCGCTGGCCTCGACGGACAGCGCTTTTGCTGACGATCTCCAGCAGCTGCTGCACTGCGGCAAAAGCTTCCGCGTCTACAGCAACCCGGACTTTATCGGCGTGCAGCTCGGCGGCGCGGTGAAAAACGTTATCGCCATTGGCGCAGGCATGTCGGACGGCATCGGCTTTGGTGCCAACGCCCGTACCGCGCTTATTACCCGTGGGCTGGCAGAGATGTCACGTCTCGGCGCTGCGCTGGGTGCTTCTCCCGAAACCTTTATGGGGATGGCAGGGTTAGGCGATCTGGTGCTGACCTGTACCGATAACCAATCCCGCAACCGCCGCTTCGGCATGATGCTCGGCCAGGGTATGGACGTGCAGCAGGCCCAGACGCAGATCGGCCAGGTGGTGGAAGGCTACCGCAATACGAAAGAGGTCCGCGAGTTGGCACACCGCTTTGGTGTCGAAATGCCGATTACCGAGGAGATATTTCAGGTATTGTATTGCGGTAAAAATGCGCGCGAGGCAGCATTGACCCTGTTAGGGCGCACGCGCAAGGACGAGCGTAGCAGTCAGTAATTACAAATCATCTAAATGGACACGGCCAACGTAGATTGGCCGGTCTCTTTTATTACGTCTGGAGTATGCAATGCCGTGTGAAGAGCTGGATCTGGTCTGGAATAATATTAAAGCCGAAGCCCGGGCGCTGGCGGACTGTGAGCCGATGCTGGCCAGTTTTTATCACGCGACGTTACTCAAGCATGAAAACCTTGGCAGCGCCCTGAGCTATATGCTGGCGAATAAGCTGGCATCGCCCATCATGCCCGCTATCGCTATTCGCGAAGTGGTCGAGGAGGCCTACGCCGCCGATCCGGAGATGATCGCCTCTGCCGCCTGCGATATTCAGGCCGTGCGCACCCGTGACCCGGCAGTAGATAAATACTCCACACCGCTGCTCTATCTGAAAGGTTTCCATGCGCTACAGGCCTACCGCATCGGGCACTGGCTATGGGCGGAGGGCCGCCGGGCGCTGGCTATCTTCCTGCAAAACCAGGTTTCGGTGTCGTTCCAGGTCGATATTCACCCGGCGGCGCGGATTGGTCGCGGCATCATGCTCGACCATGCCACCGGCATTGTCGTCGGTGAAACGGCGGTGATTGAAAACGACGTCTCGATCCTGCAATCCGTCACCCTCGGCGGGACCGGCAAAACCAGCGGCGATCGCCACCCGAAAATTCGTGAAGGGGTGATGATTGGCGCAGGGGCTAAAATCCTCGGCAATATCGAAGTCGGGCGCGGAGCGAAGATTGGCGCAGGTTCAGTAGTGTTGCAGCCTGTACCGCCCCATACCACCGCCGCAGGCGTCCCGGCGCGAATCGTTGGTAAGCCAGAGACGGATAAACCCTCTATGGATATGGACCAGCACTTCGCCGCTCACCACGGCTTCGAGTACGGCGACGGTATATAATCCGCACGCATCATGTCGGCCGGGTAAGCGTAGCGCCACCCGGCGAAACCTCAACTACGTAACACCGCCCCTGCATACCCCAGCTGCCGCCAGGCCTCATATACCACCACCGATACTGCATTCGACAGGTTCATGCTGCGGCTGTCCGGCATCATTGGGATACGGATCTTCTGCTCAGGCGGCAGCGCATCAAGGATCGTTGCGGGCAGGCCACGCGTTTCGGGACCAAACATCAGATAGTCGCCCTCCTGATAGCTCACTGCGCTGTGCGCAGGCGTGCCCTTGGTGGTGAGCGCAAACAGGCGCTGCGGGTTTTCCGCCGCCAGAAACGCCGCATAGTCAGCATGACGCTGCACGGCGGTGAACTCATGGTAATCCAGCCCCGCCCGGCGCAGGCGCTTATCGTCCCAGGTAAAGCCCATCGGTTCGATAATGTGCAGGCGGAAGCCGGTATTAGCGCAAAGACGAATGATATTCCCGGTATTCGGCGGGATCTCCGGTTCAAATAAGACGATGTTCAGCATGGTGCCCCCTCAATAACGCGGGGCAGCATAGCAGAATTATGCCTGAATTACGCCGCGTCGCCGGTCTTCACCGGTTCAAATACCGACTCGTGCTCGACGTTATGCACCAGCAGGTCGCGGGTGATCTCCTTAATGGATTTCGCCCCGGTTAGCGTCATCGCCACGCGCATCTCTTTCTCGATCAGGTTTAGCAGGTTGGCGACGCCCGCCTGGCCGTGGGTCGCCAGCGCATAGAGGTAAGCCCGACCCAGCAGCACGCTGTCCGCTCCAAGGGCAATCATCCGCACCACGTCGAGGCCGTTACGGATCCCGCTGTCGGCCAGAATGGTAATATCGCCCTTCACCGCATCGGCAATGGCCGGCAGCGCCCGGGCGGAGGAGAGCACGCCATCCAGCTGGCGGCCGCCGTGGTTTGACACCACGATGCCGTCCGCGCCAAAGCGCACCGCGTCACGGGCATCTTCGGCATCCAGGATCCCTTTGATCACCATCGGGCCATCCCAAAATTCACGGATCCACTCCAGGTCCTTCCACGAGATAGAGGGATCGAAGTTATTCGCCAGCCAACCAATGTAATCCTCAAGCCCGGTCGGCTTGCCGAGATAAGTAGAGATGTTGCCCAGATCGTGCGGACGACCATGCAGTCCCACGTCCCAGGCCCAGCGGGGATGGGTCACCGACTGCCAGTAGCGGCGCATGGCGGCGTTGGCACCGCTCATGCCGGAGTGTGCATCCCGGTAGCGCGCGCCCGGCGTCGGCATATCTACGGTAAACACCAGCGTCGAGCAGCCCGCCGCTTTCGCCCGCTCCAGAGCGTTACGCATAAAGCCGCGATCGCGCAGCACATAGAGCTGGAACCACATCGGACGCTTCAGGGTGGGGGCCACCTCCTCGATCGGACAGACCGAGACGGTGGAGAGGGTAAACGGAATGCCCTTCGCATCGGCGGCGGCGGCGGCCTGCACCTCGCCCCGGCGGGCGTACATGCCGCACAGCCCTACCGGGGCCAGCGCTACCGGCATAGAGAGTTTCTCATTAAACAGCGTGGTTTCCAGACTCAAATCGGCCATGTTCTTCAGCACGCGCTGGCGCAGGGCAACCTGGGCGAGATCCTCTACGTTACGGCGCAAGGTATATTCCGCGTACGCGCCACCGTCGATGTAGTGGAACAGGAAAGGGGGCAGAATGCGCTGAGCCGCTGCGCGGTAATCACTGGCTGCAGAAATAATCATGCGGTGTTCTCCCTGGTAGGATCGGCATCGCCGGGCAGGCGGGTGATGCGTGCCCGGCGGGCCTGATCTTCATCGAATTGTTTAATGGTGGTATGGACGAAACCCAGATGCGCCATCATCGCTTTGCGTGCGGCCTCGGCGTCGCCGGCCAGGATAGCGTCGAGCACCGCCTGGTGCTGTTCGGTAAGCCGGGCGAACACCGGCGGAACCTGATACATGCGCTGGCGGCTCTCCTTAACCGACGACTGCAAGAGATCGAAGAAGCCGCGCATGGTCTGCAGCAGCACCACGTTATGTGACGCTTCGGCGATCGCCAGATGAAAGCGCACATCCGCCTGTGAGGCGATATCCGGATCTTTGCTCTGGGTGGCCTCGTAGCAAACACGGAGCTTCTCTTTATCGGCATCGGTGGCGCGCATCGCCGCGTGCCAGGCGGTGCTGGCCTCAATGGCGTGGCGGGCTTCGAGAATATCGAAGCTGTAGTCGGGGTCATGCTCCAGCAGGGTTTTCAGCGGCTGGACGATATTTTGCTCAGACCAGTCGTCATGCTGCCAGCGGATAAAGGTGCCGCCGCCGCGACGGCTCAACAGCACCCCTTCATTCACCAGCGTAGCCAGCGCCTCCCGCAGAGAGTTGCGCGACACGCCAAGCTGCGCGGCCAGCTGGCGCTCGGCGGGCAGCTTCATGCCCGCCTCCAGCTGCTGCTCTTTGATCAGCGCCCGCACGCGAGCGGCGATCTCATCGGAGAGGCGTTTAGGCATCACAATCACGGGATCATCCAGGTTAAGACATAGGCCTGAAGGGTGGTAATAACCCCCACCATGCAGGTAAAAATCAGGCTGTGCTTCACGGTGAAGCGGAACAGATCCGACTCTTTACCCACCAGTCCCACCGCCGCACAGGCAATGGCGATAGACTGCGGGGAGATCATCTTGCCCGTCACGCCGCCGGTGGTGTTGGCGGCAACCAGCAGCACATCCGAGACGCCAATCTGCTGCGCAGCCGTCGCCTGCAGGGCGGCGAACAGGGCGTTCGACGAGGTATCGGAGCCGGTCAGGAATACCCCCAGCCAGCCGAGGAACGGCGAAAAGAAGGTGAAGGCGTTGCCGGTGTGAGCCAGCGCCAGCGCCAGCGTCGAGGAGAGACCGGAGTAGTTAGAGATAAAGGCGAATGCCAGCACCATACCGATGGAGTAGATAGGCAGGGCCAGCTCCTTCAGCGTGCTGGCAAAGGTCTGCACCGCCGCGGCGGGCTTCATCCGCAGCCAGACAATCGAGAGCAGGGCGGCAAACAGGATCGCCGTACCGGTAGCCGAGAACCAGTCAAATTTATAGACCGCCGCATAGGGCGTTGCCGCGCTGACCACCGGCGGCATACGCGCCACCAGCTTATCCAGGTACGGAACTGAAATGTTGACCACCATGTCGTATAGCGCCCCGCCCGGGGCAAACAGCGCTTTAAACGGCGGGACGCTCCACAGCGTCACCGTAGCGGTGAGGAACAGGAACGGTGACCACGCCTTGATAATCTGGCCTGCGCTGTAGCGGGTGCGCGTCAGGGTCTCATCGACCTGAGAGGCACCCATATCGCCGAAGCGGAAGATGCGCACCGGCTGCCAGCGTTTCAGGAACAGCGTCAGGCAGACCAGCGACACCAGCGAGGAGATGATGTCCGGCAGCTCGGGACCGATAAAGTTAGAGCTAAGGTACTGGGCGATGGCGAACGAGCCGCCCGCCACCATCACCGCTGGCCAGGTCTCTTTAATGCCGCGCCAGCCGTCCATAATCGCCATGATCCAGAACAGCACGATAATGGTTAAGAACGGCAGCTGACGACCCACCATCTGGCCGATCTCGAAGCTGTCCAGTCCCGTGACCTGCCCGGCCACCAGAATCGGGATCCCCATCGCGCCAAAGGCCACCGGCGCGGTATTGACGATCAGGCACAGCCCGGCGGCATACAGTGGATTGAAGCCCAGCCCAACCAGCAGCGCAGCGGTGATCGCTACCGGCGCGCCAAAGCCTGCCGCCCCTTCAAGAAACGCGCCAAAGGAGAAGCCGACGATCAGCATCTGCAGACGCTGGTCCGGGGTAATGGAGAGAATAGACGAGCGGATGATGTCGAACTGCCCGGTCTTGACCGAGATTTTGTAGACAAACACCGCGGCAATAATGATCCATGCAATCGGCCACAGGCCGTAGAAGAAGCCGTACACCACCGACGCCATGGCGCGATCGACCGGCATTTTATAGAAAAAGAGCGCCACCAGCAGGGCGATAGCGACGGTGTACGTTGCAGCAAGGTAGCCCTTCAGCTTGAGCTTAATCAGCGCAAAGAAGAAGAACAGGATCGGCAGGGAGGCGATCAGGCTCGACAGCCAGATGTTACCAGCCGGATCGTAGTTTTGTTGCCACAGGCTCATTGCGTGTCTCCTGGGACCCTTCTGGCCGATCAGCGGTGAGTCTGCGCTCAGCTCTGCGTCACAGCCAGTGTAAAAGTGGTCCAGCCAATTGGGTTGTGTAGGGTTTATGACAACAAATGGTTAACTAGATGTTATGTTTCGGCAATGAGTTTGTAAGCGGAAATTATGGAAGTGTGAAGCGCAGGGGGATTGGTTCGAGGATTGGTAGGGCCAATTAATGCAAGAAGAAGATGGCCGGGCAAGCGCAGCGCCCCCCGGCTACAAATCAGAACTCGGTCTTCGCGAAGCCGGTCATCTCTTTCAGGCCCATCTCACGGCCCAGGGCGGTCATCGGGTGAACCACTACGATGCCGCGCACGCTCTTCTTCAGCTTGCCCATATCGGCCTGCTCTTTTTTGGTAATCGCCCGGCGGAAAGGGAGATCCATCAGTTTCTGCGCCTCTTTACTCAGCTTCTGGCCGTGTACTTCGCGCAGGCGAGTAATCTCCGCTTCCAGCGTCTCTTTCTCTTTTTCCAGCTCGGCGTACTTCTCGGCAGACTCAACCAGCGACAGGGCTGCCTGCTGGTGGCGGATAGCATCCAGGCGATCGCTCAGGCGTTTAATTTCGTTCTTTTCGATTTCTTTCATAACGGATAACTCTAAAAACAGGGGAATTACTGCAAAGGATACACTAATGTGCGCAACGTTACTTCTGAAAGGCTTTTTTCAGGCTGATGCGCGAGATCAGCCCGGTCAGGGAGAGAACCATTGTAGAGCGTACTACCTGCTGGTAGCGCTGCTTCTGCATCGCATAGAGATCGGCGTCGCTGGTATCAAACTGGGGCACGGGGGGCAGGGCAGAGACGCAGTGCAGCTCGCCAAAGGGACCGAGGATCTCATCATCGGTGAACCCGTACTCGTTGCCGTCGTGATTTAACTCTTCACGCAGGGCCATCAGCAGCTCCGCATCCTCATACTCATGACGACTGATCACGCCGAGACCGTAGATCAGCTTTAAGCGCACGGAGAGATCGCCCAGCGGGCCATCGCCCTCCAGCAACGGCTCGACGGCATATTTCACCGCGTAGTCGTCTTTGCGGAACACCTGAAGTACCAGAATGTTCACCGCTTCGGTAAGTAGCTCAACGGCGGCGATGAGGAAACTTCGGACGGTTTTGCCAGCATTCAGACGCTCAAGCACACGATTTTCAAAGGCCTGGGTT
>DAMBQR010000038.1:42971-45475 GCA_032055545.1 Pseudescherichia sp. | reverse complement strand
CGCTATCCCTCTACTGTATCCCGGATTCAAAGGTCGCAAATTATAACACAGCCGCCGTCATTCCGGTAAAGGAAACACCCCCTCCGGTGCTTTATTGATACTTCTCTCCTGATATACTCAATGCACTGATTGATTAAGGAGTAAAAGCGCCCATGAATGCTGAAAAACCGCCGGTGGCTCAAAACGTTGACTATGAAGAGATCGCCAAATTTGAAGCCGTGGCGTCACGCTGGTGGGATACCGAAGGCGAGTTTAAGCCGCTGCACCGTATTAACCCCCTGCGCCTAGGCTATATCGCCGAGCGCGTCGGCGGCCTGTTCGGCAAAAAAGTGCTGGATGTCGGCTGCGGCGGCGGGATTCTGGCCGAGAGCATGGCCCGGGAAGGCGCGAACGTCAGCGGCCTGGATATGGGCTTTGAGCCGTTGCAGGTTGCCCGCCTGCACGCCCTCGAGTCCGGCATTCATGTTGACTACGTTCAGGAGACCGTTGAGGAGCATGCGGCAAAGCAGGCGGGACAGTATGACGTCGTAACCTGCATGGAGATGCTGGAGCACGTGCCCGATCCACAGTCGGTGGTCCACGCCTGCGCCCGCCTTGTTAAACCGGGCGGCCACGTCTTCTTCTCGACGCTTAACCGCAGCGGTAAAGCCTGGCTGCTGGCGATTGTCGGCGCGGAGTACGTGCTGCGCATGGTGCCGAAAGGCACGCACGACGTGAAGAAGTTTATTAAACCCGCCGAGCTGATCGGCTGGATCGATCCTACTCCGCTGCAGGAGCGGCACATGATCGGCCTGCACTACAATCCGCTCACCGATCGCTTCAAGCTGGCGCCTGGCGTTGACGTGAACTACATGCTGCATACTCAGGCAAAAAACAGCTAACGTTATCTGAAAATGTGATGACCATTACGCAGTGTCATAGGCTGCGTAATGGGCTTTTGCCACTTCCGCGACGAAGATTTCAGCAGTCGCTCACATTCATAATTTTTTTTCTCACGCGTTGACTTTTCTGTAGCCCTTATCGTTCGCGGACTTAGCGATTATTACCTTTCCGCAACCGCAATTTAACCTCAAAATCAACTCTTGTACTGAAAAGAATCCGGACTAGAATACTCACCATGTTGTGACATTTTCACTTAACACCCCCTATATATAGTATTTATCCACAGGTTTAACCACAGCTCAAAATTGTGGATAAGCGGGGGATACTTTTTTCTTAAGGACAGATACATGAATCAGAGTCTGCTGGTGACGAAGCGTGATGGTCGTACTGAACGCATCAATCTGGATAAAATCCACCGGGTGCTGGATTGGGCGGCAGAAGGGCTGAATAACGTATCGATCTCTCAGGTTGAACTGCGCTCCCACATTCAGTTCTACGACGGCATCAAAACGTCCGACATCCACGAAACCATTATCAAAGCCGCGGCGGATCTTATCTCCCGCGATGCGCCGGATTACCAGTATCTGGCCGCCCGCCTGGCGATCTTCCACCTGCGTAAAAAAGCCTACGGCCAGTTTGAGCCGCCGGTGCTGATTGACCACGTGCGCAAGATGATCGCGCTGGGCAAATACGATAATCATCTGCTGGAAGACTACACGGAAGAAGAGTTCCAGCAGATGGATGGTTTCATCCAGCACGACCGCGACCTGACCTTCTCCTATGCGGCAGTGAAGCAGCTGGAAGGCAAATACCTGGTTCAGAACCGCGTAACCGGCGAAATCTACGAGAGCGCCCAGTTCCTCTACATTCTGGTTGCCGCCTGCCTGTTCTCTAACTATCCGCGTGAAACCCGTCTAGACTACGTGAAGCGTTTCTATGACGCAGTCTCGACCTTTAAGATCTCGCTGCCGACGCCGATCATGTCCGGCGTGCGTACCCCGACCCGCCAGTTCAGCTCCTGCGTGCTGATCGAGTGCGGCGATAGCCTGGACTCCATCAACGCCACCTCCAGCGCGATTGTGAAATATGTCTCCCAGCGCGCCGGTATCGGCATCAACGCGGGCCGTATTCGCGCCCTCGGCAGCCCGATCCGCGGCGGTGAAGCGTTCCACACCGGCTGTATTCCGTTCTACAAGCACTTCCAGACCGCCGTGAAGTCCTGCTCCCAGGGCGGCGTGCGTGGCGGTGCGGCTACCCTCTTCTACCCGATGTGGCATCTGGAAGTTGAGAGCCTGCTGGTGCTGAAAAACAATCGTGGCGTCGAAGGCAACCGCGTTCGTCACATGGACTACGGCGTACAGATCAACAAGCTGATGTACACCCGCCTGCTGAAGGGCCAGGATATCACCCTCTTCAGCCCGTCTGACGTGCCAGGCCTGTACGACGCCTTCTTTGCCGATCAGGACGAGTTTGAGCGCCTGTACGTGCAGTACGAGCAGGACGAGAGCATCCGTAAGCAGCGCGTCAAAGCCGTTGAGCTGTTCTCGCTGATGATGCAGGAGCGTGCCTCTACCGGCCGTATCTATATCCAGAACGTTGACCACTGCAACACCCACAGCCCG
>DAMBQR010000038.1:20668-42674 GCA_032055545.1 Pseudescherichia sp. | reverse complement strand
CTCTAACGAGCTGGCGAAAGAGCAAGGCGCGTGCCCGTGGTTCAACGAAACCACCTATGCACAGGGTATTCTGCCGACCGACACCTATAAAAAGGATCTCGACGGTATTACCAACGAGCCGCTGCACTACAACTGGGAAGCGCTGCGTGAGTCCATCAAGACCCATGGCCTGCGTAACTCCACGCTCTCCGCGCTGATGCCGTCCGAGACCTCTTCGCAGATCTCTAACGCCACCAACGGCATTGAGCCGCCGCGCGGCCACGTGAGCATTAAAGCGTCGAAAGATGGCATCCTGCGCCAGGTGGTGCCGGACTATGAGCACCTGAAAAACAACTATGAGCTGCTGTGGGAGATGCCGAACAACGACGGTTACCTGCAGCTGGTGGGGATTATGCAGAAGTTTATCGACCAGTCGATCTCTGCTAACACCAACTACGATCCGTCCCGCTTCCCGTCTGGCAAGGTGCCGATGCAGCAGCTGCTGAAGGATCTGCTCACCGCCTATAAGTTTGGCGTCAAGACTCTGTACTATCAGAACACCCGTGACGGTGCGGAAGATGCGCAGGATGACCTGGTGCCTTCTATTCAGGACGACGGCTGCGAAAGCGGCGCATGTAAGATTTGATAAATTGCCCGGCGGCGCAAAGCTTGCCGGGCCTACGGATTAGGTTTTGTAGGCCGGGTCAGCGAAGCGCCACCCGGCGTATAACGGCAGGACAGGAAACACTCGCATGGCATACACCACCTTTTCACAGACGAAGAACGATCAGCTGAAAGAGCCGATGTTTTTCGGCCAGTCGGTCAACGTCGCCCGCTACGATCAGCAAAAATATGACATCTTCGAAAAGCTGATTGAGAAACAGCTCTCTTTCTTCTGGCGTCCGGAAGAGGTTGACGTCTCGCGCGACCGCATCGACTTCCAGGCGCTGCCGGAGCATGAAAAGCATATCTTCCTCAGCAACCTGAAATATCAGACGCTGCTGGACTCCATTCAGGGCCGCAGCCCGAACGTCGCCCTGCTGCCTCTGATCTCTATCCCTGAGCTGGAAACCTGGGTCGAAACCTGGGCGTTTTCCGAGACCATCCACTCGCGCTCCTACACCCATATCATCCGTAATATCGTTAACGATCCGGCAATCGTCTTCGATGATATCGTCACCAACGAGCAGATCCTCAAGCGTGCGGAAGGCATCTCCCACTTCTATGACGACCTGATCCAGCTGACCAGCTACTGGCACCTGCTGGGCGAAGGGACGCACACCGTCAACGGCCAGACCGTGACCGTGAACCTGCGCGAGCTGAAGAAGAAGCTCTACCTCTGCCTGATGAGCGTTAACGCGCTGGAAGCGATCCGCTTCTACGTCAGCTTCGCCTGCTCCTTTGCCTTCGCCGAGCGCGAGCTGATGGAAGGTAACGCCAAAATCATTCGCCTGATCGCCCGCGACGAAGCCCTGCACCTGACCGGCACCCAGCATATGCTGAACCTGCTGCGCAGCGGCGTGGACGACCCGGAGATGGCGGAGATCGCTGAAGAGTGCAAGCAGGAATCTTACGATCTCTTCGTGCAGGCGGCAGTGCAGGAGAAAGAGTGGGCAGAGTATCTCTTCCAGGGCGGCTCGATGATCGGCCTGAACAAAGATATTCTCTGCCAGTACGTAGAGTACATCACCAACATCCGCATGCAGGCGGTGGGTCTGGATCTGCCGTTTAAAACCCGTTCGAACCCGATCCCGTGGATCAACACCTGGCTGGTCTCCGACAACGTGCAGGTCGCACCGCAGGAAGTTGAAGTTAGCTCCTATCTGGTAGGCCAGATCGATTCGGAAGTGAACACCGACGATCTCAGCGACTTCCAGCTCTGATGGGTGCGGTGACGCTGCGCATCACTGGCGCACAGCTGCTGTGCCAGGATGAACATCCGTCGCTGCTGGCGGCGCTGGAGTTCCATAAGGTCAACGTCGAGTATCAGTGCCGGGAGGGCTACTGCGGCTCCTGCCGCACCCGCCTGCTTGCCGGCCAGGTTGAGTGGCTCACCGAGCCGCTGGCCTTTATTCAGGCAGGGGAGATCCTCCCCTGCTGCTGTCGGGCGATGGGCGATATCGAGCTCGACCTTTAATTGACCACCAGGCAGCAAATATAAAAAATCCCTGAGCACATAGATATGTTCAGGGATAAATTTCCGGGTTGACATCACTCACGCCGGAATAGCTAACTCTCCGTTATTTTCTCAGGGCAGCGCTGGAGTTCACTGACCCTGTAATAGATTGGCGTAATATCAACGTAGTTTATGATATAGCCGCTTCCCCTGACGTTGACGATAAAATCATCCGGTAATCCCAGCAGGCTGAGCCGTCGATTAAGGTTTTTTAATACCTGCCACAGGCGCTGGCTCGATGGCACCAGATCGTTCTCTTCCCACACCACGCGCAGCAGCTCTTCGCGCGGCACCGTCGTATGTCGGCCATGCTGTAAGAGATAGACAAAAAGATGCAGCATCGTATGGTTAAATAATACCGAGCCAAAGATAAACGATTTATCGGCGCGTCCCTGCGGCAGGCGATAGAGCCTTCGGTTTTCAATTTCGAAGTGAATTTCTTTGCCTATTACGTAACCGTATAGCCGATATCCCATCGTATCTTTACTCATATCTTTTAAAACTGTCCGTAGAGTGCCGTTCGATCCTTATTTCATAAGCCGCACTGATAATAAGAACGATTATATGGCGATAGTGAATACTTTCAACATACAGTCCGACGCTTATTTTTTCACGCCGCTGTGCCTGTAAATAAATTATTATTCGACGTTAACAGCAATATTTAGCGTTAAATAGTGAAAAAAGGTAAACAGGGAGTCGCACTGGGTCATCCAGAATCGTTACGCGGATCATCAACACAATATATTGATTTTACATGATTAATGAGAACTAAATGCTACCGCAACCTTACCTGTTTCCTGGATATAAAAAAAGGGCCTTGCGGCCCTTTTCTATTTTAGTACCTATTAACGACGCGCCAGCATCTCCGCATGATGCCGTTTTTCACCAAACATCACCACCGTGAGCAGCAGTACCGCCAGCACGCTGCCGCCGATCATTACCATAAAGCCGCCGTCCCAGCCGAAGAAGTCAACGGTATAGCCTACGATGGCGCTCGCCGCCACCGAACCGCCCAGGTAACCAAACAGGCCGGTAAAGCCCGCCGCCGTGCCTGCCGCTTTTTTCGGTGCCAGCTCCAGCGCATGCAGACCAATCAGCATCACCGGACCATAAATAAGGAAGCCGATAACAATCATGCAGGCCATGTCCACGCCGGGGTTGCCCGCCGGGTTGAGCCAGTACACCACGGTAGCGATGGTCACCAGCGTCATAAAGAAGACGCCCGTCGCGCCGCGGTTGCCTTTAAATACCTTATCCGACATCCAGCCGCACAGCAGCGTGCCCGGGATCCCGGCATATTCATAGAGGAAGTAGGCCCATGAGGATTTATCCAGCGCAAAGTGCTTCACTTCGCGCAGGTAGGTTGGCGACCAGTCGAGGATGCCGTAACGCAGCAGATAGACAAACACGTTTGCCACGGCGATGTACCACAGCAGCTTGTTGGGCAGGACATACTTCATGAAGATCTGTTTGGCGGTCAGCTCCTCTTCATGCTCTTCGCTATAGTCATCCGGATAGTCATTTTTGTACTCTTCAATAGGCGGCAGCCCCTGGGACTGCGGCGTATCACGCATTAGCGCAAAGGCAATAATCGCCACCACAATTGCACCAAACGCCGGCATATAGAGAGCCGCTTTCCAGTCGTTGAACCAGGCCATCCCCAGCAGGAACAGCAGGGGCGGAATGCCGCCGCCGACGTTATGCGCACAGTTCCAGACCGAGACAATACCGCCGCGCTCTTTCTGCGACCACCAGTGAACCATGGTACGACCGCACGGCGGCCACCCCATCCCCTGAAACCAGCCGCATAAGAAGAGCAGCACGAACATTACGGCAATGCTCGACGTCGCCCAGGGCACGAAGCCCATAAACAGCATCACCGCTGCCGCCAGAATCAGACCGGCAGGGAGGAAAACCCGCGGGTTAGAGCGATCGGATACCGATCCCATGATGAACTTGGAGAAACCGTAGGCAATGGAGATACCCGACAGCGCGAATCCAAGATCGCCACGCGAAAAGCCCTGCTCCACCAGATACGGCATGGCGAGGGCAAAGTTTTTACGTACCAGGTAGTAAGCCGCGTAACCAAAGAAGATGCCGATAAAGATTTGCCAGCGCAAACGACGGTATAGCGGATCGATTTCTGCCTTTCCCAGGCGCGCCTGATGTGGCGCTGGTTTAAAGATACTGAGCATGTAGCCTCCGAGGCTAAGTATTAAATTTATAGGGTTTGGTGCCTCACCACTCCAGCGAGGCGGCGATGTTAAGGAATATCGGTAGTTGTTACTGTGAATCCACGCACAGATTGTTACAGAAATATGACAGAATGCGCAAAAAAGCACATTTACCCACAATTTTATTTTCGAATTACGCTCGGTAGTGTTCGAAATCAAACAAAAAGCCGCTCTGACATGGCTAAATGATAAAAAAACGAACATGAGGGCAGAGAGTGACCATTCACGATCCTCACTATAGCGATGTGATTATCATTGGCGGCGGCGCGACCGGGGCGGGCATAGCGCGCGACTGCGCCCTGCGCGGGCTAAACGTTGTGCTGGTCGAGCGCCATGATATCGCTACCGGCGCTACCGGGCGTAATCACGGCCTGCTGCACAGCGGCGCACGCTATGCGGTTACCGATAACGAATCCGCCCGGGAGTGCATTGCAGAAAACCAGATCCTCAAGCGCATCGCCCGCCACTGTGTTGAACCCACCGACGGGCTGTTCATTACCCTTCCCGAAGACGATCTCGCGTTCCAGCAAACCTTTATTACCGCCTGCACTTCGGCGGGCATTAATGCCGAAGCCATCGACCCCCTTCTCGCTTGTCAGCTGGAGCCTGCCGTCAATCCGGCACTCATTGGCGCGGTTAAGGTTCCGGATGGCACCGTCGATCCCTTTCGCCTGACGGCGGCCAATATGCTGGATGCCCGGGAGCATGGGGCGCGTATCCTGACCGGCCATGAAGTCACCGGACTGATTCGTCAGGGAGATCGCGTGTGCGGGGTGCGACTCTTCAATATGCACTATCGTGAACGCAGCGAGCTGTACGCCAGCGTCGTGGTAAATGCGGCGGGCATCTGGGGGCAGCGCATTGCCGACTATGCCGACCTCGCTATCCGTATGTTCCCGGCGAAAGGATCGCTGCTGATCCTCGACCACCGCATTAATCACCATGTGATCAACCGCTGTCGTAAACCTGCCGATGCCGACATTCTGGTGCCAGGCGATACCATCTCCTTAATTGGCACCACCTCCACCCGCGTTGACTATAGCGAGATCGACGCCAACCGGGTCACGCCTGAAGAGGTCGAGATCCTGCTGCGCGAGGGGGAGAAGCTGGCCCCCGTGATGGCGCAAACCCGCATCCTGCGCGCCTATGCTGGAGTACGCCCGCTGGTGGCAAGCGATGATGATCCGACCGGGCGCAGCGTCAGCCGCGGCATCGTGCTGCTCGATCATGCCCAACGCGACGGGATGGAGGGGTTTATCACCATTACCGGCGGGAAGCTGATGACCTATCGCCTGATGGCGGAGTGGGCTACCGACGCCGTGTGCCGCAAGCTCAACCATAGCGCCCCCTGCACCACCGCCCGCGATCCGCTGCCTGGCTCTCGGGAGCCGATCGACGCGGCGCGGAAGACCATCTCACTCTCCGCTCCGCTGCGCGGCTCGGCCCTCTATCGCCACGGCGACCGCGTCTCCGCCTGGCCTGAGGAGACTCGCCACAGCCGTAGCCTGGTGTGCGAGTGCGAGGCCGTCACCGCCGGGGAGGTGCAGTATGCCGTTGAACATCTTAACGTGCGCTCCCTGCTCGATCTGCGCCGCCGGACCCGCGTCGGCATGGGCACCTGCCAGGGCGAGCTGTGCGCCTGCCGGGCAGCGGGGCTGCTCAACCGCCTCAATGTCACCAGCGAGGCACGCACCCTGAACCAGCTATCGCAGTTTCTCAACGAGCGCTGGAAAGGGATCCAACCCGTTGCGTGGGGCGATGCGCTGCGGGAGAGCGAATTTACCCGCTGGGTCTACATGGGGCTGTGCGGGCTGGAAAAGGAGGAGCCGGATGAACTTTGATACGGTGATAATCGGCGGCGGACTGGCAGGCCTGCTGTGCGGCATAACGCTGACAGGTCGCGGTCAACGCGTCGCCATCGTCAGTCGGGGAAAGAGCGCGCTTAGCTTCTCCTCTGGCTCGCTGGATCTGCTCTCCCATCTGCCCACCGGCGAGGCGGTGACGGATCTTAACGCCGGGCTGGCGAGGCTGAGTGACCTTGCTCCGGCGCACCCCTACGCGCTGCTGGGACCTGAGCGGGTAATCGAGTATGCCCGGGAAGCCCAGCAGCTGCTGGACGACTGTGGCCTGGTGATGCAGGGCAGCATAGAGAGGCCCCATTTTCGCGTAACGCCGCTAGGCAGGCTGCGCCAGGCGTGGCTTAGCCCGCAGGAGCTACCGGTTTCGCCAGCGCCGGGCATGCACGTCGGCATCGTCGGCATTGAAGGCTTCCTTGACTTTCAGCCCGCGCTTACCGCTGCCGGGCTGCGCAGGCTGGGCATTACCGCCACCGCATACGAAACGACTCTCCCTGCCCTCGACGTTCTGCGTGACAACCCAAGCGAGTTTCGCGCCGTCACTATCGCCCGGGTACTGGACAACGACGCGCAGTTCGCCCCGCTCTGCGACGCGTTGCGGCCTTTAAGTCAGGAGCATGATGTGCTCTGGCTACCCGCCTGCTTTGGCCTGACGGATAGCCGCGTCTGGAGCCGCCTCGGTGAGGCACTACAACGTAAGATACAGCTCCTGCCCACGCTTCCGCCGTCGGTGTTCGGCATGCGGATGCAAACCCTGCTCCAGCGGCGGTTTATTAAAAACGGTGGCGTCTGGCTGCCGGGCGATGAGGTGCTGAACGCCACCGTCAGCACGGGCCGGGTCAGCGCGCTGTGGACGCGCAGGCATGAGGATATTCCCCTGCGTCCGCAGCATGTGGTGCTGGCCAGCGGCAGTTTTTTCAGCAACGGCCTGGTTGCCGAACGCCAGGGCATTCGCGAAGCGGTGCTGAGTTTAGAGGTTCAGCAGCCTGCAAGAGCTGACTTGTGTCGTGACGATCTGTTTGCTGCCCAGCCGTGGCAGCATGCTGGCGTACGTACCGACGACACGCTGCGCGGCTGGCAACACGGTGAACGGCTTGAAAACCTCTACGTAGCCGGTTCGGTACTCGGCGGCTTCGATCCCATTGCCCAGGGATGCGGCGGCGGGGTCTGCGCCGTAACAGCCTTACACGCGGCGCGGCAGATCTGCGCCAGGGAGAGCCTGCAATGAGCATGACGCAATTTGAGAACTGTATAAAGTGCACCGTCTGCACCACCGCCTGTCCGGTAAGCCAGGTGAACCCGGCCTACAGCGGTCCCAAACAGGCCGGGCCGGACGGAGAGCGCCTGCGGCTGAAGGATCCGGCCCTGTTTGACGAGGCCCTGAACTACTGTACCAACTGCAAACGCTGTGAAACCGCCTGCCCCTCCGGGGTCAACATTGGCGATATTATTCAGCGCGCCCGCGCGCAGTATGCCCAACCCAAAAACGTACTGCGCAATACCCTGCTCAGCCATACCGATCTGCTCGGCTCGCTCTCCTCCCCGATCGCGCCGCTGGTTAACGCCACCACGGGGTTTAAACCGGTGCGCCAGCTGCTGGACAAGATGCTTAAAATCGATCACCGCCGGACGCTGCCAAAATATGCCCGCGGCACCTTTCGCCAATGGTACCGGCGGCAGGTTGAACGCCAGGCGGCTTACTCTGAGCAGGTGGCCTTTTTCCACGGCTGCTATGTGAATTACAACCAGCCCCAGCTAGGGAAAGATGTCGTAAAGGTGGCTAACGCGCTGGGGATCGGCGTGCAGCTGCTGGCTAAGGAGCGATGCTGCGGCGTCCCGCTGATGGCAAACGGCTTCTACGATAAAGCCAAAAAGCAGGCGACGGTGAACCTTCGTGCTCTGGAGCAGGCGATTATCGGTGACGGGCTGACGACGATTGCTACCTCATCCACCTGCACTTTTACGCTGCGCGATGAGTACCCGCACCTGCTGGATCTGCCCAACGCCCCACTGCGGCCGCACATCAACCTCGCGACGCGCTGGCTGTGGCGCAGGCTGGACGAGGGTCGTACCCTGCCGCTGCGCACGCTACCGCTGACGGTGGCCTACCACACGCCATGCCATATGGAGAAGATGGGCTGGACGCTCTACACTCTGGAGCTGCTGCGGAAAATTCCGGGGGTGAAAGTGATTGTGCTGGACTCCCAGTGCTGCGGCATTGCCGGGACCTACGGCTTCAAAGCGGAGAACTACCCCACCTCGCAGGCAATAGGGGCGCCGCTGTTTCGCCAGATTGAGGCGAGCGGCGCAGATATGGTGGTGACCGACTGCGAAACCTGCAAATGGCAGATTGAGATGTCCACCAGCAAACGCTGTGAACATCCTATTACTCTGCTGGCGCAGGCGCTGGCGGGATAGCTACCAAGCCTGGTTAGTTAACAAACCACACTAGTCAACAAACAGTGAATCGACGACGTTGACCCAGCCGTGATCGCTGGCAACCTCTTTACCGCTGAGCCAGCGGCGCAGCATGTTCAGGGCCATCATGGCGCACACCTCCTGGCGCACCGCCACGCCGTGGCGTCCGGTGGTGAACTTAACCCGCAAAGCGTGGGTCCCCTGCGGCGTGGCAAGGGCAAAGTTAATATGCTCCTCGTCCAGTCCGCCGACGGTCAGCGCCAGCCCGGCCAGATGCCGACTACGCAGCTCGGCCGCCCAGCGTGCGGTCTGCTCCAGCGTGTCGGCCTGGAACGGCAGCACCTCACTCGCCAACAGCGGGGCGGAAGCGCGGGAGAGCTGCAGCGCCAGCAGGCCGCTGGTAAACTGCTCGCTGACGGTCAGGCTGAGCTGCTGCTCACGCATCTTCTCCGCCAGCAGGGCCGGTAGCCCCAGGGTCCCTTCAAAGATCAGGCTCTCGCCGGCGACGCGCTGCACCTCTGGCCAGATTGCTTCCATTGCCTCGCGCTGCTCCGCCGGGCCGGTCAGCTTCAGCTCAATGATCGGCATAGAGGAGCGGTAGCCCATTACCACCCCCTCCGGCAGCTGCAGACGATCCAGACTCTGGGCCAGATCGCTCTCGGAGCGGCCAAAGGTGGTCAGGCGCAGGCAGACTGGCGGCAGCGGCAGGCTAAAACGCTCCCGCAGGCGCGGCAGGATCTCCTGCTGCACCATCACTTTAAATTCAGAGGGGACGCCCGGCGTAAAGAACATCAGGCAGCGGTTGAGCTTAACGGCAAATCCGCAGGCGGTGCCCACCGGATTATCGATCAGCTCGGCGCTGGCCGGGATCTCCGCCTGCTTGCGGTTGCTGGGCGCCATCACGCGTCCGCGCTCGGTAAAGAAGCGCTCCATGTGGCTCAGCCACTCTTTATGCAGCACCAGCTCTTCGCCCGCTGCGGTCGCCGCCGCCAGCGCGCTGAGATCGTCGCTGGTCGGCCCCAGGCCGCCATTAACGATGAGCACATCGGCATGTTCGCTGCGTTCGCGCAGGATAGCGATCAGATCGTTAAGGCTATCGCCCACGGTATTACGGCGCGTCAGCGGCAACCCTTCGGTGAAAAACAGATCGGCAAGCCAGGCGGCGTTAGTATCAACAATCTGGCCGTGCAGGACTTCATCGCCGGTAGACAGCATTTCCACGTTTATCATCGTTATCTCCGTACTCTCCCTTACCTGTTGTCGGAGTACTATAACGCATGAGGAAACAAATAGCGGCAGGATCCAGCAGATGAAAAGGCGCGGCAGAGTGCCGCGCCGGGGGATTAGAAGCTGGCGTTAACCCCAACGTAGGGGCCATCAGCAAGCGCGTTATCGCGGTTACCGTCTTTACCCGCCAGGTTCAGGTAACGATAGCCCGCTTCAATGCTCAGCGGACGCATGATAGTCCAGCGCGCACCGGCGTTCGCTTCCTGATAGCTGTCGATACCGCTGGAGAGCGAATCCGGAGAGTAGTAGTACTCGCCAAACAGGCGGAAGCTGTCGCCGATCGGCCACTGCAGGCCGCCGCCCACCGCTGCGGCATAGCCTTCGTCGCCGTCGTTTGGATTGGTATAAATACCTTTACCGCCAACGGTCGCCAGCATCGGACCGAGCGGAATATTAAGACCCAGGCCCAGGCCCGCAGCATCACCGTCGTCGTCGCTGTGCGTCCAGTTGCCGCTTAACGCCAGGCCACTGGTTTCAGTCCCAAACCCGGCCGCCAGGTTAGTATAATCCTCTCCAGCCTGACCGCTGAGGCTCAGCGCGCTGGCCGATGCCGATACCAGCATCAGGCTGGCCACTCCCCACAAAATTCTCTTATCCATTGCCCTTTTCCATACAAAAAATGTAATACGCCCCAAAACCGGCACAGTGTACAAGCCTTTACGCCCTGCCGATGGGCGAAAAGTGTTTTACACGGTTTAGCGGCGCAGGGGAAGCGCTATCCGCCGCGCAGGGTCTGCTGAACCCAGTCAATAAGCGACCGGCGGGAGATCTTAATTCCGCCCAGATTGAGGCTCTCGGGCAGAGCCAGCCAATGTATTGGCTGCTGAAAACGGGCCAGCCTGCCATTGACCCACTCCCCCAGTGAGTCGATAGCAAAACCGCTGTCGCACGCCACCACGGCGACCGGACGCTGACCAAATTCGTGGTCCGCCAGCGGCACCACAAAGGCCTGCTGCACGTGGGGATGGGCAACAATCACCCGCTCCACCTCCTCAGGCTGGATCCCCTCCCCGCCGCTGAAGAAGAGATTATCCATTCTCCCGAGCACGCTCAGCCGCCCGTTATGCATCACGCCGCGATCGCGAGTGGCAAACCAGCCCTCAGCGTTGACCAGCGGGGTAAGCTCACCATGACGCCAGTAGCCTGCGGCCATGCTCTCACCGCGCAGCCACACTTCGTCATTAACGATCCGCACCTCACGCCCCGGCAGCGGCTCACCGACGTCCGATTCGCCGTCGGCAGCTTTCGCGCACACCGTGGAGGCAAACTCTGTCAGCCCGTAGCCACACCAGGTGCGGATCCCCCGCGCGCTGGCTTGAGTGGTCAGCGCAACCGGAATGGCCGCGCCTCCCAATAAAACTGCTTTCAGGCTTATGCTGGCGTTCTCATTAAGCAGTCGCCAGAGCTGGGTCGGTACCAGCGAAGCATGGGTACACCCCTCCAGCGCCTGCGCCAGGGGCTGTTTGTCACGCACCGTCAGCCGCCCACCCGCCAGCAGCCAGCGCCACAGGATCCCCTGACCGGAGACGTGAAACAGCGGCAGGGAGAGCAGCCAGTCATCCTTCTGGCCGTAGGGCAGCAGAGAGAGCACGCCGCGTGCGCTGGCCAGGTGCGCGGCAGCAGTATGTACCGCTGCCTTCGGCAGGCCGGTAGAGCCGGAGGTGAGGGTCATCGAGGCCAGACGCTGCGGCTGCCACGAGGCGTCGCCACCGCCCTCTGCTTCGCGCATGGCAAGCGCTGGAAGCCCGCTGGCACGGCAGCCACCATTAAAACCCAGTGTATGTTGTAACGAAAGTGGCGGCAGCAGCGCTGCCAGCAGCGCATCGGGCAGCTGGGGGTTAATATGCAATACCCGCGCCCCGCACTGGAGCAGAGCCAGCCAGGCCAGCAGCGTCTGCGGAGAATTGCCGGCACGCAGCAGCACACCCTCTCCTGGCCGAACGTTCTGCCGGGCAAAACCCGCCGCCAGCCCATCGATGCGTGAACAGAGCGCAAGCCAGCTGAGCGTTTCGCTGTTCAAACGCACGGCGGCCTCGTTGCCCCGCTTCGCCCGCCAGTGACGCCAGGGCCAGTCGGTAAAGGTCATCGCAGCGGCTCCAGGGCAGCAATATCAAGGCACGGCAGGGTACTGCCCGGCCAGCGGCGAACCTGCTGGAGCTGCATCAGGCTCAGGGTATCAAGCCCCGGAAGGGTCTGCGGCGTCAGCCAGGCGGCGATCCGCGCCAGCTGGGTCAGGCCGAGGCTGGATTCAATAGATGAGCTGATCACCGCCGTCATGCCCAGCGCATGAGCAGCCTGCACCTGATGACGAACCTTCTCCAGCGCACCGGTGAGCATGGGCTTGATCACCATCGCCTTAACTCCCGTCTCTGCGACCAAGGCAAAATCGTCCTCACGGAGGCTCTCATCCCAGGCGATGGCGATCCCGGTATCGCGGGCAAAGGCCAACGAGTCAGCGCGGGTACGGCACGGCTCTTCAAGGAAAGCGATACGGCCGCGACGATCCGGGTGAACATATTTTGCAAACTGCTGCGCCTTTTGCGGGGTCCAGGCGCGGTTAGCGTCCAGCCGCAGCTGGAGATCGGGCAGCGCTTCGAGGAGAAGATTGACCACCATGCCGTCCCGCACCGCTTCATAGAGGCCTACCTTCACCTTCGCCACCTTTTCGCCAGGCATGGCAGCAAGCTGTAGCACCAGCTCATCAGGATCGCCGGTACAGAGTGGTGCTGCACGGTAGTCTGCTGCCTCAGGTAAGGTTTCGGCCAGCTCAGCCTGCGCGCAGCTAACGCCGAAGGCCACCGACGGCATCGTCGGTAGCGCATCGCTACCCTCCAGCCAACTGTCAACCCAGGCCAGCAACGCCGACTCCGCGTCGTCCCGGGTTTCACGGCTGAAACCCGGCAGCGGGGCAACCTCGCCCCACCCTTCATGATTTCCTTCTCCCAGACAGAGATAGAGACCGTCGCGGGTTTTCAGCCGCCGCTCGCGCAGCACCACCCCCGCATCCATCGGGATCTGCCAGCGATATACCTGCGCCCGGCGCATTACGGATTCCGTTTAAATTTGCTGAAATCCGGCTGGCGCTTCTCGTTGAAGGCGTTACGCCCCTCCTGCCCCTCTTCGGTCATGTAGAAGAGCATGGTGGCGTTGCCCGCCAGCTCCTGGAGGCCCGCCTGGCCATCGCAGTCGGCGTTGAGCGCCGCCTTCAGACAGCGCAGCGCCATCGGACTATTTTGCAGCATCTCGCGACACCAGCGCACGGTCTCTCTCTCCAGGTCGGCAACCGGCACCACGGTATTGACCAGCCCCATATCGAGCGCCTGCTGCGCGTCATACTGACGGCAGAGGAACCAGATTTCACGCGCCTTTTTCTGCCCAACGATGCGCGCCATGTAGGCGGCGCCCCAGCCGCCGTCAAAAGAGCCAACTTTAGGTCCGGTCTGTCCGAATACCGCATTCTCTGCCGCAATGGTCAGATCGCACATCATATGCAGCACGTGGCCGCCGCCGATCGAGTAGCCTGCCACCATCGCCACCACCGGTTTCGGGCAGGTGCGGATCTGACGCTGAAAATCGAGCACGTTGAGGTGGTGCACGCCGGAGTCATCCTGATAGCCGCCGTAGTCGCCGCGCACCTTCTGGTCGCCCCCGGCGCAGAAGGCTTTTTCGCCTTCCCCGGTGAGGATAATCACCCCAATCGCATCGTCGTAGCGGGCGTCCGCCAGCGCCTGCAGCATCTCCTTCACCGTTAAAGGGCGAAACGCGTTGCGCACCTGCGGCCGGTTGATGGTGATTTTGGCGATGCCGTCAGAGGATTTGTGGTAGCGAATATCGCTGTAGCCTTCAGAGCAGTCCTGCCACTCAATTGGCGCGTAAAGCATGGATTCATCGGGGTAGATCATTAGAGTTCCTTAATCAGTAGCGCAAAATGCGCGCCATACAGGTTGCCGTCCCGTCGGGGTTCTCCCGGTGGGCGTTATGTCCGGCGTGGTTAATCAGCTGGCAGGGAGCCGCAAGCTCTGCGCCGAGAGCGCGGAATTTGTGGTCGTGCTCGCCGCACAGGGAGTAAATGGGGAGATGGCAACGCCGCAGCGCCGGACGGAGGTTGGGCTGCACCGCCAGCGAGGTCGCCTCCAGCATCGCTGCCAGCGCCGCACCGTTGTTCTCGCTGCGAAGCGTGACCAGCGCCTGGCGCTGTAACGCAGTCAGTCCGGCAAACACCGGCTGCCGGTACCAGTCGGTAAAGACCTTAGCCAGCGGCTCATGGCGAAAGCGCTGCGCCCACCGGGCATCTGAGAGCCAGCGCGCCTCGCGGGCGGCGGAGTGGGTTAGCCCTGGATGGCCGCCTTCTACGATTGCGCCTTCTAACCCAGCGGGATGCCGGCAAGCGTAGTACATGGCGATGCGGCCGCCGAGGGAGTACCCCACCAGCCACTGCCTTAGAATGTTGTAACTAAATAGGGTTGCATGCAGCTGTAGGCACACCTCGTTAAAATCACGAGCGTGGATAGCCGACGAGCCGCCGTGGCCGGGAAGATCGATATAGAGCCGGGGATGGCGGGAGAAACACTCCCCTACCCGCATCCACTCCCGGCAGTCGCCGGAGAAGCCGTGCAGGAACACCAGCCAGGGCAGATCGGCCTGTCCCGCTTTTGCCACTGCGTGCAGGATCATAGCAGGCTCACCTCAGCGAGAAGCTGCTGTAAGGTTTGCGCCCCCGCCTGCGGTTCGACCACCAGCTCAATAAGCGTCGCCTGCGGCGTACGCCAGGCTCCTGTGAGCGCTGCCTCCAGCTCGGTCCAGCTCTCGGGGCGATGGTAGGCCAGACCGAACATCGCCGCCGCATGATCAAAGTGGACGTTCTGCGGCATCAGGTAGAACTGCTCCCGCTCAGCCTGCGGAGTCGGCAGCAGGGAGAAGATCTGCCCGCCGTTGTTGTTCACCACGATCAGCACAAAGGGGGCGGAGACCTGGCGCAGCAGCGCCAGCGCGTTGAGATCGTAGAGGGCCGAGAGATCGCCTACCAGCGCCAGCGTCGGCCTTGCGGTAGCGCGCTGCACCCCGGCGGCGGTGGAGAGCAGACCGTCAATGCCGCTGGCTCCCCGATTGCTGTACACCGGATAGCCCGCCGGCAGCTGCCCAAGGGCATCAACCAGTCGCACCACCAGGCTGTTGCCTAAAAAGAGCTGCCCCTGCGGCGGTAAAAACTCTGCCAGACGATGGGCCAGTGACGCTTCACCCAGGGTTTCACGCCGGGCAGTGACGGCCTGCCACGCCCGCTCTGCCAGGGTTGGGATGACCGTATACCACGGATGACGCTTTTCGGCCGGATGCAGCGCCAGCCACTCGCCGACGCCGGATAGCAGCCGCCGTCCGTGATGGTGCGCCGGATCGAGACGGCCGTGAATGTTATCAACCAGCCAGTACTCTTTCGGCGTACAGGTCGCCTGCCACTGCAGCAGCCGTTTCCCCGTCAGGCTGCTGCCCAGCTGAATGACGATCTGCGCCTGGGCCAGCTCGCTTACCGCGCTGGCGTTACCCAGCCACAGATCGGCGCAGGGCAGCGGCTGCCCGGTCTGGGAGAGCACGTCACCGATAAGCGGCCAACCCAGGGTTTGCGCCCACTCCGCCACCCGCTTGCCTTCGGCGGCGCTCATCCGCCCGGCTACCACAACGCCGCGCTTCTGCCGCCAGAAGAACCAGTCCCGCTGCTTCTCGCTCGCGCGCCGGATCTCCTCCCGCAGCCAGGGACGGCCGCTCTGCCACCAGCTGCCCAGCGCGCCCTGCCACTCAAGACCGGAATCATCCAGCTCGCCGTAGAGCGGCTCCGCAAAGGGACAGTTGATATGCACCGCGCCGCCGTGCAGCGATCCAAGCGCATTATCCAGAGTAGAGACCAGCCAGCGGGCCGGGATCTCCCGAGCCGGGCGCGGCAGCGAGACTGTCTGAGCCGGATGCGAAGCAAACATCCCCGGCTGACGGATGGCCTGATTCGCACCGCAGTCGATAAGCTCTGGCGGACGGTCGGCAGTCAGCAGGATCAGCTTTTCGCCGGTCAGTCCGGCTTCAATGAGCGCGGGATAGAGGTTCGCCACTGCCGTCCCGGAGGTGACAATCACCGCCACCGGCTGCTGGCTGGCCTTTGCCAGCCCGAGCGCCAGATGGCCCAGCCCGCGTTCGTCAAAATGGGTGTGGTGGATAAACGCCTTATTCTGCGCGGCCGCCAGGGTGAGCGGCGTTGAGCGAGAGCCGGGCGCGATGCAGACGTGTCTGACCCCGTGCCGCGCCAGCGTTTCGAGGATAACCTCCGCCCAGCGCCGGTTGAATGAGCTTGCTGACATGAGTTTGTCCGGTATCAAGAATACGGACCAGTATACGGAAACGCAGAGGTGGGATTTTTGATGTAAATCGGTAAGGCGTGAGGAAGCGATAAAAAACAGCGGGCGCTGCCCTTAAGACAGCGCCCGCATCGGGAAGCGCGTTACGCAGTATTAGCGACGCAGCAGCAGACCTAATACCAGGCCCGCAGCGGCACCAATACCTACGCCCTGCCACGGTTTTTCATGCACGTAATCATCTGCACGGTACGCCGCCTGCTTAGCACGCACATAATAGGTGTCAGATGCCTGGCTAACGCGGGTTTTCACATCGTGCAGGGCCTGCTCGGCGCGTGCTTTCAGCTCGACATATTTCTGGTCGGCCGGATCGCCGGAGGAGCGTAGCACTTCTTCCAGCGTGTCGCTTAGCAGGGTCAGGTCGTCATCGATACGGGTACTCGTAAATTGGTTAGACATTAGGTTTCTCCATGTTTTGCACCTGTCAGCTAACTATAGACAATGACTTGCGGTTACGCCTGGTCAACTTTACCTGAGATTTCACGCGCCATACCAATATGCGGAATGCCGTCTTCGTCGTAGACATCGGTCACTGGGATAAAGCCAAAGTGGCGGTAGAAGGTCTGTAAGTGCGCCTGTGCGCCCAGATATATCGGGCTTTGCGGCCAGTTTTGGCTACAGCTGGCAACCGCCCTCTCCATGAGCTGGTAACTCAGTTTCTCTCCTCGTACCGCAGCGCTAACGATGACGCGGCCAATCACGACCGGGGCAAAATCATCCTCGCTTTTCAGAATCCTCGCATACGCCACCAGCTGGTTATCGCGCCAGCCCAGCAGGTGCCGGTTTTCGCCAACCAGATCGTCGCCGTCCACGTCGAGATAGACGCAGTTCTGCTCAACGACGAAAACTTCACAGCGCAGCTTCAGCAAGGCGTAGAGTTCAGGGACGGTTAGTTCAGAATGATGCAGGTCTTGCCAGCGGATCATGGTGCGCTCCTTTTTATTTGTTGCTCGCTATAATAAGGCTTTTACCGACCCAGAGTGCATATGGAACTGATATTTTTAGGCACCTCGGCAGGCGTCCCTTCGCGTTCGCGAAACGTCAGCGCGGCGCTGCTCAATCTCCGTCACCCGACCCGGCCCGCGCTGTGGCTGATTGACTGCGGCGAGGGTACCCAGCAGCAGATGCAGCGTACCGCCTGGCATCCGGGCAAGCTGGATCGCATATTCATTACCCATCTCCATGGCGATCATCTCTTCGGCCTGCCGGGTCTGCTTTGCAGCCGTTCAATGGCGGGAAACGTCCACCCGCTGACTATCTATGGTCCAAAAGGGCTGCGGGAGTTTATCGACACGGCGCTGCGCCTGAGCGGCTCCTGGACCGACTACCCGCTGACGGTGGTGGAGATTGAAGAAGGCCCGGTAGTGGATGATGGCCTGCGCCGCGTCACCGCCGTAGCTCTTAGCCACCCGGTGGAGTGCTACGGCTATCGCATCGAGGAGCACGACAAACCCGGCGCGCTCGACGCCGCCGCGCTGATGGCGCAGGGCATCAGGCCTGGCCCGCTGTTTCAGCGTCTGAAAGCGGGCGAGAGCGTCACGCTGGAGGATGGCCGACACATCAACGGGAAAGATTTTCTTGCCCCCGCCGTGCCGGGCAAAAAGCTGGCGATGTTTGGCGATACCGCCCCCTGCCCCGGCGCGCTGACGCTGGCTCGTGGCGTGGACGTAATGGTACACGAAACCACGCTGGAGGCGGAGATGGAGGAGAAAGCCAATAGCCGCGGTCACAGCTCAACGCGTCAGGCGGCGCGGCTGGCGCAGGAGGCGGGCGTCGGCAGGCTGGTAATGACACACATCAGCTCACGTTACGATAACGAGGGTTGCCAGCGGCTGCTGGCGGAGTGCCAGGCCATCTTCCCTGAGACGCTGTTGGCGGAGGATTTTGCAGTGGTAGAAATTTGATGTAAAACCCACCTCCACTTTTTCCTCAGCGTGCCGATAACTGTCTAAACGCAGGTACTTCACTCTGAGGGCATCATGGATAGTTTCCAGAAAGATATTGACGACAGGGCTAATCTCACCCTGTCCAACCGCTTCGAGCTGTTACTGTTTCGCCTTGGCACGTCACAACATGAACAGAAATCGGAACTTTATGGCATCAACGTATTTAAGCTGCGTGAAATTGTGCCCATGCCTGCGTTTACCCGCCCCGCCGGGATGAAATCGCCCCTGCTGGGAATGGTTAATATCCGCGATCAGGTGATCCCGGTTATCGACCTCCCTGCCGTCGCGGGCTGCAAACCCACTACCGGCCTGAACATTCTGCTGATTACCGAGTATGCCCGCAGTATCCAGGCCTTTGCCGTCGAGTCGGTAGAGAACATTACTCGTCTGGACTGGAAGCAGGTACACACGGCGGAAAAGGCCATCAACGGCCGCTACATCACCAGCATCGCCTGCCTGGACGAGGAGAAAGACACCAATAACCTGGCGCTGGTGCTGGACGTTGAGCAGATCCTCTATGACATCGTACCGTCCGATCATGATGTCCACGCCAACAATGCCGCGGTGCAGAAATTCAATATCAAGCCAGGCGCGGTGGCGATCGTTGCCGAGGATTCAAAAGTAGCGCGCGCGATGCTGGAGAAGGGTCTGGAGACCATGCAGATCCCGAATCAGATGCACGTGACCGGCAAAGATGCGTGGGAGAAGATCCAGCTGCTGGCCCAGCAGGCGGAAGCGGAAGGCGTACCGGTGAGCGATAAGATCGCTATGGTACTGACCGACCTCGAGATGCCAGAGATGGATGGCTTTACCCTGACGCGCAAAATCAAAACCGACCCGCGCCTGAAGCATATTCCGGTGGTGATCCACTCCTCGCTCTCCGGCAGCGCCAACGAAGATCACGTCCGCAAGGTGCAGGCCGACGGCTACGTTGCCAAGTTTGAGGTTACCGAGCTTTCGGCGGTACTTAAAGAGGTCATGGATCGCGCCGCAAGCAAGGCCAATGGCCCGCTGATTAGCCACAAGCAGGCGGTGTAAAACATTAACGCCTGATGGCGCTGCGCTTATCAGGCCTACCTCAGACCAAAAAAAACCGCCGAATTTCGGCGGTTTTTTTATATTGCTATGAAGCCTTACATCAGCGGCTGGGCCATCTGTACCAGGCTAATCAGCGGCTGCGGGTAGACACCCAGCAGCAGCACCAGCAGCGCAGAGATCAGGACCACGATCCCGCCCGCGCTGTAGGCCCAGTCGGACGGTGCATCGCGGTTGAGCTGCTGCGGCGCATTGAGGTAGAGGCTTACCGCTACGCGCAGGTAGTAGTAGAGGCCGATAGCCGAGCCAATCACCACTGCCGCCGTCAGCCACCACAGGTGAGCATTCACACCCACCGCCAGCACGTAGAATTTACCGATAAAGCCGAGCGTCATCGGGATCCCCGCAAGCGACAGCATCATCACCGTCATCACCGCAGAGAGGATCGGACGGTGCCAGAACAGGCCGCGGTAGGAGTAGAGCGAGTCAGCATCCGGGCCACGGTACGGGCTGGACATCAGGCTGACCACGCCGAACGCGCCGAGGCTGCTGAACAGGTACCCTGCCAGGTAGACGCCCACGGTCTCCATCGACATCTCGCCGCTCTGCAGGGCAATCAGCGCCACCAGCAGATAGCCGAGGTGAGAGATAGAGGAGTAGCCGAGCAGACGCTTGATGTTGGTCTGGCTTAGCGCCATCAGGTTACCGAAGATGATCGAAGCGAAGGCGATAATGCCCAGCACCACGCGTACGGCTTCGCTCTCGCCTACCGGCGCGTAGAGGAACAGACGCATCACCACGCCAAAGATGGCGATCTTGCTGGCGGTTGCCAGGAAGGTGGAGACCGGTGCAGGCGCGCCCTGATAGACGTCCGGCGTCCAGAGATGGAACGGTACCAGCGACAGCTTGAAGCCAAGGCCGACGATCATCAGACCGAGACCGATAAGCAGCAGCGGCTCGTGCAGCATGCCGTCACCCAGGCTCTTACCGATGGCCAGGAACGACAGGTTGCCGGAGTTGGCATACACCAGCGCCATACCAAACAGCAGGAATGACGACGCTGCGGCAGAGAGGATGGTGTACTTGATGCTTGCTTCCAGAGAGCGCTTCTGGCGGAACGCGTAGCCAATCAGGCCGAACAGCGGCAGCGAGATCAGCTCGATGCCGAGGAACAGTGCGGCCAGATGGTTAGCGTTAGCCAGCAGAATGCCACCGAGGGCGGCAATCAGCACCAGCAGGTAGAACTCCTCTTTATTATCTGTGTACCCTTCCAGCCACGGGTAGGCAAAGGTACAGGTCGCAAGGCTCGCCAGCAGTACCAGCCCGGTATAGAGCATGGAGAAGCCGTCAACGCGCATCAGCGGCGTCACGTCCATGGCGCCCGCCTGGCCAACCAGCCAGAGCGAGACCAGGGCGGCGTTCAGGCCGACAACGGCAATCGTGGCGTTCAGGAAGTGGTTGCGTCGCCACGCAATGGAGAGCATCACAACCACCACCGTCAATCCGACGATCAGCAGCGGTAGCAGCGCGATCAGGTGTTGTGGAGTAAGTGTCATATGCGCTTTACGGCCTTGTAGTAGTAACGGAATTAACAAACCACTGCTGGATATTGCTCATCGCGGAGTGCGAGGTATCCAGAATCGGCTGCGGATAGATGCCAAGCAGTACCAGAAGTACCACCAGCAGCAGGATGATAAACAGCTCACGCAGCGACATCCCTGGCAGTTCTTTAGCAGCAATTTCACTCTTCGCCTTACCGAAGTAGGCGCGGTGCAGCATCGCCAGCGAGTAAACCGAGGCGAAAACCAGACCAAAAGTCGAGATCACGGTGATGATCGGTACGACGCCGAAGCTGCCGAAGAGGATCATAAACTCGCCCACGAAGTTACCGGTACCCGGCATCCCCAGAGTGGCAACGGCAAAGAACATCGACAGCGCTGGCAGCCACTTAATTTTGCTCCACAGGCCGCCCATCATGCGCATATCACGGGTGTGCAGACGCTCATAGAGCTGGCCACAGATGATGAACAGACCGGCCGCAGAGAGACCGTGAGCAATCATCTGGATCACCGCACCCTGATAGGCGAGCTGGCTACCGGTATAGATGGCGATCAGCACGAAGCCCATGTGGGAGACGGAGGTGTAGGCAATCAGGCGTTTAATATCGGTCTGGGCAAAGGCCATCCACGCGCCGTAGAAGATACCGATCACACCCAGCCACATGGCAATCGGCGCAAACTCGGCAGAGGCATTCGGGAACAGCGGCAGCGCAAAACGCAGCAGACCGTAGGCCGCGGTTTTCAGCAGGATCCCTGCGAGGTCAACGGAGCCGGCGGTCGGTGCCTGGGAGTGGGCATCCGGCAGCCAGCCGTGCAGCGGTACCACCGGCATTTTCACCGCAAAGGCGATGAAGAAGCCCAGCATCAGCAGGTATTCTACGCCGTGTGACATCGGGGTGTTCAGCAGCTGCTCGTAGTTGAAGGTCCAGACGCCGGTGGCGCTGTAGTGGACAAACACCAGCCCGAGGATCGCAATCAGCATCACCAGCCCGCTCGCCTGGGTGTAGATGAAGAACTTGGTGGCCGCCGTGATACGCGTTTTACCATCGGAGGCCTTGTGGCCCCAGAGCGCGATCAGGAAGTACATCGGCACCAGCATCATCTCCCAGAAGAAGAAGAAC
>DAMBQR010000038.1:0-20658 GCA_032055545.1 Pseudescherichia sp. | reverse complement strand
GCCGCCCAGGATCCACATCAGGTTCAGGTGGAAGAAGCCCTGGTATTTTTCGATCTCACGCCATGAGCAGAGCACTGCCAGCACGCCGAGGAAGCCGGTCAGGACAACCATCAGCAGCGACAGACCGTCCAGCGCCAGGTGAATGGTGATACCAAAGCGTGGGATCCATGGCAGCACAAACTCAGACTGCCACTGCGGCAGACCCGCAGCCTGGGTAAGAGAGTAGCCGCCCTGTAACCACAGTTGCAGGCCAAGCGCGAGCGTCAATCCCATCGTAATCAGCGCGATCCAGCGCGGCATCTTTACGCCAAAGCGTTCGGTTTGCCAGCAGAGGAAGCCGCCAATAAAGGGAATCAGTATTAGCCAGGGTAATAACATGGCGATATTTGTTCCTTGTTAAAGTCTAAATGGCCCGGTGGCGCCAGCGCTTACCGGGCTTACCGATTAACGCAATACCACCAGCAGGGCGAGCACCACGACCGCACCAACGCTCATGGATGCCACATACCAGCGCAGCTGTCCGTTTTCGCTGAACAGCAGGCCTTTCCCGGCAAAGCGGGAGAGAATAGCCGGCGTGTTCATCAACGCATTCAGCGGATCGCGCTTAATCAGCCACGCAATACCGAGGAAAGGTTTCACGAAGATTTTGTCATACAGCCAGTCGAAGCCCCAGGCGTTATACCACCAGGTGCCCAGCAGACGGCCCGGTGCGCTGTTGGCAATAGAAGTGACCAGCGTACGCTTGCCCAGCCACAGCCATGCGGCAATCAGGATCCCGGCGATAGCGACCACGCCCGAGGTGATTTCCAGGGTCAGCACGCGGCCGTGTTCAAGCTCGGTGGTATCCGGCAGCACGCCCTGCAGCGGCGGGACAATCATCGCCCCAACAAAGGTCGAGAGCACCAGCAGCACAATCAGCGGCAGGTGGTGGGTGATCCCTTTCCCGGCGTGGGCATGGATCTGCTCTTTACCGTGGAAGACGATAAAGATCATCCGGAAGGTATAGAGCGACGTCATGAACGCACCAACCAGGCCCGCCACCATCAGGTTGATATGGCCGTTGGCCATCGCCCCGGCGAGGATCTCATCCTTACTGAAGAAGCCGGCGGTGATCAGCGGCAGCGCCGCCAGCGCCGCGCCGCCCACCAGGAAGCAGACGTAGACCAGCGGGATCGACTTACGCAGCCCACCCATCTTGAAGATGTTCTGCTCGTGGTGGCAGGCAAGGATCACCGAGCCGGACGAGAGGAACAGCAGCGCTTTAAAGAACGCGTGGGTCATCAGGTGGAAAATCGCCGCATCCCATGCCTGCACGCCCAGCGCGAGGAACATGTAGCCGATCTGGCTCATGGTGGAGTAAGCGAGAACGCGCTTGATGTCGGTCTGTACCAGCGCCGCAAAACCAGCCAGCACCAGAGTAACCGCGCCGACGATCCCCACCAGATGCAGGATCTCCGGGGTCATCAGGAACAGGCCGTGGGTACGGGCGATCAGGTAGACACCGGCGGTAACCATCGTCGCGGCGTGGATCAGCGCCGAAACCGGCGTCGGGCCCGCCATCGCGTCCGCCAGCCAGGTCTGCAGCGGCAGCTGCGCAGATTTACCGACCGCGCCGCCCAGCAGCATCAGCGTCGCCCACCACAGCATGTTGTTACCCGCTTCGAAGTGCGCAGGCGCCAGCTCAACCATCTCGCGGAAGTTCAGCGTGCCCAGCTCGGTGTAGAGAATGAACAGTGCGAAAGCGAGGAAGACGTCACCCACGCGGGTCACGACGAACGCTTTCATTGCCGCGGCGCCATTCTTCGGATCGGTGTAGTAGAAGCCGATCAGCAGATAGGAGCAGAGGCCCACGCCTTCCCAGCCGAGGTACATCAGCAGCAGGTTGTCCGCCAGCACCAGCACCACCATGCTCGCGATGAACAGGTTGGTGTAGGCGAAGAAGCGGGAGTAGCCCTCTTCCCCGCGCATGTACCAGGAGGCGAACATGTGGATCAGGAAGCCCACGCCGGTCACTACCGAGAGCATGGTCAGCGACAGGCCGTCCAGCACCAGGTTGACGCCGATGTTGAAATCGCCCACCGCCATCCAGGTCCACAGCGGCTGGCTGAAGGCTTCGCGTCCGTTGTTGAAGAAGTCAACGCCAGCAATCACCGTTACCAGCGCCGCCAGCCCGACGGAACCCATCCCTACCGCAGCGGAGAGGTTTTCCGACCAGCGGCCACGGGAGAACGACAGAAGCAGGAAGCCAATCAATGGCAAAATAATGGTTAAGGCAAGCATGTTCATCCACGCAACTCACTTACTGAATCGATATTCAGGTTCTGGCGACGGCGATGCAGCTGGAGCAGCAGCGCCAGGCCAATACTGGCTTCCGCTGCCGCAAGGCTAATCGCGAGGATATACATCACCTGGCCGTCAGTCTGGCCCCAGTAGCTGCCCGCGACGACAAAAGCCAGCGCGGCGGCGTTAATCATGATTTCCAGGCCAATCAGCATGAACAGCAGGTTGCGGCGGATGATAAGTCCCGTCAGCCCGAGCACAAACAGAACGGCGGCAAGGATCAGTCCGTGTTGTAAGGGGATCATACGTGCTCCTCCGTTTTTCTTTTCGCATCCGCCGGACGGTTGCTCAGCACCTCGCCCGGACGGTCTTCGCGGCCAACGTGGAAGGCCACCACCAGACCGGCCAGCAGCAGCATCGACGCCAGCTCAACCGCCAGAACATATGGCCCAAACAGGGTGATGCCCACCGCTTTCGCGCTAATCGAGGTGCCGTCAATGCCCTGATCGTTAACGGTGAGAATGGCGTAAACCATCACCACCAGCAGCACGGCAGAGACCAGCCCCGGGCCGATCCAGACCTGCGGCTTCAGCCACTGGCGCTCCTGCTCAATTTCGGCTCCGCCCAGGTTAAGCATCATCACTACGAATACGAACAGCACCATGATGGCCCCGGCGTAGACGATGATCTCCAGTGCCCCGGCGAAGTAGGCGCCAAGAGAGAAGAAGACCCCGGAAATTGCCAGCAGGGAGACAATCAGGTATAGCAGCGCATGCACCGGATTGGTGTGCGTGATAACGCGTAGCGTCGTCACGATGGCAACAAGGCCACAGATATAAAAAGCGAACTCCATTGCCCCTCTCCTTACGGTAACAGGCCCTTGACGTCGATAGGTTTGGCTTCGTTCTCCGCCTCGCCCTTATCTTTGCCGTCGATTGCCATACCTGCCATCCGGTAGAAGTTATATTCCGGATATTTACCCGGACCGGAGATCAGCAGATCCTCTTTTTCGTACACCAGGTCCTGACGCTTGAACTCGCCCAGCTCGAAGTCTGGCGTAAGCTGGATGGCGGTAGTCGGACAGGCCTCTTCACACATGCCGCAGAAGATGCAGCGTGAGAAGTTGATACGGAAAAATTCCGGATACCAGCGGCCATCGACGGTTTCCGCTTTTTGCAGCGAAATACAGCCTACCGGGCAGGCTACCGCACACAGGTTACAGGCAACGCAGCGCTCTGCGCCGTCCGGATCGCGGGTTAAAACAATACGGCCACGGTAACGCGGCGGCAGATAGACCGGCTCTTCCGGATACATACGGGTTTCGCGTTTGGCAAACGCGTGCAGGCCGATCATCCAGATACTGCGTACCTGGGTGCCGAAACCTACGATTAACTCTTTTAAGGTCATGGTCTTTTCATCCCTTATTGCGCCTGCCACAGAATGACAGCCGCCGTTACCAGCAGGTTGATTAGCGTAAGCGGCAGGCACACTTTCCAGCCGAAGGACATCACCTGGTCATAACGCGGACGCGGTAATGCTGCGCGAATCAAAATGAACATCATCATGAAGAATGCTGTTTTCAGGGCAAACCAGACGAACGGAGGTAAGAACGGACCGTGCCAGCCACCAAAGAACAGGGTAACGATCAGCGCGGACACGGTAACGATAGCGACATACTCGCCCACAAAGAACAGGCCGAACTTCATGCCGGAGTATTCAATGTGATAACCGTCCGCCAGCTCCTGCTCGGCCTCCGGCTGGTCAAACGGATGACGGTGACAAACCGCAACGCCCGCAATCGCAAAGGTGAGGAAACCAAAGAACTGGGGAATGATGTTCCACAGGTGCGTCTGGTTATTGACGATGTCGGTCATATTGAATGAACCGGCCTGCGCCACCACGCCCATCAGCGACAGCCCGAGGAAGACCTCGTAGCTCAGCGTCTGGGCAGAGGCGCGCATCGCCCCCAGCAGGGAGTATTTGTTGTTACTCGCCCAGCCGGCAAACAGCACGGCGTAGACCGTCAGCCCTGCCATCATCAGGAAGAACAGGATGCCGATGTTGAGATCTGCGACTACCCACGTCGGGCTGACCGGCACAATGGCAAAGGCCAGCAGCAGCGAGGTAAAGGCGATCATCGGTGCGAGGGTATAGATCATGCGATCCGAGAAGCGCGGGATCCAGTCCTCTTTAAAGAACATCTTGATCATGTCCGCCACCAGCTGGAGTGAGCCACCCCAGCCGACGCGGTTCGGCCCGTAACGGTTCTGGAACAGGCCGAGCAGACGACGCTCGGCAAAGCTCATAAACGCGCCGCAGATGACCACCACCAGCAGGATCGCCAACGCCTTAAGAATGCCGATCAGGATATCAATCAGCTCCGGTGTTAACCAACTCATTGCTGTGCCTCCTGCAAGTTCTCAAGACGCGCGCCCGCCAGCACCGGGGCGATGCCCGGCATGCCCATCGGCAAGCCCACCTGCCCTGCTGTCAAACCGTCTGCGATCACCAGCGGCAGGGTTACCGTCTGGCCCTCATAGCTAAATGCAACCTGCGCGCCCGCGTTGACGCCAAGCTTCGCGGCATCCGCCGGGTTAAGCTTGATGTACGGCTGCGGCATTCGGCTCTGGAACACCGGAGAGCGCTGGGACATCTCGTCGCTGCCGAAGAGATGATAGTACGGTGCCACGCGCCATTTCCCCTCTTCTGCCTGGAAGCCCGCCGGTACGCGATCGAAATACTCCAGCCCGTTGGCCGAGGCTTCGATCAGGCGCACGCCCGGATCGCCATGACGCAGTTTGCCACCCACTTCCGCCTGGAATTTGTTCCACGCCTGCGGGGAGTTCCAGCCCGGTGCCCAGGCAAACGGAATTTGCGAGCGCGGAGCAGACGGCTGGTTGTTCCCTTCCATTGAGAAGGCAAACATGGTGTCTTTATCCTGCGGCTGACGCGGCTCGTGCACGTTGATATTGGCGCGCATTGCCGTCCGGCCGCTGTAGCGGTGCGGTTCACGGGCCAGTTTCTGGCCGCGAATGCGGAAGCTGGCGTCCGGCGCGGCATCTTTGATACCGGCCAGCTGCGGCAGCTGGGCAATGGCGGCGTCGATCACGTGATCGAGCTGGGTCCAGTCCACTTCGCGATTCAGCACGGTGCTGTGCAGGGAATGCAGCCAGCGCCAGCTCTCCAGCATCACGGCGCTGCTGTCGTAGTAGGCCGGATCGTAAACCTGGAAGAAGCGCTGGGCGCGACCTTCGTTGTTGATCACTGTCCCGTCGCTTTCGGCGAAGCTTGCCGCCGACAGCACGAGGTGCGCTTTCTCCATGATCGCCGTGCGCTGATGATCAATAACCATCACCAGCGGGGCTTTCGAGAGCGCCGCGTCAACGCGTGCCGCAGAGGCGTGGCGATGCAGATCGTTCTCCAACACCACCACGGCATCCGCCGCGCCGCTCTCCAGCTCGCTCAGGGCGTCATCAAGGGAGCCGCCGCCGATCAGACCGAGACCAACGCTGTTCACCGCCCGGGCAATCATGGTGACGCCCACGTCCGCGCCGCGTCCCTTCAGGGCCTTAGCGACGTTCGCTGCCGCCTGGATGACCTCGGCGCTGCCGGCGTTGGTGCCGGAGATAATCAGCGGTTTTTTCGCCCCGGCCAGCGCCTGGACAATCACATCAATTTTGTTCTGCAGATCGCGATCGATACCCTCGACCGCAGGCGCAGAGCCGTCCAGCGCGTTGGCGATGGCAAAGCCCAGACGCGCCTGATCCTCTACCGGTGCGCGGTAGGTCCACGCGGCGATATCGTCGAGGCGGGTGCTGTCAACGTTGGTCACGAACAGCGGATGCTTAGCACGCTGGCCGATGTTAAGGATCGCGGCAATCTGCCAGTCGGCCACTTTCTGGGCCGCAGCCATCTCGCGCGCTTTGCCTTTCACCGCCTGACGCACCGCCAGCGCGGCACGCGCACCGGTCTGGGTGAGGTCTTCACCGAGGATCAGCACCGCGTCGTAGCTCTCGATTTCACGCAGCGCCGGAGTATGAATGCCCCCTTCGCGCAGCACCTTCAGGGCCAGCTCAAGACGCTCCTGCTCACCTTTGGCGATGCCGGTATAGAAGTTCTCTGCACCCACCAGCTCACGCAGGGCAAAGTTGCTCTCAACGCTGGCGCGCGGGGAGCCGATACCGATCACTTTCTTCGACTGGCGCAAAATATCTGCCGCACCCTGCATCGCCTGCTCGGCGTTGAGGGCGATCAGATCGTCACCGCGACGCTGAACCGGCTGGCGCGGACGATCCTTCAGGTTCACGTAGCCGTAGCCAAAGCGGCCGCGGTCGCAGAGGAAGTAGTGGTTAACGGTGCCGTTGTAGCGGTTTTCGATACGACGCAGTTCGCCGTAGCGTTCGCCGGGGCTGGTGTTACAGCCCAGCGAGCACTGCTGGCAGATGCTCGGCGCAAACTGCATGTCCCATTTACGGTTGTAGCGCTCGGAGTGCGTTTTGTCGGTAAAGACGCCGGTCGGGCAGATCTCAACCAGGTTGCCGGAGAACTCGCTCTCCAGCGTACCGTCTTCCGGGCGACCAAAATAGACGTTGTCATGGGCGCCGTAGACGCCGAGGTCGGTGCCGTCGGCGTAGTCTTTGTAGTAGCGCACGCAGCGGTAGCAGGCGATGCAGCGGTTCATCTCGTGGGAGATGAATGGCCCCAGGTCCTGGTTACGGTGGGTGCGTTTGGTAAAGCGATAGCGGCGGAAGCTATGACCGGTCATGACGGTCATATCCTGCAGGTGGCAGTTGCCCCCCTCTTCACAGACCGGACAGTCGTGCGGGTGGTTGGTCATCAGCCACTCTACAACGCTCTCACGGAACTGCTTTGCCTCTTCGTCATCGATAGAGATAAAGGTGTTGTCCGTCGCCGGTGTCATACAGGACATCACCAGCCGACCGCGCGTATCTTCCGCGTTCTGGTACTGCTTCACCGCACACTGGCGGCAAGCGCCGACGCTGCCCAGCGCCGGATGCCAGCAAAAATACGGAATATCAAGACCTAACGAGAGACATGCCTGTAGCAGGTTGTCCGCCCCGTTGACCTCGTAATCTTTGCCGTCTACATGAATCGTAGCCATTAGCATGCTTCCAAATTAGAAAATCGTAAACTCACCAGCGCGTCTTGAGCAGGTTTGGCTGAATACCGTTAATCAGGTGGGTATTGCTAAACTGCTGCTTGATGCCTGCTTCGAATTCTTCGCGGAAATATTTTATTGCACTCTGCAGAGGCTCTACCGCGCCTGGCGCATGGGCACAGAAGGTTTTACCTGGGCCGAGGAATCGACAGAGCTGCTCAAGCGTCTCGATATCACCAGGCTGACCTTCGCCGCGCTCAAGGGCGCGCAGGATCTTCACGCTCCACGGCAGGCCGTCGCGACACGGCGTACACCAGCCGCAGGATTCGCGGGCAAAAAACTCTTCCAGGTTACGCACCAGCGATACCATGTTGATCTCGTGGTCCACCGCCATCGCCAGCGCAGTACCCAGACGGCTGCCGGCTTTGCCAATGCTGGCAAACTCCATCGGCAGGTCAAGATGCGCGTCGGTGAGGAAGTCGGTTCCCGCGCCGCCCGGCTGCCAGGCTTTGAACTTCAGGCCATCACGCATGCCGCCCGCGTAGTCTTCAAGAATTTCACGCGCGGTGGTGCCAAACGGCAGCTCCCAGACGCCGGGATTTTTCACGCGGCCAGAGAAGCCCATCAGCTTGGTGCCATTGTCTTCGCTTTTTGAGATCCCCTGATACCACTCGACGCCGTTGGCGAGGATCGCCGGGACGTTGCACAGGGTTTCCACGTTGTTCACGCAGGTCGGCTTGCCCCATACCCCGGAGCTTGCCGGGAACGGCGGCTTAGAGCGCGGGTTAGCGCGGCGCCCTTCCAGGGAGTTGATCAGCGCCGTCTCTTCACCGCAGATGTAGCGCCCTGCCCCGGTGTGGACAAACAGCTCGAAGTCGAAGCCGGTGCCAAGGATGTTTTTACCCAGCAGTCCCGCTTCGGTCGCTTCGGCAATGGCGCGGCGCAGGCGCTCGGCAGCCTCAATGTACTCGCCGCGCAGGAAGATGTAGCCCCGGTACGCTTTCAGCGCGAAGGCGGAGATCAGCATCCCCTCTACCAGCAGGTGCGGCAGCTGCTCCATCAGCAGGCGGTCTTTATAGGTGCCCGGCTCCATCTCATCGGCGTTACACAGCAGGTAACGGATGTTCATGGATTCGTCTTTCGGCATCAGGCTCCACTTCAAACCGGTAGAGAAGCCTGCGCCGCCGCGCCCTTTCAGACCCGAATCTTTAACCGCGTTCACGATCTCATCAGGCGCCATGCCGGTGAGCGCCTTACGCGCCCCGGCATAGCCGTTTTTGCTCTGGTACTCATCCAGCCACACCGGCTGCTTATCTGCACGCAGACGCCAGGTTAGCGGATGGGTTTCAGGAGTCAGGATAATGTTTTTCATTATTTATACTGCTCCAGCAGATCGGGGATGGCTTCCGGCGTCAGATAGCTGTGCGTATCGTCGTCGATCATCATCGTTGGACCCTTGTCGCAGTTCCCCAGGCAGCAGGTCGGCAGCAGGGTGAAACGGCCATCAAAGGTGGTCTGTCCCGGCTTGATATCGAGTTTTTTCTCGATCGCGGCCTGGATGCCCTGGTAGCCGGTGATATGGCACACTACGCTGTCGCAGTAGCGAATAACGTGACGGCCCACCGGCTGGCGGAAGATCTGGCTATAGAAGGTAGCGACACCCTCTACGTCGCTGGCCGGAATATCCAGCACCTCGGCGATGGCGTAGATCGCCCCGTCCGGCACCCAGCCACGCTGCTTCTGAACGATTTTCAGCGCTTCGATGGACGCCGCACGCGGGTCTTCGTAGTGGTGCTTCTCGTGCTCAATAGCATCACGCTCTGCCGCACTCAGCTCAAAAGCCTCGGTCTGTGGTTGTTGATTCTCGTGCATAATTAGCGGTCCACGTCTGACATAACAAAATCGATACTACCCAGATAGACAATCAGGTCAGAGACCAGGCTGCCACGGATCGCCGCAGGGATCTGCTGCAGGTGCGGGAAGCTCGGCGTACGCACGCGGGTGCGGTAGCTCATGGTGCTGCCATCGCTGGTCAGGTAGTAGCTGTTAATACCCTTGGTTGCCTCAATCATCTGGAAGGATTCGTTGGCCGGCATCACCGGACCCCAGGAAACCTGCAGGAAGTGGGTAATCAGGGTTTCGATATGCTGAAGCGTGCGCTCTTTCGGCGGCGGCGTCGTCAGCGGGTGATCCGCCTTGAACGGGCCTTCCGGCATGTTGTTGAGGCACTGCTCAAGAATACGCAGGCTCTGGCGCAGCTCTTCCACTTTCAGCATCACGCGGGTGTAGGCATCGCTGATGCCGCCGCCGACCGGGATCTCAAAGTCGAAGTTTTCATAGCCAGAGTAAGGACGCGCCTTACGCACGTCGAAGTCGATACCGGTGGCGCGCAGGCCAGCCCCGGTGGTGCCCCACTCCAGTGCCTCTTTCGCGCCGTAGGCGGCTACGCCCTTCGAACGGCCAATCAGAATGGTGTTGCGCAGCGCGGCTTTCTCATAGGAGTCCAGACGCTTCGGCATCCACTCGAGGAACTCACGCAGCAGGCGGTCCCAGCCGCGTGGCAGATCGTGCGCCACGCCGCCGATGCGGAACCAGGCCGGGTGCATACGGAAGCCGGTGATCGCCTCAACCAGATCGTAGATTTTCTGCCGATCGGTGAAGGCAAAGAAGACCGGCGTCATCGCCCCGACGTCCTGGATAAAGGTCGAAATATAGAGCAGGTGGCTGTTGATACGGAACAGCTCGGAGAGCATGACGCGGATAACGTCAACGCGCTCAGGTACCTTGATACCTGCCAGCTTCTCAACGGCCAGCACGTACGGCATCTCGTTGACGCAGCCGCCAAGGTATTCGATACGATCGGTGTACGGAATGTAGCTGTGCCAGGACTGCCGCTCGCCCATCTTCTCTGCGCCACGGTGGTGGTAGCCGATATCCGGTACGCAATCGACAATCTCTTCGCCATCAAGCTGCAGGATAATACGGAACGCACCGTGCGCCGACGGGTGGTTCGGGCCAAGGTTGAGGAACATAAAGTCCTCGTTGGCGGTACCGCGCTGCATGCCCCACTCTTCCGGCTTGAAGGTCAGCGCCTCCATCTCCAGATCCTGCTTGGCTTTGGTCAGCTCAAACGGATCGAACTCGGTGGCGCGCGCCGGGTAGTCTTTACGCAACGGGTGGCCGGTCCAGGTCTGCGGCATCATGATGCGCGTCAGGTGCGGGTGGCCTTCGATATTGATGCCAAACATCTCCCAGGTTTCACGCTCGTACCAGTTGGCGTTGGGGAAGAGTTTGGTGAAGGTCGGCACGTTGAGATCGTTTTCTGACAGCGCGACCTTGAGCATGATATCGCGGTTACGCTCAATGGAGAGCAGGTGGTAGAAAACGGAAAAATCCGCGGCGGGCAGACCGTCGCGGTGCGTGCGTAGACGTTCGTCCATGCCGTGCAGATCGTACAGCATGACGTAAGGCTTCGGCAGTTTCTTTAAGAAATCGCCCACTTCCAGTAACTGTTCACGCTTTACCCAAACAACAGGGACGCCGGTGCGGGTCGCCTGAACGGTAAAGGCATCCGGCCCAAAACGGTTGCGCAGTTCGCCAATAACTGGGTCATCCAGGTGATCCCGGGTTTGCCAGAACGCGTCTTGCGCGGTTAAGTCGGTCATAATGTTCACCATTGCAAAGGGTCCGTGGTGACTGCCGGGCGTGGCTTCGCGCTATAAGTTTATTATGCGAAGGCGTTTTTCACGGCCAGCAGGCGCAAATTAAATCTCGTCCGGCGTACGCAGGTTGGTAACAGCAATGCGTTCGCCGCGTTTGCGCTCGCGCTCTGACTGCATGTTGGCGCGATAGACGCCCTGGTCGCCCACTACCCATGAGAGCGGACGACGCTCTTTGCCAATTGATTCCTGCAGCAGCATCAGCGCCTGCATGTAGGCTTCTGGACGCGGCGGACAGCCCGGGATATACACATCAACCGGGAGGAATTTATCAACGCCCTGCACCACGGAATAGATGTCGTACATGCCGCCGGAGTTGGCGCAGGCACCCATGGAGATAACCCACTTTGGCTCCAGCATCTGATCGTACAGGCGCTGAATAACCGGGGCCATTTTGGTGAACGGCGTACCGGCGATCACCATCAGGTCGGCCTGGCGTGGCGAAGCGCGCAGTACTTCAGCGCCAAAGCGTGCCACGTCGTGCACCGCCGTAAAGGAGGTCACCATCTCAACGTAGCAGCAGGAGAGGCCAAAGTTGTACGGCCAAATAGAGTTTTTACGGCCCCAGTTAACCATGCCGTGCATGACGTCTTCGAGCTTGCCCATGAACACGCTGCGGTTGACTTCTTGCTCGAGGGGGTCGGTTACGATCTCCTGTTTTTGCAGGGGGTAACGGTCGTTCTCACCGTTGGGATCGATGCGGGTGAGCGTGTAATCCATCTTATTGCCTCGCTGTTAGCGTTGACGGTTAGTGATATTGCCTGACTCAGGGTTGAAGCGCTCGCGGCGTGAACGCGCGGGCGTCCAGTCCAGCGCGCCAATACGCACCAGATAAACCAGACCAGCCAGCAGCACTAAAATAAAAATTGCAGCCTCAACAAAGCCAACCCAGCCGCTTTCACGAATGGAGGTTGACCATGCAAACAGGTAAAGCGCTTCGACGTCGAAGATGACGAAGAACATGGCGACCAGATAAAACTTGGCAGAGAGGCGCAGACGAGCGGTGCCGACCGAATCGATACCCGATTCAAAAGGCGTGTTCTTGTGCCGCGCGCGGGCACGCCCGCCCAGTAACCAGCCGCCGACCAGCATCAGGCAGCATAAGCCAATGGCAACAATAAGAAAGATCGCGAATGCCCAGTGATGAGCAATAACTTCAGTGGATGTTGACATACGCATTGCTTAACTCAAAAAGCGGCACCGTTACCTCTGCTCTTCTCGGCAGATGGACGCCACACAGTTTCAGGGAGGAACAAAAAAAACCTTACACTCACTGTTAGAAACGGCTTAGACAGCTAAATGATGGGGTTTTTTACTCCTTTCTATAACCTTTTGTCAACTTAGAACAAAAGTTCCTTCACATTAGTTTACAGCGGTAGCATTTCATTAACATAAAATGCCTTTTTTTCCACCAACACCCATTTTTTATAGGGCATTTAGCGCTGTTGAATCGTGTCCGTTGTGCGCTGATACAAAAAGTACCCTCTTATTTTGACAGGATTTTCGCAGGATTCCTCCCCCTCTATGGGAGTATTTTCTTGATCTGCGACACGCTTTTGTTAATTCACACAAAAAAACGGCAACAATCAAACTTGTTTTTTAACATGAACTTTCGCTATGCATAGTAGCATACAAAGCAGGGTTTAATGTTGGCGGGCGCGCTTAACTCATTGATGTACAATGGTTTAAGAAATGATTCTTGATAATTAGTGCGGAAATGGCGTTCGTAACGCGCCGCTGGCGAATTTTATGCTACCCGCGGCGCGCTCTGTTTCTCTTAGGGTGGAACCTGCCCCAGGCTACCCTGGTGCCTCAACTTTTCGATCTACTCAAAGTCCCCTTCAACGACGAGAGAGCCGTCCCCGCCCTGCGGCGTCGCGGCACCGTAGTGCCAGGGAGTCTGGTAGTCCGCCAGGGCCTGGAAAACGACCTGGGCCAGTTCGTTCTGGCTTTGCGGATTATGACAGAGAAGATAGTCGGTCTCCGCCAGCGCGGGCAGACCGTCGCTCGGCCCCAGCACGCGGAGATCGGGACTCATCATCTCTACCGGCCTGGCCGTAATACCCAATCCGGCTTTGACTGCCGACTTTACCGCCGAGAGCGTCGAGGCCACATAGGCCATACGCCAGGGGATACCGGCAACATCAAGGGTGTTAAGCACGCTGTCGCGGAAAGGATTGGGATCGTCAAGGAAAACCAGCGGCAGCGTCTCGCCCTTCTGCAGAACATACTCTGCAGCGCAGTACCAGTGCGTCGGCGACGTACGCAGCGTCAGGTGTTCGAACTGATGGGACTGATGGGTGGTGACCATAAGATCGACCTCCTGAGCCGCCAGCATCTCAACCATCGAGAGGTTACGCTTAACCCGTACGTCCAGCGCCAGTCTGGGATAGATCGCACTGATACGATTTAACAGAAACGGCAAAATAGTATCTGCAGAGTCGTCCGAGGCGCCGACGGTCAATACCCCCTGCAAATTATTAAACATTAATGAGCTACAGGCTTCATCATTAAAGCGCAGGATTTTTCGGGCATAGCCCAGCAGCTGGATACCGTGTTCAGTTAACAGCTTATTTCGACCGTGGCGAACGAAAAGCTCCTTGCCTACCAGCTGTTCCAGGCGCTGCATCTGCTGGCTTACCGCTGATTGCGTTCGGCATACCGCCACTGCAGCAGCCGCAAAGGTGTTGAGGTCGGCGACGGCAACGAACGTTCTCAGCAGATCGAGGTCGAGATTGAGTATCGGACGATTTGCATTAATCATATGTTTTCACTTACAGGGTGCCCCTGACGAGCGCCCCGGCTTTTGCTGTGTTCAAAGATTTAAGCAATCCCCGTTGAGAGACGGTCTGCACGATCGCTAAAAAACCGATCGTTACTAATAATGCGCTTACGTTCGCGAACCTCTATATATACATACAGCATTAGGCTGTAAATTATTTTACGGGGTCGCATGCTATTACGACATCACTGAACGCAATCGAAAATCATTTACCGAATCATCTCAGGAAGATTAGCGGGAAAAATTTCTTAATATCAATTAATTGTATATTGAGCCAGAGAATTACGCGTGTGGCATTATCGCTTTTAGCCGTAGTCTCTGCTGGTCATCTTACCTCATACCCGCAACAGTTATAAGTACCCATGCGGATGACCTTAACTCCCCTGGTGTTATACCGGAGAGCCTGATGCTATTAATATTAACAATCGTCCATAATCGCAAGGTATCGTATTAAATAATTATTAATTAATAATAGAATCTGTCCTAAATAGTACTTAACACTCCCTTTCCCCCCTGCTCTGTTTACCCTGTCTTTCACCCCATTTCTACATATCTGCTCTTCAGGTAATAACAAAAAGCAGACCGTCAGCGATCCGCAATACAGTGATAACAGCGGTAACTTTGCGATCGAGCAACAGATTAAGCCAAAATTGATATTTTTGGTGAAATTATTAGCAGTTTCATCCGCACATCTGCAGCGTAAAAAACCGGTGACGCCAGGCTGTTCGAGGCAAAATCTTCTTCTGTGTACCCTTCTAAACTGGCATTCGGGGGAGTACATTGTTCCGTGCTGACTTCCACGGCAGGGAGTCGCACCAAAACAGCTAAAAGGTCAACGATTCATGTCCCCCATCGAAAAATCCAGCAAATTAGACAATGTCTGTTATGACATCCGTGGTCCGGTTCTGAAAGAGGCAAAACGTCTTGAAGAAGAGGGTAATAAGGTACTGAAGCTCAATATCGGTAACCCGGCCCCCTTTGGCTTCGACGCCCCCGATGAGATCCTGGTAGACGTTATCCGTCACCTTCCGACGGCGCAGGGCTACAGTGACTCCAAAGGACTCTACAGCGCCCGTAAAGCGATTATGCAGCACTATCAGGCACGCGGCATGCGCGACGTCACTGTAGAAGATATCTATATCGGCAACGGCGTTTCTGAGCTGATCGTACAGTCCATGCAGGCGCTGTTGAACAGCGGCGATGAGATGCTGGTTCCCGCCCCGGACTATCCGCTGTGGACAGCGGCGGTGTCGCTCTCCGGTGGCAAAGCGGTACACTATCTTTGCGATGAATCGTCTGACTGGTTCCCGGATCTCGATGATATCCGCGCGAAAATCACCCCGCGCACCCGGGGGATCGTGATCATCAACCCGAACAACCCCACCGGCGCGGTCTACTCCAAAGCGCTGCTGCTGGAGATAGTGGAAATTGCCCGCCAGCATAACCTGATTATCTTTGCCGATGAGATCTACGATAAGATCCTCTACGACGAGGCGGAGCACCACTCCATCGCCGCGCTGGCGCCTGACCTGCTGACCATTACCTTTAACGGCCTCTCTAAAACCTACCGCGTGGCCGGCTTCCGCCAGGGCTGGATGGTGCTTAACGGACCGAAGAAGCATGCGAAAGGCTATATCGAAGGGCTGGAGATGCTGGCCTCCATGCGTCTGTGCGCAAACGTGCCGGCCCAGCACGCTATCCAGACCGCGCTCGGCGGCTATCAGAGCATTAGCGAATTTATCGTGCCCGGTGGACGGCTCTATGAGCAGCGTAACCGCGCCTGGGAGCTGATTAACGAGATCCCCGGCGTGACCTGCACCAAGCCGAAAGGCGCGCTCTACATGTTCCCAAAAATCGATATCAAGCGCTTCAATATTCATGACGACCAGAAGATGGTGCTGGATTTCCTGCTGCAGGAGAAGGTGCTGCTGGTGCAGGGAACGGCCTTTAACTGGCCGTGGCCGGATCACGTACGTATTGTGACCCTGCCGCGTCTGGACGATCTGGAGATGTCTATCAACCGCTTTAGCCGCTTCCTCGCCGGCTACCATCAGTAAGCGTATCACGGGGAAGATTTGCATCTTCCCCTGCTCTCTGCGCACAATGGATCCTTAGCGCCGTTACTGACAGGGTCCATTATGAGTACGAGTCAAAGCCACTTCTTCGCCCATCTCTCTCGCCTGAAACTAATCAACCGCTGGCCGCTGATGCGCAACGTGCGTACCGAAAACGTCTCCGAGCATAGTCTGCAGGTAGCGATGGTGGCCCACGCCCTGGCGGCGATCAAAAACCGTAAGTTTGGCGGCCAGACTAACCCGGAACGCATTGCCCTGCTGGCGATGTACCACGACGCCTCTGAGGTGCTGACCGGCGATCTGCCAACGCCGGTCAAGTACTTCAACTCACAGATTGCCCAGGAGTATAAGGCTATCGAGAAGATCGCCCAGCAGAAGCTGGTCGATATGGTGCCAGAGGAGCTGCGGGATATCTTTGCCGGCCTGATCGATGAGCACCACTACAGCGAGGAGGAGAAGTCACTGGTGAAGCAGGCCGATGCCCTCTGCGCCTACCTGAAGTGCCTGGAGGAGCTATCCGCTGGCAACAACGAGTTCTCGCTGGCGAAGTCACGGCTGGAGAAAACCCTCGCCGCCCGACGCAGCCCGGAGATGGACTACTTTATGGCGGTATTTGTGCCGAGTTTCCATCTGTCGCTGGATGAGATAAGTCAGGATTCGCCGTTGTAGGAACCGGGAAAGTCAAAACGGAAACAGCACCGGGATCAGCACCACGCACACCACCATCACAATCAATGTAAAGGGTACGCCAATCTTCACGAAATCGCTGAAGCTATAGTTCCCCGGCCCCAGCACCAGCGTGTTAACCGGGGAGGAGACCGGCGTCATAAAGGCCGCCGAGGCTGCCATAGCCACCATCATTGCAAAGGGGTACGGCGAAACGCCCATCGATTTGGCCGTCGCCAGCGCAATGGGCGCCATCAGCACCGCCGTGGCGGTATTGGAGATAAACAGCCCGATGGTGGCGCACATGATAAACAGGCAGATCAGCATTATGTACGGCCCGTAGCCGCCACCAAACTGCATCAGTCCTTTCACCACCAGATCGACACCGCCAGTTTTTTGCAGCGCCAGGGCGAACGGCATCATGCCCACGATAAGGATGATGCTCGGCCAGTGGATCGCCTTATAGGCGCTGGCGGCATCGATGCAGCGAAACTTTCCCATCAGCAGGCAGGCGATAATCGCCGCTACCGGATTGGGGATCTCATCGGTTAGCATCAGGGCAACCATCAGCAGCAGGCAGAAAATGGCATGGGGCGCCTGACTATGGGCGGGTGAAGCGTCCCCGGCCTCGACGGGCATATTCAGCACCACAAAATCGCGCCCTTTCTGCGGCAGCTGGCTAATCAGCTTCCAGTTACCGACTACCAGAAAAATATCCCCCAGCTGTAGGGGCTCATCCCCCACCGGCCCGCTAATCGCGCTCCCGTCACGCTTAATGCCCACCATATTGAGGCCGTAGCGGGTACGAAAGCCTGTCTCGCGCACGGTTTTGCCAATCAGCTCTGAGTCAGGGATCAGCGACACCTCCGCCATGCCGACGTCCAGCGCCTGGTCGGAAAAGTACTCGCCGCGCAGGATCATCGGCTCCAGCAGCTGCTCGCTGCAAAACTGCCGCAGATCGACCTCGGCAGCGGACATGTCGATCAGCAGCACGTCCCCGGCGCGAAACTCCGATACGCCGTTAACGTTAACGATTACCCGGCGAAAACGACGCCAGCGTTCCACCCCGATGACGTTGGCCCCGTAGCGCTCCCGGAGTTTGAGATCGTCGAGGCGCTGGCCAACCATCGGTGAGCCGGGGCGGATAGCCAGCCGCCGGGCGCGCCCCGCCAGACGGTACTCCTTAATCAGATCGCGGAAGGTGCGCCGCCTCCAGCCATCGTGCAGCCCCTCCTGCCCTTCGTGCTTCAGGGTAAAGCGCATCACCAGCATATAGACGATGCCCAGCAACAGAATAGTCACCCCCAGCGGGGTGACGCTAAAGAAGCCAAAGCCCGGCAGCCCCTCGCGCAGCAGCTCGCTGTTGACCACCAGGTTTGGCGGCGTGGCGACCAGCGTCATCATGCCGCTGATGAGGCCGGCGAAGCTGAGGGGCATCATCAGGCGCGAGGGGGAGATCTGCATCCGCATCGAGACGCTGAGCACCACAGGAATAAAGATGGCGACCACGCCGGTAGAGCTCATAAAGGCCCCCAGCCCGGCGACGGTGAGCATCAGCAGCACCAGCATCTTGATTTCACTGCTGCCCGCCACGTTCACCAGCCAGGCCCCCATGCTGGTGGCAACCCCGGTACGCACCAGGCCGTCGCCGATAATAAACAGGGCGGCGATAAGAATGACGTTGGGATCGCTAAAGCCGGAGAAGGCCTCGCTGAGGGTCAGGGTGCCGCTGAGGCTGAAGGCGACGATCACCAGCAGCGCGACGGCATCCATGCGTACTCTACCGGTGGCAAAAAGCACGACGGCAATGGCCAGTAAACACAGCACCCAAATCAGTTCACCGTTCACAACGTATCCTTGTTAAATGCGGGGATAACGGAAGTGTGCCATAAAAAAGCCCCGCTCAGGCGGGGCTAAATCAATAGGATGAGCGGTTGTTACCCATTTTTGCTTATTTGCGCGCGGCCGTCGGCCTGGCGGGTCACGGCGATCTCCTCCAGGCTTTGCAGGACAAAATCGGCATCGCTCAGGCAGGGGGTCTCTGCCGGGGCGTTAACGGCAATCATGTGGCAGCCTGCGGCGAGGCCGGAGAGGATCCCGGCGGGCGCGTCTTCCACCACGACGCAGGCCTGCGGCGCAAGACCCAGCAGCTCTGCACCCAGCAGATAGGCATCCGGCTCCGGTTTGCCCCGCTTAACCCGCTCGGCGGTGACAAAGACCTCCGGGAGCGGCAGGCCCGCCGCACGATGGCGGGCACGGGCCACGGGCATCGATCCCGAGGTCACTATCGCCCACGGGATCGCCAGCTCGTTAAGCCGATTGAGCAGCGTCACCGCACCGGGCAGCGCCACGATGCCGGTGGTGTCGCTGGCCTCTATCTCCTCAAGGCGGGTAAACTCGGCGGCGATCTCTGCCTCGCTGCGTCCCGCCATAAAGTGGCGTAGCGAGGTGATCGCCTGCTTACCGTGAATGAATCCCAGCACCTCGTCGTGAGAAAGATTGAAGCGATCGGCCCAGTTGCACCATGCCCGCTCTACGGCTGGCAGGGAGTCCACCAGCGTACCGTCTAAATCAAACAGGAAACCCTGACACTGCACGGCGGCCCCCATCAGGCGTTGACGATCTGGGTGATTTCATTTGCGCTCAGGTGGTACTGGCGCGGACAAGCGTGCCAGGCACCCAGCATGCGCTGGTACTTTTCCCACATTGGCGTCTGGGCATTGAAGCCGTGCGTTCCCGCGTCGAAATGGGTGTAGCGTCCCTCGGTGTTAACCATAAAGCGCACATAGCTCAGATAGCGCGCCTCGGTGGCGGCATCAAAGCCTAAAAAGGTTACCCGGCGCTCGTCGATGGACTGGGTATCTTTCAGATTGGCCCAGGAGACGTGCAGCGCGTGATACATCTCCATGATGTCGATAACGGTGCGGCAGGTCTCCTCCGGCAGCTCGCCAAACTCGCGGTCCAGCTCGCGCATCTGCAGGCCAAAGCCGCGCTCGACGATGGTCTGCAGGCGGCGGTAGCGCTCGGCGTTGGTAGGATCGAGCATCGTCATCATTTTATACTGATTGGATAAAATCAGCCGTTGGGCATTGGTCATTTCCATCTTACACTCCGTATCACGTCGGAAAAAAAAGAGGCACATAGATTATGTGCCTTCTTTTATATTCGTAATCAGGGGTGAATTACAAATCATCAAGGAAAGTTTTGTCGAGCTGACCAAATGCGCGCTTAAGCGTGTCAGCCAAGGCCTGATAATCCGGCTTGCCGGTGACCGGTGCCATCGTCTGGCCCGCATCCTGTAATTTGCCACGTACCTCGTAGAACCATTGCAAAATACCCGGCGGCAGCGGCGTGACGGAGCGTTTGCCCAACCACCACAGCCCCTGCAGAGGCAGGCTCAGGGCAAAGAGTGCGGTCGCCACTGCCGGACCCAGCTGGCCGCCAAGGGCGATCTGCCAGCAGAGGGTGAAGACGGCGACGGGGGGCATGATGCGGATCGCGTAGCGGGTAGCGCGAATGACACGATTATCAATAAAGACGGGAGCGAGGCTTTTTTCCATAGGCCAGGTCTTTGAATAGTGCTGACCCAGGCGAAACAAACTGAAAAAGCTCACAGGGCGATTCTCAGGTGTGTTCATGGCGTTACCTCAACTTCACATATAAAAATTAAAAAATTTGTGCAAAACAACAACTGCTCATGACAACGTTCAAAATATTTTGTCATCGCTACCCAGTATCGGGTATTCTGTGCCCGCCTGAGTGGGGCTTAGACGAAGAACGTCATGTCGTCAACGTAACGCCCAGTATGCCACTTCCTCACATGGGGTCAAAATGGCATAAACTCAACAGTATTCTCTTTCATCGTGCCAAAAAATCGTTCTGGCATGATGTTAATCATAAATGTCAGCGTCAACATGCGCTACGCTGAAAGACTCACTGACGTTTTTTTAGCCACGTATCAAAAATAGGTACTTCCATGTCGAGTAAGTTAGTACTGGTTCTGAACTGCGGTAGCTC
>DAMBQR010000037.1:0-46260 GCA_032055545.1 Pseudescherichia sp. | reverse complement strand
GCCGCGCCTGTACCCAGCAGCGGTGCGGCCACGGTGGCTGCCGCCGCAACGGCCGAGCCGGCGACGGCATACGCCACGCCTTCTGCCACCACGCCGGTAATATCGGCAAGGACGGAAGAGTGAATAATTTCATCGCCCTGCCGGGCCGCGTGATTGTCGCTCATGATTCAGACGTCCGGTTGCTATTCAGCGTCAAGGTCTGTTTCAGGGCGTCCCAGCGCTCGCCATCTTCGTCAGTGAACGGACGTAGCGCAGAGAGGGTAAAAATCATCAGGACGGGTTTATCCGGTATCTGGACGGCAAGCTGCCGCTGCCACAGGGGTTGCCTGTTGCGCTCGAATACGGTTTCGACTTCTGTTGCGGGGATTGTGCCATCAGTCCCTGCGGTTATCCGGTGAAAGTCACTCTGGCTGATTTCACCCATCTGGGCGCGCAGCACATCCCACTGACGGTGAAACTCTTTTTCGGCATCGCTGCCCTCCGGGATAACGCCCCGGCTGACAACCACGGATAAGCCACTTTCGTCATCGCGAAGAACGGTCATGCTGGTGTCCTGCCAGGCGGCAGGAAAAAGGGCAAAAGAACCTTCCTGAAGTGTGTATTTCATAACGTCGGTTTTGCTCCTGCTCTAATAATAAAATCCGTCTTATTAAATGCCGGACATGTCAGAATGAGATGCTTATTATCCCAACAGCTAATAACAAAGAATTAGCGCTTCAATGAACGTTTAAATTGATAAAAAATACACCCGTACTTTACCCGCTACGTTTTTCCGCGTTTTGCTTTAAAATGCTGTCGGGTCGCCGTTAAACATATACCCGATGAATGTAATAGATCGACCAGGAGACGATAAAACTAATGCAGTTATTAGTGAGCGTCATTAATCTGCGCACCTGGTTAATTCATTTTATCTGTTTTTCCCAAACGTTTTTACCGTTGAGAATGATCTTATTATTGCGGGTGACGGCCAGACCATTATGAATTTCATTCAACATATAGGCTGCTTGCCCATTACTAAAAGGTGTTATTAACAGCTTGCTATTTTTCGAGCGTTTTTGACAATTAATAAAACTTTCGTGTAATGATCGGCCGACACCTGATGCATCAAACTCCCCTCCAGCTTTGCGCATCCGCGAACCGTTGATTTTAATGGTTGATGTAAGCATCGTCTGCCTTTAATAAAGATTTTTGAAAGACTACCTGGAGTTGAATTTTTTATATCGCTTTTGCCTTTTAAGATACTCAGCATCTTGCTCATGGGGCAGGATAACCTTTAAGCCCTGTGCCATTTGTGAAGCTATATAATTTGCATTAGAGAGATGCCTGGCAAGCTCTTCATCGGTAGTATCAAACTCTTTAGATGCCATGGCGCCAAGGTTAAACGTATGTAACCTGCTTTTATCGCTTTCAGTACCGTTCAAAATGCTCTTAATATATTCCAGCTGTTCTTTGGCCAACGTGTACAATGGAAATTCTAAGTTAGTTGAAATTCGTTTGCTAACCACATGAATAGCATCATTGATATAGTCAAGCGATGTATAATTTTCTTTGTTCATTAACCACCTCAACCTTATTAGATAAATTGTATAACCATATGCGAATTTAACGTTTTATTCATTGCGCCATTTATATATATTCTTTTCACATCCTCTGATAGGATAACGTTTTCATAAGGAGGTTCAAAGCCCTGCATGGTCTTTTTTTCTGCGATGAACCCTCCAACCACCCTTTCCCCTTGCACCCTAATTTTCCAGCCATCAATATCGAGTACAATGTAATAATTAGCGCCTGTTATCTTCATTTTAATCGCCCCCGTAACTATAATTTCCTTAACCATTAAATACCAAAACAAAAAAATCACTCACAGGATTAGTAATCCTTTGGGTATCTCTTCTTATTCTCAGACAGATAGACTTCAGCCACATACCACACCATTGCTGTATGCTCTCTCTATTCATCTGAGCTCAATCGTAGTGGCCCTCTTGATCTACTAACACCCTGTCACCTTCGCTAACTGTCAGTTTAACTGGTTTATAGGTCACTTTGTAACTAACATTTCCATTATTAAATTCTGCGCCAACTACCTCTCCTGCTGAGTTTTGCAGCGTCTTACCCTTGAGTGCAATCACGCTGTTATCACTGCTACGCACGCCCAAGTAAGACATGTCATTACACGGAGCGTTAAAATCGCCGCAGTGACTGGTAATCGCAAAAGTGAATTTGCTTGTTAAAAATTCTCGCGTGATCGAAGAGGTAGCAGGAGGTTGCCGGGTGAGAACGTAATTCAATGGGGCATAGTAATTGCCATGGATCGGCGCTTTTGTAAGTTGCCACTTCATCTGCTCACCATTGATTTCAAGCGCCGCGTGTCCATTCCTACCCCCAAACGACGAATCAAATATAATTTCTGCTTTACTATTCTTAACTAAACCGTGAATATTATTATGTTCATCTTCAGGACAGTCAATTCGATTTCCGGCTTGTGTAATATAGCAATAGGTTCCACTCAAAACATTCCCCGCCTGATTTAACGATAAACTTAACGTAGATTGCGCTTCATCTGCGCCCTCCCACTGACCGGTAAAATTGCTTTCAGGTATAGCCTGCATGCTGTCTGCATTTGCTTTTATCTCATTTGACCAAATGCCCTTCTCGTCAAGAACAATCTTATTGTTGCTGATAACGGTCAGGCTATTATTAATTTTACTCAACATATAGACCACTTGACCATTTTTGAAATCATAGCCGAAAATAGGGCATTGTCTTGAATTGCATCTTGACCTTGATGCCTTGCCAGTAAGGATTAATTGAGCGCCATCTTTTTTTCGCACTCCTTGATATATTGCATCGTTACATTGCCCATCAGGTTGACACTGGGTGGTAATTTTGATGGTAAATTTATTTGTATTGAAATACTCTATTTCAGAACCTACTCCGCGTTTTTCCTTCGGTAGAGTAAAATCCATCCCCTTGAAGCGCGTGGCCCACTCTTTGATAGCGGGGTGAATCTCATTGCGCTCATTATTATTTTCTTTGTAATTAATAACTTGCGCATCTGGCGTCACCCATCCTGCATAGACTTTACCATTCGGGTAAATAACGAAAGCAGAGGCATTTTCAAGATAGAGATCGTTCAGCCAACCCTCGATAAAAAGCCCGCCGTCAGAAGTCTTATGAGGGGGACCAAAAACATCAAAATTTTCGATAAAGGTATTATAGTTCTCACCTAGCGTGTCATGGAGTCGAGATTGGATCTCTTTATCACTCAATGAAGCTGATGCCCGCTGAAGCTGACTATATTTTGTGAGATAGATTGAGCTTAATGCCACCGGCGACATACATAGTAAAGTGGATAAGAGCGGGAGCAGAGCATACTTCTCAAACATAATTACACCTTCCATACGCTTTTGAACTGATTTATTCTATCAGTCCGGGGTTGCATTTCTACCCACCTTTAATGGCAACGCTAAGGTATTACTCGAAGGTGCCTCGATGGGCTGTGTAGCCTGGCCTGCGATCACAACGTTGGGCAGACAGAAGATCGTTGAAAACACAAAAAGATAATTAAATGCATTTTTAGCTTTACTCACACTGCGTGTCCTTTTAATTCCACAATTCAACGTAAACCGCACAGATTAAGCCTGTGCTTAGTGTTATTGACAGTTTGCTATTTTTTGAGCATTTTTGACAATTAATAAAACCTTGGTGTAATGATCGGCCGACACCTGATGCATCAGAGTTCCCTCTAGCCTTGCGCATCCGCGAACCGTTACTGGCCCCTGGTATGAAAACACCTGTATCGACCTGACTTCCTGTTCAGGCTGGTTATCAGGATCGTCATCCTCTGTGCCTGCCGCTGGTAACACGCTAATCGGTTCTGCCAGGAGGACAACCGGAACCGTCACCTTTTTATCGCTGGCGTTTTCACCATAGCCAGGCGGCCCGGCAAACTGCTTTTCAACAATATTCCCTACTATCGTAACGGTTTCAGGTTCGTAGTGGTAAAACGTTTCAGCGTAAAGCGAAGCGCTGAAGAGTAGGAGCAGCAGTCCCACTATGTTCTTAATTTTATTCTTTAATGTAAACATCGCCTGCCTTCCATCCTCCATGTTGACGAATTGCCGATACAACCTTATCAAGCTCACTGTCGTCCAGATCGCTAATTTTCCTTTCAATGTCCAGCCCCGTACTATGTTTAATTGCCGCCTGATAAGCATCGGTATCGTTTTCGACAGGAGGTGCATAACGCTTAATCGCATTTTTTACAGAAAGATCGCGGTAAGTTTCATCTTTGAGTAATTTTTCAATCGCCGCATTACCTGTATCTCCATCGGGAAATACTGCAAAGCCGCCAGGACCAGAGTCTATCGCTCCGTTTTTATCGGCAAAATTACCTGAACGGATGTTTCCCGGATTATTATTTCGCCATGCAAGGGTTCCGCCTGAACGTGTTTCGATAGTGCCATCACGCTCGATAATGGTTTTTCTACCCTCTGCATGGGCACTCGCTTTCACGGTTCCCGTATAGGTTGTCGTCGCGGCAGCAGCACTGGTAGGAGCAGAAGCCTTTTTCGCCACGGCTGCGGAATATGTTTTCTTCGTCGCTGGAATTACTGAACTTTTTTTGCTTTTCCCGACCTAAATTTCGCCTGCACCGCCTCCTCGATATCACCTTTATGTCCTGCCCCCGGCGCGGTAGTTCCTGGTTGCGTTCCGGATACGTTAAGGTGAATTTTACTGCCGGTGGTTATGTACCCTTCGCCCTCAACAAAGAGATTAAACTCTTTGCCGATGAGGTTAATCCTGCCGTTGGCGTTCAGCTCGATTGCACTCTCCCCGGAGACCAGACGCAGCTTCGTACCCGAGGCAATGACATACTGCTCCACCGCCGCGTCCAATTTCCCCTTCCCGGTCAGGATCTCGCTTTCTCCTTTCACTGCCTGAGTCTGATTAGCCTCAACGCGGTGCAGTTCATTTTTGCGCACGTAGTGGCTGCGTCCACCGTTTACGCTGTGTGTCTCATCATTCTTCACGTGGGTGTCCATATTCCGCTCCGCCTGGATCCACACCTGCTCCTCTCCCGCCCTGTCCTCAAAGCGCAGGACGTTGGCGTTATCCGGCGAACCATCCTTGGTACGGCTCATGAACCCCATCTGCGTGGCGGCGGCCGGCAGTGCCCACGGTGGCATGCTCGCCTCGTTGTACACCCTGCCGGTGACCAGCGGCCGGTCCGGATCGCCGTTGATGAAGTCCACCACCACCTCATCACCCACACGCGGGATCTGCACTCCGCCGTAGCCCTGGCCCGCCCATGCGCTGGAGACGCGCACCCAGCATGAACTGGTATCGTCTCCCTTCGCCAGCCGGTCCCAGTGAAACTTCACTTTCACCCGGCCGTATCTGTCCGTCCAGATGCTCTCGCCCTCTGGCCCCACCACCTTTGCCGTCTGCGGGCCGTACGTTCGCGGCCACGGGGCGGTCTGCGCCGGGCGGTATACTACCGACGAAGGGATGACCGTAAACACGGTAGAGTGAACGGTGTCATCTTCGGAGCCGCTGGCGTAGCGGTTCTCCACAAACTTATAGGTTGCGGAGGTGGTCAGATACTCGCCGTTGTCGCTGAAAAACGGGGCATTGCTCAGGGTAAAGGTGTACCCCGGCGCGATGCCCATCGCCGTGGCGGTCGCGCTTATCTGCTGATGTTCCACCTGCCAGCGCTCCTGACGGAGACGGGCATAGAACTCCCCGTGGCCGTGCTCAACAAAACGCCCCGGCCAGTCATAGACATCAATGCTCCCCGGCTGCGGCGAGGCCGGGTTCTGTTGCGCCTGGAACATCCACGCATTCGGCTTGCGGAAGTCGTAGTCGTCCAGGCTGTAGAGTCCCGGCGTCACGCTGTCCTCCGTCGACCACTGGCCGATACCCTCCTCGTCCGTGCTGCCGCCCGACGGCGTCACATGATAAGGGATCACCTCATAGCCGCCGAACGGCTGATGCTGCAGGGCCGCATCCGTCAGAATAAGGGTATGCCTGTCCGCCTCGTGACGGAAATGGTAAGCAATGCCCTCCAGCTCCATCAGGCGGCTGATAAAGTCGAAGCTGCTCTCCTGGTACTGCACGCAGTAGTCCCACACCCGGTAGCGGCCGGTGAGCCTGCTTTCTACATTGACCTGATACTCGCCCAGCAGGGTGGTGACGATGTGCGGTACCGTCTGGCCCTGAAAGATACGCAGGTTGCGGTCACGCTTCATCGGCCACAGGTCTGGTTCGACGGTCAGCTCATACACCGCGTAGCGCGTCCCGGTCAGCTCCACCGCGCTCACGCCTGCCTTTGTGATTTTGCCGTTGATATAACGCGGCGATAGCAGGTTCTGTGTCGGGATGGTGATGGTTACCGGCTGGCCCAGCAGCGTGCTGCGATCCAGACGGGCATCGGTGCTGAGCACGGTCAGCTTCAGGGCGAACGACTCGGACATCGCCTCGCGGCCTGATAGTTTCCAGAAAAGCAGCCCTTCAACGGGAAGCTGGACGGTTATTCGGTTGTGCAAAATTATTGATCCGTTTATGCAAAATAAAGCGGATCTATATCCTGTCTGCCTGACTGACTGCACCGGGAGGATGTAAGCAGATTATTCCTTGCAAAAGTAGGGAGAAGGCAAAAGAATGGCTGAAAACCGGGAGAGGATAAGCTCAGCGGGTTATTCATATGCCCTATTAGGCAATACGGATGATGACAAAAGTAGCCCTGTGGCAATAGACGCTAATATTTTGATAAATAAGACGTTAGGAAATTCTCAGAGGCCAGAAAAACAAAGAAAAAAATGCCGATCGATGTTAATCGCTCGGCACCAGGTCATGTAACGAGTTTTCTATTAACGCTGAGCGTACTGCGCCACCGTGGCTTTTGCCCCCTGCGCCAGTAGCTGCTGATAGGCCTGCTGCACCCTATCCACAAAAGCACGCTCCTGCGGCAGCTCTTTGCCAAAGATTGCTTCGATACCCAGCAGCGCTACGACCCGGGATTCACCCTCTTCGCTACCGTTAACCGCCTGCTGAATGACGGGCAGCAGCGGATCGCTGATATCAATCGCCTGCCCCTGCTCGTCTACACCGCCGACGTAGCGCATCCACCCCGCCACGCCCAATGCCAGCAGGCCGAAGTCGCTCTTATGCACCAGGTGCCAGCGCACCGAGTCCAGCATCCGCTGGGGAAGCTTCTGGCTGCCGTCCATGGCGATCTGCCAGGTGCGGTGGCGCAGAGCCGGGTTGCTGTAGCGAGCAATCAGCTGATTGGCATAGTGAGCCAGATCGACGCCCTTCACCTTCAGGGTCGGTGCCTGCTCGTTCAACATCAGCGCATGCGCGGCGCGGCGATAGTTCTCATCTTCCATGCAGTCATTGATGTGCTGGTAACCAGCCAGATAACCAAGATAAGCGAGGAAAGAGTGGCTGCCGTTGAGCATTCGCAGTTTCATCTCTTCGAACGGCACCACGTCGGCCACCAGCTCTGCGCCCGCCTTCTCCCATTCAGGGCGTCCGGCAACAAAGTTATCCTCCACTACCCACTGACGGAACGGTTCGCAGGCCACGCCCGCCGGATCGCGTACGCCGGTCAGCTGTTCGATTTTGTCCAGCGTATCGGCCGTGACGGCCGGAACGATGCGATCCACCATGGTTGACGGGAAAGTAACGTTCTGCACAATCCAGTCGCCTAGCTCAGCGTTGACTGCCCGGGCGTAGGCGCAGATCACATTGCGTACTACATGACCGTTTTCCGGCATGTTATCGCAGGACATTACGGTAAAGGCCGGCAGGCCAGCGGCTTTACGGCGAGCCAGCGCTTCAACGATGACGCCCAGCGCGGATTTCGGCTGCTGAGGATTTTGCAGATCGGCGACGATCAGCGGATGATTGAGCATCAGCTCGCCGGTAGCCGGTGCGTGGCAGTAACCCTTCTCGGTAATGGTCAGAGAGACAATCGCCACCTGCGGCTCACACAGCGCGGCAAAAACGGTTTCCAGGCCATCGACCTGAGCGTGCAGCGCGCGTTTTACTACCCCTACGACGCGCGCTGTCCAGGCATCAGCGGACATCTCCGCTACGGTATAGAGGTTATCCTGCTGCTTAAGATCGGCGATCTGCTGCTCACCGCCGATCAGGTTGACCTCGCAGTAACCCCAGTCGCTGTTGTGCTCTGCCACCAGGATGTCGGTGTAGACGCCCTGATGGGCGCGATGAAATGCACCAAAACCTAAATGGACGATGCGTGGAACCAGTTTGGTGCGATCGTAGTCAGGCAGCGTGGCCTTTGCCGTTACAAGCGTGTTTTGCATTATATGACCTATGGTTTGATGAGATCAGGACTCGTCGAGAGTAACGCTTGTATGGTTGTATGCCTTGACCTGCAATAAGTTTTTTGCAATTGGTATAACATCATCGAAAACCTATGCGATAGCCCGCCGTATGGGACAATTATCCTGGCGGGCAATTAATGGGCAGCTAGCTTAACGTTGTCATGGGAGGTACCGTTTTTATTACCCGGTCATCACTATCGCACCAGAGGTTTTCATAGGGGTAACCGGTTAAATCTTCGACTATTTTACGCGTTTCCGGCGTAACATCCGCTTTCGCACCGTGTGCTTTCAATCGTTCCACTTCGTTGACAAAAATGTTGTGCGTACGCTTATTTAAGTGAAAGGTTACCGCCTGCCACAGGGCCAGCAGCAGCAGCCCCGCCGTTCCGGCAAACAGCAAGGTGGCAATGGTGGTGATGGCCTGCTCAGGCTGAACTTGACTTCCCTTCACAAATCCACCGCTTTGCAACATCAGCCCCACGATAAACGTCGCGATAGCCACTGTGGTTTTGCGAGAGAAGGTCATCACCGCAGCAAAGAGCCCTTCCCGGCGCTGGCGGGTGATCATCTCATCGATATCTGGAATGAAAGGAAATACGTTCCAGGGCGTAAACTCCAGTACGCAGCGCCCCACCTGATATAACGCCGCCAGGATCACAAGCACCGTCACCTTACTGCCCATCGGGAATTGATAGACAAGGAACAGCCCGGCCAGGCACAGCATCATCAGCGTGTAGGCAAAAATATAGAGGCGGGAGGGACCGTATTTTATTATCGCCACCCCGGCAATTAACGTAACAGGTAGCCCCACGATGCTCATTGACAGCAGCGTACCCGCCAGAGATGAGGAGACGTTCAGGCAGTAAACGCAGAAGAAAACGAAGACCGTGTTGTAGACATCCTTCGCCGTGAATGAAAAGAGATAGATAGCCAGGTGTTTCCTAAAGGCGCGCACTTTCAGCGTCGAGGCATACTCTTTGAACAGGCGTCCTACGCCGATCAGCTTTTCAGTAAAGGTTGCTGGCGAACGGGTACGCTCTAGCTCTTGCAGCATCTCCGGCGTCAGGTCCCGCTCCCATGTCACTTTCCAGGAGATAATTACGCAGACCATGAACAGTACGGCAAAAACAACACCGTTGATAAAATAGGCATTAGGATCGTGCTCGCCAAAATGCCCAATCAGCAGGCCTGGAATAAACGTGGCTAAAAACGTGCCCAGCGCAGAGAGAAACATACGGCAGGTTGAGAGCTTAGTGCGTGCGTTAAACTCTTTGGTCATCTCTGACGGTAGCGTCTCCCAGGGAATTAAGACCATCGCAGCAATGATCTCGAAGGCCAGGTAAACCGCCAGATAGAACCAGAAGCTCATGCCGGTAACCCATAGCAGGGTATAGACCAGCATGAGCGGTGCGCCAATTAATAGAAAAAATCGACGCCTGCCAAACTTTTTACCCAGCGCGTTTTTATAAAAATGATCGGTAAAACTGCCCATAAACAGACTAACAATTGCATCAACAATTCTTGCCACGGCTACAATGGTTGCGGCCTCTACCGGAGATAAACCGACAAAAGTAGTATAGAAAAAGAGTAGCCAGGCACCGATAACCGTAAATGCCCCCCCACCCATAATATCTGTCAGGCCATAGCCTATACTGACCGGAATTGTTATTTTTCTTGTAGTACGAGTCATGTTCTATCCTCATCGGAAAGGGTATTAGAATCTGAAATAGCGACAGGCATTGTCGTGGCAAATATTTCTGATCATCCGCGTCACTATTTCTCGATTATCAGGAGCCTCGCCTTTCTCTACCCATCCACCAATAAGGTTACAGAGGATACGGCGGAAATAGTCATGGCGAGTGTAGGAGACGAAACTACGTGAATCGGTTAGCATACCTACAAAATTCATTAGCAACCCCTGCTCTGCCAGGGTAGCTAATTGGTTCTCCATACCACGGCGGGTATCGTTAAACCACCAGCCCGAGCCAAACTGAATAGGTGACTTCACGCCTTTCTCACCATGTTGGAAATTAGCGATAGTAGTGGCAACCACATCGTTATAGCTGGCATTCAGGTTGTAGAGAATGGTGCGAGGCAATGAACCCGCCCGGTTCATTGCATCCAGTAACTGATTGAGTGAGGCAGCCAAACCCGACTGATCGTTGATGGAGTCAAATCCGCTATTAATGCCGACGCGCTGATGCATATGGCTATTATTATTACGGATGGCGCCAAAGTGGATCTGCATTGCCCACTCTCTGGCCTTATAGTGCCCGGCCAGCATCACAAAGAGCGCACTGTTTAGCTCAACGTTTTCAGTGCTGTTTAACGGCTCTCCCGATGCCTTGCGGATAAATAACTGATTGATCCACGCAGGTTCGGCGGTGCGGTAGTCAATGTTTACCGGTCCATGATCAGAAATACGGCAGCCCGCCTCGTGGAACCATTCCACACGTTTTTCGATAGCGCTTGAGAAATCCTTGAACGTCGCGATGTTAATATCCGTTAGCTGAGCAAGCCTGGCAATGAATGCTTTAAACTGCTGGGGATCCTCATTAAATACGTCATCGGGACGAAAGGTCGGTAATACTTTAATCGGGAAGGTATCATCCTGTTGCAGGAGCCGATGATATTCCAATGAATCCAGCGGCGCATCGGTGGTGCAAATCACCTCGACGCCGGAGCGTGCCATCAGCTGGCGAGGCGTAAAGCCGCCCGCTTTAATGTGGCGGTTACAATGCGTCATAATACGCTGCCAGCTCTGGCTATCGAGCGTTTCGTCGCAGGCAAAATATTTATTCAGCTCCAAATGCGTCCAGTGATAAAGCGGATTGCCAAATGCGGCCTCTACCGTCTCTGCCCACGCTTTGAATTTCTCTTCGTCAGTCGCATCGCCGGTAATATAATATTCATCGATACCGTTGGCGCGCATCGCACGCCATTTATAGTGATCGCCCGTGAGCCAGAGCTGGGTGATATTTTCAATGCTGTTGCTTTCGTAAATATCTTTTGCATCAAGATGGCAATGATAGTCAATGATCGGCAGATCTTTTGCTATGTCCAGATATAGCCGAACACCGACTTCATTGTCGATCATGAAACGATCGTTAATGAAGCCCATGTTTTATCTCCAAACAAACGCTATAGGGATGTAATTTTTATTACCAGTTCCACAGGGTGCCGTCTTCGAGGCGGGCTACCGGCAGATAGGCAGGATCGTAGGGATATTTCGCCGCCAGCTTCTCGTCAAACTCAATGCCCAGGCCAGGCTTCTCGCCGGGGTGCATATAGCCATTATCGAAGGTCCAGCTGTTCGGGAAGACCTCCAGCATCTGCTCGGAGTAGCCCATGTACTCCTGCACGCCGAAGTTCGGTACCCACAGGTCGAAATGCAGCGCCGCCGCGTGGCAGATCGGCGAAAGATCCGACGGACCGTGGGAGCCAGTACGCACCTGATAGAGCGAGGCGAAGTCGGCGATACGGCGCATGCCGGTGATGCCGCCCGCGTGGGTAATGGTGGTGCGGATGTAGTCAATCAGCTGCTCTTCGATCAGCTGCTTACAGTCCCAGATGCTATTGAAGACCTCACCTACGGCAATCGGGGTCACCGTGTGCTGGCGGATCAGGCGGAAGCACTCCTGGTTCTCGGCCGGCGTCGGATCCTCCATCCAGAACATGCGGAACTCTTCAATGCTCTTGCCGAAGCGTGCCGCCTCGATAGGCGTCAGGCGATGGTGCATGTCATGCAGCAGATGCTCGTTGAAGCCAAACTTGCTGCGCACCGCGTCAAACAGCTTCGGCGTGAAGTCGAGATACTTCTCCGTTGACCAGAGCTGCTCTTCCGGCCACTGGCCTTTGGTAGCAGGCTCGTAGGCCAGCCCTTTACCTTTAGACATGCCGTAAGTGGTTTTCATTCCCGGCACGCCGCACTGAACGCGAATGGCTTTGAATCCCATCTCTTTATGGCGGGCGTAATCTTCCAGCACGTCATCAATGCTGTGGCCAGTGGTGTGGCAGTAGACCATTACCCCTTCACGGGAGGCGCCGCCCAGCAGCTGGTAGAGCGGCATGTTGGCCGCTTTGGCTTTGATGTCCCACAGCGCCATATCGATAGCCGAGATAGCGGACATGGTGACCGGGCCACGACGCCAGTAAGCGCCCTTATAGAAGAACTGCCAGCTATCTTCGATGCGGTGCGCATCGCGGCCAATCAGCTGCGGGCAGAGGTGATCCTTGAGATAGGAGGCCACGGAGAGCTCGCGCCCGTTCAGCGTGGCATCGCCCAGACCGACAAGCCCCTCGTCGGTGGTAATTTTGAGGGTGACAAAATTGCGCCCCGGACAGGTAACAAATACTTCAGCCCCTACAATCTTCATCATCTGATCCTTTACATCTCGGTTGTGATGTAGAGAATCTACGCAACTGAACTACTACCATACAAGTATGATGATCACAAAACCTTCGCTGGATCACAAATAAAGGCGCTATGCGCGCCCCCATCCTGCCACGATAATCAGCATGCCGCAGAGCGCCACCAGCGCGCCGAGCCAGTCATAAACGCTGAGCCTGACGCCATCCACCACCCGCAGCCAGATCAGCGCGGTACAGACATACACCCCACCGTAGGCGGCGTAGACGCGTCCGCTGGCCGCCGGGTGCAGGGTTAACAGCCACACAAAGGCCGCCAACGCCAGCGCGGCCGGGATCAGCAGCAGCGGGCTGGCTCCCCGCTTTAACCACAGCCAGGGCAGGAAGCAGCCGAGGATTTCGCACAGTGCGGTAATGAAAAAGAGCAGCGTGGTATTGAGAATGGCGATATTGAACATTAAAAATGACGGCCTTATATCGGCTAAGAAGAATGGTGTAGAATAGCTTGAGATAAGAGCCACGTCCTCCCTGGCGAACCGAGGAATAACCATGAACATGACCTTTAGTAAACGCCTCTGCCTGGCGGCTATGCTGACGCTGGGTGCAGGCATGATGAGTTCCGCCGCCATTGCCGATACCAATAAGCTTGTTATTGAGTCCGGCGACAGCGCCCAGAGCCGCCAGCAGGCGGCGATGGAAAAAGAGCAGTGGAATGATACCCGCAGCTTGCGCAATAAAGTAAACAAGCGCGTGGAAAAAGAGTTTGATAAGGACGACGTCGCCTTTGATGCCCGTGATAACTGCCAGCAGAGCGCTAACGTGAACGCCTACTGGGAGCCTAACACGCTGCGCTGCCTCGACCGCCGCACCGGGCGGCCGATTGGGGGTTAACCTCAATAGTAGGCGATGGTATTTTTGATTGCGTACTGATGCTCAACGGCAGGGGTCACGCTTTCATCAACAATGGTTAACGAGCAGCTCACCGGGTTGTCGTGACGATCGTATTCGCAGGCCTGCTTCACGCTGCCGATAGGCTTATCGTTCAGCGTGCTGACGCCGGTGTAGTCGAGCTTCTTGCGTCTGTCCGTTGAGGGTGTTGACTCTACGGACAGATGCATCTCCTTGCTGGTGGTTGATTTGCCGAGCGGGTAGCCTTCCGCATCGTACTGGTAGTTAATCTGCAGCTCCTTGCCACGGGCAAGCACCACAAACCCCTTCTCATCCGTATCCCAGGTGACCCCCGCCGAGAGGAACTCCGCCAGCTGGCATTTACCCTGTAAGCGCAGGCGCTTTTCATGGGTCACAGCATCCACATAGAAGTTAGCATTTAGCACCAGCGCCAGTCCGGTGTTGTTATCTACGTCGTGAAGCTCCAGCGTGTCGAAGCAGCCCTCCTGGGAGAGCGTGCCGGTTACGCGCTTAGATACCTCCCCCTTATCATTGAGCAGCGTCTGGCTAAAGTCTTTCACCGGGCCACGCAGCGGGTCAAAGTCGAACTCATTAGAGAAGCTGGCCATCTCCGGCGTAAACGAAACCGGCGCTTTACCGTCATCGCACCCGGCAAGCACTGCCGTTACCGCTGCCAGAATGATTAGCTTTTTCATACAAACCCCACGCGTTGCACCTTGTTAAAGCATCTTAGCAAATTCAGTGATTTATGAAACATCATCCCTTCGTATTAGCTTGTTCGTTGCGCTGTGACGGAGCGCACCTTTTTTGCTCAACGTTGCGCAGCACAGGTGCAACCGCCGCTCCCCGCCAGCCACACATTATTAAAATATTATTATTAAACAAATAATTACAAACTGGCACGGCCCTTGCTATTTGAATTCTAACTTGTATACCAGATGGAATTGCTCACTATGACAATAATGACCGGCCAGACCCTGAGCGGGTGGCAGCAGCAGATCCAGCAGCAGCACGGTGACGTTTTATCCCTGCTGACGGCGCACCTGGCGACCCTGGCCGCCGATGATAATGCCTGGATCACCCTCGCCACACCCGAGCAGATTGCCGCCCAGCTGGCAGAGCTTACGCCGCGCTATCAACAAAACCCGGCGGCGCTACCGCTGTATGGCATCCCCTTTGCCGTCAAAGACAATATCGATGCGGCCGGATTTCCCACCACCGCAGCCTGCCCGGCGTTTCGCTATATTGCCGAGCAGGACGCGACCACGGTAGCCCAGCTCAAAGCCGCCGGGGCGATTGTCATTGGCAAGACCAACCTCGATCAGTTTGCCACCGGTCTGGTAGGCACCCGCTCTCCGTGGGGCGCGGTGAGCAACAGTTTTAATCCTGACTATGTGAGCGGCGGCTCCAGCTCTGGCTCGGCATCGGTAGTGGCGCGCGGACTGGTACCCTTCTCCCTCGGCACCGACACCGCTGGCTCAGGCCGGGTACCTGCCGGTTTCAATAACATCGTCGGGCTGAAACCTACCAAAGGCTGGCTCTCCGCCAGCGGCGTGGTTCCGGCCTGCCGCCTGAACGATACCGTGTCGGTGTTTGCCCTGACGGTCAGCGACGCCTGGACTATCGCCGGCGCGGCAGCAGGCTATGACGCCCGTGACGCCTACTCCCGCCACGTACCGGCCACTGCCCCCGCCGCGCTGCCGGAGCGTCCGGTGTTTGCCGTTCCCGACACGCTGCAATTCTTTGGTGATGCCCAGGCCGAAGAGGCGTGGGAGCGCGCCCTTGAGCAGCTGCGCCTCTGCGGCGTAACGCTGAAAATCATCGACTTTACTCCGTTCGCTGAGCTGGCCGCCCAGCTCTATCAGGGACCCTGGGTCGCCGAGCGCACCGCTGCCGTAGGCGAGACAATCGAACGCCCTGAGGAGATGGATCCGACGGTGTATCAGATCGTCGCCGGAGGCAGCCGCTACAGTGCGGTAGAGGCCTATAAGGCCGAGTATCTGCGCGCCGAGCTGGCCCGCAAAATTCAGCAGACGCTGGCCGAGGTTGATGCCCTGGTGGTCCCAACCTCGCCCACCATCCGCACCAAAGATGAGATGCAGCAGGAGCCGATCCGCTACAACTCCGAGTTTGGTATCTATACCAACTTTACCAACCTGGCGGATCTCAGCGCCCTGGCCCTGCCTGCGCCGTTCCGCGCCGATGGGCTGCCCGCCGGGATCACTCTGCTCGCCCCCGCCTGGCACGATCGCGCCCTCGCCAGCTTCGGCATCCGCTGGCAGCAGCAGATCGACCTGACTCTGGGGGCGACCGGCACCCGGCTTCCTGTAGATGAAACGGCGCTGCCCCTCTCGCGGGATCACGTGCGTATCGCGGTAGTCGGGGCACATCTTCGCGGTATGCCACTCAACCACCAGCTGACTAACCGCAAGGCGGTATTTGTCGAGACCAGCGAAACCGCGGCCTGCTACCGCCTTTACGCCCTGGCCAATACCCAGCCGGCAAAGCCGGGCCTGGCCCGGGCCAGCAGCGGCGGATCCATTCAGGTCGAGCTATGGGATATTCCGCTGGCGCGCTTCGGTGAGTTTGTCGCTGAGATCCCGGCTCCGCTGGGGATCGGCTCTCTGGAGCTGGCGGATGGCCGCTGGGTAAAAGGGTTTATCTGTGAAGGTGCGGCGCTCGGCGACGCGCAGGAGATTACGGCTTACAAAGGCTGGCGGCACTGGCTCGCCAGCAAGGAGACTCAGCATGTTTAATCGCGTACTGATTGCCAACCGGGGCGAAATCGCCTGCCGTGCCATCCGCACCCTGCGTCGTCTGGGGATCGTGAGCATCGCCGTCTACTCCGACGCGGATAAAAATGCCGAGCACGTCAAGGCGGCGGATATTGCCCTGCCGCTGGGCGGAGAGAAGGCCAGCGACAGCTATCTGCGCGTCGACAGCATTATTGACGCTGCCAAAAGCAGCGGCGCACAGGCAATCTGGCCCGGCTACGGCTTTCTCTCTGAGAGCCTGGCCTTTGCCGACGCCTGCGAGCAGGCGGGCATTGTCTTTGTTGGCCCGACGGCACAGCAGATTGGCGAGTTCGGCCTCAAGCACCGGGCGCGGGAGCTAGCCGCGCAGGCGGGCGTGCCGATGACGCCGGGAACCGGCCTGTTGGACAGCCTCGACGAGGCGCTGCTGGCCGCGCAGGAGATTGGCTACCCGGTGATGTTAAAAAGCACCGCGGGCGGGGGTGGGATCGGTCTGACCCGCTGCGCCGACGGCGAGGCGTTACGGCAGGCATGGGAGAGCGTTCGCCGCCTGGGCGAGCAGTTCTTCAGCGACGCAGGAGTGTTTATTGAACGCTGCATCGATCGCGCCCGCCACGTTGAGGTGCAGATCTTCGGCGACGGTAACGGTAACGTAGTGGCGCTGGGCGAGCGCGACTGCTCTCTGCAGCGCCGCAATCAGAAGGTGGTGGAAGAGACGCCTGCGCCGGGATTACCAGAATCTACCCGGGCCGCGCTGCTCGCCTCCGCCGTTGAGCTGGGCAAGCTGGTCAACTACCGCAGCGCGGGCACGGTGGAGTATATCTATGACGCAGCGCAGGATGCGTTCTACTTCCTGGAGGTCAATACCCGGTTACAGGTAGAGCACCCGGTCACCGAGTCCGTTACCGGTCTCGATCTGGTGGAGTGTATGCTGCGCGTCGCGGCTGGCGATGATATCGACTGGGAGCGGCTCCAGCGCACGCCGCAGGGCGCGGCGATTGAGGTGCGCCTGTATGCCGAAAATCCGCTGAAGAATTTTCAGCCGAGTCCCGGCGTATTAACTCATGTCAGCTTTCCGGCAAACGTGCGTATCGACAGCGGCGTGGCTACCGGCAGCGAGGTTTCGCCCTTTTACGACCCGATGATTGCCAAACTGATTGTCCATGGCGATACGCGCGAGGAGGCTCTGCTTACGCTGCGCGAGGCGCTGGACGCCACCCAGTTGCACGGCATCGCCACTAATCTTGACTACCTGCGACAGATTGTTGCCAGCGAAGCCTTTGTGCAGGGCAGCGTCTGGACGCGGATGCTCGATACCTTTACCCCCGCCACGGCGGCTATTGAGGTCGTGCAGCCTGGTACCTGGAGCAGCGTTCAGGATTTCCCTGGCCGGCCGGGTTACTGGGACGTCGGCGTTCCGCCCTCCGGCCCGATGGACGATTTTGCCTTCCGCCTGGCTAACCGCATCGTCGGCAACCACGCCTCCGCTGCCGGGCTGGAGTTTACCCTGCAAGGCCCGACCCTGCTGTTTCACAGCGACACCACTATCGCCCTGACCGGGGCCGACTGTCATGCCGAGCTTGACGGCCAGCCGGTGGCGTACTGGCAGCCGGTGGCGGTAAAGGCCGGGCAGACGTTGGTGCTGGGCCGCGCCCAGTCCGGGTGTCGCACCTATCTTGCGGTTCGCAACGGTATTGATGTGCCCTGCTATCTCGGCAGCCGGGCGACCTTCGCCCTCGGCCAGTTTGGCGGCCACGCCGGACGCACGCTGAAAGTGGCCGACCTGCTGCCTGTCTCCCGCCCCGGGCTGGCCGCCTGCACTACCCCTGCGCCGGAGCGGGATCCGCAGCCGCTGGCCGCCGGGTTGATCCCGGCGTATGGGGAGAGCTGGCACATCGGGGTGCTCTATGGCCCGCACGGCGCGCCGGATTTCTTTACCCAGCAATCTATCGACGAGTTCTTCGCCAGCGAGTGGCAGGTGCACTACAACTCTAACCGTCTCGGCGTGCGCCTGACCGGACCGAAACCCTCCTGGACCCGGCCCGACGGCGGCGAAGCGGGCCTGCACCCCTCCAACGTGCACGACTGCGAGTACGCCATCGGCGCGATCAACTTCACCGGCGACTTCCCGGTGATCCTCACCCGCGACGGTCCCAGCCTCGGCGGTTTTGTCTGCCCGGTGACCATTGCCAAAGCAGAGCTATGGAAGGTGGGCCAGATGAAGCCAGGGGATCGCCTGCGCTTCTACCCGATAAGCGTTGAGGAGGCGGTAGCCCTGGAGAAGGCCCAGCACCGCATTGTTGAGACGCTGGAGCCTGCGGAAACGCTGCCCGCGTTTGCCACGCCGTCGCTGGCGGATCGTGACGGCGTCTCCGCCGCCGCGCTGGTCTCCATTCCGGCTAACGGCACGACGCCCGCCATCTGCTATCGCCAGGCGGGGGATAACTACGTCCTGATTGAGTATGGCGAGAACGTCCTCGATCTGGCCCTGCGCCTGCGCGTCAGCCTGCTGATGGAGCAGCTTCAGGCTCTGGCCCATCCGGGGATTAAAGAGCTATCCCCCGGCGTACGCTCGCTGCAGATCCGCTACGACAGTCTGGTTATCGGCCAGTCGGCGCTGGTGGAGATGCTGCTGAGTATTGAAGGCCGACTGGGGGACGTCAGCGAGATGAAGGTGCCATCGCGCATCGTCTGGATGCCGATGGCCTTTGAGGACAGCGCCACCCTCGGGGCGGTCAGCCGCTACCAGGATACGGTGCGGGCCAACGCCCCCTGGCTGCCCAACAACGTTGATTTTATTCAGCGTATTAACGGCCTGGCGGATCGCAACGCGGTGCGCGACACCATTTTCGACGCCAGCTACCTGATCCTCGGCCTCGGCGACGTCTACCTGGGCGCGCCCTGCGCCGTTCCGGTGGATCCGCGCCACCGCCTGCTGAGTTCGAAATATAACCCGGCGCGCACCTTCACCGCCGAAGGCACGGTAGGCATCGGCGGGATGTATATGTGCATCTACGGCATGGACTCCCCCGGCGGCTACCAGCTGGTGGGCCGCACCCTGCCTATCTGGAACAAGTTCCTGAAAAACAGCCAGTTCAAGCCGGACGAGCCGTGGCTGCTGCGCTTCTTTGACCAGGTTCGCTTCTATCCGGTCAGCGAGGAGGAGCTGGATCGCCTGCGGGAGGATTTCCGTGAAGGCCGGGCCACCATCCGCATCGAGGAGACGGTGTTCGACTACGCCGATCATCTGCGTTTCCTTGAGGAGAACGCGGCCGGGATTGCCCGGTTCCGCGAGCGTCAGGCAGCCGCCTTCAGCGAAGAGGTTGCCCGCTGGCAGCTGGATGAGCAGACGCAGCCGGAGGAGATCGTGTTGCCCGCGGCTGAAGAGATAGATGACGGTGCGCTGGCGGTGAACGCCGATATGAACGGCAACGTCTGGAAGGTGCTGGTCCAGCCAGGTGACAACGTCACCGAAGGTCAACCGCTGGTGATTGTCGAGGCGATGAAAATGGAGCTGGCGATCCACGCTCCGCAGGCGGGACGCATCAAGCGCATCAGCTGTCAGCCGGGCCGTCCGGTCACGCCTGGCGATGCCCTGCTGTGGCTAGAGCCGTGAGCATCAGCGGCAAGCCGGGGCTGGCGGAGCGCATCTACCGCGCGCTGAAAAATGAGATTTTCACTTTTCAGCTAATGCCGGGAGATCGCTTTAGCGAGAGCGAGGTTGCCGGACGGATGGCCGCCAGCCGAACCCCGGTGCGCCAGGCGCTCTACTGGCTGGAGCACGAGGGTTACGTCGAGGTCGCCTCCCGCAGCGGCTGGCAGGTTAAGCCGTTCGACTTCGCCTGGTTCGAGGCGCTGTACGATCTGCGGATCGTTCTGGAGCGCGAGGCGGTTCGCCGCCTGTGCGGAATGCCCCCCGGCAACTGCGCCGAGCATCTCGCCCCGCTGATTGCCTTCTGGGTCGATGCCCCGCCGCTGGAAGACGGGCTGGCGGTCTCGCCCCACGACGAGCAGTTCCACACCGCGCTGGTGGCGGCAACGGGCAATGGCGAGATGACGCGGGTTCACGTCGATCTGACAGAGAAGATCCGCATTATTCGCCATCTCGACTTTACGCGGGAGGATCGGGTGGCGGCGACCTATCAGGAACACGGGCGTGTGCTACGCGCCATTTTGACACAGCAGACAGAGGAGGCGCAGCGGATCCTGACCGACCACATATTACAGAGCAAAGCGGTGGTCAGAAAAATCACACTACACAGGCTTCAGCAATCGCGGCTATCGCCGGTTTCATCGCAGATATAACGCAATAATTCTCTTACACTTTTAGGGGTTGATGATGAAAAGACGTTCGTTAATTAAAGCCTTTGCCCTCTCCGCAACCATGGTCGGCATGGGGATCTCCTGGCAGGCCTGGGCCGCCGATACCATCAAGGTCGGCATCATGCACTCGCTCTCCGGCACCATGGCGATCTCCGAAACGCCGCTGAAAAACGTCGCGCTGATGACCATCGATGAGATCAACGCCAACGGCGGCGTGCTGGGGAAAAAGCTGGAGCCGGTAGTGGTCGATCCCGCCTCTAACTGGCCGCTGTTCGCCGAGAAAGCCCGCCAGCTCATCTCCCAGGATAAGGTCGCGGCGGTATTTGGCTGCTGGACCTCGGTGTCACGCAAATCGGTGCTGCCGGTCTTCGAGGAGCTGAACGGCCTGCTCTTCTACCCGGTGCAGTACGAGGGCGAAGAGATGTCCCCGAACGTCTTCTACACCGGTGCGGCCCCTAACCAGCAGGCGATCCCGGCGGTAGAGTATCTGATGAGCGAAGACGGCGGCAGCGCCAAACGCTTCTTCCTGCTGGGCACCGACTACGTCTACCCACGCACCACCAATAAGATCCTGCGTGCTTTCCTGCACAGCAAAGGCGTGCAGGATAAAGATATCGAAGAGGTCTATACCCCGTTTGGCCACAGCGATTATCAGACCATTGTCGCCAACATCAAGAAGTTTGCCGCGGGGGGCAAAACCGCCGTGGTCTCTACCATCAACGGCGACTCCAACGTGCCGTTCTATAAAGAGCTGGCTAACCAGAGCATCAAGGCCACCGACGTGCCGGTCGTGGCCTTCTCGGTGGGCGAAGAGGAGCTGCGCGGGATCGACACCAAGCCGCTGGTGGGCCATCTGGCAGCGTGGAACTACTTTGAGTCCGTCGATAACCCAACTAACGCCAAATTTGTTGCCGACTATAAGGCCTATGCCAAAGCGCATAACCTGCCGAACGCCAATACCGTGGTGACCAACGATCCGATGGAGGCCACTTATGTCGGGCTGCACATGTGGGCCCAGGCGGTAGAGAAAGCGGGCACCACCGACGTGGATAAGGTGCGCGCGGCAATGGCCGGACAGACCTACAAAGCGCCGGACGGCTTCACGCTGACCATGGATCAGACCAACCACCACCTGCACAAGCCGGTGATGATCGGCGAGATCGAAGATAACGGCCAGTTCAACGTCGTCTGGCAGACCGAGCAGCCGGTTCGCGCCCAGCCGTGGAGTCCGTTCATCGCCGGTAACGATAAGAAACCGGATACGCCGGTGAAATCCACCGGGCAGTAACCCGAGCGCCCGGCGGCATGGGCTGCCGGGCAATATCTCCACCAGCAGATCGAGCGACCATGAAAATAGTTACGCGCTTCGGCCTCTTCTTTGCCTGCTGCCTGCTGTTTATCGGCCCGGCCTCTGCCGGACCGGCGAGCGAGTACGGCGCTGCCAGCCGCACCCAGCAGGCACAGCTTTTACAAACCTGGTCCGCCGCCCCCGATGCCTCGCGTTTGCCCCTGCTGCAGGCGCTACGCCAGGAGAACGTGGTCGTGGATAAGCGCGGCCAGCTCTTCACCCAGTCGGGAGAGATCCTGACGCCGCTGGAGGGCAATGCGGCACCCGAGGGCAATCCGCGCCGGGTCTTTATGAACAACCGCATCCGTACGCTGGTGGCTAACGCCCTTGCCGCTCACCAGCTGGTCAGCGACGATCGCACCCTGCGCCTTGCCGCCGCCCGTAAGTTGCAAAATGACGCCACGGCGGAGCAGCTTTCCCTGGTTCAGCAGCGGCTGGTCCAGGAGCAGGATGATGAGGTAAAAACGGCGCTGCAGCTGGCCGTCGCCAGTTTACAGCTGGGAAATGCCGATCCGCAGGTGCGCCTGCAGGCGGTGAAGCAGCTGGCAGAGAGCAGTGCCCCGCCGATCCAGGCCAGCCTGCAGCGGCTAACCCAGCCGCAAAACGAGCCGGATGCCAGCGTGCGCGCCGCCGCCGCCGACAGCCTGAAGCAGATCCAGCAGCGCCTGCGCTGGGGTGACTGGCTGGGGCAGGCCTTTAGCGGCCTGTCGCTGGGATCTATCCTGCTGCTGGCCGCCCTTGGCCTGGCGATCACCTACGGCCTGCTGGGGGTGATCAACATGGCCCACGGCGAGATGTTGATGCTGGGGGCGTACGCCACCTGGCTGGTGCAGGATCTCTTTGTGCGCCTCGCCCCGCAGTGGCTGGCCCTCTATCCCATCGTTGCTCTGCCGGTGGCCTTTTTCATTACTGCCGCCATGGGCATGGCGCTGGAGCGACTGATCATTCGCCATCTCTATGGCCGTCCGCTGGAGACCCTGCTGGCGACCTGGGGCATCAGCCTGATGCTGATCCAGCTGGTGCGCCTGCTGTTTGGGGCGCAGAACCTGGAGGTGGCTAACCCCGGCTGGCTCTCTGGCGGTTGGGCGGTACTGCCGAACCTGATCCTGCCTTACAACCGTATCGCGGTGATCGTCTTTGTCCTGCTGGTGCTGGCCCTCACCTGGCTGCTGCTCAACAAAACCCGGCTGGGGATGAACGTGCGGGCGGTCACCCAGAACCGACGAATGGCCGACTGCTGCGGCGTGCCCACCGGGCGGGTAGATATGCTGGCCTTCGGTCTGGGATCCGGCATCGCCGGGCTGGGGGGCGTGGCGCTGTCGCAGCTGGGCAACGTCGGCCCCGAGCTGGGCCAGGGCTATATCATCGACTCATTTTTAGTGGTGGTACTGGGTGGCGTTGGCCAGCTGGCAGGCACGGTGGTGGCGGCCTTTGGCCTCGGCATCATCAACAAGCTGCTGGAGCCGCAGATTGGCGCGGTGCTGGGCAAAATCGCCATCCTGGTACTGATCGTGCTGTTTATCCAGAAACGGCCGCAGGGGCTGTTTGCATTTAAGGGGCGAGTGATCGACTGATGAGCCAACCCATAACCCTGACGCTGGCGCAGCGCGCGCCCCGTCTGACGCGCACCCTGACGCTGGGCGTGATTGTCCTGCTGCTGGCCCTGCCGTTTCTCGCCCTGCTGCCGCAGGATCATCCCCTGGCGATGTCCGCCTACACCCTGACGCTGGTGGGCAAGATCCTCTGCTACGCCATCGTTGCCGTGGCGCTGGACCTGGTCTGGGGCTACGCTGGCCTGCTGTCGCTGGGGCACGGGCTGTTCTTTGCCCTTGGCGGCTACGCCATGGGGATGTACCTGATGCGCCAGGCGGCGGGCGACGGTCTTCCGGCCTTTATGACCTTTCTCTCATGGAGTGAGATGCCGTGGTTCTGGGCCGGTACGCAGCACTTTGCGTGGGCGCTGTGCCTGATCGTGCTGCTGCCGGGTCTGCTGGCGCTGCTGTTTGGCTACTTCGCCTTCCGCTCACGGATCAAAGATGTCTACTTCTCGATCATGACCCAGGCGCTGACCTACGCCGGGATGCTGCTCTTCTTCCGCAATGAAACCGGCTTCGGGGGTAACAACGGCTTTACCGGCTTTACCACTCTGCTCGGCTTCCCGGTTACCGCTACCGGGACGCGCATCGGCCTGTTTATCGCCACCGTGCTGCTGCTGGTCGCCGCGCTGGGTATCGGCATGGCGCTGGCGCGCAGCAAGTTTGGCCGGGTGCTGACGGCGGTGCGCGACGCGGAGAACCGGCTGATGTTTTGCGGCTACGATCCGCAGGGATTCAAGCTCTTCGTCTGGACGCTCTCCGCCGTGCTGTGCGGCCTCGCCGGAGCGCTCTATGTCCCGCAGGTAGGTATTATCAACCCGAGCGAGATGTCGCCCACTAACTCCATCGAAGCCGCTATCTGGGTAGCGTTGGGCGGGCGCGGGACGCTGATCGGGCCGCTGCTGGGGGCAGGCATCGTCAACGGGGCGAAGAGCTTTTTCACCGTGGCCTTTCCGGAGTACTGGCTCTTTTTCCTGGGCCTGATGTTTATCCTCGTCACGCTGTTTTTACCGCGCGGCGTTATTGGCCTGCTGAAGCGGAGGAAGCATGACTGACACCCTTTTTACCCAGCCGCTGCCGCAGGATCGCTTCCGGGAGACCACCGATCCGGTACTGCTGCTGGAGAAGATCAACGTCTCCTTTGACAGCTTCCGCGCCCTCACCGACCTGACGCTGGCGATTGGCGTCGGCGAGCTGCGCTGCATCATCGGTCCCAACGGCGCGGGCAAAACCACGCTGATGGATGTGATCACCGGCAAGACCCGCCCGGACAGCGGCAGCGTGGTCTACGACCAGAATATCGACCTCACCCAGCTCTCCCCGGTGGAGATTGCCCGGGCGGGCATCGGGCGCAAGTTTCAGAAGCCGACGGTATTTGAGGCGCTGACGGTGGCGGAGAATCTGGAGATTGCCCTGAAAACTGATAAGTCAGTCTGGGCCAGCCTGCGAGCGACGCTCAGCGGCGAGCAGCGGGATCGCATCGACGAAACCCTTCAGCTGCTGCGGCTGGCAAATCAGAGCCAGCGCCAGGCGGGGCTGCTCTCCCACGGCCAGAAGCAGTTTCTGGAGATCGGCATGCTGCTGGTGCAGGAGCCGCACCTGCTGCTGCTCGACGAGCCTGCCGCCGGACTGACCGACGCCGAGACCGAGTATATCGCCGAGCTGTTTCGCACCCTGGCCGGTAAGCACTCCTTAATGGTGGTGGAACACGATATGGGCTTTGTCGATACCATTGCCGACCACGTTACGGTGCTACATCAGGGCCAGGTGCTGGCCGAGGGTTCCCTGCGCGAGGTGCAGGCGAATGAGCAGGTTATTGACGTCTATCTGGGGCGCTAAGATGCTGGAAGTGAATGAACTACATCAATACTACGGCGGAAGCCATATCCTGCGCGGCCTCTCGTTTGCGACGCATCCCGGCGAGGTGACTTGCCTGCTGGGGCGCAACGGGGTGGGAAAAACTACCCTGCTGAAGTGCCTGATGGGGCTGATCCCCGCCAAATCCGGCACTATCAGCTGGCAGGGAAAGAGTATCAACCAGCAGAAGCCGCACCAGCGGGTGCGCAGCGGCATGGCCTACGTGCCGCAGGGGCGGGAGATCTTTCCCCGGCTCACGGTTGAGGAGAACCTGCTGATGGGACTGTCGCGCTTTGCCGGTTCGCAGGCCAGCCAGGTGCCCGGGGAGATCTACGACCTGTTCCCGGTGCTGCGGGAGATGAAGCAGCGGCGCGGGGGCGATCTCTCCGGCGGCCAGCAGCAGCAGTTAGCCATTGGCCGGGCGCTGGCCTGCCGCCCGCAGCTGCTGATCCTGGATGAGCCGACGGAGGGGATCCAGCCCTCGGTGATCAAAGAGATTGGCGTGGTGATCAAAACCCTTGCCGCGCGCGGCGACATGGCGATCCTGCTGGTGGAGCAGTTTTATGACTTTGCTGCCGAGCTGGCGGACAGCTATCTGGTGATGTCCCGGGGAGCGATTGTTCAGCGCGGCAGAGGTGAAGAGATGGAGAGTCACGGCGTGCGCAATCTGGTGGCGATTTAGCTCCGGCTGCTAGACTAGAGCTATACCCCTGAAAACAGGAGCAGCGTATGAAAGCGTCCCGTTTGCTCATCGCTCTGGTGCTGTTTGCCGCCGCCCCGGCGCTGGCCGCGCCGGAGTATTGTGAAAAAGTCAGACGTGAGATCAAGCAGCGCATCATGGCCAACGGCCTGCCGGAGTCGGCGTTTACGCTCAATATCGTCCCGGCGGGCCAGGCGGATAAGCCTGATACCCACGTGGTCGGCCACTGCGCCAACGATACCTACAAGATCATCTACACCCGTACCCGCAGCGGCAACGTGCCCGCTGCAGGCTCTTCACCGGACGGATCGCGTACCGAGCCGCAGTAGTCAATCAGGCCAGCACGCGATCGGCGATCAGCGTTCGGGTCAGCAGGGTAATGTCGATATAGTGGGCCAGGTCGCGCTGCTCGGCGCGGGGCAGATAGGGTAGCTCGCCAATCAGCGGCGCGGGGATCTTTTTGCCCAGCACGTTAATGATCTCGGCATAGTGGGCAAGGCCAGGGTTGATGCGGTTCGCTACCCAGCCGATCAGCGGCAGGCCGTCGCTGGCGATCGCCTGGGCGGTCAGCAGGGCGTGGTTGATGCACCCCTCCTGGATCCCCACCACCATGATCACCGGGAGCTGCTCCTGCACCACCCACTCCGAGAGCGGTCGCAGATCGTTCATCAGCCCGCGCCAGCCACCGGTACCCTCAACTACCACATGATCAACGCAGTCGTTGAGATGCGCCAGCCCCTTTGAGAGCAGGCCATAGTTAATGGGGCAGCTGTGGGCGACGCTGCTTTCCTCTTCACTCAGGGCAATAGGATTCACCGCCTCGTAGGGCAGCGCCAGCGTTGAGACGCTCTGTAGCACCAGCGCATCTCGGTTGCGCAAGCCCTCTGGCGTCTCTTTACTCCCCTTCGCCACTGGCTTATAACCAGCCACGCTTCTGCCGCTGGCCGCCAGCGCCTGCAGAAGTGCGCGGGAGACCACTGTCTTCCCGACAGCCGTATCGGTACCCGTAATAAAGAAACGCTTAAGCATCACTCACTCCACCGTTTTGCCGCGAAAATATACACCAGGAAAATAATTCAGAGGAGAAAGTCTAAGTTAAGTCGTTAGGGGCCAATTTGAGGTAGCGCAATTTTTCCTACAACTGTGCGAATTTGTTAGCCCTGCAACAGACGAATCAGCAACGAACCGTTATACATCGCATCTTTTACCAGCGCGGCACCCGCCATGGTGCCCTGGTTTGAGAACTGTGTGCTCTCCACGGTGATGTGTCGGCTATAGGCGGGGAGCGACTGCTGGCGAATGCAGCTGCTGATGGCCGGGAAGAGAATATCTGCGGCCTGGCTCAGCGGAGAGCCAATAAGAATTTTTTGCGGATTGAACAGGTTCACCATGATCGCCAGGATGCGCCCCACGTTGGTGCCTACGCCAGTAATGATATCCGTTGCCAGCCGATCCCCCTCCCGCGCGGCCTGGCAGAGCGAGGCCACGGTGAGCGGCTGGCCGTGCAGCTGTGAGCTCATCGACTGGTTCATGCGCTGCTGCGCCAGCTCCAGCACGCTCTCCACGCTGGCAATGGTCTCCAGGCAGCCGTGGTTGCCGCAGTAGCAACGCTTGCCGTAGGGATCGACCTGAGTGTGGCCGATCTCAACCAGACTGCTGCTGCCTGCGTGCAGCAGCCGGCCGTCGGTGATCACTCCCGCACCGACGTTATGGTCGATCACCACCTGAATAACGTCCCGCGCGCCACGGGATGCGCCAAACAGCGCCTCCGCCATGGTCCACGCGCTGATGTCGTGTTGGATATAGACCGGCACGCCGGTATGGCGCTCAAGGGCCTCTCCCAGCGCCATATCTTTAACATCTTCATAGAACGGCATCCGGTGCACAATGCCATTCTCCGTGTCGATGATGCCTGGCAGAGTAATCGCGATAGCGGTTAGGCGTTCGAGCTTGCTCTGGTGACGGATAAAAAACTGGTCGATATGATGAATAACGCGGCTTACAAAGGGATCGTGGGACTGCAACGGCAGCTCGCGCTGCTCCTCCACCACCAGCTTGCTGCTGAGGTCGCGCAGGGCCAGATGGATCTCTCCCCGGCTGATGCGCAACGAGAGATAGTGCCAGGCTTCGGTTTCCACCATTAGCCCGACGGCGGGACGTCCACGGCTGCCCGGCTCCTGGATCTCGGTCTCCTGCACCAGGTGCGCTTCAAGCATTTCACGGACAATCTTGGTAATGCTGGCGGGGGCAAGCTGCGCCAGACGTGAAAGATCGATACGTGAAACCGGGCCTAGCTGATCGATAAGCCGGTAAACGGCTCCTGCATTGGTCTGCTTAATCTGATCAATATGGCCAGGCGTACTATCAGCAACCACCTCACGCTCCCTTTATTTTCGCGCTTCGAAATAAACTTCTGGCTATGGTGAAGCAGTTCCTTGAGGCCGTCAAATTTTTGATTAGCCTTGTGATTTACCGCACAATTTCACACTCTGCTGGACACATTCTGGTCGCTTTTAACGCTCTCCAGCAGCTGCTGCTTAAAATGCAGCGCGGCAGCGCCCTGCTCATGATGCCTCGACCAGACCAGCCACATCTGGGAAACCGCATCGGCTTCGGCGATGGGCAGCCAGCGCATCTCGTTCAGCTGTACCCGGCAAAAGGAGGCGGGCAGGATCGAGACCCCCAGTCCCGCCGCCACCAGGCCAATAATGGTCATCGCCTCGCCCACCTCCTGGGCGATACGCGGCACCAGCCCGTAGCGGCGCAGCAGGCCAAGGATATCGTCGTACAGTCCCGTCCCGACATGCGGATCGAAAAACACAAACGGCTCTTTCGCCAGTTGGCTCAGCGTCACCGCAGGCTGCGCCGCCAGGGGGTGATCGCATGGCACCATCGCCAGCAGCGGTTCACGCAGGATCACTTCCCACGCCAGCGTCTCCGGCAGCGCGGTATTGCGCATCAGGCCCAGATCCAGAGTTCCCTCATGCAGAGGCGCGATCTGCTCGCGGGTATTGATCTCACGGGTTTGCAGATGCACGTCCGGATAGCGTCGCCGAAAGGTTGAGAGGGTATCCGAGACCGCTTTAATAAAGGGCGCGGAGGAGGTAAAGCCGACCCGCAGTTCTCCGGTCTGCCCCTGGTGCAGGCGAGCGGCACGGGCGGCAGCGTCATCGACCTGAGTAAGGATCTGTCGGCTGTCGAGCAGAAACTGTTTTCCCGCCGGAGTCAGGGCGACGCTGCGGTTGGTACGGGCCAGCAGCCGGGCGCCAACCTGCTGCTCCAGCAGCTGGATCTGCTGGCTAAGCGGCGGCTGAGAGATGTTCAACCGGGCCGCCGCATGGCCAAAATGCAGCTCTTCCGCCACGGCAATAAAGTAGCGCAGGTGACGCAGCTCGATATTCATATGTTTAACGTATTATTTGAGATTATTAATATATTAGACAGAATATTTACATTTTCCTACCCTTAGCGGTAATCACTCTTTAGCAGACAAAACCACTAAGGATCCCCCGTGAGCCGTACTACCGTCGTTGACATCGCCCCGGCGAGTGATGCCGACGTGCAGACCAACGTTATTCCCGCCACACCCTGGATTAAACGCGGCACGCCACAGTTTATGCGCGTCACCCTGGCGCTCTTCTCTGCCGGACTCGCCACCTTTGCCCTGCTCTACTGCGTGCAGCCGATCCTGCCGGTGCTCTCCCATGAGTTTGGCATCTCACCCGCCAGCAGCAGCATTTCACTGTCGATCTCTACCGCCATGCTGGCCATTGGGCTGCTTTTTACCGGCCCGCTCTCTGACGCCATTGGCCGCAAGCCGGTAATGGTGACCGCTCTGCTGCTGGCCTCGTGCTGTACCCTGCTCTCGACGATGATGACCAGCTGGCACGGCATTCTGATTATGCGCGCGCTGGTGGGGCTGTCGCTGAGCGGCGTGGCCGCGGTAGGGATGACCTACCTGAGCGAAGAGATCCACCCCAGCGTAGTCGCCTTTTCAATGGGTCTCTACATCAGCGGTAATTCCATAGGCGGCATGAGTGGACGTTTGCTTAGCGGCGTATTCACCGACTTCTTTAGCTGGCGCATCGCCCTGGCGGTTATCGGCTGCTTTGCCCTCGCCTCGGCGCTGATGTTCTGGAAAATTCTTCCTGAGTCACGCCATTTTCGCCCGGCCTCGCTGCGGCCCCGATCGCTGATGATTAACTTCCGCCTGCACTGGCGCGATCGCGGCCTGCCGCTGCTGTTTCTTACCGGTTTTCTGCTGATGGGTTCGTTCGTCACCCTGTTTAACTATATTGGCTACCGCCTGATGCAGTCGCCATGGCAGCTGAGCCAGGCGGTGGTGGGCCTGCTCTCGGTGGCTTACCTCACCGGGACATGGAGTTCACCTAAAGCCGGGGCGATGACCGCACGCTTTGGGCGCGGGCCGGTGATGCTGGCCTCAACGGGGATAATGCTGGGGGGTGTGCTGCTGACGCTCTTCTCGTCGCTGGGGCTGATCTTTGCCGGGATGCTGCTCTTCTCCGCCGGTTTCTTTGCCGCCCATTCGGTCGCCAGCAGCTGGATCGGGCCGCGAGCGCGTCGGGCAAAGGGCCAGGCCTCTTCGCTCTATCTGTTTAGCTACTATCTGGGATCGAGCCTGGCGGGGACGCTCGGCGGTGTGTTCTGGCACAGCTATGGCTGGAACGGCGTCGGTGGTTTTATTGCCGTGATGCTGCTGGCCGCGCTGCTGGTGGGCCGTCGCCTGCATCAGCGGCTGCACTGAGTTATAACATGCTCATTAGCGATGCTGCACCCATCATCTCCCGGATGGCATCTAATGCCATGAGTGCAGCTATTATCCAAATAAATGGATTCATCGTGGCTACCTGCCTTGATCGTTAAATAACACATGTGAATATTAATGCAGTAAGTATTACATAAATCAGAAAAGATGTGCAAAATTAAGCCTTTCGTTTGATGGCAATCAGCAAAACAGGTCGTAATTTACCTTACGTCATGAACAATGGGATTGACCCCTACCGACAATAAACGAGGCATAATGGACACCAGCAACTATCAGCATTTGACCCGCACCTTTCAGCGCCTGTACCGCTTCTCCCATCTCTCCTCTATCGCCGGCTGGGATATGATGACCATGATGCCCGCCGCCGGGAGCGCTGCCCGGGGCGAAGCGCTGGCGGAGATCAGCGTGCTGAAACATCAGATCCTGACGGATAAAAAAGTGGCGCAGTGGCTGGAGGCGGCAGCGCAGGAAGATCTAAACGACGTTGAGCAGGCCAACCTGCGCGAGATGAGACGCCACTATCAGCAGGCGGCGGTGCTGCCGGCGTCGCTGGTCGAGGCGAAATCGCTGGCGGGCAGCCGCTGCGAGCACGCCTGGCGTAGCCAGCGCCCGGCGAATGACTGGGAAGGTTTTTCTGCCAATCTGAAAGAGGCCGTCAAGCTGAGCCGTGAAGAGGCGAAGCTGCGTGCGGCGGCGAAGGGCTGCACGCCGTATGACGCGCTGCTGGATCTCTATGAGCCGCATATGACTGCGGCGAAGCTCGACGGCCTCTTTGCCGATCTAAAATCCTGGCTACCGGACCTGCTTAATCAGGCGGTGGCAAAGCAGGCCCAGCGCCAGCTTATCGCGCCGGCCGGACCCTTCCCCGTGGAGAAGCAGCGCGAGCTGGGTCTGGCGGTAATGCGCACCCTGGGCTTTGATTTTGACGCGGGCCGTCTGGATATCAGCGCCCATCCCTTCTGCGGTGGCGTGCCAGAGGACGTGCGCATCACGACTCGCTACGACGAGAACGATCTGCTGGGCGCCTTCTTCGGCGTCGTGCATGAAACCGGACACGCCCGCTACGAGCAGAACCTCCCCCGTACCTGGCCAGGACAGCCGGTCGCCGAGGCCCGCTCAATGGCCGTACACGAATCGCAGAGCCTGTTCTTTGAGATGCAGCTTGGCCGCAGCAAGCCGTTTTTACAGCGTCTTCTGCCCGCAGTGATTGAGCGTTTCGGCGCTCAGCCCGCGTTTAACGATGAGAATTTCATCGCCTGGAACCAGCAGGTCCAGCCTGGCCTCATCCGCGTGGATGCTGACGAGGTGAGCTATCCCGCCCATGTGATCCTGCGCTATGAGATTGAGCGGGCGCTGATCAACGGTGAGATCGAGGTCGAGGACATTCCGGCCCTGTGGGATGAGAAGATGCAGCACTGGCTGGGCATCTCCACCGTGGGCAACTACCGCGACGGCTGCATGCAGGATATCCACTGGACCGACGGCGGCTTTGGCTACTTCCCCTCCTACACTCTGGGCGCGATGTACGCCGCGCAGCTGTTCCATGCCGCCCGCACCGCGCTGCCTAACCTTGATGCCGCCATTGCCGAGGGTGATTTCAGCGCTCTGTTTGAGTGGCTGCGGCAGAATATCTGGCAGCACGGCAGCCGCTTCACCACCGCCCAGCTAATTGAGTCCGCCACCGGCGAAGCCCTGAACAGCCGCTACTTCCGCCAGCATTTGACCGCCCGTTACCTGTAACGCCTCTGGCCGGGTTATTACCCGGCCTTGCTTTGAGGTTTGTACAAAGCGTTACACAGCGATACCAATCACTCACGGAAGCCTCGCATTGAGAAGCATATAGTCTCTTCACCGGCCCCGCAGTGGGGTTGAATGATGAAACCAATTCGAGGATATCAGAATGAAAAAAGTATTAGCTCTGGTTGTTGCCGCTGCTATGGGTCTCTCTACAGCTGCGTTCGCGGCGGATACCGCTGCGACCACCGCTGCGCCAGCGGCCACCGCTCCGGCTCAGAGCGCTGCCCCGGCGGCCAAAACCACGCACCACAAAAAACATCACAAAGCCGCTGCCCAGAAAGCGCAGGCAGCTAAAAAACACCATAAAAAAGCAGTGAAACACACCGCTGCTAAACCGGCTGCCCAGCCCGCAGCGTAAGTTTGACGCTTGCCACAGCGCCCGCCCCCGGGCGCTGTTTTTCGGAGGAACCATGCTGCAACGCTACCGTTTCGAGCTGATCCTGCTTATGCTGATCGTCTGTGCGCTGGTGACCCTCCGCTTCGCTCTTTCCTGAATGTAGCACGCTGATTTTACTCCCCCCTTTCCTCCCGTCCCGTCTATAGTTGTTGCTTAGGGTTTGAATAATCATTAATGCCCCACCAGAGTGTGATATGCATAAATTCGGTATTCTGCTATTGGGTTCGTTTTGTTTATTTTCTTTTTCCAGCCATGCCGATGATGATGCCGCTGCAGCCGCTGAGATCAAGACGCTGTTTTTTAACCATGACGACCGGGTGCGGATAAGCAACCCAACGCAGTCGCCGTGGGATGCTATCGGCCAGCTGGAGACCGCCAGCGGCAATCTCTGCACCGCGACGCTGATCTCCCCGCACCTGGCGTTAACCGCCGGGCACTGCCTGCTGACGCCGCCCCGTGGCAAGGCCGACAAAGCCGTGGCGCTGCGCTTTGTGGCGCAGAACGGCAGCTGGCGCTATGACATTCATGGAATTGAGGGACGGGTGGAGCCAACGCTTGGTAAGCGCCTGAAGCCGGACGGCGAAGGATGGATCGTGCCGCCTGCCGCCGCCCCCTGGGATTTTGGCCTGATCGTGCTGCGCTACCCGCCGTCGGGCATTACGCCACTGCCGCTGTTTGAGGGCGATCGCGATGCGCTTACCGCCGCGTTGAAGGCCACCGATCGCAAGGTCACGCAGTCCGGCTATCCACAGGATCACCTTGACGACCTCTATAGTCATCAAAACTGCGTGGTAACCGGCTGGGCGCAGGAGAGCGTGCTTTCACACCAGTGCGATACCCTGCCCGGGGATAGCGGCTCGCCGCTGATGCTTAAAACCGACGACGGCTGGCGGCTGATCGCCGTGCAAAGCTCTGCGCCGGGAGCGAAAGATCGCTGGCGCGCCGATAACCGCGCTATTGCTATCACCGGCTTTCGCGATCGGCTCGACGCGCTGGCGCAAGAGCAGTAGTTAACCCCGGCGGCGCTGACGGCGCTGCCGCAGCGCGTCAATAGGCATCGGCGCGCCAAAGAAGTATCCCTGAAGCCGATCGCAACCCGCCAGGCGCAGCAGCTTCATCTGTTTTTCGTTCTCTACCCCTTCAGCAATCACCGCCATCCCCAGCGCGCTGGCAATGCGGATCGTCCCCCCTACCAGCGCCGCCGCCTGCTCGTCATCATCTACCAGCCCGGCCAGCGATTTATCAATTTTGATGGTGTCAAAATTGAAACGCCGGAGATAGCCAATGCTGGAGTAGCCGGTACCAAAGTCATCCAGCGCAATCGCGGTGCCCAGCGCTTTAAGGTTACGGATCGCCGCACAGGCGCGTTCCGGGTTTTCGAGAACGTAGGTCTCAGTAACCTCCAGCTGCAGGCGGTGCGCGGGAAAACGGCTATCCCTCAGGACGCCTGCCACCTTGTCCTCAAACTCAGGATCGCGAAACTGCGCCGGAGAGATATTCACCGACAGCCTGAGATCGTCAAAGGGTTGCAGGTCCATACAGGCGCGGCGCAGAACGAACTGACCGAGGGGGTGGATAAGACCACTGGTCTCAGCAATGGTAATAAACGCGTCCGGCGGCAAGTCCCCGGCAGGGCGCCCCGGCCAGCGCACCAGCGCCTCAACGCCCACCGTCTGCTGGCTGCGGGCATCAACAATTGGCTGATACCAGACATCAAATTCGTTGCGCATCAGGCCATCACGAATCTCGTTTTCGATAGTAAGCTGGCGTTCACGCGCACTGTTCAGCTCTGCATCGAAGTGGGTGACCTGCCCTTTACCGTTCATTTTAGAGTGGTACATTGCGATGTCTGCCCGGCGGAACAGCTCCGTACTCGTACACTCCAGCAGTGTGCCGCAAGCGATGCCAATGCTGGCACCGATATAGATGGTGCGTTCGCCAAGGCGAACCGGCAGGTTCAGCCCTGCCAGCACCTGCTCTGCAAAGCGGGTGGCCGCCTCGCTGGCCTGGCGGCCACCAATCATCATGGCAAACTCATCCCCACCCATCCGTGCCAGCATGCCGCTGGGAGGAACCTTATCGCGCAGATTTTTAGCAATCTCGACAATGAGTCGGTCCCCTACGTTGTGCCCGTAAATATCGTTGACGTCTTTGAATCCGTCGAGATCGATAAATACCACGCAGATAGCCTCGTTGGGATCCTCAAGACTTAACGCCTCCAGCCTCGCCAGCAGCGCCCGCCGGTTCGGCAGGTGGCTCAGCCAGTCGGTCATTGCCGTACTGCGGGCCAGCTTCTCCCCTTTTGCCAGCTTATAGAGACCGGCGCTGCTCAACATGATGAACAGCAGTATCAGACCGGCGACCAGAGCAGTAATCTGGCGGATCTCCCATGCCGCCGCGTGAGCCGCTTTCGCACCGGGAAGCTGCGGCTCCCAGCTCAGGTAACCCAGCAGGTCGCCCGCCGAACTTTTTAGCGGCACGCTGGAAGCATGGGTTCTGTTGAGGCTAAAGCGCAGATTAACTATCTGAAAGGTATCCCCCAGCGCTTTAAGATTTTGGGTATCAATATGGCGGGTGATGACCAGATAACGGCGCGCATCGCTCTCCGCTGGCGTCAGGCCAACACCCGGCCGGATCAGGCCAATACCAATAAAAGCGACGCCGTGGCGGGTGCGGGTGATCCCGGCGTAGATATTTTGCTCTCCGGGCAGCGCATGGCGATGCTGATTAATAAGCGCCTTAAAACCCGCACCAAAAAAATCGAGATTTTGCTCGTTAAAAGGTGTGCTGCGAAAGGATCCCCACAGGACGGAATAGTGCTCATCAAGAATAAAGGTACCATCATAGAGGTTATTAATTTTATATCCCGCGCCCCAGGTATTATAGAGCCACTGCGTATCGAGCTGGGGGCGATAAACCTCGCGAACCGCGTCATCCCAGACGGCGTTATCAATCACCAGCGACCAGACGCGATTAACCGAGGTCTGTATTGCCCCCTGTACCGACAGTGCCGAGCGGTGTTCATCTATTTCATTAGTTTTACTGCTGACAAGGTGCAGGGAGAGATAGAGCAGCGCCACCACGGAAACAGTCAATCCAATGCCCGCGATGACAATCATTATCGAGAGTGTTCTTGCAGTAGGGATATTACGCCAGCTTAACGGTTTAAACATTCACCGCCCTCTTATCCGACTGAACGGCCATCATCTTTTTGTTGGTTTTCTCATTTAATCGTAATACAGAGAGCCGATTTCGCTGCCCGTTAATCGTGAATACTGACAGCGATCACAGCGGCAGCGAAAGGGCTTTGGTGCAGATGTCAGGCGTGAAGCTAGCTGGCTTTGAAGGGATCCTTATGATCGTCCTGGCTGTCGTCCCGTTTGCGGGGAAGTTCGCCCTGCTTGGCGGGGTTATCCTTAACCGGTTTGGTCTCTTCTGCTTTTAAGGGGAAAGCGTATCTGTCCGTCATTATGGTCTCCTGTTATTACCTCACCTGAAGTTTAGTCAACGATTCAGTAAGCGGGTAACAGAATCTATGTCCGTAACAGAGGCTGCCTCCCGCCTGACCTGCGGGCCGGGCGAATAAGAGCATAACCCAACTCAATAAAATTACGGTTATCGATAGACTTTGCTCCCTGCTGCTGTCCTTGCCATAGCCCCGTTAAGGCATTAAACGCCAGCTGTATCTCACCCGCAGGGGTGTTAACAATATATTTTCCGCTCGGTAAATAACCACACGAGTAACTTATTCTACGCATTGGGGGCGCTTTCATAGCGTATTCAATTTTGCGAAAGCCAGTGGCCGCCGTAGTGAATAGATAAAACGGCAGCCTGGTTATTTTTAAATCACCAAAGTTGGCAATAATTTCGCCATCACGGTGCAGCGTCAGCTCTTTTAAGATCAGATTAACGGAATGGGATCCCTCATAGGTGGGATATTCAGCCTTAAAGTAGACAAAATTCATGTATGCCTCTACAACTCATGTTTGCCGGCGCATTGAAACAAGATTAGCAATGAAAATGCAGCCGCAACGCTTTTTTATAAATTGTAGAGACGATCAGGCGGGAGTTTCCGCAGCAGCAAAGGATATACACGCTACTGCGGCTGGAAATCAGGCAGCTCAGGCAACTTTATCTGCTACGGGAGTTTCACACTGGCGCAGGCTGAGTTGCAGATCGTAAATCAAACTTTTAACCATTTCTGGGGATAGCTGGAAAAACTGAGAATCAAAGGTGCTTGCCCCCGCGGTATGGGGAGAAGTACTGAAGCCGAACTGAACCACAACGCCGTTATGATCCTCCACCGGGCCTACCTGCCAGCCAATGACTGGAAACGCAGGAAATACGGGCTCTTTGCTCATCCTAAATCTCCTTATAAACGTGATGCGTAATGAAATCTTTGCAGCCAATCTCGTTAGCGGGGCTTAAGATTCATCTTAAACTCACCAGCGGAATTTTCAGTTTAGCTTACCGACAGGCAGACACAAGCCGACCCTGAGAATTAGGGGCTATGACATTGTAACCAGGAGCATTCTGAACCATTTCCTACATAACGTTAACAGTACTTTCGTATGATTTTCTGTTTTGCGCACTTTATTTAGCACAGGTTTTACTGAATGCCAGAAAATTATGTTAAAAGCTTATTTTTTAACTGAGTAGCATAATTCCAAACTTAAAAATAACCTTCACGTAAAGTTTTTAAAGTATCAGCATAATTTTTAAAAAAAATAGCGAATCGGCGTATTGCTGTCTACGTTTATGACTGGTTCATTTAAACGAGACGGATAATTATGACGACCCAAGATAACAACCTCCCACACTATCCACGCCCTCCTTTTGTAGAGCAAACTCAGAAAGTGCCGGGGCTTGCGTCAGAAATGAAGCCGATCCCCGATCATGGTGAAACCAGCTATACCGGTTCGGGTCGGTTAGCAGGCAAAAAGGCCCTGATTACCGGCGGTGACTCCGGTATCGGCCGCGCCGTCGCTATTGCCTATGCCCGGGAAGGTGCAGATGTCGCAATTAACTACCTGCCGGAAGAGGAGTCTGACGCTGAGGCGGTGATTGCCTTAATTAAGGCAGAAGGCCGTAACGCCGTTGCGCTGCCGGGTGATATTCGCTCAGAAACTTTCTGCCAGCAGCTGGTGGTTGAAGCCATCAACAAGCTCGGCGGGCTGGATATTCTGGTTAACAACGCTGGCCATCAGCAGTTCTGTGAATCTATCGAGACGCTAACCACCGAAGCCTTTGATGAGACCTTTAAGACTAATGTCTATGCGCCATTCTGGATCACCAAGGCAGCCGTGCCGCATCTGAAAGAGGGAGCGGTGATCATCAATACCTCTTCCGTGCAGGCTTTCCAGCCGAGCGACATCCTGCTGGACTACGCCCAGACCAAAGCCTGTAACGTAGCGTTCACAAAAGCACTGGCCAAACAGCTGGGTCCGAAAGGCATTCGCGTAAACGCCGTTGCCCCAGGCCCGTACTGGACGCCGCTGCAGGTATGTGGCGGTCAGCCGGTAGAGAAGGTAAAAGCCTTTGGTGAATCTGCCCCCCTCGCCCGCCCCGGCCAGCCGGTGGAGATCGCTCCGCTCTATGTCCTGTTTGCCTCTGATGAAAGCTCCTTCTCGTCTGGCCAGGTTTGGTGCTCCGATGGCGGCACCGGTACCGTGTAATACGCAGGCAGGCTCCGCCTGCCTTGTCGATTTTTGCAGGATAAGCATTAATGAAGAACCAATCTTTATCCCGAACAGAGCGCATCGACGGCTATGCAGGCCTTGGCGACTATGCCGCCATCGGCGATGGCCGGTCGGTAGCGTTGATTGCGCCTGATGGAGCCATCGACTGGTGGTGCGCACCGAACATGGATTCGCCGCCGCTGTTCGATCGCATCCTGGATGCGCAGTTCGGGGGATATTTTCAGATCGAACCCATCGACGACTACTGCATGCAGCGCCAGTATCGGGAAAACAGCAACGTGCTGGAGACCTGTTACACCACAAAAACCGGTAAAGTCAGATATACCGAGTCCCTCAACAGTAATAACGCGGGCCGTCTGCCCTGGTGTGAGCTGGCCCGACGCATAGAGGGGCTGGAGGGCGAGGTGAAGCTGAAGCTGGTCTTTGTGCCTGGCACTGCCGCCTACACGCGCTCCTCGTGGATTGGTGAATCATCACGAGGTCAGATTGTGCATGTGGGCGATCTGATGGCGATGCTGCGTACCACCTCTGATATTGAGATCACCCTTGTCGATGACAAGGTAATCGAAGGCACCTTTACCGTAAAGGAAGGCTCTCGTTCGCTGGTGGCCTTGCTGGTCAGCGACAATGAACCGCTGGCGGTGCCGCCGCTGGAAAAAATTGACGAGCGTATCGACGTCAGCGACAAAAACTGGGCGTCATGGGCGGAACATCTGAGCTATGAAGGGGTGCATAAGCCCCATGTTATACGCTCTGCCCTGGCGCTTAAGTTTCTGCTCTACTCGCCAACCGGTGCCCTGGCAGCGGCCCCAACCACCTCACTCCCGGAGGGCATTGGTGGTGAGAAGAATTATGACTACCGCTACGCCTGGATCCGCGACGCCTGCCTGATCATCCGCGCCTTTGCCTTTATCGGCGCGCTCGAGGAGTGTAAAGCTGCGTTCTCCTGGCTGACCCACACCATCGTACGTCATGAGGGGAAGCTGCGCGCCTGCTATACGCTTGATGGCGACGTGGTACCGGATGAAACCTATTTGCCGCTGGATGGCTATAAAGGGTCAAAACCGGTGCGGGTGGGTAATAACGCCCAGAGTCAGCAGCAGCTCAGTATGTACGGCGACATGCTGGATACCGCCCTGCTCTTTGTTCACGCTGGCCATATTCTGGATCTTACCACCGCCCGACTGCTTGCCTCGCTAGCGAACGAGTGTGCGGATACCTGGCGACAGGATGACTGCGGTATCTGGGAACTGCCCGAACGACGTCACTATACCCACTCCAAAATGGCCTGCTGGGTCACGCTGGATATTGCCGTTCGGCTGGCAGAAGACGGCCATATTGAAAAAACATGGGCTAACCGCTGGACGCGCGAACGGGATCGTATCAGCGACTGGATTGAAACCCACTGCTGGTCGGAAGAGAAGCAGGCTTACACCTTCTATGCGGGTAGCGACCATCTCGACGCCGCTATGTGCCTGACCTGGTATTACGGTAAGAAGGTGAGCCCGGAGCGAATGAAATCGACCTATAAGGCTATATACGAAGAGCTGGGGCACAACTCACCGATGCTCTATCGCTACAGCGACGTTGAGAAAGAGGAGAGCACCTTTGTTGCCTGCTCATTCTGGCTGGTTGAGGCGTGGGCACGGCTGGGCGACACCGCCAGGGCTTCAGAATATATGGATACCATCCTCGACAGCCTGTGTGACAAAGGCAACGTTGAGAATTTTAACGAGATGTTTGACGTGCGCACCGGTGAATGGCGCGGCAATGTTCCGCAGGGGCTGAGCCATCTGTCGTTGATCTGCGCTGCCGATGCGCTGTCACGCTTTCGCGATGGCGAAAAACAGTGGCACGTCTGACGAATCAACCCAGGACTTCTATACTTCAGAGCGTAAGTGTTCTGTTAAATCCACAGAAGAGAGCAATAGATTACGAGATCTTACGAGGAGTGATTAACGATGGCGACTAACTATACCGAACACTATCATGACTGGTTACGCGACGCTCATGCGATGGAGAAACAGGCTGAGTCCATGCTGGAGAAGATGGCAAGCCGTCTGGAGCACTACCCCGATCTGCGTGCGCGTATTGTGCAGCATATTGAAGAGACCCGCCAGCAGCAGAAGCTGGTTGATCAGGTTCTTGCCCGCAACAACATCTCTACCTCAACGCTGAAAGATGCAATAGGTAAACTCTCTGCGATGGGTCAGGCCATCGGCGGTATGATGACGCCTGATGAAGTGGTTAAGGGCGCAATCAGCGGCTACGTCTTTGAGCATTTTGAAATTGCCTGCTATACCTCGCTGATTAGCGCGGCTGAGCTGGCCGGTGACCATGAAGGCGCGGCGATTTTTGCTCAGATCCGTGAGCAGGAGATTGCAATGGCTGACTGGTGCCAGACTCATCTGCCTGACGTGACCGAACAGTTCCTGTCACGCTCTGCCCAGCCGCATACCGAAGCGAAACGCTAATTCTGCCCGGCTCCCTGCCCGCTTCACACCGAAGCGGGCAGTTTCCCTGTCTACGCGCTATTTCACTGACTTCGGCTCCCTGCCGGATGCGTAAAATATAATATACTCGTATTAGTTAAGCTGCGTAATTAATTAAATTGTTTATATTTTACCTCGCGTAAATATACGTAAAAATAGCTACATTATTATTTACCGTGGCTTAACGACTACGCTTGGCATGCCGCTCCCAATTATCCTGTTTTGCCTGAGCAGATTTTCGTAGCGCAATATAGCAGGCCCCGCTTCCACCATGATGAGGCAGCGCCTGACAAAATGCCTGCACATCCTCAAACTCCGGCAACCAGCGGGCAAGATAGCTTCGCACAATATTAGCGTGGGATTTATCCTCACGCCCTTTGCCATGAATAATAAGTAAATTACGCAGGTTATCCTGACGGGCCTGATGCAGGAAACTAAACAGCATCTGCCGGCACTGCTCAACTGGCTGCCTCAGAAGGTTAAGGCTTGCCTGCTGGCTGTACTTGCCGAGGCGCAGTTTATCAATGACCCCGCTCTGTAGCCCCTCGCGCCGAAACACCAGCGGCGTCGCCAGTGGCACTACCTCCAGAAAATCGGTTGTCAGGAAATTTTCTTGCTGTAACAGATCGATACGCGGTGGCGTGCGCGTATTACGGCCAGGATGCCAGTGTACGTCGGCACAGCGTTTCAGGGGTTGGACATCTTCCATGGCGTCAAGAAATAGCGATTTGTCGTCAAGGTTCATGATCGCTCCTCGTGTAACGTTTGACAGCACAGGCGCTACTATAGCCATCTGGGCAGCAGGTCTCAACGATGTTGATTAATTTCCTGAACATTCCTGAAAGGTTCTAAATCAGTAAAGTATGCTCAGGTATAAGTATGTTAACCGCTACTTAACTAATAACACAATTACAGTACACCCATTGATTTAAGTTAAACCGCTGACAAACTCATTACCTATTTTTACTGGAAATAGTATTAAAGATGTCTATACTAAAATAAACCCGCACAAGGAATGGTTGCGTTAAAATAAGGTTAGGATGCACTGCTGTGTGTACTGTAGAGTCTGGCGGATGTCGACAGGCTCTATTTTTTTGCGCCAAAATCGGTAAGATAATATCCTATATTGCCCTGCTGCATGTTCAGGATCCCTCATGTTAACCCTGCTGGAAGACAAAATTAATACCCCCCTTGGCCCTCTGTGGGTGATCAGCGATGAACAGTATCGCCTGCGCGCCGTTGAGTGGGATGAGCACGCTAACCGCATGGAGCTGCTGCTCAACGTCCACTATCGTAAGCCTGGCTACCGCCGGGTGACGGCCACTAACCCAGGCGGCCTTAGCGATAAACTACATGAGTACTTTGCCGGCAATCTTGCCGTCATTGACGAGCTGCCTACCGAAACCGCGGGCACCCCTTTTCAACGTGACGTATGGAAAGCGCTGCGGGCAATACCCTGTGGCCAGGTTATCCACTACGGTCAGCTGGCCGAGATGCTGGGGCGGGCCGGAGCGGCACGCGCGGTCGGTGCAGCAAACGGCGCTAATCCCGTGAGCATTGTCGTTCCCTGTCATCGGGTGATCGGGCGTAACGGCACTTTGACTGGATACGCCGGTGGCGTACAACGCAAAGAGTGGCTTTTGCGCCACGAGGGCTATCTTTTACTGTGAAAAAGAGGCTATTCTGTGCCATTTTACGCGTCTTTAAACGGTAAACCCATAATCAAAGCAAGGAATTTCAACGAGTTAAACTCATTGATTTTCCAAAGGTTCCAATAATCGCTGTTTGACGTTTAACCAGGCTTACGTGCCCCGTAAAAAGATGTTAAAATTGACCAATATCAATTACGGCCTGAGCAGACTTATGATCCCGGAAAAGCGAATTATACGACGCATTCAATCTGGCGGTTGTGCTATCCATTGCCAGGATTGCAGCATTAGCCAGCTTTGCATCCCGTTCACCCTCAATGAACACGAGCTGGACCAGCTTGATAACATCATCGAGCGCAAAAAGCCGATTCAGAAAGGACAAACGCTGTTTAAGGCGGGCGACGAACTGAAATCACTCTATGCGATCCGCTCCGGTACTATCAAGAGCTATACCATTACCGAACAGGGCGATGAGCAGATCACCGGTTTTCATCTGGCCGGTGACCTGGTAGGCTTCGACGCCATTGGTACCGGTCATCACCCGAGCTTTGCGCAGGCGCTGGAGACTTCTATGGTCTGCGAAATTCCGTTTGAGACGCTGGACGATCTCTCCGGCAAGATGCCTAACCTGCGCCAGCAGATGATGCGTCTGATGAGCGGCGAGATTAAAGGCGATCAGGATATGATCCTGCTGCTCTCCAAGAAGAACGCGGAAGAGCGCCTTGCGGCCTTTATCTATAACCTCTCCCGCCGTTTTGCCCAGCGCGGTTTCTCACCTCGTGAATTTCGGTTGACCATGACCCGTGGTGATATTGGTAACTACCTCGGCCTGACGGTAGAGACTATCAGCCGTCTGCTTGGTCGTTTCCAGAAAAGCGGCATGCTGGCAGTGAAGGGTAAGTACATCACTATCGAAAACGGCGATATTCTCGCCGAGCTTGCCGGCCACGCGCGTAACGTCGCCTGATCCTCGCCCGCTGAGTTAACCCCTTGCCAGACAGCAAAATAGTCCGATTTGTTGATCTGGCAAAGGTTCGCCTCTGTTTCATTTAGCTCATATAGGTTACTCTTTTACTTACAGACTGCGGTGACAGATGTAAGGAGACCCTGTATGGCCATGTATCAAAATATGCTGGTTGCCATCGATCCCAATCAGGATGACCAGCCAGCGCTACGGCGTGCTGTTTATTTGCATCAGAAGATTGGCGGCCGCATCAAAGCCTTTCTGCCGATCTATGACTTCTCGTACGAGATGACCACCCTTCTGTCGCCCGACGAACGGACCGCCATGCGTCAGGGCGTCATCAGCCAGCGGACCGCCTGGATCCGCGAGCAGGCAAAATTCTACCTCGATGCCGGGGTGCCCATTGATATCAAGGTTATCTGGCACAACCGCCCGTTCGAAGCCATCATTCAGGAAGTGTTAACCGGCCATCATGACCTGGTACTAAAAATGACCCACCAGCATGACAAGCTGGAGTCAGTGATCTTTACGCCTACGGACTGGCATCTGCTGCGTAAGTGTCCCTGCCCCGTATGGATGGTCAAAGACCAGCCATGGCCTGAGGGCGGCAAGGCGCTGGTGGCGGTCAATCTGGCCAGCGAAGAGGCATACCACAACGCGCTGAATGAGAAGCTGGTGCGTGAAACCATCCAGCTGGCCGAACAGGTCAACCACACGGAAGTGCATCTGATCGGTGCTTACCCTGTTACCCCGATTAATATTGCGATCGAGCTGCCGGAGTTCGATCCGACCGTCTACAACGATGCGATCCGGGGTCAGCATCTGCTGGCGATGAAAGCTCTGCGCCAGAAGTTTGGCATCTCCGAAAAGCTGACCCACGTGGAGAAAGGACTGCCTGAAGAGGTGATCCCTGACCTGACGGAGCATCTGCAGGCGGGTATTGTCGTGCTGGGTACGGTCGGACGTACCGGCCTCTCCGCCGCGTTTTTGGGTAATACCGCCGAGCAGGTGATCGACCACCTGCGCTGCGATCTGCTGGTGATCAAACCCGACGACTATCAGTCACCGGTGGAAATTGACGACGACGATGATGATTGAATCGTTGATGCCATAAAAAAACCGCCTTAACGGCGGTTTTTTGTTTTAACGCGTGTATTACAGCGCTTTCAGGATGGCATCCACGCTCTGCTTAGCATCGCCAAACAGCATCTGAGTGTTCTCTTTAAAGAACAGCGGGTTCTGCACGCCTGCGTAGCCGGTGTTCATCGAGCGCTTAAAGACAATCACGTTCTGCGCCTTCCACACTTCCAGAACCGGCATTCCGGCAATCGGGCTACGCGGATCGTCCAGCGCCGCCGGGTTAACGGTATCGTTCGCGCCAATAACCAGCACCGTATCGGTATCGGTGAAATCGTCATTGATCTCATCCATCTCCAGCACGATGTCGTACGGCACCTTCGCCTCCGCCAGCAGCACGTTCATGTGGCCCGGCAGACGTCCGGCAACCGGATGAATACCGAAGCGCACCTTGATGCCGCGAGCGCGCAGCTTCTCAGTGATTTCGGCGACCGGATACTGTGCCTGGGCCACCGCCATGCCGTAGCCTGGGGTAATGATGACCGAGTGTGAATTTTTCAGCAGATCTGCGGTCTCTTCCGCGCTGATTTCACGGTGCTCGCCTACCTCGTCGTCTTCCCCCGTGGAGGAGCCGTCGGTGCCAAAGCCACCGGCGATGACGCTGATAAACGAACGGTTCATCGCCTTACACATGATGTAGGAGAGGATCGCACCGGACGAGCCGACCAGCGCACCGGTCACGATCAGCAGGTCGTTGCTGAGCATAAAGCCCGCCGCCGCCGCCGCCCAGCCGGAGTAGGAGTTGAGCATCGATACCACAACCGGCATATCCGCCCCGCCGATCGACGCCACCAGGTGCCAGCCAAAGGCCAGCGCGATAATGGTCATCACCAGCAGCGCCAGTACCTGCAGCCCTACGCTCTCGGTACGGACAAACACCAGCAGCAGCAGGAAGGAGACCACCAGCGCAGCAAGGTTCATCTTGTGGCGGTTCGGCAGCATCAGCGGCTTAGAGGAGATCTTGCCCCGCAGCTTGCCAAACGCCACAACGGAACCGGTAAAGGTCACCGCACCGATAAAGATGCCGAGGAACACCTCCGTCAGGTGAATATTCACCAGGATCGGCTCGAGACCCGGCTCGTGGTACAGGTAGCTGTTGAAGCCCACCAGCACCGCCGCCAGACCCACGAAG
>DAMBQR010000036.1:42384-47300 GCA_032055545.1 Pseudescherichia sp. | reverse complement strand
TCCTGCACGACCCACCAATGTAAAAAAGCGCCCTAAAGGCGCTTTTTTGCTATCTACGCTTATCCGGCCTACGGTTCAAATACTCTCTCAAGCTCGCTAAAAAAATGCCGATATAACAAGTTTATGGCAAGAGAGGTTTTACTATGACAACGATTTCTGTATCGACGCCGTCAGTGCACTCCAGTAGCTCAGGCAGTTCCTCCAGCAACGCCAGCAGCGATATCGCCTCCCAGATCCAGAGCCTGACCCAGCAGGTCACCAGGCTTACTAAACAGCTTAAAGAGCTCGCCAACGGCAGCGGCACCACGGAAGAGAAGAAGAAGCAACAGGAGCTGCTTCAGGATCAGATTAAGATGCTGCAGGCGCAAATCGCGCAGCTCCAGCGCCGCCAGGCTGAAGAGGCGCAGAAAAACCAGGAGCAGAAGCAGACTAAAGCAGAGGGCGTAAACTCCCCTTCCGCCGAGCATAAGATTGATATCTACATCTAACCGCTCAGAGAGGCGTTATGCCTCTCTAATTTCTCAACAAACGCGATAAATCACTTTTCATTAACATCCATAAAATCGCAAAATGGTGGCACTGTCTTTCAGGAGCCATCATGAAATTTTTACGTATTCTCGATCCCTTCACGCTCACGCTCATCGTCGTGGTCTTACTGGCCTCTTTTCTTCCGGCCCGCGGCGGCTTTATTCCTTTCTTTGAAGGGCTAACCACCGCCGCTATCGCCCTGCTCTTCTTTATGCACGGGGCCAAGCTCTCCCGCGAAGCTATTATTGCCGGGGGCAGCCACTGGCGGCTGCATCTGTGGGTGATGTGCAGCACCTTTATCCTTTTCCCGGTGCTGGGCGTGCTGTTTGCCTGGTGGGCACCGGTTAACGTTAGCCCTGAGCTTTACACCGGCTTTCTCTACCTCTGTATCCTGCCTGCTACCGTTCAGTCCGCGATTGCGTTTACCTCGCTGGCCGGAGGTAACGTCGCCGCAGCGGTCTGCTCCGCCTCCGCCTCCAGCCTTCTGGGCATCTTCCTGTCGCCGCTGCTGGTTGGCCTGGTGATGAATATGCACGGTGCACAGGGGAGCCTGGAGCAGGTAGGTAAGATCATGCTGCAGCTGTTGCTGCCGTTTGTGCTGGGCCACCTCTCTCGCCCGTGGACTGCCGCGTTTGTGGCGCGAAATAAAAAGTGGATCGCCAAAACCGACCAGACCTCCATCCTGCTGGTGGTCTACTCTGCCTTTAGTGAAGCGGTGGTAAACGGCATCTGGCATAAGGTGGGAATGGGATCGCTGCTGTTTATTGTGATTGTCAGCCTGGTGCTACTGGCGATTGTGATCGGGGTAAATATCCTGGTAGCACGCAGCTGTGGTTTTAACAAAGCCGATGAAATTACCATCGTCTTCTGCGGCTCGAAAAAGAGCCTGGCCAACGGTATCCCGATGGCCAATATTCTCTTCCCTACCTCAGCGATTGGGATGATGGTGCTGCCCCTGATGATCTTCCACCAGATCCAGCTGATGGTCTGCGCCGTGCTGGCGCGCCGCTATAAGCGTCAGGCTGACGCCCAGCAGGCCCGCCAGGCCACTGACAACAGCTAAGGCCGCCGCAGGGGCTGCACCAGATGGGTCAGCCCCTCGGTTTTTATTAACAGTGTGAACGCCATCAGCTGACCAAGATGCCCGGGAGGAAAGGTTTCTTTGCGGGCAAACCAGAGCAGGTACTCCTCCGGCAAATCGATTAGCCTGCGGCCCTTATATTTACCAAAGGGCATTTCAGTATTGGCAATCTCTACCAGCTGGGCCTTATCCATCTCAGGCTCCCATCAGGCGCAGCATTTCGTCTTCGTCGATCACCGCAATCCCCAGCTCCTGCGCTTTCGCCAGCTTAGAGCCAGCCGCCTCGCCGGCGATCACCAGATCGGTCTTTTTCGAGACGCTGCCCGCTACTTTTGCCCCCAGCTCCACCAGCCGTGCTTTAGCGTCATCCCTGGACATCTGGCTCAGGCTGCCGGTTAACACCACCGTTTTACCGGCAAACGGGCTGTCGATCTCTTCGGCATTCACCACCAGCGGCTTCGGCCAGTGAATGCCTACCCCTTCAACCAGATCGCGTATGACCTCGCGGTTGCTCTCTTCCGCCAGGAAGTTAAACACATGGGTGGCGACGACGATGCCGACGTCCGGCACCTTCTGCAGATCCTCAATCGACGCCGCCTCCAGCGCCTCCAGGGTGCCAAAGTGCGCCGCAAGACCCGCCGCCGTGGCTTCACCTACCTCACGAATGCCCAGCGCGTAGAGGAAGCGGGCAAAGGTGGTCTCTTTCGCCTTCTCCAGCGCGTTCACCACGTTCTGCGCCGACTTCGGCCCCATGCGATCCAGCCCCGTCAGCTTGCCTGCCGTCAGGCGGAACAGGTCGGCTGGGGTATGCACGTACTCCTTCTCCACCAGCTGATCGATAATTTTATCCCCCATGCCGTCCACGTCCATTGCGCGGCGGGAGACGAAGTGCTTCAGCGCCTCTTTACGCTGCGCCCCGCAGATCAGCCCGCCGGTGCAGCGCGCTACCGCCTCACCCTCAACGCGCTCGACGTCGGAGCCGCAAACCGGACAGTGCGTCGGGAACTCAACGTCGCGGGCATCCGCCGGACGTTCGGACTCAACCACGTTGACCACCTGCGGGATCACATCTCCCGCCCGGCGGATCACGACCCGATCGCCAATTTTTAGCCCCAGCCGCGCAATCTCATCCGCGTTGTGCAGGGTAGCGTTACTGACCAGCACGCCCGCCACCTGCACCGGCTCAAGGCGCGCAACGGGGGTCACTGCTCCAGTGCGCCCTACCTGAAACTCAACATCCCGTACAAAGGTCAGCTGCTCCTGGGCAGGGAACTTAAACGCTACCGCCCAGCGTGGGGCACGGGCAACGAACCCCAGCTGCTCCTGCAGATCGAGAGAATCGACCTTGATCACCACACCGTCGATGTCGAACCCGAGCGTCGGACGGTCCGCCTCCACCTGATGGTAAAAGTCCAGCACGGCCTCCGGCGTGTCACAGAGGCGAATACGATCGCTAACCGGCAGGCCCCAGGCCTTAAACTGCTGCAGGCGGCCCAGATGGCTGCGGGGCAGATCGCCCCCCTGCAGGATCCCTACCCCGTAGCAGAAGAAGGTCAGCGGCCGCTTAGCGGTCACGCGCGGATCGAGCTGGCGCAGGGAGCCTGCCGCCGCGTTGCGAGGGTTAGCAAACACCTTGCCGCCGGTGCGTCGCGCCTCATCGTTGATCTTCTCAAAGCCTGCCTGGGGCAGGAAGACCTCGCCGCGCACCTCCAGCCGGGCCGGAATGTTATCCCCGTGCAGCTTAAGCGGGATCGCCCGGATGGTGCGCACGTTGGTAGTGATGTCCTCGCCGGTGGTGCCGTCTCCGCGCGTAGCAGCCTGGATCAGCACGCCGTTCTCATAGATGATACTCACCGCTAGCCCGTCGAGCTTTAGCTCACAGCAGTAGCTCAGGGCATCGGTGCTCTTCAGGCGGTCCTGCACACGCTTGTTAAAGGCCAGAAAGCTCTCTTCATCGAAGACGTTATCCAGCGACAGCATTGGCACTTCGTGGCGCACCTGGGTAAAGGCGGTTAGCGGCGCTGCCCCGACCCGCTGGGTCGGCGAGTCCGGCGTAATCAGATCGGGATGTTCAGCCTCAAGAGCGCGTAGCTCGCGCAGTAGGCGGTCATATTCCGCATCCGGGATTTCAGGCGCATCCATCACGTGATAGAGATATTCATGATGGCGAAGCGTGGTTCGCAGTTCAGTCAGCTGTTGTTCGATTGATTCCATATCGCACCATAAATAGAAAAAACCCCCGACAGGCGGGGGCTTGGTAGAGAGATAAAACTACTGCAGGATTTACGCGTTCGCCTCTTTCACTTCGCGAATGCGATCCTGATACTCACGCAGCTTCTGCGGAGTCATCATTCGACGCTGATCGTCCAGCACGACGCCGCCCACTTCATCGGCAATGTACTGCGCGGACTGGAGCATCAGCTTGAAGTTCTGCAACTCATCGCCATAAGACGGCACCTGCATAAACATGGTGACGCCGGGAGTAGTAAAGTTGCCGGTCATCTCTGGATCGAAGGTACCCGGGTTAACCATGTTCGCCAGGCTGAACAGGGCTGGACCGCTGCCGTCAGGGCTAAGATGGCGATGGAAAATATTCATATCACCAAAGGCGAAACCGGCCTGTTGAATACTGGCCAGCAGGGCTTCACCACTCAGTTCGCTGCCCGGATGCGCGGCAACGTTCATAATGATAACGGTCTCTTTGCGCTGCGGCTTCTCGGCTGCCACAGGCGCCTCCTGTGGTGCAGGCTGCGGAGCAGGTTCCGGGGTCGGCTGCTGAGCAACTGGCTGCTGAGGCTGAGGCTGAGACGCTGGCTGCTGAGCAACAGGCTGCTGCTGTACGTGCTGCACAGGTTGTTGCTGTGCCGGTTGATGCTGCACAGGCTGCTGCTGTACCGGTTGTTGCTGCACAGGCTGCTGTGCCGGTTGGGGCTCAACGCGCGGTGCGGCAGGCTGTTGAGGCGGCGCCTGACGCAGAGGCTCCTCCGGCTGCACGGGAGCGTGCTGGCGAGGCTGGGCAGACGCATAAGGCGGCTGATACTGGTGCTGCGGCGTTCGCGGAGCCTCATGCTCCTGACCCGCACTCGGGGCGTGGCCCGTTTTATGAACACGCACTTCACCCACGCCTTCATCGACGTTATCTTCGGTGTCGTCATCAAACGACTCATCATCGTCACGACGCGACTTCATGCGTTTCATTGGGCGATCGCGGAACATCGTCGAGCGCTCTTTCCGGCTGGTCCAAAAACCGTGAACCAGTAAAGCGATTATGGCGATCGCGCCAACAATGATTAATATCAGACGCAAA
>DAMBQR010000036.1:39863-42350 GCA_032055545.1 Pseudescherichia sp. | reverse complement strand
TTCTAACACCTTGCCACCACGGCAAACATTTACTCACTAAGAGTATTTGCCGTTCACCGCAAGTGCAAGTGCACACGCAGCTTTCACCGCATAAAGATGTGTAAAATCGTACTTTTTGCTGTTTTTTCGAACATTTCCGAGCTGTGCGCTCTGCGCGATACGGATATTATAGCCACGCACCCCATTCGGGGGTCATTAAAGGAGTATAGCCCGACTATGGTTTCTACATCGGTCACCCCGCCCCGCAGCGGCGTTTATTACTTTTCCCAGGGCTGGAAGCTCATCACCCTGCCCGGCATACGGCGCTTTGTGATTATGCCGCTTCTGGTCAATATCGTCTTGATTGGCTGTGCTTTTGCCTGGTTATTTACCCGGCTCGATAGCTGGATCCCGGCGCTGATGAGCCACGTGCCGGACTGGCTGCAGTGGCTGAGCTATCTGCTGTGGCCCATCGCCGTGCTCTCCGTGGTGCTGGTATTTGGCTACTTCTTCTCAACCATTGCCAACTGGATTGCCGCCCCGTTTAACGGCCTGCTGGCCGAGCAGCTTGAGGCCCGTCTAACCGGGGCCACGCCGCCGGACACCGGTATTACCGGCATCGTTAAGGATCTGCCGCGCATTATGAAGCGCGAATGGCAAAAGCTGGCGTGGTACCTGCCACGGGCTGCCGTTCTGCTGCTGCTCTACTTTATTCCTGGCATCGGGCAGACGGTGGCGCCGGTACTGTGGTTCCTGTTTAGCGCATGGATGCTGGCGATTCAGTACTGCGACTACCCGTTTGACAACCACAAGGTGCCTTTTAAGACCATGCGCGGCGCGCTGCGGGCGCGTAAGGTGACCAATATGCAGTTTGGTGCACTCACCAGCCTCTTTACCCTGATACCCATCCTTAATCTGGTGATCATGCCCGTTGCCGTCTGCGGCGCAACTGCCATGTGGGTCGAGTGCTATCGGTCAAACCATGCCCTCTGGAAATGAGGGTAATATTCCGTTCTTATTCCATAGTTGTTGCTATTATTTCTCATCAGCATATAGATATGCGAAATCCTTACTTCCGCATATTCCTTAACCGCGTATGCTGATGTCGTTCCCAAATTCATACAGTTAAGGACGGGCTATGAGTAAGATTTTTGAAGACAACTCGTTGACTATCGGCCACACGCCGCTGGTCCGACTGAACCGCATCGGTAATGGACGCATCCTCGCGAAGGTCGAGTCCCGTAACCCAAGCTTCAGCGTTAAATGCCGTATTGGTGCCAATATGATTTGGGACGCCGAAAAACGTGGCGTGCTGAAGGCGGGCGTTGAGCTAGTTGAACCGACCAGCGGCAACACCGGGATCGCACTGGCCTACGTCGCTGCCGCGCGTGGCTACAAACTGACGCTAACTATGCCGGAAACCATGAGCATTGAGCGTCGTAAGCTGCTCAAAGCGTTGGGCGCGAACCTGGTGCTTACCGAAGGCGCGAAGGGAATGAAGGGCGCGATCCAGAAAGCAGAGGAGATCGTTGCCAGCGATCCGGCTAAGTATCTGCTGCTGCAGCAGTTCAGCAACCCGGCTAACCCGGAAATTCACGAGAAGACCACCGGCCCGGAGATCTGGGAAGATACCGACGGTCAGGTAGATGTCTTTATCTCCGGCGTGGGTACCGGCGGTACGCTGACCGGCGTGTCGCGCTACATCAAAAACACCAAGGGTAAAGCCGATCTGATCACCGTGGCGGTAGAGCCGACGGACTCGCCGGTTATCGCCCAGGCGCTGGCCGGTGAAGAGCTGAAGCCCGGCCCGCACAAGATCCAGGGCATTGGTGCCGGTTTTATTCCTGGCAACCTCGATCTGAAGCTGATCGATAAAGTCGTCGCTATCACTAACGACGAGGCGATCAGCGTTGCCCGCCGCCTGATGGAAGAGGAGGGTATTCTGGCAGGTATCTCCTCCGGTGCTGCCGTTGCCGCGGCGCTGAAACTGCAGGAAGATGAGGCCTTTACCAACAAGAACATTGTTGTTATTCTGCCCTCTTCAGGTGAGCGTTATTTGAGTACCGCCCTGTTTGCCGACCTCTTTACTGAAAAAGAGCTTCAGCAGTAGTTGCGGACTGCGAAAATCGCATAAAAAAGCACCTTTCGGGGTGCTTTTTTGTGGCCCACGTCAAACTTTCAACTCACCTGGCATTGATTCACCCTGTCGGGTCTGGTATTTAACCAGCACATTTATTTTGAAGCGCGAAATTAATCGAAATGTGACTTTAAACTTGCTGAATCGATTTTAGGATTTGGTTGAAGTCTCGCTTTCGCGGCATAATGTTTTAGACGAGTACTTGCGACGGTCAGAAGTGCCAGCAGCGGATTGCGCAGGCGAACTTTTGTCCCGTGTCCCGTTATGCCGGCGCTAACAATACAGGCTAAAGTTGTGCCGCCAGGCTAGACTTTAGATCCACAACACTAAACCTATAAGTTGGGGAAATACAATGTTCCAGCAAGAAGTTA
>DAMBQR010000036.1:0-39588 GCA_032055545.1 Pseudescherichia sp. | reverse complement strand
GGTTGATCAGGAAGTTGAACGTTTTCTGAGCGGTCGTGCCAAGGCATCTGCGCAGCTCGAGACGATCAAAACCAAAGCTGGTGAAACTTTTGGTGAAGAAAAAGAAGCCATCTTCGAAGGCCACATCATGTTGCTGGAAGATGAGGAGCTGGAGCAGGAAATCATAGCCCTGATTAAAGATAAGCACGTGACTGCCGATGCGGCAGCGCACGAAGTTATCGAAGGTCAGGCAACTGCCCTGGAAGAGCTGGACGACGAATACCTGAAAGAGCGTGCCGCTGACGTACGTGACATCGGCAAACGCCTGCTGCGCAACATCCTTGGCCTGGCCATCATCGACCTGAGCTCTATTCAGGACGAAGTCATTCTGGTTGCGGCGGATCTGACTCCGTCGGAAACCGCACAGCTGAACCTGAACAAGGTGCTGGGCTTTATCACCGATGCGGGCGGACGCACCTCCCACACCTCTATCATGGCGCGCTCCCTTGAGCTGCCAGCCATTGTGGGCACCGGTAGCGTTACCGCCCAGGTGAAAAACGACGACTATCTGATCCTCGATGCGGTGAATAACAAAGTTTACGTTAACCCGACCAACGAAGAGATCGAAACCCTGCGCAGCGTGCAGGAGCAGGTAGCGTCCGAGAAAGCCGAGCTGGCGAAGCTGAAAGATCTGCCGGCAATCACCCTCGACGGCCACCAGGTCGAAGTGTGTGCCAACATCGGTACCGTGCGTGACGTAGACGGTGCCGAGCGTAACGGCGCAGAAGGCGTAGGCCTCTACCGTACCGAATTTCTGTTCATGGACCGTGACGCCCTGCCGACCGAAGAAGAGCAGTTTGCCGCCTATAAAGCGGTGGCGGAAGCCTGTGGCTCTCAGGCCGTTATCGTTCGTACCATGGACATCGGCGGCGATAAAGAGCTGCCGTACATGAACTTCCCGAAAGAAGAGAACCCGTTCCTCGGCTGGCGTGCCGTGCGTATCGCCATGGATCGTAAAGAGATCCTGCGTGACCAGGTTCGCGCTATCCTGCGTGCCTCCGCGTTCGGCAAGCTGCGCATCATGTTCCCGATGATCATCTCCGTTGAAGAGGTGCGCGCCCTGAAGAAAGAGATCGAAATCTTCAAGCAGGAGCTGCGTGACGAAGGCAAAGCCTTTGACGAGACCATTGAAGTGGGCGTGATGGTAGAGACCCCTGCCGCAGCGACCATTGCTCGTCACCTGGCGAAGGAAGTGGACTTCTTCAGTATCGGGACTAACGATTTAACCCAGTACACCCTGGCAGTTGACCGCGGTAATGATATGATCTCTCATCTGTATCAGCCGATGTCGCCGTCTGTATTGACCTTAATTAAGCAAGTTATTGATGCTTCTCATGCTGAAGGCAAATGGACCGGCATGTGTGGAGAGCTTGCAGGCGACGAACGTGCTACACTTCTGTTGCTGGGGATGGGGCTGGATGAATTCAGTATGAGTGCCATTTCTATCCCGCGCATTAAGAAGATTATTCGTAACACGAACTTCGAAGATGCGAAGGTTTTAGCAGAGCAGGCTCTTGCTCAACCGACAACGGACGAGTTAATGACGCTGGATGTAGTGTTTGCTGAGAAAATCGTTGGTGATGGCATTGCTATCAAACCAACCGGCAACAAAATGGTCGCGCCTGTTGATGGCACCATTGGCAAGATTTTTGAAACCAACCATGCCTTCTCTATCGAATCCGATAGCGGCATTGAGCTGTTCGTTCACTTCGGTATCGATACCGTTGAGCTGAAAGGCGAAGGTTTCAAACGCATCGCCGAAGAGGGTCAGCGCGTTAAAGTTGGCGATCCGGTGATTGAGTTCGATCTGCCGCTGCTGGAAGAGAAAGCTAAGTCTACCCTGACGCCGGTTGTGATCTCCAATATGGACGAGATCAAAGAGCTGAACAAGCTGTCCGGTAGCGTAACCGTGGGCGAGACCCCGGTGATCCGCATCAAGAAGTAATTCTGGCCGGAATGCAAAATGGCACCCACGCGGGTGCCATTTTTGTTTCTCGCTTATATAACTCAGGCGGGTAAAATCAGCTCGTCATAGCCCGCCTGCTGGGTATATCTCATCACCTCGGTTACCCGGTCGCCTGCACGGCCAATCGCCTCTGCCACGCTTGCTCCCTGCACTATCGCACTCACCAGCTCGGAACAGAAGAGATCGCCAGTACCTTTCAGATCGGTCGTCACGCGCGGGTGTGCGCTGACCGTTACCGCCTCTTCAGTCACCAGTACAACATGAATAGCGTCCGGCTCGCCGGCAACGGGCGCACTGGTGATGGCCACCCACCTTAGCGTCTCCGACAGCAGCCCCTTCGCCGCCGCAATCGCGCTCTCAGGATCACGGCAGGCCTTGCCGCTCAGTATCTCAAGCTCATAGACGTTAGGCGTAATGCCCTGCGCCAGCGGCAGCAGATGCTGGCGATAGGCCTCCGGGATGTCAGGATGTACGTAGGTGCCGCTGTCGATATCACCAATAACTGGATCTACCAGAATCAGCAGTTCCGGATGCGTCTCTTTCACCGCCCGGAGCCACTGGGCCAGCAGCGCAATCTGGCTGGCGCTGCCCATGTAGCCGGTGGTCACCGCCTTCAGCTCGCGCAGGATGTCCCGCTCCTCCAGCGCTTTCAGGTAGCCGCTGAACCACTCGTCGGGAATAACACCGCCGTAGAAGGTGTCGTAGTGCGGCGTGTTGCTGAACAGCACCGTAGGTACCGCCGTCACGGTTAACGGGTATCGACGAATATTGGGCACGGCGATGCTGTTGCCAACGCTGCCATATACCACCTGAGACTGTACCGCCACGATATCCGTCTGCTGCGCCCGGGTTTTATCCCGAAATAAGATCATCTCCATAATGCTTAAATCCCCGCCCCCTGGGCGTAGCTCTCCTCACCAAACACGCCGGTTGAAAGGTAGCGATCGCCACGGTCGCAGATAATCGCTACAACAATCGCCCCCGGATTTTCATTGGCGATGCGGATTGCCCCAGCAACCGCACCGCCGGAGCTGACGCCGCAGAAGATGCCTTCCCGCACCGCCAGCGCCCGCATAGTGTTCTCGGCCTCTCGCTGGTGGATATCCACCACCCGATCAACCAGCGAGGCAGTGAAAATGCCAGGCATGTACTCGGCTGGCCAGCGGCGGATACCGGGAATGCTGCTCCCCTCCTCCGGTTGCAGGCCGACGATGGTGACCGGCTTCGCCTGCTCGCGCAGAAAACGCGATACTCCGGTAATAGTGCCGGTCGTCCCCATGCTCGAGACAAAGTGGCTGATGCGGCCGTCGGTCTGCTGCCAGATCTCCGGCCCGGTGGTGGTGTAGTGGGCGTAAGGGTTGTCGGGATTATTGAACTGGTCGAGGAGCTTGCCCTCTCCACGCTGGGCCATCGCCGCAGCCAGATCCCGCGCCCCCTCCATACCCTGCTCACGGCTCACCAGAATCAGCTCTGCGCCGTAGGCGTGCATCGCTGCTCGCCGCTCCTGGCTCATATTGTCCGGCATCAGCAGCTTCATGCGGTAGCCTTTGAGTGCGGCGATCATCGCCAGGGCGATGCCGGTGTTGCCGCTGGTGGCCTCAATCAGCACGTCGCCGGGCTTTATCTCGCCCCGCTTCTCTGCCTGCACGATCATTGAGAGCGCGGCGCGGTCTTTTACCGAACCGGCAGGATTATTACCCTCCAGCTTGACCCAGATTTCACTGCCGTTGTCGGGCGTCATGCGCTGAAGTTTTACCAGGGGAGTATTGCCGATGGTGTGTTCGAGTGTGTTCACGATTTTTACTCAATAAAAAAGCCGGGTGGCGCTTCGCTTACCCGGCCTACAAGACGCTGTGATAATTGTAGGCCCGGTAAGCGTAGCGCCACCGGGCGATAAACATACTCGTTAAACTATCAGGCAGAGTGCGCCAGAGCAAGATCCCCGCGCTCGGCAAGACGCTCCGTGCCGTTGTAGAGGCGCGCATTCTGCAGGCCGATAAACAGGCGCTCACCGCGCTGCGGGGCGTCCTCTCCACGCAGCACGACCGACAGCGGCTCGTCATACCAGCCCTGGGGCTGCACCACCAGCTGGGTATAGTGCCCTTTCGGGCTGGCCTCAACCACCACTACCGGTAGCGGTGCCTCCAGGCTGGTGCGGCGGCTGATATCCACTTCCCACGGACGCAGGAAGAGATCGACTTCACCCTGGTGCGCCGGAGTATAGCCCAGCGGCCAGCGGTGCGCGCCGACGTGGAACTGACTGCCGCGCACCACGCCGTGCAGACGGTTTACCTCGCCCATAAACTCCAGCACGAAGCGGGTGGCTGGCTCGCGCCAGACCTGCTCCGGGACATCAACCTGCTCAATATTGCCCTGGCTCATTACCACCACACGGTCGGCGACTTCCATCGCCTCCTCCTGATCGTGAGTTACGAAGACGCTGGTAAACTTCAGCTCTTCGTGCAGCTCACGCAGCCAGCGACGCAGCTCTTTACGCACCTGAGCATCCAGCGCACCAAAAGGCTCATCCAGCAGCAGGATCTGTGGATCCGGGGCCAGGGCGCGAGCCAGCGCGACGCGCTGCTTCTGCCCGCCGGAGAGCTGAGCCGGGTAGCGATCCGCCAGGTGTGCCAGCTGCACCATCTCCAGCAGTTTGGTGACCTTGGCTTTGATCGCCGCCGCGTTCGGCCGCTCGCGCCGCGGCAGCACCGTCAGGCCAAAGGCGATGTTGTCGAACACCGTCATATGCCGGAACAGCGCGTAGTGCTGAAACACAAAGCCAACCTTACGGTCGCGGGCATGGAGACGGCTGACGTCGGTGCCCTGAAAACGAATATGTCCGCTGGTCTGGTGCTCAAGCCCGGCGATAATACGCAGCAGCGTAGTTTTGCCCGAGCCGGATGGCCCCAGCAGCGCGACCATCTGTCCGGAAGGGATATCCAGCGAGATATCATTCAGCACCTGGGTGCGACCAAAAGACTTCTTAATATTGGCAATCTCAATGCTCATGATTTCCCTCCTGTTGCGCGCGTTTCTCTTGATTATGTAAACGCCACTGCAACCCACTCTTTAAAAACAGGGTCAAAATAGCCATTAACGTCAGCAGGGCGGCGGCGGTAAAGGATCCCACCGTGTTGTAGTCCTGCTCAAGTAACTCAATCTGTAGCGGTAGCGACAGGGTTTCGCCGCGAATTGAACCCGAGACGACCGACACCGCACCAAACTCACCGATGGCACGGGCGTTGGTCAGTACCACGCCGTAAAGCAGCGCCCAGCGGATGTTGGGCAGCGTTACGCGACGGAACATCTGCCAGCCGGATGCCCCCAGCAGGATCGCTGCCTCATCCTCATGGCTGCCCTGGCTGAGCATCACCGGCACCAGCTCGCGTACGACAAACGGACAGGTGACGAAAACGGTTACCAGCACCATGCCGGGCCAGGCGAACATGACCTGTAAGTTATGCTCATCGAGCCAGCCGCCGAGCGGGCCATTGGAGCCGTAAAACAGCAGGTAGACGAGGCCTGCAACAACCGGTGATACCGCAAACGGAATATCGAGCAGGGTCAGCAGCAGCTGACGGCCCGGGAAGTTAAAGCGGGTGACCAGCCAGGCGAGCAGCGTGCCAAATACCAGATTGACCGGGACGGTGATCAGCGCAATCAGCACCGTCAGCCAGATAGCGTGGAGCATATCCGGATCGGCCAGGTTCTCCAGCACCGGCATCAACCCTTTACTGAAGGCCTGCACGAAAATGTAGACCATCGGCACCACCAGGATGAATGCTGAGATCAGCATTCCGGTGCCGATCAGGAACCATTTACCCCAGTTAACAGGGGCACGATCGTGTTTCAATTGAGAGACGTCCGCCATTAGTGACCTACCACCCTTCGACCAAAGCGACTTTGCAGAGTATTGATTGAGAACAGCAGCAGCAGTGAGGCCGCGAGGATCACCGAGGCAATGGCGCTCGCTGCCGGATAGTCAAACTCCTGCAGACGCACAAAGATCATCAGCGAGGTCACCTCGGTTTTCCACGCAATGTTACCGGCAATAAAGATCACCGCGCCGAACTCGCCGAGGCTGCGGGTAAACGACAGCGCCACGCCCGCCAGCAGCGCCGGGGATAGCTCCGGCATAACCACTTTACGGAAGCTTTGCAGCCTCGTTGCGCCCAGCGTCTGGGCCGCCTCTTCATACTCTGGCCCCAGCTCCTCCAGCACCGGCTGTACCGTCCGCACCACAAAGGGGATGCTGGTAAAGGCCATCGCCACGGCGATACCGAGCCAGGTGTAGGTAACTTTGATATCAAACTGCGCCAGCCACTGGCCGTAGAAGCCGTTGACTGAGAAGAGCGAGGCGAGGGTCAGGCCCGCCACCGCCGTCGGCAGCGCAAACGGCAGGTCCATCAGCGCATCCAGCAGGGTGCGGCCAGGGAAACGGTAACGCGTAAGGATCCACGCCATCAGCAGGCCAAAGACGCCGTTAAAAATCGAGGCGACAAAGGCCGACAGCAGCGTGACCTTATAGGCAGCCACCACCTGCGGGTTGGTCACTACCTCCCAGTACTGCGCCCAGCTCATCTGTGAGAGCTGCATAACCAGCGCGCTGAGAGGCAGGAGCAGGATCAGGCAGACGAACAGCAGGCTGATGCCCAGGCTCAGGGTAAAGCCGGGCAGCACGCGTTTTGAAGCCACTGCAAACATTAGCTACGCCCCGCCGCCAGCAGCTTGTCCAGCTCACCGCCGCTCGTAAAGTGGGTTTTCATCACCTCGGGCCAGGAGCCAAAGCGATCTTCAACCTTGAACAGCTCGGTCTGCGGGAACTTATCTTTCAGCTTGTCCATCACTTCCGGGTTATTCACGCGGTAGTAGTAGTCGGTGATGATGGTTTGCGCCTGCGGGCTATACAGATAGTTCAGGTAGGCTTTCGCCGCCTTCTCTGTGCCGTTAGCCTTCACGTTTTTATCAACCCACGCCACCGGGAACTCCGCCAGGATGTTCACTTTCGGCACCACCACCTCGAAGCCCTGGGCCTCATACTGCTTACGAATGGTGTTCACTTCGGATTCAAATGTAATGAGCACGTCGCCGAGGCCGCGCTCAACGAAGGTGGTGGTGGCTCCCCGGCCGCCGGTATCAAACACCTCGACGTTTTTCAGGAACTGAGTCATAAACTGCTCGGTTTTCGCTTTATCGCCGCCGTCGGCTTTGTCTGCCGCACCCCATGCCGCCAGGTAGGTGTAACGGGCATTACCGGAAGTTTTTGGATTGGGGAAGATCAGCTTCACGTCAGAACGTACCAGGTCATTCCAGTCGTGAATATTTTTCGGGTTGCCCTTGCGTACCAGGAACGCCATCGTGGAGTAGAACGGTGAGCTGTTATTGGGCAGGCGGCTCTGCCAGTCCGCCGGGATCAGCTTGCCCTTGTCATGCAGGATCTGCACATCCGTAATTTGGTTATAGGTCACCACGTCCGCCTTCAGCCCCTGCAAAATGGCCAGCGCCTGCTTAGAGGACCCCGCATGAGACTGCTTGATCGTCAGCGTATCGCCGCCGTTCTCTTTTGCCCACTGCTGCTCGAAAGGCGGATTAAGGGCGGCAAACAGCTCGCGAGAGACGTCATAGGAGCTATTAAGCAGCTCGGTCGCCTGCGCCTGCGCTACCAACAACACTGAAGCAGCAAGCGTTAGATATCCTTTTTTCAGTAAGTTAACGGCCATTGCGCACCCTTATATCTGTGATGACTATCAAAAACACAGTTTATTTATAAGCAGTACGAAAGGAGTAACGGTTTTATATACCGTTTGGTGATTTGCAAGCAGAAAAGAGCATAAGCAATGCCTGGGCTAACCCGGTTGCTGCACAGGCACTGCTTACAGGCAGTATCATCTGGCGCGATAGAGATAGCGGTGACTTACACCGGTTCGTTTGATCTCCCGGTAAACCATACGCAGCCTGACCAAAATGGTTAAGATAAACCCAACCTGCTTCCTGTTTAAATCGAGAAACTCGCATATGTCGTTAACTAAGAAGAGGACCCGTGGATTCTCATAAAACAGGAAATAAACTTTTTTAATCAGGTTCAGATGTACCGTTTTTGAAAAATAGCTTTTAATATCCATATGCAATATATTGAGTATCAATAAAGTTATAGATAATAATTATATTTAAAGCTTGAAGCGGTAAGTTGTTGCCATTTCGCCGGACAGCGAATTTGCCCGCTGTGAGTGGCCATTATACAGTTTTGGCGTGGTATAGTCCGACTCCTGCTCATGGTGCCAGCCATAGCCGCCGCTTAAATAGACCGTCCAGTTTTTTGCCGGATTCCAGTTGCTATATAATCCCAGCTGCCCCTGGCGTAATTTCTCCCCTTCGTATTCAAATTCACTGTAGTTCGTCCGCACGCCCACCGAGAGATCGGGAGTAAATTTATACTCAGCGGCTAACGCCAGCATAGTTTCACCGTCGCGGACGTAATCGATATCCGCATAGGCCGGTGAGTTAAAACGACCACGGGCATTACCGATAACGTTACGGGTAAATTGGCCCACGCCGCCTGTTTTCTTGGCCTCGCTATAGGTTAAGCCACCCAATACTTTCCAGGGCGTTTGTGGAATACGCCACTCGATGGTAGTCGAGTAGTGCCAGGCTCGCTTATCGAAATCCTGTTTCCCCCTGCTGGTGCTGGAGGTCGTCCTTTTCGCATCGCTGCCATACTCCTGCTCATAAATTTGCGTTCCCAGAGTAATATCGGGAAAAGCATCCCACCAGCCTTCAAAGCCCTGCCTGATAAGCAGATCGTCGGCAACGCCGTAGAAGTAATAGGCTTTCAGGGGCTTAGTGTTATAGTTGATGCCGCCAGTGATCACATGATCGATTTCGCGACTCACTCCGTTGCCATCGTAGATATACATCCTGTCGATATTCGGGCTATCACGCCGCATCACCTTACCATCAAGGAACAGCGCATCAACGCTGACATTATCAATGGCCGTATTGGCAAACCAGCCGGAGTGGGTGTTGAGGGACATGCGCTGTGAGTTCGAGAAGATGCCGGTATTCTTGATGGTAAACCAGCCGCCTTTGACGTTCACTTTAGCGCGAAGAATATCCATTTTCAGCTTGGCGTAGCGCTGACCAATTTTGGTATAGCCTTTTGCTTCTCCATCGTCATTATAGAGAATGGCACGGGAGGAAAAGTTATCACTGGCCCCTAATTTTGCTGCGCTGTAATAGGAAGCATCAAAACCGATAAAATCAGCGAAATAACCCGAGGTATAGTCAACGGTTACCCCCTGTGCCCACGCCTGCTGAACAGAGGTAGCATAGCGGCCTTGCTCATTATCGTAACGGTTCTCCGTTTTTAAATACTTCCACATGTTCCTGGCAGAAATTTCAAACGAGGAGTCGGCAAAGAAGGGATCGTCGGCAAGGCTTTTTTCCCAGTCGCTCGCATTAACATTGGTTATAAAAACGCAGCATGGCGAGCATGCTATTAATAATAGCTTTTTGATTGTCATCATAAATCCTTTTAAACTTATTCTTGTAATAAATAATTTTTCCAGAGATCATCAGGAAATAAGCACGAATAATACGGGCAGGAAAAATAATATAATTTGAAAAGTTAAAAAGGGAGAGCAGTCACATTTGAATGGTCGGGCGTCAGCTACCCAGGAGGATGATCCCCTGCCCTGCTGAGAGAGGCAGAGGATAAGAGAACATTACAGCGTCAGCAGGCGATCTAACGACGGGGCAAAGTAGTAGCCGCCGGTGACCGGACGGGTGAAACGCAGCATGGCGTCGCGCTTACCGTCGGTATCGCCGAACATGCTTAGCAACTGCTGTTCGATGTTATACAGGCGGGCGCAGTAGGCACAGAAGTAGAGGCCATGCTTGCCGCTGGCTGTACCGTAAGGCAGGCTCTGGCGCACAATTTTCAGCCCTTTGCCGTTCTCTTTCAGATCGACGCGGCTCAGGTGCGACGTAATCGGCCGGGCATCGCCGTCGATCTCTTCATTTGCCTCTTTGGTGCGGCCAATCATCATCTCCTGATCCGGCACGCTCATGCGGCTGAGCTGCTTGAGATTATGCTCCCAGCGCTGAACGAAGACGTAGCTGCCGCCCGCGTCGATGCCCTCCTGAATCACCGCCACCTCGGTGCGCTTCTCGCTGCCCGCCGGGTTCTCCGTACCGTCAACAAAGCCGCTCAGGTCGCGATCCTCAACCCAGCGGAAGCCGTGGGTCTCCTCTTTCACCTCCAGCGCATCGCCAAACGCCGCCAGCGCCGCCTGGGCGACAGAGAAGTTGACGTCGTGACGCAGAGAGAGAATGTGGATCATGACATCGTACTGGGTAGCCGGGGCCAGCCCTCTGCCGTAGGGAACAAACGCTTTTAGCTCTTCGGCCCCTTCCCCACCGCTCAGCTCGGGCCAGACGCGGTGACCAAAGGCCACCACCGCGCCGAGATTGGCCTCGGCAAAGGCGAGCTGAAAGTTAGCCAGCTTATCGGCAAAAATTTTACTGCCTTCGCGCAGGGCATCAATGCCGCCCTTAACGTTCGCTTCGATCCAAATCGCCGCCCGGCAGTGTTCTGGCAAAATGCCGCTTTGAACCTGAGACATCGCTACTCCTCTAAAAAAATATGCCGCGCAACCGCGGCATCAATGGGGCTATTGTACCCGTTTTTTTAGAAGACCAGGATTGTTCCGATCAAATTAACGACGCCAAATAATCTTATTCAGCGTCCATTTTTTCAGCTCGTCGTCCGGCGGCATTAAGCCCTCCGGGCCACTCCAGCTGCCGGTAAAGACATAGCTGACGTGCTGGCTGCCCTGGGCTTTACACTCCACGCCGCCGCTGTCGTCACCGGTGGCTTTGGTGCAGTTGCCGTAGGCCTTGTCGTACAGCTCGCTGAAGGGCATGCCGACCTTCGCCCCGGTGTCGCTCTCTATGTTGTCGTCGAGTACGTCGATGCGGCTAACTTTGCCGCTTTCGCCGTTGATGATTAATGCGACCTTATCGCCATCCAGCGCCTCATAGAAGCGGACCACGTTGCCGCCCTGTTCGGAGCGCATCCCGCTGCGCAGACGGTAGTCACCATCCAGCGCGTCGGCGATAGACTCTTCATCCAGCGCGGTATCCGCCGTCAGTGCTCCTACCCCCTCGTCGGTCACCTCCGATGAGGAGCCAAACCAGTTCCAGGGGTTGGCTGCCGACCAGTTCACCGATCCGAGGGTTGAGCAGCCGGTGAGGGCCAGCGGCAGGACGCAGAGAAGCATACGCAGCGATTTCATGGCTAAATCCTTTCGTTTTGGTTTACTAAAACTTAATACTCTTCATCTTCAATCAGGCGCTTGCCGAGGTTGACGACGTCGGCGTGCTCATAGCCGAGGCGCTCGTACATCCCCAGCACGAGATCGTTCTCTTCCCGCACCTGAATGTTGATTTTAGGGCAACCGCGGGCAATCAACTTCTTCTCCAGGCGGTTAAGCAGCGCGTTGGCGATCCCCCGGCCCCGAAACTCCGGATGCACCCCGAGATAGTAAGCCGATCCGCGATGGCCGTCGTATCCCCCCATCACCGTGCCCACCACTTCGCCGCCGACCTCGGCCACCAGAAACAGGCTAACGTCATGATTCAGCTTGCGTTCGATGTCCATCTCCGGATCGTTCCAGGGACGCAGCAGGTCACAGCGCTCCCACAGGGTGATCACCTCTTCGAAGTCGGCCTGACGAAAAACGCGTATCTCCATGGTATTTACCTGTCTTCTAGATCAAAAGGTTGATTATGGCGTGAAGTGCCAGTGAAGCCAATATGCGGCGAAATGGCAACGAAAAAATGGCATAATAATGGACTGTCACGTATTGAAATGAAAAATAAAACAATTCAACCTGTGACGTGTCGTAAGCTTGCAAGCGAGACGCTACACCACCAGGGACGCAGGAATACATTTCGGGTCGTATGAGCACATTTAAACCATTAAAAGTACTTACATCGCGTCGTCAGGTTCTGAAAGCAGGTCTGGCGGCATTGACACTGACAGGCACATCACAGGCTATTGCCAAAGATGACGCATCGCTAAAAACCAGCAACGGTCATACCCAGCCAAAAGCCAAAAAGGCGGGGGCCAGACGCGTGGTGATGCTCGATCCCGGCCACGGTGGGATCGACACCGGCGCGATTGGCCATAACGGCTCGAAAGAGAAGCACGTGGTGCTGGCGATCGCCAAGAACGTTCGCGCGATCCTGCGCAGCAAGGGCATCGACGCGCGGCTGACGCGAACCGGGGATACCTTTATCCCGCTCTACGACCGCGTGGAGATCGCCCATCAGCACGGGGCGGATCTCTTTATGTCGATCCATGCCGACGGCTTTACCAATCCGGATGCGGCGGGCGCGTCGGTGTTTGCCCTCTCCAACCGGGGAGCCAGTAGCGCGATGGCAAAATACCTCTCCGATCGTGAGAACGCCGCCGACGACCTGGCAGGCAAAAAAGCCCGCGATAAAGATCACTATCTGCAACAGGTGCTGTTTGACCTGGTGCAGACCGATACCATTAAGAACAGCCTGACCCTTGGCTCGCATATTCTTAAGCAGATTAAGCCGGTGCACCGCCTGCACAGCAAGCACACCGAGCAGGCGGCGTTTGTGGTGCTGAAGTCTCCCTCCGTGCCCTCGGTGCTGGTAGAGACCTCATTCATCACTAACCCCGCTGAAGAGCAGCTGCTGGGGACGAAGGCGTTTCGCCAGAAGATCGCCTCGGCTATCGCCTCCGGCGTGCTGAGCTACTTCAGCTGGTTCGATAATCACAAAGCGCACTCGAAGAAACGTTAATGAGCAAACCTGACGCAAATACTGTTAAAGCCTTTTTCCTCCAGCTGCAGGACAGGATCTGCCAGCAGCTCTCTGCTACCGACGGCAGCGACTTCTTTGAAGATAACTGGCAGCGTGAGGCCGGCGGCGGCGGGCGCACCCGCGTTCTGCGCGACGGCGGCATCTTCGAGCAGGCGGGAGTCAACTTCTCCCACGTACATGGCGATGCCCTGCCCGCCTCGGCGACTGCGCACCGTCCGGAGCTGGCCGGACGCAGCTTTGAGGCGATGGGCGTTTCGCTGGTGGTGCATCCGCATAATCCTTACGTGCCCACCAGCCACGCCAACGTACGCTTTTTCATTGCCGAGAAGCCGGGCGCGGATCCGGTCTGGTGGTTTGGCGGCGGCTTCGATCTGACGCCCTACTATGGCTTTAGCGAAGATGCCGTGCACTGGCACCGTACCGCGCACGATCTCTGCCAGCCGTTCGGTGAGGATCTCTATCCCCGCTATAAAAAGTGGTGCGATGACTACTTCTATCTGAAGCACCGCCAGGAGCAGCGCGGCATCGGCGGTCTCTTCTTTGACGATCTCAACACGCCGAATTTTGACCACTGCTTCGCCTTTACCCAGGCAGTGGGCGAAGGCTTTACCCAGGCCTACCTGCCCATTGTCCAGCGGCGGAAAGCGATGGCGTACGGCGACCGCGAGCGCAACTTCCAGCTCTATCGCCGGGGCCGCTACGTCGAGTTTAACCTGGTGTGGGATCGGGGCACGCTGTTTGGCTTACAGACCGGCGGACGCACGGAGTCGATTCTGATGTCGATGCCGCCGAAGGTGGCGTGGGAGTATAACTACCAGCCGCAGGAGGGCAGCCCGGAAGCCGCCCTCAGCGAGTTTATTAAAGTCAAAGAGTGGATTTAACGCTCTTATAGCGGCTGCGTCTGCGCCTCCACCACCGCCAGCGCCACCATGTTGACGATGCGGCGGACGGAGGCGATAGGCGTCAGCACGTGTACCGGTTTTGCCACGCCCATCAGCACCGGCCCGACGGTGACGCCCTCCGAGCTGGAGACGCGCAGCAGGTTGTAACTGATCCGCGCCGCCTCGACGTTAGGCATAATCAGAATATTGGCCGACCCTTTCAGCGGGCTGTCCGGCATCCGCTCCTGGCGGATGCTCTCCACCAGCGCGGCATCACCGTGCATCTCTCCATCAATCATCAGGTGCGGATCGCGCTCGCGCACTTTCGCCAGCGTCTCGCGCATCTTGCACGCCGCCGGTGAATTTGACGAACCGAAGTTCGAGTGCGACAGCAGAGCCACCCGCGGCTCGATGCCGAACCGGCGCACGGTCTGGGCCGCCATCAGGGTAATGTCCGCCAGCTGCTCCGGGGTTGGATCGTCGTTGACGTAGGTGTCGGCGATAAAGGTGTTGCCGCTTGGCAGCAGCAGGGCATTCATTGCCCCCGCCGTCTGCACCCCGTCGCGGTAGCCAAACAGCTGTTGAACCACGCTAAAGTGCTCGTGGTAGTCACCGATGGTACCGCAGATCATCGCATCGGCCTCACCGCGCTGGACCATGATCGCGCCAATCACCGTAGTGTTGCTGATGACCGCCCGCTGGGCCTGCTCCTGGGTGATGCCGCTGCGCTTCATGATGCTGTAGTACTCGCTCCAGTACTCCTTGAAGCGCGGATCGGATTCGTTATTGACGATCTCAAAATCTACGCCGGGTCGGATCTGTAATCCCAGCTTCTGGATCCGCATCTCGATGACGCTCGGACGGCCCACCAGGATCGGCTTCGCCAGCCCGAGGGTGATCAGCTCCTGGGTTGCGTGCAACACCCGCGCCTCCTCCCCTTCCGCCAGCACCACCCGCTTCGGATCGTTGCGCGCCTGGGAGAAGACCGGCTTCATAAACAGGTTGGTTTTATAGACAAACTCGGTGAGCTTATCGATATAGGCGGTAAAGTCAGCGATGGGCCGCGTCGCCACGCCGGAGTCCATCGCCGCTTTGGCGACCGCCGGGGCGATCTTGACGATCAGGCGTGGATCGAAGGGTTTGGGGATCAGATACTCCGGGCCAAAGCTCAGATCCTGATCGCCATAGGCCGAGGCCACCACTTCGCTCTGCTCGGCGTGGGCCAGTTCGGCAATGGCGTGCACCGCCGCCAGCTTCATCTCTTCGTTAATGGCGGTAGCGCCAACGTCCAGCGCGCCACGGAAGATGAACGGGAAGCAGAGCACGTTGTTGACCTGGTTTGGGTAGTCAGAGCGACCGGTACAGATAATGGCGTCTGAACGCACCGCTTTCGCTACCGGAGGCAGGATCTCCGGCTCCGGATTCGCCAGCGCGAGGATCAGCGGCTGGCGCGCCATCTGCTTCACCATCTCCTGGGTCAGAACGTTCGGCCCCGAACAGCCGAGGAAGATATCCGCATCCTGCATCACCTCCGCCAGGGTGCGCTTGCCATTATCTTCAATGGCGTAGGCGGCTTTGGTTTCGGCCATCGGCGTCTCGCGGCCCTGGTAGATAACCCCCTTCGAGTCGCACACCACGATGTTGTGCTTCTGCATCCCCAGCGCCACCAGCAGGTTCATACAGGCGATGGCCGCAGCGCCCGCGCCGGAGACGACCATCCGCACGTCGGAGAGATTTTTCTCTACCACCCGCAGGCCGTTGATAATGGCGGCGGTGCTGATGATCGCCGTGCCGTGCTGGTCGTCGTGAAACACCGGAATGTTCATCCGCTCGCGCAGCTTTGCCTCAATGTAGAAGCACTCCGGCGCTTTGATATCCTCGAGGTTGATGCCGCCAAAGGTCGGCTCCAGCGCCGCCACCACATCGATGAATTTATCCGGATCCAGCTCATCCACTTCGATGTCAAAGACGTCAATGCCGGCGAATTTCTTAAACAGGACGCCTTTACCCTCCATCACCGGCTTGCCCGCCAGCGCGCCGATGTTGCCCAGCCCCAGCACCGCCGTGCCGTTAGAGACGACCGCCACCAGGTTGCCGCGCGCGGTGTACTTAAAGGCCGCCAGCGGATCTTTTTCAATCTCCAGACAGGGGGCGGCGACGCCCGGCGAGTAGGCCAGGGCCAGATCGCGCTGGGTGGTAAGCGGTTTCGTTGGGGAGACCTGAATTTTTCCGGGGATCGGGAACTCGTGGAAATCGAGGGCACTCTGTTTTAACTGGTCGTCCATTATGATGTTCCTTTCACGTATCGTTTGTAGGGTTGAAGCGTGATAGCGCTCCTGACGCGCCGCCTAGTATCGCCGCTGTAGGCGGCATAAACTTTGAACGCTGCCAAACTCTGACGACCCCGCCGCAAAATTTGTTATCAATTTATATCAACGGTGTTATGCCCTTACGCCAGCAAACCGGTGCCCGTCTGCTATGCTTTTTTGTTATGCATGTTTCATCTTTCACAAAAGTGTGAATCAACACACTCATGTAAGCTTTTGCTTTTCAAGGAGTATCGTGTATGAACTACTTAGACGGCATCAAACAGTTCACCACCGTCGTGGCCGACAGCGGTGATATCGAATCCATTCGCCACTACCAACCGGAAGACGCCACTACGAATCCCTCCCTGCTGCTGAAAGCCGCCGCGCTGGAGCACTTCTCGCATCTGGTTGACGATGCGCTGGAGTACGGTAAAGCGCGCGGGCAGACCCAGGAGCAGCAGGTTGCCGAAGCCAGCGACAAGCTGGCGGTGAATATCGGTGCGGAAATTCTGAAAAGCGTTCCGGGCCGCGTCTCTACCGAGGTGGATGCCCGCCTCTCCTTTGATAAGGAGAAGAGCATCGCCAAGGCCCGCCGTATCGTACAGCTCTATGAGGAGCTGGGCATCGACAAGTCGCGCATTCTGATCAAGCTGGCCTCGACCTGGGAGGGGATCCGCGCGGCTGAGGAGCTGGAGAGAGAGGGGATCAAGTGTAACCTGACCCTGCTCTTCTCTTTTGCCCAGGCGCGGGCCTGCGCCGAAGCGGGCGTCTACCTTATCTCTCCGTTTGTGGGTCGTATCTACGACTGGTATCAGCAGCGCAAGCCGCAGGATCCCTACGTGGTGGATGAGGATCCAGGCGTGAAATCGGTACGTAATATCTACGACTACTACAAACGCAACCGCTACGAAACCATCGTGATGGGGGCAAGCTTCCGCCGCATCGAGCAGATTGTGGCCCTCGCCGGCTGCGACCGCCTGACTATCTCTCCGGCGCTGCTGCAGGAGTTGCAGGACAAAGAGGGCACCATTGAGCGCAGGCTGGTACCGACATCGCAGAGCTTCCCGCGTCAGGAGCCGCTGACCGAAGCTGAATTCCGCTGGGAACATAACCAGGATCCAATGGCGGTAGAAAAACTCTCTGACGGTATCCGCCAGTTCGCCGTTGACCAGCGCAAACTTGAAGATCTGCTTGCCGCTAAACTTTAATTTTTGTCATGGAGTGAAATATGTCCCGTAAAGAGCTTGCTAACGCCATTCGCGCCCTGAGCATGGACGCGGTACAGAAAGCCAACTCCGGCCACCCAGGCGCACCGATGGGGATGGCCGATATCGCCGAAGTGCTGTGGAATGATTTCCTCAAGCATAACCCGACCGATCCGACGTGGTATGACCGCGACCGTTTTATTCTCTCCAACGGTCACGCCTCGATGCTGCTCTACAGCCTGCTGCACCTCTCCGGCTACGATCTGCCGATTGAGGAGCTGAAAAACTTCCGTCAGCTGCACTCCAAAACGCCGGGCCACCCGGAGATTGGCTATACGCCGGGCGTCGAGACCACCACCGGCCCGCTCGGCCAGGGTCTGGCTAACGCAGTAGGGTTGGCGATTGCCGAGCGCACGCTGGCGGCACAGTTTAACCAGCCGGGACATGAGATTGTCGATCACTTCACCTACACCTTTATGGGCGACGGCTGCCTGATGGAGGGGATCTCCCATGAGGTCTGCTCTCTGGCGGGCACGCTGGGGCTGGGCAAGCTCATCGGCTTCTACGACCACAACGGTATCTCCATTGACGGTGAGACCGAAGGCTGGTTTACCGATGACACTGCTAAACGTTTTGAAGCCTACCACTGGCACGTCGTGCATGAGATTGACGGTCACGATCCGGAGGCGATCAAAGCGGCCATTCTTGAAGCGCAAAGCGTGAAGGACAAGCCGTCGCTGATTATCTGCCGGACGGTGATTGGCTTTGGCTCGCCGAACAAAGCGGGCAAAGAGGAGTCCCATGGTGCGGCGCTGGGGGAGGAAGAAGTTGCCCTGACCCGCCAGAAGCTGGGCTGGAAGCACCCGGCCTTTGAGGTTCCGAAAGAGATCTACCAGGCGTGGGATGGCCGCGAACGCGGTGAGAAAGCCCAGCAGTCGTGGAATGAGAAATTTGCTGCCTACGAGAAGGCGCACCCTGAGCTGGCGGCTGAGTTCTCTCGCCGTATGGGCGGTGGCCTGCCGGAGAACTGGGAGCAGCTGACCCAGGATTACATCACTAAGCTGCAGGCCGAGCCGGCGAAGATCGCCACCCGTAAAGCGTCACAAAACGCGCTTAACCAGTACGGTCCGGCGCTGCCGGAGCTGCTGGGCGGTTCAGCTGACCTTGCCCCCAGTAACCTGACCATCTGGTCCGGGTCTACCTCGCTGAAAGAGGACGCGGCCGGGAACTATATTCACTACGGCGTGCGCGAGTTCGGTATGACCGCCATTGCCAACGGTATCGCCCACCACGGTGGCTTCGTGCCCTACACCGCAACCTTCCTGATGTTCGTCGAGTACGCGCGTAACGCGGCGCGCATGGCGGCGCTGATGAAGGCTCGCCAGATCATGGTCTACACCCATGACTCCATCGGCCTGGGGGAAGATGGCCCGACGCACCAGGCGGTTGAGCAGCTCGCCAGCCTGCGCCTGACGCCAAACTTTAGCACCTGGCGTCCCTGTGACCAGGTTGAAGCAGCCGTCGGCTGGAAGCTGGCAATTGAGCGCCACAACGGCCCGACCGCGCTGATCCTCTCCCGTCAAAACCTCACCCAGATGGATCGTACCCCGGAGCAGGTGAAAGCCATCTCCCGCGGCGGCTATATCCTGAAGGACAGCGACGGTCTGCCGGATCTGATCCTCATCGCCACCGGCTCTGAAGTGGAAATCACTATGAAGGCGGCAGAGCAGCTGAGCGCCGAGGGTCACAAGGTGCGGGTGGTCTCTCTGCCATCGACGGATATCTTTGACGCCCAGGATGATGAGTACCGCGAGTCGGTGCTGCCGTCAGACGTCAGCGCCCGCGTCGCCGTTGAAGCCGGCATTGCCGACTACTGGTACAAGTACGTCGGCCTGAAAGGTGCCATCGTTGGGATGACCGGCTACGGTGAATCTGCCCCGGCCGATAAGCTGTTCCCCTTCTTTGGCTTTACCGTCGAGAACGTGGTTGCCAAAGCGAAAAAGGTGCTTAACGCGTGATCCACAGCGTGGGCCAGGCATCTGGCCCATGCCAGTTATCGCAGCTAGGCTCTTCCGCATAGCGCACCAGACGAAAACGCTGGCCGTCAAAACGCCAGCGGGTCTGGATACCGCAATCCACCAGCCCGCGACCCTTGGCAAGCGTTGTCAATTCGCGGGTTTTCTGATCGAATCCGGCGTTCATCAGCTCCATCTCATCGTTGCCGCTGCCCGGAATAAAGGGCAGGCGCAGGCGCACCGGTCTGGCCGCGTAGGGTTTGCTGCGCGATACCAGCCAGGCGAGATCCACCGTATTGTAGGCCCCCGCTTCACAGCTGACGATCAGCAACGCTCTATTGTCGGTTAAGGCGGTAACGCGAACCTCCCGGCGCATGGGATCCAGCGAGCACTGGCTGTTATTCATCCGCATGCTGCCATAATCCAGCAGCGCCTCCATCTCGTCCCGGCTAAGCGGCGTCGGGGTTGGGTTCACCACCGCTACGCCTTTCAGGGCCGGCGCGGGCGGCACGCTCAACGACGGGTTGCCGCCCTTTTTAATCCACGCGGTTTCGCTACCAACGCGTTTCTGCTGCGCATCAATAAACAGAAGCGCTGCCTTCAGGCCCACCAGGGAGATCGTGCCCTGCCCGTCCTTCAGGGTTATCGCCTGCGCATTTTGAATGGTTTGCAAGAAGACGCTGATAGTAGGTGCATGCTCGGTGATTAATCGCCACGGTGAAATCGCCCAGTGCTGGGGCTCCAGCCGCAGCGGCACACCGTCGATCAGCAGGCGCGGCGCAACGGGCGGCTCTTTTGCCGGCGGCGTCTGGCTACCGCCAAGCTCGATACGCAGCTGCGCATCGGTACGCGCCCCCGCGCTGCGCGTCAGGGTCATGACTAATCCATGGTGCTCGCCGGTATTGCGTGCTACGCAGAAATTTTGGTTATTACAAGTGACCTGCCAGTCGGAAAAATTCTGCTGGGCAGGTGCCGCCCACGCAGACGAGGCGACAAACAGACTAAGCAGCAGCAAAACGCGATAACGCATGAACGGTACAACCCCAGAAGTAGAAGCATAGCGAGTAAACAGCGGTATCTTCGTCGTCCAGGGGTGGCTGACTCAATCGGATTTATCGGATAGATTTATTCTAAATGCATGTTTTTAACCCGATAAATATCAAGACATTAGACCGGAAGCCTGCAAATATTGCAGCAATATCACCGCTTTAGCGTCGCGTATCTCGCCGCGGGTTACCGCTTCCAGCGCCTGGGTGAAAGGCATTTCAAGTACTTCAATATCCTCATCTTCTACGCCACCGCCGACGTTAGTCTTCAGGCTATCGCTGTATTCGGCAATGAAAAAGTGAACGATTTCGGTGACGCCGCCGGGGGACATATAGAGTTCAAAGACCTTACGTACCTCACCCACCTGATAGCCCGTCTCCTCAATAGCCTCTTTACGAACGCATACCTCTGGTTCGTCGTTGTCGAGCAGTCCGGCGCATGGCTCAATCAGCCGGCCATCTTCGTTGCCGTTGACCCAGGTCGCGATGCGGAACTGGCGGACCAGCACCACGCTGCCTTTCTCGCGGCTATAGAGCAGAATGGTCGCCCCGTTGCCGCGATCGTACACCTCACGGCGGTGGCGGATCACCTCCCCGTTGCGGCGGGTCAGATCGTAGGTAATGTTGCGTAACACAAAGTAGTTTTCAGAGAGGATCTTATCTTTGATAACGTCTATTTTCAGCGACATACAGGCCCTATACGGTGAGTGTGAGCTTCCATTTTACGCGCTGAGGCCAACCTTGTCGCGCCAGTTAATGGGCTTGTCCTGCGTAAACAACGTGATAATTTACACTTTCTCCTTTTTTTCTCCACGTTTAGTCAGGCGATTGCCGCTAAAGTGGGATGAAGCAATGTTGGGTTACGAAGCATAATAAAAGAGGTCTCACTTCTGATGGCGAATTTCTTTATTGATCGCCCAATTTTCGCCTGGGTGTTAGCTATCATTTTGTGCCTCACCGGCACGCTGGCCATTCTTTCGCTGCCCGTTGAGCAGTATCCCGATCTGGCCCCGCCCAACGTGCGGATCACGGCCAACTATCCCGGTGCCTCCGCACAAACGCTGGAAAATACCGTCACCCAGGTTATTGAGCAGAACATGACCGGGCTGGATAACCTGATGTACATGTCCTCACAGAGCAGCGGCACCGGGCAGGCGACGGTGACCCTCAGCTTTGCGGCAGGTTCTGACCCTGATGAGGCGGTGCAGCAGGTACAAAACCAGCTTCAGTCGGCAATGCGCAAGCTGCCTCAGGCGGTGCAGAACCAGGGCGTAACGGTACGCAAAACCGGCGATACCAATATCCTGACCATCGCCTTCGTCTCGACGGACGGCTCGATGGATAAGCAGGATATTGCCGACTATGTCGCGAGTAACATTCAGGATCCCCTTAGCCGGGTTAACGGCGTCGGCGATATTGACGCCTACGGTTCGCAGTATTCGATGCGTATCTGGCTCGATCCGGCCCGCCTGAACAGCGTCCAGCTGACGGCAAAGGACGTAACCGACGCCATTGAGGCGCAGAACGCGCAGATCGCCGTTGGCCAGCTGGGCGGCACCCCGTCGGTGGACAAGCAGGCGCTAAACGCCACCATCAACGCTCAGTCGCTGCTGGAAACCCCGGAGCAGTTTCGCAACATCACCCTGCGGGTTAACCAGGACGGCTCTGAGGTGCGCCTCGGCGACGTCGCGCAGGTAGAGATGGGGGCGGAGAAGTATGACTACCTGAGCCGCTTCAACGGCAAGGCGGCCTCGGGCCTCGGCGTCAAGCTCGCCTCCGGGGCTAACGAGATGGAGACGGCAGACCTGGTGCTCAACCGGCTGGACGAGCTGGCGCACTTCTTCCCCCACGGCCTGGAGTACAAGGTCGCCTACGAGACCACCTCCTTTGTTAAGGCCTCGATTATCGACGTGGTGAAGACCCTGCTGGAGGCCATCGCGCTGGTCTTCCTGGTGATGTATCTCTTTCTGCAGAACTTTCGCGCCACGCTTATTCCGACCATTGCCGTGCCGGTGGTGCTGCTCGGCACCTTCGCCGTGCTCTACGCCTTTGACTACAGCATCAATACGCTGACCATGTTCGCTATGGTACTCGCCATCGGCCTGCTGGTGGATGACGCCATCGTGGTGGTGGAGAACGTGGAGCGCATCATGAGCGAGGAGGGACTCTCTCCGCGCCAGGCCACGCGCAAGTCGATGGGACAGATTCAGGGCGCACTGGTGGGGATCGCGATGGTGCTGTCGGCGGTGTTTGTACCGATGGCCTTCTTCGGCGGCACCACCGGGGCGATCTATCGTCAGTTTTCGATCACTATCGTGGCGGCGATGGTGCTGTCGGTGCTGGTAGCGATGATCCTGACGCCGGCGCTCTGTGCAACCCTGCTTAAGCCGATACACAAAGGGGAGCAGCATGGACAGACGGGCTTTTTCGGCTGGTTTAACCGCATGTTTAACCGCAGCGCGGCGCGCTATGAGTCCGGCGTCGCTAAAATTCTCCACCGCAGCCTGCGCTGGATGCTGATCTATGCCCTGCTGCTCGGCGGCATGGTGTTTCTCTTCCTGCGCCTGCCGACCTCGTTTCTGCCGCAGGAGGATCGCGGCATGTTCACTACTTCGGTGCAGCTGCCCAGCGGGGCGACCCAGCAGCAGACGCTGAAGGTGGTGGAGAAGGTAGAGGATTACTTCTCGACCCACGAGAAAGATAACGTCATGTCGGTCTTCGCCACCATCGGCTCCGGGCCGGGCGGCAACGGCCAGAACGTGGCCCGCATGTTTGTCCGCCTGAAGGACTGGGACGAGCGCGATCCCACCACCGGCAGCTCCTTCGCCATTATCGACCGTGCTACGAAAGCGTTTCGTGATATCAACGAGGCGCGGGTCTATGCCAGCAGCCCGCCGGCTATCAGCGGCCTCGGCAGCTCCGCCGGATTTGATATGGAGCTACAGGATCACGCCGGAGCCGGACATGACGCTCTGATGGCCGCCCGCGATAAACTGCTGGAGCTGGCCGGGCGCGATCCGTCCCTTGCCCGCGTACGCCATAATGGCCTGGACGACAGCCCGCAGTTGCAGATCGATATCGATCAGCACAAGGCCCAGGCGCTCGGGGTCTCTATCGACGATATCAACGACACGCTGCAAACCGCGTGGGGCTCCAGCTACGTCAATGACTTTATGGATCGCGGACGCGTGAAGAAGGTCTACGTCCAGGCGGCGGCGAAATACCGCATGCTGCCGGATGACATCAACCTGTGGTACGTGCGCAACAGCGCGGGGGGGATGGTGCCCTTCTCCGCCTTCGCCACCTCCCGCTGGGAGACCGGCTCTCCGCGTCTGGAGCGCTACAACGGTTACTCCGCCCTGGAAATTGTCGGTGAGGCCGCTACCGGCGTAAGTACCGGCACCGCCATGGATATCATGGAAAACCTGGTGAGCCAGCTACCCGGTAGCTTTGGCCTCGAGTGGACCGCCATGTCCTATCAGGAGCGGCTCTCCGGTGCGCAGGCCCCGGCGCTGTACGCTATCTCGCTGCTGGTGGTCTTCCTCTGCCTGGCGGCGCTCTATGAGAGCTGGTCGGTGCCCTTCTCGGTAATGCTGGTGGTGCCGCTCGGGGTGATCGGGGCGCTGCTGGCGACATGGATGCGCGGCCTGGAGAACGACGTCTACTTCCAGGTGGGGCTGCTTACCGTCATCGGACTATCGGCAAAAAACGCCATTCTGATTGTCGAGTTTGCCAACGAAATGAATGCCAGAGGCCAGGATCTGCTCTCGGCCACGCTGCACGCTTGTCACCAGCGCCTGCGGCCGATCCTGATGACCTCGCTGGCCTTTATCTTTGGCGTCTTGCCGATGGCGACCAGCAGCGGCGCTGGCTCCGGCAGCCAGCATGCCGTCGGCACCGGCGTAATGGGCGGGATGATCTCCGCTACCGTGCTGGCGATCTTCTTCGTGCCGCTCTTCTTTGTGCTGGTGCGTCAGCGCTTCCCGCTAAAAGAGCGTCAGGAAGATTGAACAACAAAAAAGGCGGCCCACAGTGGCCGCCTCGCTGTTGCGTGATATTGTTCACGCTTCTGTTATTTTAGTGCTTCTTTCTTAGTGCGTATCCGGAATTATTTACGAAGCATACCTTCGATAAAATCTTTCCAGTTCCCCAGTTCATGCTCAATCATAACAACCTCATCTAATTATTATGGGTATTCTACAAAAAACCGCCATTGCTGTGAAGAGACGCTAAATCAATTGCTATGATTGGCTACCTCCGCATTATTTGTTTGGCTTGAACAGACTATGACGCAGCGGCGGCTGTAATAATGTGACATATAGCAACATTCCTAAAAACCGGCAGCGAAACGTTTCGCGGGCGTGATGCACCTCGCAACTTTGCGCTTTCCTCACCTTCTCCGATCGGCAAGGATTTTCGGATATTCCCTGGGCATATATTGCGCAACAGTTGCTCCTGTTAATGCACAATTATATTAATCATTGCCTGCTTATTATTTCCTGGCGACGCGTTGAACTTATACAAAATAGATGAACGACAAACAAAAACTAAAACAAATTACTTCAACATCGTGATGGAACAGGTAATACTCTGGCTTTGCCTGCTAACAGAGTGAAATTTTATGAACAACATTTCATCAGATACCCTGCCGCTGCTCTACGGCATTAAAAATTGCGACACCGTGAAGAAAGCGCGCCGCTGGCTCGATGAGCAGCAGATTGCCTACCGCTTCCATGACTACCGGGCCGACGGGCTGGATGCAGCCCTGCTCGATACCTTTATTGCTGAGCTGGGATGGGAAGCGCTGCTGAACACCCGGGGCACCACCTGGCGCAAACTGGACGAAACGCGGCGGGAAAGTATTCAAAATGCTGCCTCAGCGGCAGAGTTGATGCTTGAAATGCCTGCAATTATCAAACGTCCATTGCTCTGCGCGCCCGGTAAGCCTATGCTGCTGGGTTTCAAAGAAACCAGCTACGAGCGCTATTTTAACGAGGTGTAGTCTATGTCATGCCCGGTTATTGAGCTGACCCAACAGCTTATTCGCCGCCCTTCTCTCAGTCCCGACGATGCAGGATGCCAGGCGCTAATGATCGAACGCCTGCGCGCGATCGGTTTTACCGTTGAACGAATGGATTTTGGCGACACGCAAAACTTCTGGGCATGGCGCGGCCAGGGCGAGACGCTGGCATTTGCCGGTCATACCGACGTGGTTCCCGCTGGCGACGTTGATCGCTGGATCAATCCGCCGTTTGAGCCTACCATCCGCGACGGCATGCTGTTCGGACGCGGTGCGGCCGATATGAAAGGCTCTCTTGCGGCGATGGTCGTTGCCGCCGAGCGTTTCGTGGCCCAGCATCCAAATCATAGGGGACGCCTGGCCTTCCTGATCACCTCTGACGAAGAGGCCAGCGCCACCCACGGCACGGTGAAGGTTGTGGAAGCGCTGATGGCACGTAACGAACGCCTCGACTACTGCCTGGTAGGCGAACCCTCCAGCACCGAAGTGGTGGGCGACGTAGTGAAGAACGGGCGTCGCGGATCGATGACCTGTAACCTGACCATTCACGGCGTGCAGGGCCACGTGGCCTACCCGCACCTGGCGGACAACCCGGTGCACCGCGCTGCGCCGATGATCAACGAGCTGGTGGGCATTGAGTGGGATAGGGGTAACGAATTTTTCCCGCCGACCAGCATGCAGATCGCCAATATTCAGGCCGGTACCGGCAGCAACAACGTCATCCCTGGTGACCTGTGGGTGCAGTTTAACTTCCGCTTTAGCACCGAGCTTACCGACGAGGCGATCAAAGCCCGCGTCGCGGCGCTGCTGGAGAAGTATCAGCTGCGCTACACCGTTGACTGGTGGATCTCCGGCCAGCCGTTCCTCACCTCGCGCGGCAAGCTGGTGGATGCGGTAGTGAAGTCGATTGCGCACTATAATGAGATTGAACCGCAGCTGTTAACCACGGGCGGCACCTCGGACGGGCGTTTTATCGCACGGATGGGGGCGCAGGTGGTGGAGCTTGGACCGGTAAATGCGACCATTCATAAAATTAACGAATGCGTAAACGCCGCCGATCTGCAGCTGCTGGCCCGTATGTATCAACGTATTATGGAACAGCTGGTTGCATAATTGCGTTTCTGAATGAGGATATGAGCATGGAATGGCTGGCTAAATACTGGTGGATTTTGTTACTGGTTTTCCTGGTAGGCGTGCTGCTGAACGTCATTAAAGACCTCAAGCGCGTCGATCATAAGAAATTTCTCGCCAACAAGCCCGATCTGCCCCCGCATCGCGACTTCAACGATAAGTGGGACGACGAAGACGACTGGCCGAAGAAAAAGTAGGCCCGTAGTTACGCCGGGCGGCGCTGCGCTTGCCCGGCGTACAGATCTATATAAATTCAACAATATCATCGTCGTTGAACTTACCGCCGCTCAGCGCCTCATCAAAATAGTGCTTCGGCACGGTATAGCTCAGCCGATCAAGGGCCAGCTGCATACTCTCCTGGCTAATGCCGTGACCCACATCGTCAACGATATCCAGCGTCACATCGCCCCCGGCCTGTAACAGCGCCTCCTGAGCAGCCACCGCGTGCGCCAGCTCAATCACCCGATCCTCCCCGCCGTGGATCAGGTGGATAGTTACCGCCGCGCCGATGGTCGTCGGCAGGCTGGCAAAGCGGCCGTTGAAGGCGATCACCCGCGACGCCAGATCCGGCAGGGCTTTGACCCCCTCCAGCGCCATGATCGCTCCCTGCGAGAAGCCGATCAGCGCCGTGGCCTGCGGCCCCAGTCCACTTTCCTGCTGCCAGTAACGTACCGCTCTAATAAAGGCGGGCATGATGGCGTCCACGCGTTCCTGACGATTCTCCTCCGTGACGCCCTGCACGGAGAACCACTGCCGCGCCGGAGCAGCACCGCAGGGTTCAGCCCCACCAACGCTGACGATCAGCGCATCCGGAAAGCGAGCGGCAAAGCCGATGCCGACCTGCCCCATCGCTACGGGATTATCACCAACGCCGTGAAACAGTAGCAGCAGCTGGCTGGCAGGGTTGTCCGGGCGTTGTACTACATGATAGTCATGTTCCATGGCGGTCTCCTTATAGCGTTGAGGTAAGTTTACGCCGTGCATCGGCGATGACCATGCCATTTAACTGAATGAGATTGTTAAAAAAATTGCAGAGTGGCAATCTGCCGCTGGCTCTGCGCTGCCCGGTCTCCGTCGAGAGAAGCCAGCGCCTCTGCCGTCTCGTTGCGCTGGGCGGCCAGCAGCGCCTTGCGTCCGGCCAGTCGCAGTGAGTGGCACGCCTCTGCCTCGCTGAGGCCCTGCTCCAGCTGGCTGCGCAGCGCGGCCAGCGGCAGATCGCTATGGCTTAGCAGACGGCTAAGCGCGCCGATGGCGGCCGAGAGCGGACGATGGGCAAAGGCAAAACCGGCCAGCTCGAGCCAGTCATCACTATTAAGGGTAGTCGGCTCCCCCGGCGGCAGGGGTAACTTTTCAGCACGCCAGGGCGTCAGCCAGGGCAGATCCCGCGCCAGCCTGCGCTGCTCCGTCGCCGCCAGCACCTCTGCCGCAGGGGTGAGCGGCAGGATAGCCATTGCCGTATAACAGCCGCTGCTCGCCTCGCGATAGCTGCCCAGCCGCACCAGTTGAAAGCCACAGCGCTGCCAGAACCGCCACAGCTCCCGGGTGTAGCCAAAGCTCACCGAAAGATAGTCGCAGCCCGTACTGTGGGCGTGCGCCTCGGCGATCAGCCGCTGGCCGATGCCCTCCCGCTGACGTGAGGGGTGAACGGCGATACGGCTGATACGCCGCCCCACCAGCGTGGCCGCCAGCGGGCTGCCGCCGTGCGCGGCCAGCGACTGGGCCACCAGATTGCCGCGCGGCCGCCGAAAGCCCGCCCATACCGCCTGGCTAAGCTCGGGGGAGAGTCCCCCCTCCTCCACCAGCCACAGCGCAGCGATGGGTTGCTCGTCGGCCAGCGCCTGCCAGAAATGCTGCCCTGGGGCATCCATCATCCGCCGCAGATCGAGAGGCGAGGTCCGGTAGTGAGCGCTGGTTAGCAGGCGATAGAGCGCGGCGGGCTGCTCGGGCGTCGTTAGCCACGCATCCTGCGTCAGCGGAGATAGTCGGTATTCAAGGCGGGTGTCAGAGAAAGGGACGGCGTCATCAAACAGCAGCAGATCGCTGATGAACGCTTCAAGCGGGCAGCCGCTGGCCCAGCGCAGCGGCGTGTTTAGTTTCTTGTGTTGCAGGCGATCCAGCCCGGCGCAGAGCTTCAGCAAGAAGCCCTGCCCTGTCCCCTCGTAGCCCTGCACGGTGGTGGTGAGCAGAACATGTCTAAACCCGGCGATTAACTGTCGCAGCAGCGGGCCAGGGATGGCTGCCGCCTCATCCACAATCAGCCAGTCAGGAGGAGGCGACTCTCCGTCAGCCTGCCACTGGAGCAGCGCATCCGGCGGAACGAAGTTAACCGCCTCTCCGGCAAACTGCGCCAGCACGTCGGTGGCCGCCCGAGTGGGCGCGGTCACGATGGCCTTGCCCTGCAGATGACGCAGATGCATTCCCGCCAGCGCTGACTTGCCGCGTCCGCGCGGGGCGGTAACCACCATCACACCAGGCGACATGGAGCTTAACTCACTGAGGATCGCGGCCTGCTCGCGCTCCGGCGCGCCGCTGGCCGGATGCCACGCCGGGCGAGGCGCAACGTCAGGAAGCGTGAGCGGCTGCCCCTGCTGCCAAAGGATCGCCTCGCCGTGCGCCTGTAGCGTGCGGCAAAAGTGATTAATAAAGCGCGGAGTGGCGATGGGCTGAGCGGTATCGCTCCAGCGGCAGGCGTCGGCATCAGGGGTCTGCGTCCAGCGGGAGAGCGTGGGGGTGAGCAGGATCAGCCAGCCTCCTGCCCGCAGCGTACCGCCGAGGGCGGCAAAGGCGGCAACGTCAAAACCCCGGCGGGCATCAAAGACGGCATGATTGAACTCACGGCCCAGCAGGGTAGCTAGCGCCCGGGGATGGCAGTAGTGTGCCGCCAGGGAGGCATCCTGCTCTTCGCCCACCCACAGCGCCCCCTGGTTAATAATCAGGGCAACGGCCTGCTGCTGGCACCACGTCTCTTCCCCGCTGATAACCAGCAGGCGACGAATGCCTTCGCACGCCATCTGCGCGCTGAGGGCGGTCAAACGATCCATGTCACTCTTCCCGACGTTGAAGCCTAAAGACTTTTGCCAAAGGTATTGCACTGGGCAACGTCGCCCGTATCAAAGCCGCGTTTAAACCAGGTGTAACGCTGCTCGGAGGTGCCGTGGGTAAAGCTGTCCGGCACCACCCGTCCCTGGCTCTGCTGCTGGAGACGATCGTCCCCAATCGCTTCGGCAGCATTTAGCCCCTCCTGCAGATCGCCCTCCTCCATCACGCCCTGCTGCTGCATGCTGCGGCCCCAGACGCCGGCGAAGCAGTCGGCCTGCAGCTCCATCATCACCGACAGGCGGTTAACTTCAACCTGGGAGGCGTTTTGCTGCAGCTGGCGCACTTTCGGTTCGATGCCCAGCAGCTTCTGCACGTGGTGACCGACCTCGTGGGCAATGACATAGCCCTGAGCAAAGTCGCCCGCCGCGCCGAGCTTGCTTTTCATCTCATCGTAGAAGGAGAGATCGATATAGACTTTGCTGTCCGCCGGACAGTAGAACGGCCCCATCACTGACTGGCCGGTACCACAGCCGGTCTGGGTATAGTTACGGTACATCACCAGGGTAGGCTGCTGATAGGTGCGGCCCATCTTCTCAAACAGCTGGGTCCACGTCTCTTCAGTGGTAGCGAAAATGACGCGGGTGAATTTCGCTGCCTCATTCTCCTGTGGGGTAGCAACCTGCTGGGTACCCGGCTGGGAGATGGGCTGACCGGTAAGCAGCCCGGTGAGATCCACCCCGTAGTAGCCGCCGATCACCACGATGATGAGCAGGATAATCCCGCCCTTGCCTCGGGGCAGACGCAGACCACGGCCGCCCAGCGGGCTGCCTGATTCGCTACGCCTGTCCTCAACGTTATTACTTTCGCGACGCCCTTGCCAACGCATAATCACCTCAGAGATATTTTAATAATATGAATGATCGTAGGCGGTTAAGGGCAGGATTACCATAAGAAAGGTGCTTTAACAGGCCGGAGGAGTGGGGAACGCCTCCGGCTAAATGCGAGATGTTGAAACTAGTCCAGTTTTACACCGAGACGGTGGGCCACGGCTTCATAGGCTTCGATTACGCCGCCAAGGCTCTGACGGAAACGGTCTTTGTCCATTTTATCCATGGTCTCTTTGTCCCACAGGCGGCTGCCATCCGGGGAGAACTCGTCGCCCAGCACTACCTCGCCGTTGAACAGGCCAAACTCCAGCTTAAAGTCCACGAGGATCAGACCGGCGTCGTCGAACAGCTTAGTCAGCACGTCGTTGGCCTTGTAGGTCAGCTCTTTCATGCGCGCCAGATTCTTTTGATTCGCCCAGCCGAAGGTCTCGCAGTAGGAGTCGTTGACCATTGGATCGTGCATTTCATCGTTCTTCAGGAACAGATCGAACAGAGGCGGATTGAGGATCATCCCCTCTTCAATTCCCAGACGCTTCACCAGCGAGCCTGCCGCGCGGTTACGGATAACGCACTCTACCGGCACCATCTCCAGCTTCTTCACCAGGCACTCGGTATCGGAGAGCAGCTGCTCCATCTGTGTTGGGATACCCGCCTCTTCCAGCTTGCTCATAATGAAGTGGTTGAACTTATTGTTCACCATGCCCTTACGATCGAACTGTTCAATGCGCGCGCCATCCCCTGCTGACGTATCATTGCGGAATTCGAGCACCAACAGGTCCGGGTTTTCCGTACTGTATACGGTCTTCGCTTTGCCACGATACAACTCAGCTTGCTTTTGCATCTTTGTTACTCCAGGTTCCAGGTGTGATGATTTAAGAACTAATTGCGGCCATTATCCGCTACGCACACGTTTGCGTCTACCCTGATAAAAAAGGCCGGAGCAATCCGGCCTGATAATTTACTTGAATGCAGCTTCGAAAACGGCCACCAGCGCGTCGTTTTGCGCCTGGGTAAGGGTATGCCCTTTCGGATCGATAAACTGCAGGCTGCTGCGGTTATCGAGATCCCCTACCTGCAGCTTATAGTCGCCGGAGGTGAGGCCCGGATCGCGCGCGCCAAGAGCCAGCCAGTCGCTGTCAGAGAGCGGCTTGTAGGTTACCGCCATGCTGCCGGTTGAGCGCGTGGAGTCAGTTACCTTCATGCCCACTTTCTCAAGGGTGGCGGGCAGGCGCTGCCAGACAACGTTGAACGGCCCACGGACCACCAGCATCGGCAGACCGGTATCGTCGGCACCGCTCTGTACGTCGAGGGTGGCGGCGGAGCGGTTCTGCGCAGCGTTCTGTGCCGCAGAGGCGGTTTTATCCAGACCAGCAGAGATTGCGTTCAGCATTTCGGTACTGTATCGCTGCAGCGAGGCGGTATCAGCCACCGGCTTGCCGGCCTGCTCCAGATTGACCAGCTTCACGACAACCGCCTGCTGATAGCCCTGCGGTTTAACCGAGATTTGATAACGGCCACGGTACTGCTGATCTTCATCGAGGCGATTCCAGTCAACCCAGCCCGTTGTCAGGGTCTGCGCGGCGTCGTCGCGTTTATCAATCGCGTAGTTGTTGCCCTGAACGATGCTTACTACCTGTGGCCACAGCGTGCTGCGGTTGCCGTTCTCCACCAGCAGCGTTGCGGTATCACCGGTAAACTGGGTGCGCGCGCCCGTCACCAGCGCCAGCGGCTGGGCCGGTGGGCGGATATCCAGCGCTTTACCGACGGCACCGCTGCCGTTGGTGACTGGAATGTTGTAGTCTCCGTTCTGCACCGGCAGGATCATGCCAGCAGGCGCATGAAGTTCACCAAGCGGTGCGGCATCCAGATAGGATTCATCACCGCTAACCTGGCGCTTATAGCGCGAGTCCGAGCTACAGGCAGCGAGCAGCATAACAAGCGAAACACTCGCTACCTTCACCAGGCGCGACTTCTGTACTGAATAAGCCATCAAATCTCCCTAAACTTTACAGCAAACCGGCGTGCTTAAGCGCAGCGGTAACAGCCTCACGACCGTGGTCGGTAATCGGCGTCATCGGCAGACGCAGCGTGTCGGTCGCTACAAGCCCCAACTCCTTACATGCCCATTTCACCGGGATAGGATTGGGTTCGACAAATAGTTTGTTGTGTAACGGCATCAGACGCTGGTTAATCACCCGCGCTTCGCTAAAGTGCCCCTCAGCGGCCAGACGGCACATTTCGGCCATGTCGCGTGCGGCCACGTTGGAGGTCACGGAGATTACGCCGTGACCGCCAAGCTGCATGAAGTCCAGGCCGGTGGCATCGTCGCCGCTCAGGAGGCCAAAGTCATCTGAAACCAGCTCTTTGATCTGGTGAACGCGACTTAAGTTCCCGGTAGCCTCTTTGATTGCGACAATATTGTTCACTTTCGCCAGGCGACCCACGGTTTCAGGCAGCATATCGCAACCGGTACGCGAAGGTACATTATACAGAATTTGCGGCAGATCAGTGTGTTCCGCGATGGCTTTAAAGTGCTGGAACAGCCCTTCCTGGGTTGGACGGTTGTAGTAAGGCGTTACCGTCAGGCAGCCCACTACGCCGCTGTCGTTGAAGCGCTGCGTCAGGCTGATTGCCTCAGCGGTGGCGTTTGCGCCCGTGCCTGCAATAACCGGGATGCGCCCGTCGGCCAGCTCCAGAGTCATCATCACGACGTCACCATGCTCTTCATGGCTCAGCGTGGCGGACTCGCCGGTCGTCCCTACCGATACAATCGCCGAGGTTCCGCTGGCGACATGATAATCAATCAGTTTCTTCAGGCTTGACCGGCAGACATTACCTTTCTCATCCATCGGTGTAACAAGCGCGACAATACTTCCCGTGAACATGGGCCATCCTCTGTGCAAACAAGATTCTCAATGGTACGTTTGGTGCTGTAATAAAAGCAAGCGACGCGAGGCGTTCCAGCGGTTGTATGCCGGTTTTTTTTATGCTTTCCTTAGGATTACCGAAACAGTTAGCGAAGCATCTACAGGAAGAACAGGTTTGACCCCTTCATCACAACATTATCTGGTTATCACCGCCCTGGGTGTCGATAGACCTGGTATCGTAAATACGATCACCCGTCACGTAAGTAGCTGCGGCTGTAATATTGAAGATAGCCGGCTGGCGATGCTCGGGGAAGAATTTACCTTTATCATGCTGCTTTCCGGTTCATGGAACGCCATTAACCTGATTGAATCCACGCTGCCGCTAAAGGGCGCAGAGCTGGATCTGCTGATCGTCATGAAACGCACCACCGCCAGGCCCGGCGCGGCGCTGCCCGCCACGGTATGGGTGCAGGTTGAGGTGGCGGACTCCCCGCACCTGATCGAGCGCTTCACTGCCCTGTTCGATGCCCACCAGATGAATATCGCTGAACTGGTCTCTCGTACCCAGCCTGCTCAGGCCGGTGCGGCCGCGCAGCTCTTTATTCAGATCACGGCCCACAGCCCGGCGCTGGAAGATGCGGCAAAAATTGAACAAGCTTTCAAAGTACTATGTACAGAATTAAATGCGCAGGGCAGTATAAATGTCGTCAACTATTCCCAGAACGATGAACAGGATGGAGTGAAGTGATGAATCCACTGAAAGCCGGTGATACCGCACCGAAATTTAGCTTGCCGGATCAAGACGGAGAGCAAGTTAATTTGGCCGACTTCCAGGGACAGCGTGTTTTGGTCTATTTCTACCCGAAAGCCATGACCCCAGGCTGTACCGTTCAGGCCTGCGGCCTACGCGATAACATGGATGATCTAAAGAAAATCGGTGTAGAGGTGCTGGGCATCAGTACCGACAAGCCGGAAAAGCTCTCCCGCTTTGCTGAAAAAGAGCTGCTGAACTTTACGCTACTCTCTGATGAAGACCACCAGGTCTGCGAGCAGTTTGGCGTCTGGGGTGAGAAGTCGTTTATGGGCAAAACCTACGACGGCATTCACCGCATCAGCTTCTTGATTAGCCCTGACGGGGTCGTTGAATACGTGTTTAACGATTTTAAAACCAGTAATCACCACGATATCGTGCTGGGTTGGTTGCAGGAAAACGCGTAATTCTTGCCCGGCGGCACTACGCCGCCGGGCGAGCTTGCTACTCGTCAACCACCGGATTATCCGGCCAGGCATGCACCACGGCCTTGATGAGCGTGGCGAGTGGGATCGCAAAGAATACGCCCCAGAACCCCCACAGTCCGCCGAAGATCACCACCGACAGAATAATCACCAGCGGATGCAGGTTAACCGCCTCCGAGAAGAGCACCGGCACCAGCAGGTTGCCGTCCAGCCCCTGGATGATCAGGTAGACCGCAAAGCAGCTCCAGAACTCCGTTCCCAGGCCAAACTGAAACAGCGCCACGCCAATCACCGGCAGGGTCACCACAAACGCGCCGATGTAGGGGATGAGCACCGAGAAGCCCACCAGCACTGCCAGCAGCAGCGAGTAGTTGAGGCCAAAGAGAATAAAGCCAATCCACGTCGCTACGCCGACGACGATCATCTCCAGCACCTTGCCGCGAATATAGTTGGTGATCTGCTGGTTCATCTCCACCCACACCTGGCCGGCCAGGCCACGGTTGCGCGGCAGAATACGGCGCACGGCGTTGAGCATCTGCTCTTTGTCCTTCACCAGGAAGAAGACCATCAGCGGGACCAGCACCAGGTAGACCGCCAGGGTCAGCAGCCCCACCAGCGAGGCGACGGAGTACTTCACCACCGAATCGCCCAAACTTTGCATGCGGGCGCGCATGTTCTCCGCCATGGCATCGATAATGCCCGCGTCCATCAGCGCCGGATAGCGTTCCGGCAGTTTAGCGGCAAAATCGGAGAGCTTGTTGAGCATCCCGGGCATATCATGAATAAGATTGATCCCCTGCTGCCAGGCGACGGGCATCACCACGAAGGCCATCAGCATGAGAATACCGACAAACAACACCAGCACGATACTGGAGGCGACGGTGCGCGAGCAGCCGATACGCTCCAGCCGGGCGGTAGGCCACTCCAGAAGGTAGGCCAGCACGATAGCAACCAGCAGCGGGGCTAATAACCCGCTAAAAAAGAACAGGATACTAAACCCTGCCAGCAGAATGACCAGCAGCGCAATCGCCTCCGGATCGCTAAAGCGACGGCGATACCACTGCATTAACATTTCGAGCATAACTTACCTTACCTGTAGGTCTCCGGTGGAGTTTTCCGCAGGAATTGTATCGGAGTGAAACAAAAAAGACTTCGCTTTTCGACGCTGCCACAGGAAACTAGCGCATCAATTGATTAAGATGTTCATCACGCTCGCCACACAGGATTGAGGTTATGTTCAGGACGTTGAGAAAAACGCTGGTTGCCACCCTGATTGCTACCCTGACGTTGGGCCAGGCCGCGCCGGCCTTTGCGGATCCAGCGGATACCCTGCCAGATATGGGCACCTCGGCGGGCAGCACGCTGTCGATCGCCCAGGAGCTGCAGATGGGCGACTACTATGTTCGCCAGCTGCGGGGCAGCGCGCCGCTGATTAACGATCCCCTGCTGGTACAGTACATTAATGGCTTAGGGATGCGCCTGGTCGCCCATGCCAACTCGGTGCGCACGCCGTTCCACTTCTACCTAATCAATAACGACGAGATCAACGCCTTCGCCTTCTTTGGCGGCAACGTAGTGCTGCACTCGGCCCTCTTCCGCTACGCCGATAACGAGAGCCAGCTCGCCTCGGTGATGGCGCACGAAATCTCCCACGTCACCCAGCGCCACCTTGCGCGGGCGATGGAGGATCAGAAAAACAGCGCGCCGCTGACCTGGGCGGGGGCGTTAGGCTCTATTCTGCTGGCGATGGCCAGCCCGCAGGCGGGGATGGCGGCGCTGACCGGTACCCTGGCGGGCACGCGTCAGGGGATGATCTCCTTTACCCAGCAGAACGAGCAGGAGGCGGACCGCATCGGCATTCAGGTGCTACAGCGTTCGGGGTTCGATCCGCAAGCGATGCCGACCTTCCTTGAGAAGCTGCTGGATCAGGCCCGCTACGCCTCACGGCCGCCGGAGATCCTGCTCACCCACCCGCTGCCGGAGAGTCGTCTCTCTGACACCCGCAACCGCGCCAACCAGATGCGGTCGGTGGTGGTCCAGTCTTCAGAGGATTTTTACCTGGCGAAGGCACGTGCGCTGGGGATGTATAACAGCGGGCGTAACCAGCTTACCAACGATCTGCTGGATGCCTGGGCCAGGGGCAACGTGCGCGAGCAGCGCGCCGCGCAGTATGGCCGGGCCTTGCAGGCGATGGAGGGGGCTAACTACCCCACCGCCAGCCAGGCGTTGCAGCCGCTGCTGAGCGCAGAGCCGGGCAACAGCTGGTATCTCGATTTGGCGACCGATATCGATCTCGGGCAGAAGAAGTTTGATCAGGCCATCAATCGGCTGAAAAATGCGCCGAGGCTAAAAACCGACCCGGTGTTGCAGCTCAACCTGGCCAACGCCTATTTGCAGAGCGGCCAGGCAAGCGAGGCAGAGAAGATCCTCAACCGCTACACCTTTACCTATAAAGATGATACCAACGGCTGGGAGCTGCTGGCCCAGACCGAGGGCACGCTCGGCAACCGCGATCAGGAGCTGGCCGCCCGCGCCGAAGGCCTCGCGCTCAACGGCCAGCTGGATCAGGCCATCACTCTGCTGGGCAGCGCCAGCGCGCAGGTGAAGCTGGGCAGCATGCAGCAGGCGCGCTATGACGCCCGCATCGATCAGCTCCGGCAGATGCAGGAACGCTTTAAGCCCTATACCAAAATGTAATCAGGAGAATGTATGTCCGACGCGGTCACTATCTACCATAATCCCCGCTGCTCGAAGAGCCGTGAGACGTTGAGCCTGCTACAATCCCACGGCGTCGAGCCGCAGGTGGTGCTCTATCTGGAGACGCCGCCGGATGCGGCCACGCTGCGCAACCTGATGCAGATGCTCAATTTAAGCAGCGCCCGGGATCTGATGCGGCAGAAAGAGGAGCTTTACCGCACGCTCAACCTGGCGGACAGCGCTCTTTCGGAAGAAGCATTAATTCAGGCGATGGTAGAGAACCCGAAGCTTATTGAGCGCCCTATCGTGGTGAAGCAAGGCCAGGCGCGAATTGGTCGCCCACCGGAACAGGTGTTAGAGATCCTCTAAGCACCGTAGGCCGGGCAAACGCAATGCCGCCCGGCAATCTTAGAGTTTAAGGATCTCTTTCACAAACGGGATCGTCAGCTTGCGCTGGGCGGTAATCGAGGCGCGATCCAGCTGATCCAGGGTCTCAAACAGGGTACGCATCTCGCGATCCAATCTCTTCAGCAGAAAACGACACACGTCCTCCGGCAGCTCAAAGCCGCGCTGGCGGGCGCGCAGCTGCAAAGCCAGCAGTTTATCCTCATCCGACAGCGGCTGCAGCCGGTAGATCTGCCCCCAGTCGAGGCGGGAGGCGAGATCCGCCAGGTGCAGGTTGAGCTGGCGCGGCGGGCGATCGCCGGTGATCAGCAGGCGCGTGCGGCCTGATTCAAGAATGCGGTTGTAGAGATTAAAGATCGCCATCTCCCAGGGATCGTCCCCGGCGATGCACTCAATATTGTCGATGCAGACCAGCGAGAGCTGCTCCATACCGTCCAGCACCTCCGGCACAAACCAGGTACGCTTATCGAGCGGCACATAGCCGACGGCGTCGCCGCGCGCGGAGAGCTCAGCGCAGGCGGCATGCAGCAGATGGCTGCGCCCCGCGCCTTCCCGCGACCAGAAGTAGATGTATCCGCTATGATCCTGACGCAGCACGTTCTGTACAGCTGCCAACAGAGAGGGGTTATCACCCGGCCAGAAACTGGCAAAGGTTTCATCGTCGGGAAGGTAGAGTGGCAGAGAGAGCTGCGCCGGTGCGTTCAGAGATACCTCAACAGGGCTTACGTTAAACGCAGCGAGTTTAACACAAAACGATGCGCGGTTTGAACCGGGCGCGATGCCCGGCTCACTTTCCAGATTAGTGCTGGGTGACGTCGTCCTCTTTGGCGTCAATCACCTCTTCTTCCGGGCGCAGGACGCTGATCAGCTTGAAGATCAGCGCCAGGCCGATGCCGACGATGGTCGCCAGCGCCATGCCTTTTAACTCCGCTGCACCGATGTGCACCTTCGCACCGCTGACGCCGATGATCAGGATCACCGAGGTCAGGATAAGGTTCTGCGCCTTGCTGTAGTCCACTTTGGACTCAATCAGCACACGAATACCGGATGCGCCGATCACGCCGTAGAGCAGCAGCGACACGCCGCCCATCACCGGAACTGGGATGATCTGAATTGCCGCCGCCAGCTTACCGACGCAGGAGAGCAGAATGGCAATGATTGCTGCCCCGCCGATCACCCAGGTGCTGTAGACGCGGGTAATCGCCATCACGCCGATGTTCTCACCGTAGGTGGTGTTCGGCGTGGAGCCGAAGAAGCCGGAAATAATGGTGGAGAAGCCGTTGGCAAACATGGAGCGGTGCAGGCCCGGGTCGCGGATCAGGTCGCGCTTGACGATGTTAGCCGTGACCACCAGATGGCCGACGTGCTCGGCGATCACCACCAGCGCCGCAGGCAGAATGGTGAAAATAGCGAACCACTCAAAGCGCGGGGTGTAGAAGGTCGGCAGCGCAAACCAGTGCGCCTGGGCAATCGGGGTGGTATCCACCACGCCCATGGCGAACGACAGCGCATAGCCCGCCAGCACGCCGATCAGGATCGGGATAATAGCGAGGAAACCACGGAACAGCACCGAGCCAAATACGGTTACGCCCAACGTCACTAGCGAGATAATCACCGTTTTGCTGTCTGCTGACTGCCCTTCCGCCGGCAGCAGGCCCGCCATGTTGGCGGCAACGCCCGCCAGCTCCAGGCCGATAACGGCCACAATCGCCCCCATCGCCGCCGGAGGGAACATCACATCCAGCCAGCCGGTGCCCGCTTTCTTAACGATAAACGACACCAGGCAGAACAGCACGCCACACATAATAAAACCGCCGAGCGCTACCTCATATCCGAGCGGCAGCAGGAGCAGCACCGGAGAGATAAACGCAAAGCTGGAACCCAGATAGGCAGGAATTTTACCTTTACAGATAAAGAGATAGAGCAGCGTGCCGACGCCGTTAAACAGCAGCACGGTAGCCGGGTTAATGTGAAACAGGATTGGCACCAGC
>DAMBQR010000035.1:0-47635 GCA_032055545.1 Pseudescherichia sp. | reverse complement strand
GCAACGTCCCCCTTGATTAAGGATAGCGTTGCATCCATCGGTTGAACTCACAGCGAGAAGCAGACACTCGGCATTATTCTCACTTCTTAAGGATTAAGCCTCTATCCATTTGGGTTCATCGTAGTTATTTAGTGATCTTCAAGTTTCAGCCTGCTAATAAAATTCAATTCAGCGAAGCAAAATATTGTGTTGGTGATTTCCCGAATGCTTTCTTAAACATAGTGATGAAGGCACTCACCGAGTCATATCCCAGAGTGCCGGATACCCTCTGAACCGACTGACCTTCGGCGAGATGATTCAGGGCAATCATCAGATGAAGCTGCTGGCGCCAGCGTCCGAAACTCATTCCCGTCGTACCTTGCATCAATCTTGCCAGCGAGCGTTCGCTGGTTGCCAGGCGTGCAGCCCACTGCTTAAGCGTCGTCCTGTCACCTGGATCCGCAAAAAGCGCCTCAGCCATATGCCTGATTTTGGGGTGATCGGATATGGGCAGATGAAGTGCTTCCACCGGTGACCCCGGAATTTGCTCCAGGAGAACAGCTGCGAGTCTTGACGTTTTACTTTCAGGGGAATAACAGGGAGCCTCTGCAGCAAGATAAAGAATGAGCTCGCGGACAAGAGGCGTTATGGCAACCGTACAGCATATTTCAGGCATCACAGCCGCGTTAGGCTCGACAAACAGAAAACAGGAGCGGGCATTCTGCGTCACCTGGCAACGGTGAAGCATATTGCCCGGGATCCAGACAGCATGCCGGGGAGGGACAAGCCACAGGGCATTCTGAACTTCGCAGCTCACTGCTCCGTACAGGGACAGGATAAGCTGACCTTTCCTGTGAGAGTGCGGGGTGATGCCGGAATATTCCTGAGCCTGGACCGCCTGCAGAGCGATGGCTGGCTGGGGAAAAAAATCTGCATCAAACTCGTCAGGTGAGGAAACCACTTTTTTATGATATGGCATGATTTAGCAATATGTTGTCTTAATATCTATATTTTGTAATGCACATGTTCCTTAAAGTCATTCTTTTTCAGAGAACGTGTGAGATATGTCAGATACAAAAAGCAAGTGGCACTCTGTCGCCCTTGTGTCAGGAATTCTTTTTATCGCCATCAACCTGCGGGTTCCTTTTACTTCAATGGCACCGGTTTTAACGCTCATTCAGGATCATTTTCAACTGAGTATAACGTCGGTTGGATGGCTTAACTCATTGCCGTTATTTGCCTTTGCTGTGTTCTCGCCTTTGAGTGCGACCATTGCCCGTCGATTTGGTCTGGAGCGCACCCTTTTCGGCGCACTGATGGTTATTTCGGTGGGAATTTTGCTGCGTTCTGCAGGCAGCATGTGGGCGCTATATGTCGGAACGATCCTTATCGGTACCGGTATCGCTCTGGGAAATGTCCTGCTGCCAGGCCTTATCAAGCGTGACTTTGCCGGAAATGTTGCCTCAATGACGGGGGCCTATTCCATCACAATGGGGGCTGCAGGAGCAGTAGGTTCGGCCATTATCATTCCTCTTGCGCAACACTTTGGCTGGAATATTGCTCTCGCCCTCCTGGTGGCAGCGCCAGCGCTTGCCCTGATTATCTGGTTTCCGCAACTGAGCAATCATCAGAAGCTCAGGCTCTCAGGTCAGAATCAGACCACGAATGTTTCAGTCTGGAGCTCTCCCCTGGCATGGCAGGTAACTTTATTTATGGGGCTGAATGCCATGCCATTTTACGTGGCAGTGGGATGGCTGCCGGCCATTCTTACGGATAATGGCATCTCCCCCGAAAGGGCAGGCACTGTACACGGATGCTGCAGTTCACCACCGCGATACCCGGGCTGATACTTGCGGCCACGCTGCGTCGTCTTAAGGATCAGAAAATGGCGGCCGTTGTTGTCAGTCTGCTGTCGGGAATCTCCCTTATTGGAATGTTATATACACCAGGCCTGTCGATGCTGTGGGCTGCCATTTTGGGATTTGGCTGCGGTGCCAGCATGATGCTGGGTCTGACCTTCATCGGATTGCGGACAACAAATGCAGGCGACGCTGCGGCACTGTCAGGCATGGCGCAGTGCGTGGGCTATCTGATGGCCGCGATGGGTCCACTTTTGCTGGGTAAAGTCCACGACTGGTCCGGTGGCTGGACAGTACCGTTGCTGATGACCGCTGCAATAACGGTGGCCGGTGCCTGTACCGGGCTGGCCGCAGGACGCAACGTCTGCCTCGAACCTGCCGCCGCGGCAGGGTAACTGTTGCCGTCGCTAAACCAGAAGATTTTTTTAAATATTCATCTTCTAATAATATGAAAAGGCATGATTTTTATGAGTAATATTTTGATTATTAATGGCGCTAAAAGTTTTAACTTCGCCAGAGGCGAACTGAACGAACTCTATGTTAATACTGCGCGTGAGGTGCTGAGCAAGCTTGGGCACAACGTCTGCGTAACGAAGGCTGACTGCGAATTTGAACCGCACGACGAGATCACAAAAATTCTGAACAGCGATGTATTGATTTATCAGATGCCTGGATGGTGGATGGGTGAACCCTGGACGGTAAAAAAATGGGTCGATGAGGTATTTACGGCGGGCCAGGGGGCCCTCTATGAAAGTGATGGCCGTACACGTTCTGATGGCTCGAAAAAGTACGGATCGGGCGGTCTTCTTCAGAACAAAAAATACATGCTGTCCCTGACCTGGAATGCCCCCCTGGAAGCCTTTACCGATCCGGAACAGTTCTTTGAGGGTCAGGGTGTGGACGGGTTGTATCTTCATTTTCATAAGTCAAACCAGTTCCTTGGCATGGTCCCTTTGCCCACTTTCATCACTAATGATGTGGTCAAATCGCCTGATGTGGAAAATGAAATCCACCGTTTCAGCGAGCACCTGGTTGCGATATATTCCTGAAGCATGTCAAAGCCCGATGTTTTCAGAACAGGACTTTGTCATTTCCCGGGGAAGGGTAAAGGATCAACCCTGTCTAACATTTGCATGATAATTCATACTTCGGAGTAAGTTTTTCATGCCGGTGATTTCACCCCCGGACTTCCCCTTTTTGAAATAGTCCGGCAACCCAGTCAGCAAAAGCGCGAACAGCTGGAGAAATAAACCGCTGATGCGGATAAAGCAATGTGACCTGAACTGATGGCGGTTGCCAGTCATCCAGAACTTCAACAAGCCTGCCTTTCTGAAGATCCTCAGAAACAATACTTTCTGCCAGCTGAGCCAGTCCAAACCCTTCAAGACACATTTTAATGTAGAGTCCCGTTTCGTTAACGGCTGCGTTTCCTTTTACAGGCACGTACAAATTTTCGGTGCCACTCAGGAAATGCAGCTCGTCTGTGCGTCTGCCCGAGCCGGAAAAATAGTGGATGGCCCGATGCTCTGACAAACCATCCGGCGTTTCAGGAATACCATATTCCTTGAGATACTCAGGAGAGGCGCAGGTGATCCACCGAAACCGGCCAAGTGGACGGGACACAAGCGAAGAGTTATTAAGCTCTCCCGTTCTGATCACGCAGTCAACGCCCTCCTGAACCAGATTCACCTGTCTGTCGCTGACGCCAATCATCAGGTAAATATCCGGATAAAGCCGGTAAAAATCTTTCAGGTTTGGCATGACGATGAAATGGGCTATCCCGCCCGGCATATCAACGCGTAAACGTCCCTGTGGCCGCCCTCCGGCATCCTTCAGCCCGGATTCTGCATGTTCGATTAAGGAAAGTATTTCCCTGCACTCACCGAGATACTGCATACCTTCAGGGGTAAGGCTAACCCGCCTCGTTGTCCGGTTAAGCAGGCGAACCTGCAAATACTTCTCAAGACTTTTTATCGTGCTGGTAACCGTCGATGAGGGCAGTGAAAGCGTTTCTGCTGCCCGCACGAAGCTCCCGGCTTCAGCCACGCGTAAAAAGATCTGCATAGCCTGAATGCGATCCATTTCTTCCTCTCAGCCGATGATCAGTGAAGATTATTATTCGTGAATTATGAATTATGAAAACAGTTTAAGCATCTTTTTCACTTTAATCGAGCCACGTATCGTTTCTCAGATTGCTAAGAAAGAGGCTGTACAGATGAACGATTACATCAGAAATATTGTGAATAACCAGACTGCAAACCCACCGTTAACATTGATTCGGGGCGCAACGATCCTGAGCATGGATGACAGCGTGGGCAACATTGAGCACGGCGACATCCTTATTCGTGGTTCAACCATCACTGCCGTGGGTCAGAATCTGGACGCGCAGGATGCCCACGTGATAGATGCCAAGAACATGATTGCCATGCCGGGAATGGTGGATTCACATCGTCACTCATGGGAAGGCCAGCTGCGCCGTATCAACCCTAATGCAACCTGTCTGGATGACTACAGCAACGCAACGCATTTCTCTTTTGCCAAATATTATCGCCCTGTCGATATCTATGTGGGTAACCTGCTTACTGCCCTGGGCGCAATTGATGCGGGTATCACCACCGTCATAGATAATTCGCACAACAGCCGCACCGCTGCACACTCTGATGCCGCCGTAGAGGCGCTGCTGGATTCGGGCATTCGTGCTATTCACGCCTCCGGGGCACCCGTTGCAGGCGAATGGGACAAAGCGCACTGGCCGGGCAACTGGCAGCGCCTGCAGGAGAAGTATTTCAAAAACAACCCTGAAGGGCTTGTGTCTCTGGGTGTCATGGCCCAGCTGGAGCCGGAGTTGTGGGCGGAGGCGCGCAGGCTGGGACTACCAATCGTCACAGAATTCTTCGGTGCTGAGATGGCCTCTGAACTTGAATCACTGCATCAGCAGGGGTTGCTGGGGCCGGACAATATTTTCAATCACTGCACGGCGTTGCCTGATGAGGGATGGGAGATCCTGCGCAAAGCCGGTGTACGGGTGAACGTCTGCCCCCGTTCCGATTCGCACTATGGCATTGAAAGCGGGATGTTCGCCATTGAGGCTGCGCAGCGTCATGGTTTCAACCCGGGCCTGAGTGTTGATAACGAAACGTCTTACAGTACCGATATGTTTATGGAAATGCGTGTGGCTTTTTACCTGCAAAGGGTAATGGGCATGCACAAGCAGCACTGCTGCGATTCATCCCACTCGCTGAAAACGCTGCCGGCAGCGCAGCTCCTTAAAGCCGCGACTGTCGATGGCGCAGCCTGTGCGGGGCTGCAGGACAAAATTGGCAGCCTGACACCCGGCAAACAGGCAGACCTTATCCTGATTAACGCCGGCGATATTAACCTCTACCCAAACGGGAATGCGTTTGGCACCGTGGTGCATGCAACGGAGCGAAGCAACATTGATACCGTCATGATCGGCGGACGCATCGTTAAGCAGCATGGCAAAGTCGTGGGCGTGGACAGCGCGCGTCTTCACGCAGCGATTGATGAATCCCGGGCGCATCTGTTTGCCGCCGCCGGGTATGAGCCTGACATTTTTGCTGAGACCTTCCTGCCGCCGGCGCAGACACACTGACAGGTATGAAACGTATGGGCATGATTTATTACGTCATCGCTTTTGCCGCAGGTCTTGGTATCACCCTGCAGACGACCCTGAACAGCCAGCTGGCCCGAGGGCTGGGAGGTGACCCTGTTACCGCTGCGTTATTTTCGTTTACGGCCGGCGCATTCAGCCTTGGCGTTTACGCATTGTTGCGCGGGGGACTGTTCACCTCACTTGTGGCCATTCCTTCTCAACCGCTATGGAGCCTGGCGGGAGGTCTGATTGGGGCCTGCGCTCTTTTCAGCTATGTCGTGCTCGCGCCCAAAATTGGGTTTTCAGCCCTTCTCGGCCTGGCGATTGTCGGTCAGCTACTTTCGTCTCAGATGATTGACCATTTTGGCCTTCTGGGTGCCATAAGGCGACCTGTTTCGTTGCTCAAACTGGCTGGGATGCTGGTCATGCTGGCCGGTCTTGCAATCATGCTCTTTGGTGATCGCCTGTCACACCGTTTCGTGAACTGACAGAGAAAAATCATACGCCGGTAGCGTCAGGAATTAATCCATTAAGGCAGGGAACCCTGCCTCACTGAGGTAACACAATGCTTACGATCGCAGCTCATGTCAGCAATGAACTGGGAGAATGTCCTCTCTGGTGTGAAAGAACGCGTCGCCTGTACTGGACAGATATTGAGGGCCGTGAATTACTCGCCATGCAGGAAGACAGTGAAGAAATCAGCCGCTGGTCCTTACCTGAACGCCTGGGCTCATTTGCGCTGACTGAGGAAGAAAACGTACTGCTGATGGGTTTTGAATCCCGCCTCGGCTATTACGATCTGCAGAACGGTGTTTTTACCCTGGTTGCTGCTTCACCTGGTGCCCAGGGTACACGTATCAACGACGGGCGCTGCGATCGCGCAGGAAATTTTGTATTCAGCTCAATGCACGACGGCAATCCCCTACAGGCTATTGGCAAATTTCACAGGCTGAACGCAGCCACTCTGGAAACAGAGACGCTGAGCCTGCCTGCGGTGGCCATACCTAACAGCATCTGCTTCAGCCCGGATGGCTGCACCATGTATTACAGCGATTCCATGCAGGGACGCATTTTTTGTTGTGATTACCCTTCACTCAGCAATCAGCGAATTTTTACTGAAGTAGAAGGCGGCGGCGCGCCTGATGGATCCTGCATTGATGCGCAGGGCTATCTGTGGAACGCCGAATGGGGCGGTAGTAGGGTTGTTCGTTACAGTCCTGCAGGAGAAATTCACAGCGTTCTGTCTGCTCCTGCCATTCAGACCACCTGTCCGGTACTTGGCGGCTCGTCTCTGAACGCGCTTTTTTGTACCAGTGCACGCTCGGGTCTCGCTGAACCTACCAGCTATGACGGTGCACTTTTCAGTATCCGTTCACCTTTTTTTGCCGGATTACCTGAAAGCCGATTTGCAGCGCGCATAATATAACGTCTGGTATTTGTTCTGATTCAGGCTGAGAAAAGAGTCCGCTTTTGGCACAGAACGGCCTATCAGCAATATAAAAGAATTCAGATATATATCATTTCTATGAACATACCCGATTAACGGCAGAATCTCACGATTCTGCCGCTTTTTTATTATTTTTCAGGGAAGTAGTAATGAGCAACTCTGAAGGTTGGTAGTCATTTTAACAAACGCTTTCTGGTCTGCCGCAGTGGGCATCGGCTGATTGCGTAGCAGGGCCACTGGTATCTGCCGGTATCACCGGCATTAACATTGAAAACGACCAGGGCAGTCACGTCCGCCTGATAATTCGTGATGCCGAAGGTCGGATGGTTGACGGGCATGGAACTTTTAACCGGATGCCGGTGAAGGTCTTAGCCGCTATATCCGCAGGACAGGCATCTGCACCGACACCTTCCCCCGCTGACTCCGAATCATTTACCAGCAACATTTCACCTTCCCAAACGCGCTTTATTACCTCATACGCCAGCCATCGCCGCTGGCGTTTTTTATTGACGGAGAAAATCCATGACGACACAAACGCAATGCGAACTGGTGCCCGCTAATGAACCTCAATTTGACCTTACTGCAACACCAGTACCTGACGAACAGCGTCTCGATTTCTGGCCGCTGTACTTTGGCACTATCCCGCAGTGGATAACGCTGGAACCACGCATTTTCGCCTGGATGGACCGCTTCTGTGATGAGTACAACGGCGGTATCTGGTCCTTTTACACGCTCAGCAATGGCGGCGCGTTTATGGCTCCCGATGCTGACAGTGATGATAAATGGCATCTGCTCAACAGCATGAACGACAATGATGCGGAAATGAGTGCGGAAGCCGCCGGTATCGCTGCCTGCCTGATTGAATACAGCCATCACGCCTGTCGCACCGAATGCGATGCCATGACTGAGCACTATTACCGACTGCGGGATTATGCCCTGCAGCACCCTGAATCCAGCACCATTCTGCGCATTATTGATTGAGGACACCCATGATGGAACAGTCAATTTCCCCACTGGCTCCGGTACTCCCACTAAGCGCACAACGCACTGTGCAACATGCCCTGGCCCTGCTTGACCGCCACCTGCGCGAAACTGGCGTGGCGTTCACCTCCACACAGGCCGCCCGCGACTGGCTGCGGTTGAAAATGGCCGGCTTGAGCGAGAGGAGTTTATGGTGCTTTATCTCAATCAGCAGAACCAGTTGATTGCCCACGAAACCCTGTTTGCCGGTTCCATTAGCAGCACCGAGGTACATCCCCGTGAGGTGGTCAAGCGGGCTCTGTACTTTAATGCGGCAGCAGTGTTATTTGCGCACAACCACCCCTCCGGTGACACCACACCCAGTCAGGCCGATAAAGCTGTCACGCAGCGTCTGGTGCAGGCGCTCCAGCTCGTTGATATCCGTGTGCCTGACCACCTTATCGTCGGTGGCACGCAGATATTGTCGTTCGCTGAACACGGTCTGCTTTGAGGTATTACATGAAAATTATCAGTAAACGCCGGGCGATGACGATTTACCGTCAGCATCCGGCCTCCCGTATTTTTCGCTACTGCACCGGCAGATACCAGTGGCGCGGCAGTGTCTGTCATTACAACGGTCAGGTAGTTCCTGACATTCCCGGCGTGCTGGCGGTATACGCCGAACGTCGCCAGGACCGCAACGGACCGTATGCCTGCCTAATGAGTATTACCCTGAACTGACAATAAAGGAGGCTATAAATGAGTAACATCACATGGGGCCTGCAGCGGGACATTACGCCACGCCTGGGAGCCCGTCTGGTGCAGGAGGGGAACCGGCTGCACTATCTGGCTGAGCGGGCAAATATCACCGATAAGTTTAGTGATGCCGAGTGTCTGAAGTTGGATGTCGCATTCCCGCATTTTATCAGTCAGATGGAATCAATGCTGACCACTGGTGAAATGAATCCTCGCCATGCCCACTGTGTCACCTTGTACCACAATGGTTTCACCTGCGAAGCCGATACCCTTGGTAGTTGCGGCTACGTATATATCGCCATTTATCCCACTCAACGCTAACGAATTTCACGAGAGCAAACATGAAAACTCTACCGGCTACAATTTCGCGGGCGGCGAAGCCCTGTCTGTCGCCCGTTGCAGTCTGGCAAATGCTTCTTACACGGCTACTAGAAAAACACTATGGTCTGACCCTGAACGATACGCCATTCAGTGATGAAACTGTTATTAAGGAACATATTGATGCTGGTATCACCTTGACTGATGCAGTCAACTTTCTGGTGGATAAGTACGAACTAGTGCGTTTTGATCGGAAAGGATTTTCGTGGCAAGAACAAACCCCGTATATTTCCGTAGTGGATATTCTGCGAGCAAGGCGATCTACCGGCTTGCTAAAAGCTAACGTGAAATAAACGGTTAAATACAGAGCAGACTGAAGGAAAGCAAAATGCTAATCTCACAGACGAAGAGACACCTGCTGTAACCTCCCCTGCCTGCAAAATACCTGACATTTTCTTTTAGGACCAACAATGGGACCAAATTGAAAATTGAATTGAAGGTTAAAACTTATCAAACAACAAGTTACACAACCAATTCAGACTCCGCCAGCCCACCAAAATTCTTTGTTGATGGTCACCAGAGCCTGAGATGAAGTCCTGAAAGCCCGCAAGCGTAAGCTTTGCGGGCTTTTTTGTGTTCTCGGATCTCACTTTGTCCCCTATCCTATCCCCCACCTCACCCAGTCAGATCATCCCTGCCGCTAGCTGTCTGGAAATATTATAAATTAGGGCCCTTTTTAAGCGTTAATCGGACGTTAGTGTAAAGAAAGGGTTATGATAACGTAACGGAATAAGATTAATCCTAACAATCATATTTCCGGATAACGCATGGACCGTTTTTTCCCCATTCGGGGTATCTGTACCGGGCTGATGTCAGCTGTTTTGTTACTGTCCGCAGCGCCAACAGCGTTTGCGCTGTCTAATGGCTGTACTTTGGTTAATGCCCTGACGGGTTCAACATCCCTCTCCTATACGGCTAACAGATACCAGGCTTCTGAATTTGCTGCGGGCGATGCCCTGACCTTGAGCTTTACCGATAGCGGCTCTGCCTATGGGGGGACCGCAATGAATGCCGACAGCGTAAGCCTCGCCCGCGTTAACCTCAGTAATGCGCTCACCTATAACGCTGCCAGCAACTCAACCAGCAACTCCCCCCATACCGTGACAATAACCGTTCCGGCGGGCAGCCTGGAGGCTAACGGCCTGGCTATCCGAGCTAGTTCCTCTCGCGGTCAGATAAGCGATCTGGTATTTAACTGCACAAGCGCCTCTTCATCATCCAGCGATGCGACGCTTGCCGGGCTTTCGCTCTCAGCCGGTACGCTCTCTCCAGCTTTTAGCGCGGGTAACGGCAGCTATAGCGCTTCGGTGGCAAACGATGTGTCTTCCATTACCGTTACACCTGTGGTTAATGAAAGCCACGCGACCGTTACGGTTAATGGTTCGGTAGTCTCTTCCCAGACATCGTCACAAAGCATCTCCCTGACGGCTGGAGGTACGACGATCGTTTCAGCGATCGTCACGGCACAGGATGGCTCCACCCGTGCATATAGCATCAGCGTGAGCCGGGCAGAAGATCCACCAGTGGCGGCAAACAGTGCTTCAACCGTAGCCGCAAACAGCGCCAATAACGCCATTCCGTTGAACCTTAGCGGAGGCACTGCGACTGCATTAGCTCTCGTTACTCCGCCCGCTCACGGCAGCGTCACCGTCTCCGGCACCACGGTAACTTACACCCCGACGGCGGGCTACTCCGGCAGCGACAGTTTCATCTGGCGCGCCGCCAACAGCGGCGGTACATCGGCCGATGCCACCGTATCGCTTACCGTCAGCGCTGCGGTACTTGCCATCACGCCCGCCTCCGGTGTGCTGCCTGCCGCCACGGCTGGCACAGCATGGTCCCGCAGCCTGAGTACAACCGGCGGGACGGCGCCCTATCGCTGGACCGCCACCGCCCTGCCTCAGGGCATAACCCTTGACGGTTCGACAGGTCTGCTGAGCGGCACTCCGGTCATGGCTGGCAGCTACAGTTTCCAGGTGACGGCGACGGATGCCCTCGGGGCCACCGGCAGCACCAGCTACACCCTGAGCGTCAGTGCCGCCGCCCCGGTGGCCGGCAACAGTGCGGCCACGGTTGCGGCCAACAGCAGCAACAATGTCCTGCCGCTTGCTCTCTCCGGCGATCCGGCTGACACGGTGAGCATTGTCACTCCGCCCGCTCACGGCAGCGTCACCGTCTCCGGAACTACAGTAAATTACACTCCGACAGCGGGTTACTCCGGCAGCGACAGCTTCACTTATACCGCTTCTAACAGCGGCGGCACCTCCGCCGATGCCACCGTATCGCTTACCGTCAGCGCCCCGGCTCTTGCCGTCACCCCCGCCTCCGGCGAGCTGCCTGCCGCCACGGCTGGCACAGCATGGTCCCGCAGCCTGAGTACAACCGGCGGGACGGCGCCCTATCGCTGGACCGCCACCGCCCTGCCTCAGGGCATAACCCTTGACGGTTCGACAGGTCTGCTGAGCGGCACTCCGGTCATGGCTGGCAGCTACAGTTTCCAGGTGACGGCGACGGATGCCCTCGGGGCCACCGGCAGCACCAGCTACACCCTGAGCGTCAGTGCCGCCGCCCCGGTGGCCGGCAACAGCGCGGCCACGGTCGCAGCCAACAGCAGCAACAATGTCCTGGCGCTTGCCCTCTCCGGCGATCCGGCTGACTCGGTGAGCATCGTCACCCCGCCCGCCCACGGCAGCGTCACCGTCTCGGGCACCACGGTCAGCTACACCCCGACAACAGGCTACTCCGGCAGCGACGGCTTCATCTGGCGCGCCGCCAACAGCGGCGGTATATCGGCCGATGCCACCGTATCGCTTACCGTCAGCGCCCCGGCTCTTGCCATCACGCCCGCCTCCGGTGTGCTGCCTGCCGCCACGGCTGGCACAACATGGTCCCGCAGCATGAGTGCAACCGGCGGGACGGCGCCCTATCGCTGGACTGCCACTGCCCTGCCTCAGGGCATAACCCTTGACGGTTCGACAGGTCTGCTGAGCGGCACTCCGGTCATGGCTGGCAGCTACAGTTTCCAGGTGACGGCGACGGATGCCCTCGGGGCCACCGGCAGCACCAGCTACACCCTGAGCGTCAGTGCCGCCGCCCCGGTGGCCGGCAACAGCACGGCCACCGTCGCGGCTAACAGCAGCAACAATGCCCTGACGCTTGCTCTCTCCGGCGATCCGGCTGACTCGGTGAGCATTGTCACCCCGCCCGCTCACGGCAGCGTCACCCTCTCGGGCACTACGATCAGTTACACCCCGACGACAGGCTACTCCGGCAGCGACAGCTTCACCTGGCGCGCCGCCAACAGCGGCGGTACATCGGCCGATGCCACCGTATCGCTTACCGTCAGCGCTGCGGTACTTGCCGTCACGCCCGCCTCCGGTGTGCTGCCTGCCGCCACGGCTGGCACAACATGGTCCCGCAGCATGAGTGCAACCGGCGGGACGGCGCCCTATCGCTGGACTGCCACTGCCCTGCCTCAGGGCATAACCCTTGACGGTTCGACAGGTCTGCTGAGCGGCACTCCGGTCATGGCTGGCAGCTACAGTTTCCAGGTGACGGCGACGGATGCCCTCGGGGCTGCCGGCAGCACCAGCTACACCCTGAGCGTCGGCACCGCCGCCCCGGTGGCCGGCAACAGCGCAGCCACCGTCGCGGCCAACAGCAGTAATAATGCCCTGATGCTTACCCTCTCCGGCGATCCGGCCGACACGGTGAGCATTGTCACCCCGCCCGCCCACGGCAGCGTCACCGTCTCCGGTACCACGGTCAGTTACACCCCGACGGCGGGCTACTCCGGCAGCGACAGCTTCACTTATACCGCTTCTAACAGCGGCGGTACCTCTGCCGAGGCCAGAGTCGCGATCGACATTTCACCATCATCCCTGATGCTTTCACCACCGGGTGGAGTTCTGCCATCGGCCACTGCCGGAAGCCGCTGGTCGCAGACCCTGATCGCCACAGGCGGTACTGCCCCCTATACCTGGCGCGCTGTTCACTTACCGCCGGGCATTACCCTCAATAGTGCAACCGGTGAACTCTCGGGCACGCTCGACGCCGCAGGAGACTACAGTGTTCAGATCGCGGTTTCTGACAGTCTGGGCTCTGGCGGTACGGCCAGCTATTCACTGACGACCAGCCCCGCCCCTCTACCGGCGCTGCAAATGCTGCCCGGCGGTGGCCCGCTCCCTCAGGCAACGGCAGGTAAAAGTTACGCCCAGAGCTTAAGCGTGACGGGTGGTGCTCCGCCTTATCGCTGGGCACTGAGTGGTGCGCTTCCTGCCGGTCTGGTATTCGCTGATGGTCAGATCAGCGGTGTCCCACAGGGCAGTGGAAACAGCGTTTTCAGCGTGGCCGTAACTGACGCCTCCGGAAATACCCTACAGGCTGGCTATTCACTAGATGTAGCTGCTGCCGGACCAGTAGCCACAGATCACAGCGCCACGCTTGTTGCAGGCCAGTCGGTTACCGTTAGCCTGACCAGCGGCGCAACCGGGGGACCGTTTACCCATGCTCAACTGCTTGAACAGCCGGAAAGCAGCCTCGGCGCGGCGACGATCCGTGGCTCTGGAAGCGATTTTCAGCTACTGTTCACCGCTGCTGCCCAGGCCAGCGGAACCATCACGCTCCGCTATGTGCTAACTGGTTCCGCCGGTTCGACTCCACCAGCCCAGATAATGCTGACCATTACGCAGCGCCCTGATCCTGCGAGAGATGCCGACGTCATCGGCATGATAAGCGCCCAATACCAGGCTGCGCAGAACTTTGCCCGCGCCCAGCTACGCAACTTCAGTGATCGTCTCGAACAGTTACACAGCGGGAGCAACCTTGCGTCTGATATGAACGGCATCCGCTTTTCCATGCCGTCATCCCGTCCCGAACATGATGCGGATCAGAAGATGTGGGCCACCGCCTGGCAACAGCAGCGATCCTTTAAAGAGGATGCAGAAGCCCAGCCCCCTATCCCCGCCCTGCCCTTCGCCACAGAAAAGCAGGCGCAACGGCTCTCATACTGGACAGGTGGCTATGTTGATTTTGGCGGCGGCAATACCGATGGCATTCGTTTTAGCCATACCACTTTGGGTGTGACCACTGGTGCTGACTATCGGCTTACGCCAGCTTTCACGGCGGGAATGGGCATAGGCTTTGGCCGTGACGTCAGCGATATCGGCGACAGCGGAACCCGGACGAACGGACGGGCATTCAGCTCGGCGCTGTACGGGAGCTATCACCCAGGCGCATTTTTTATAGATAGCCTTTTGGGATACGGCCTGATGGACTTTGATAGCAGGCGTAACGTCACGGGTACCACCACCAGGGCGCGCGGCAGCCGAACGGGACGGCAGGTCTTTACCTCCCTCACGTCCGGCTATGAGTTCCGTTCACCGGATACCTTGATCTCACCTTACGCCCGCCTGCAGTACTACCGGACAAGGTTTGACGGCTACGCAGAAACCGGCGCGGGCGCTTACAGCCTGGCCTATGCGCCGCAGACGGCTTCGCAGATCATTACCGGCGCAGGGCTGCGCGGCGAGCACAGCGTGCTGGCCAAATGGGGGATGCTGAGGCTTCAGGGCCGTCTCGAGTATGCGCAGATGCTCAACGACAGTGGTACCGCGCGCGTCGGCTATGCGGACGTCGGCAACGACACCTGGCGCGTAGCGCTTACCGAGCAGAGTCGGCAGACCATGACGCTGGGCACCGGCATTGATTTTCTGCTGCCGTACAGCATCACTCCCAGCATTGCATACCAGCAAACGCTGGGGCTGGATGCACAGCACACCCGTGAGCAAATGGTGATGCTCCGCGTAAACATCGGGTTCTGATAAAGGACCCGTTTCAGAGAGAGGATTTCTGCAGGCCCTGTTCGCGCAGGGCTTGTCCCCCCCAACACAATCGGAGAACATAGCGCCCACGATCTCTGACACAGTAAAACGCGCATGACCCTCTCCCCTCACTGGCCGGTGTTTGATGGCCACAACGATCTGCTGCTGAATCTGTGGCTGCATCACGATAACGATCCGGTTACGGCCTTCTATACGGGTATCTCATCAGGTCATCTCGACTTTCCGCGCATGCGGCGCGGCGGCTTCTGCGGCGGACTCTTTGCGGTATTCATTCCGCCCGTTAGCTATATCGCTCAGATGCGCAAGCAGACGCATGCCGAAGCGCTTGCAGCTTTTGACCCATTAGCTATCGCCGAGCGGCAGATCGCGATTATGCACCAGCTGGAGCAGGCCTCTCAGGGACAGCTGCGCATCTGTCGTACGGCTAACGAGATTGAACAGTGCCGCCTGAATCAGCAGATCGCTGTGGTACTGCATATTGAAGGAGCAGGCATGATGGATGCCGGGCTATCGCAGCTGGAGGCTTTCTGCCAGAGGGGCGTGCGCAGCATCGGACCGTTCTGGAACGTGCCGAATGCCTTTGGCGAAGGCGTTAGCGGGCCGTTCCCCGGTTCGCCCGATACCGGTCCCGGCCTGACGCCTGCCGGCGAAGCGTTAATCCACGCCTGCAACCGACAGCGGCTGCTGATCGATGTGTCGCATATGAATGAAAAAGCCTTCTGGCAAACCGCTGAGCTGAGCCGCGCACCGCTGGTTGCGACCCACTCTAATGCCCACACGCTATGCCCGCAGCCGCGTAACCTGACCGACGCGCAGCTGGCGGCGATTGCCCGCAGCGGCGGGCTGGTCGGCGTCAATTTCGGCACCGCTTTCCTGCGTGCGGATGGTAAACGCGACAGCGCGACAACCGGTATAGCGGAAATTGTTAAACATGTTGCGTATTTGATCGCTAAACTTGGTGAGGATCGTGTGGGATTTGGTTCTGATTTTGACGGGGTTAACGTCCCGCACCAGTTGGAAGATGTCGGCGGTCTACCTCGCCTGATGCAGACGCTGTCAAAGGCAGGGTTTGACGATCGGCTGCTGGAGAAACTGGCCTGGCGTAACTGGCTAAACGTGCTCTCCGCCACCTGGGGCAAATAACCTGTTACCTTTTAAAAGTTGTGAACCAAATCACATTTCGTTAACATTCATCGGCCTGATGCGCATGTTTATCATTAGGCCCGACACTATACGATGCATGTAAAGGAGCACCGCCATGACTACCTGGATTAAACCTGAGTTTGTTGATCTGCGCCTGGGCCTGGAAGTAACGCTGTATATTTCCAACCGTTAATCGCCCGTCTGCCCGCCTTTCGTGCGGGCATCTCTTTCTCCTGGCTCTGGTTTTAACATGCAGATAAAAGTTCTCGGCTCGGCAGCGGGCGGCGGCTTTCCCCAATGGAATTGCAACTGCGAAAACTGCCGCGGCGTTCGCGACCACAGCATCAACGCCACGCGCCGCACTCAATCCTCTATCGCCGTCAGCGACGACGGTAAAAACTGGGTGTTGTGTAACGTCTCCCCGGATATTTGCCACCAGCTGCTGGCCTCGCCGGAATTGAATAACCCTGACGTACTGCGCGGTACCGGTATCGGCGCAATCATTCTGACGGATAGCCAGATCGATCACAGTGCAGGCTTACTCAATTTACGCGAGGGCTGCCCTCATCATGTGTGGTGTACCCCGGAAGTGCATAATGACCTCAGCACGGGTTTTCCGGTGTTTCCCATGCTCTCCCACTGGAACGGTGGGCTAATCCACCATCCGGTGACGCCCGGCGAGCCGTTCCACACGGCGGTATGCCCCCATGTGCGCTTCACCGCCATCCCGCTGCTCAGCAACGCGCCGCCCTATTCGCCCTATCGCGATCGTCCGTTGCCGGGCCATAACGTAGCGCTATTTATCGAGGATACCGCACGCGGGGTCGGGCTGTTATATGCGCCGGGCCTGGGTGAACCGGACGAGGCGCTCATGCCCTGGCTGCGTCGGGCAGATTGCCTGCTCATCGACGGCACGCTATGGCGTGATAACGAGCTGGCAAATACCGGCGTAGGGCGCAATACCGGTAAAGATATGGGGCATCTGGCGCTGGCGGAAGAGAACGGGCTGGCGGCTCTGCTCAGCACCCTGCCCGCCCGCCGTAAGATCCTAATTCATATCAACAATACCAACCCGATCCTCAACGAGGACTCCGCGGAGCGGCGGAGCCTGAACGCCGCTGGCATCGAAGTGAGCTGGGATGGCATGAACATCGATTTGTAGGGAATGACCATGACACAACCACAACTTCTCTCCTCTGACGCGTTTGAGGCAGCGCTGCGCGCTAAGGGTGCTTACTACCACATTCACCATCCGTATCACATTGCGATGCATAACGGTGAAGCGACGCGCGAGCAGATTCAGGGATGGGTTGCCAACCGTTTCTACTACCAGACCAGCATTCCCATCAAGGATGCTGCCATCATGGCCAACTGTCCGCAGCCGGAAACCCGCCGCAAGTGGGTACAGCGTATTCTGGATCACGATGGCTATGGCGGCAGCGAGGGAGGCATCGAAGCGTGGCTGCGCCTTGGCGAGGCTGTGGGCCTGCAGCGTGAGAGCCTGCTCTCTGAAGAGCGGGTACTCCCTGGCGTGCGCTTCGCGGTGGATGCCTATGTTAACTTCGCGCGCCGTGCCTGCTGGCAGGAAGCCGCCTGCAGCTCGTTGACCGAACTCTTCGCGCCGCAGATCCATCAGTCGCGCCTCGACAGCTGGCCGCAGCACTACCCCTGGATCGACGCCGCGGGTTACGACTACTTCCGCAGCCGCCTCGGCCAGGCCAATCGTGACGTTGAGCACGGGCTGGCGCTGGCACTGGCGTACTGCGACACCGTTGAGAAGCAGCAGCGCATGCTGGAGATCCTGCAGTTCAAGCTGGATATTTTGTGGAGCATGCTGGACGCCATGAGCATGGCCTATACCCTGAACCGCCCCCCTTACCACAGCGTCACCGCCGAGCGGGTATGGCACAACCAGAGGCTGGTATAATGACATTAACTCCTGAACAGACCCCCCTCTTCCGTCGCGGCTACCGCTTGCAGTGGGAGCAGGCGCAAAACAGCTACGTCATCCTCTATCCGGAAGGCATGGCCAAACTAAACGATAGCGCGGCCGCCATTTTACAGCTGGTCGATGGCCACACGACGCTGGAAGGCATTATCGCGCAGTTAAACGCGCGCTTCCCCGATGCCGGGGGTCTGGCAGACGACGTGCTGGAGTTTTTCCAGCGCGCCTATGAACAAAAGTGGGTGATCTTCCATGACTGACCACGCGCCCACGGTGAACCCGCCGCTCTGGCTGCTGGCGGAGCTGACCTACCGCTGCCCGCTACAGTGCCCGTACTGCTCCAACCCGCTCGATTTTGCTGCGCAGGAAAAAGAGCTGACCACCGAGCAGTGGATCGCGGTGTTTCGGCAGGCGCGGGCGATGGGTAGCGTGCAGCTGGGCTTCTCCGGCGGCGAGCCGCTGGTGCGTAAAGATCTCCCTGAACTGATCGCCGCCGCACGCGATCTCGGCTTTTACACCAACCTGATCACCTCCGGCATCGGCCTGACCGAGAAGAAGCTGCAAACCTTCGCCGACGCCGGGCTGGATCATATTCAGATCAGCTTTCAAGCCAGCGACGAGACGTTGAACGCCGCGCTGGCAGGCTCTGCCAAAGCATTTCAGCAGAAGCTGGCGATGGCTAAAGCGGTTAAGGCGCTCGGCTATCCTATGGTGCTCAACTTCGTGCTGCATCGCCATAATATCGACCAGATCGATCGCATTATCGAACTGGCGATCCAGCTGGATGCCGATGACGTAGAGCTGGCGACCTGCCAGTTCTACGGCTGGGCGCACCTGAACCGCGAAGGCCTGCTCCCTACCCGCGAGCAGATCGCCAAAGCGGAGAGCGTAGTGCAGCGCTACCGCGAACGCATGGCCGTTGACGGTAAGCTGGCTAATCTACTGTTCGTCACGCCGGACTACTATGAGGAGCGGCCCAAAGGCTGCATGGGCGGCTGGGGAGCCATTTTCATGAGCGTGACGCCGGAAGGTATGGCCCTGCCCTGCCACAGCGCCCGCCAGCTGCCGGTGAAGTTCCCGTCGGTGCTGGAACACGATCTTGAGCATATCTGGTATCACTCGTTCGGCTTTAACCGCTATCGCGGCGATGCGTGGATGCCGGAGCCGTGCCGATCCTGTCCTGAGAAAGAGAAAGACTACGGCGGCTGCCGCTGCCAGGCCTTTATGCTCACCGGCGACGCCGACAATGCCGATCCGGTATGCGCAAAGTCGCCCCATCACGGCACTATTTTAGCGGCGCGAGAAGCGGCGAACCGCACCCAGCTTGGCATCGATCAGCTGCGTTTTCGCAATCAGGCCAACTCCCGGCTAATTTTCAAAGGCTAGAGATGGAAAGCGCCAGCGCCTCATGGCAGCTCGATAACGGTTTATGCATCAATGCCGTCAGCGATCCTGAAGCTGTGTGTGCCGCCGCGCTGGTAGAGGTCGATGCGGGATCTTTCCACGAGCCAGCCGCCTGGCCCGGCCTCGCGCATCTGCTGGAACATATGCTGTTTCGTGGCAGCGCAAACTTCGCGGCAGAGGACGGCCTGATGAGTTGGGCGCAGTCGGTAGGCGGCAGGGTGAACGCCACGACGCAGGCGACGCAAACGGCGCTCTTTTTCGAGGCGGGCAGCGGGCATCTGGCGGATGGGCTGGCCCGACTGAGCGATATGCTTGCCGCCCCGCAGTTAACCGCCGGGGCGGTGAAGCAAGAGATCGAGATTATCGACGCAGAATACCAGCTGCTACGCGCCGATGCGGAAACCTGCTGCGAAGCCGCACAGCGACAGATGTTCAGCGGTATTGCTGCGCTGCATCGCTTTCATATCGGTAGCCGCGCAGCCTTTGGCGATAACATTCCTGCGCTGCAACGCGCGCTGCGGCAGTTTCATCGCCACTATTTCCGTGCGCCGCAGATGACGCTCTGGCTGCATGGCCCCCAGACGCTGGAGGAGCTGCATGCGCTGGCGACGCGCTACGGCAGCGCGTTTGTCAGCAGCAATGCCGCCCCGCATGCCGCAGCGCCGCCGCTGGCCGCCGAAGAGGATTACACCCTCTCTCTGCCCGGTGCGCCACAGCTGCGGCTGGTGTTTGCCCTTCAGCCCCTCGGGCCACGCGGCTGGCTGCGGCGGCTGGAGCGCCTGCTGCTGGATGAAGCACCCGGAGGGCTGCTGGCCCGGTTGCGTGCTCAGGCCAGCTGCGACGCCGTTCGGCTCGACTATTCACGCTTTAGCGAACACAGCGCGCTGCTAAGCTTTGTCTTCACCGTTAATCAAGGTACAGCCTCTGAAGCCGCGAATATCGAAAGCGCGCTGCTTGCGTGGCTGGAGTCTCTGCGCCATCTCACTCCAGCTCAGCGTGAGCATTATGGTCAGCTGGCAAATCGTGACTTTCAGCGCCTGACCCCGCTCGACAGGCTGCGGGCCAACGCGTTTGGGCTGCCACCGGCAGAGCAGAACGACGACTGGAGCCAGTGCATCACTGCGCTGATTGCTGCTCCACGCCGTCGTCTGGCCGTGCGGCCCGAGGGCGGCGACGAAAAACGTGAAATTCAGGGGTTACCGCTGGCGCTCGCTGCCTTTACGAACGCCAGTGCCTCTCCCATAGCGGAGAGGTTCCACTTCTTCTCCTCTTCGGCGGCGCTGCCCTCTCCGGTACTGCCTGCAGGTCAGGCACCGCTGCGGCATCTGCTTCCTGGAGACGCACAGCCGGTGCTGCTGTTGTATCCGGTCGCGTTCACTGCACTTACAGATGAACATGCCGGACGCATGCAGGTGGCGCTACGCGCCGCCGCCGCTGAACTGGCGCATCGGGATGGAAACCTGAGCATTGAACGCTACCAGGGCGTCTGGCTGCTGCAGCTGACGGGCAGCGAGGCGTTGCTCTGTCACGGCCTGAGCATCGTGAATCGTGCGCTGGCGGGGCTAACACCCACTATGATCGACGAGGCCACCAGAATCCAGCATCGTGCCCGGCTGGCAGAGCAACACGATATCGCCATTCGCCGTCTGTTAGCTCAGCTACCCACGGCGTTAAATGCCCCACCGGAGGCCATGCCCAGCTGGCACGCCACGTTGGTCGGCGGCGATGAGGCGTTAAAGCAGCGGCTGGCGCATCTGCTTAGCGATTTCCCCTATGTCGTCTCCGCTGAGCCGCCCACGCCGCTTCCGCGCCAGCATCACCCCATTACGCTGGCGGAGAGCGGCGTCGAACATGCGCTGCTGCAGTTTTACCCTCTGCCGAATAACAACGCCGAAGGCCGCTGGGCGCTGCGCGTGCTGGCCCAGCTTTATGCACCGCGCTATTTCCAGCGACTGCGCGTGGAGCGCAACATCGGCTACGTCGTGCAGTGCGCGCTCTATCGCAGCGGCGATGTCGAAGGCCTGCTGTTCGCGCTCCAGTCTCCGGAATTTTCCGTTGAACAGTTACAGCGGTTTAACGATGAATTTTTATTGCACATGCAGCATACGTTAGCGACCCTCAACGCAGAGGAATTGCACCAGGTGCAAAATAGAGTGCGGCAAGGTTTACAGTGCCTCAGCGCCAGTCCGCTGCAGCGCGCTCGAGAGATCGTATTAGAAAACCGCATGCCCCTGGAGCACATCTCCTCATTGTCGTTGACGCAGCTTCAGTACTGGCAACAGCGGCTTCAACAGCCTATTAAGCAATTATAAAAATATTATTAATATCGCGCGTAAGACTTTTGCCCGCGCACGCGCATTTCATTTCATACCATCAGACTGTACTATTCCACTCTTCATATTATTCTTATGGAGCAGTAGACGACGATGAATCACAACGCATTAGAAAAACCACTAACTTCTATTGAAAAAATTTTATCTTACTTTCCTGTTAACCAACCCCGTCTTATTGATACAGGCCAGACGTTGTCGATAGCCGTAAGAAATGGAAGCCAGCCAGGAAAGATCGCTTTTTTACTGAGTGGGGCGATGATTTACGCTTTAGGTGACGGCGATAAACAACAAAATTTAGGCATCGTCACTGGCCCAGCGATTCTTGGCCTCGGACAGCTTGCTCCTTCGCGTATTATTGGCCGATATGAGGCTATTGCTCCCTGCATGGTATACACCGTAAACGCTGATGAATTTGTAAAAGTCGTAGAGGAGAATCGACTCTGGCAAGACGTCATGAAAATCATGGTAACGATAATTCATGCTCTGGCTGTCCGCACCGCAGCATCTGGAATGCAGTCGGCTTACGATATTATCAAAAATTATCTGATCTATATGGAAAGCGAAACCGCCTGTTCCATTAAAAGCCGTTACACCGTAGTGAAATATATGCAGACCTTCTCCAGGCTATCGCGCAGCATTATTCTTAAAATTCTTGCCGAGCTTAAGTCGGGGGGCTTCATCGAGATGGAGAAAGGCAAGCTTATTCGTATCAGCAAGAACCTACCCGACAGATTTTAATAAATCCTGATATCAATCTTTAAACTGCCAATCATTATTTGCATGAATAATATCACCTAACAAAATGAATTAGGCTTGCCATCTTTAAACAAAAACCCCGTTTTAAAAAAATATACTTTATCAAGGCTACTGTACTAACAGAGAAAATAATGATGCGCTCTTTGATAAAGCTTCTGTTTTTAGTAAATCTGATCTTACCCCTGATGGCTCTGGCTTCAGAGCCGCTTATCATTGCACGCCGCGGCGATATGGCAGATGCGCCAGAGAACACGCTTTTATCCATCGAAAAGGCTGTTGATAGCGGGGCCGATGCCGTGTGGCTCAACGTGCAACGCACTAAAGATAATGAATTAGTTCTCTATCGACCCGCTGCTCTTAAAACGTTGACCAATCTTACTGGTCCTGTTTCCGCCCATACCGTCGCTGAGCTTCACCGGGCTGATGCAGGATACTGGTATGGCAAACCGGCATACCCCTGGCGAGGCAAAAATCTCTCTATTCCTACTCTTGCAGAGGTGTTACAGAGGTGGCCTAACACCTTTTTCTTTCTGGACATCGAACCATCTGGTACTTCTCCTCAGCTCCTCTCGGTGCTGCTGGAAGACATCCTGGAGACCAGCCATAGCCTCAACAGGGTGCGAGTATACGCCACGGATGAGCGCTACCTGACTGCACTCCCCGACACTATTGACCGCTTCGAGAGTGGGAATGCGACACAGGAAGTGCTTTCAGACATCATGATCAATCATCGTTGCGATATTCCCTCTTCCGCAATTGAAAAATGGTATAGCTTAAAATATCCACAAGTTACGCAGAAGACACAGATTAATGAAGTTATAAAGTGTATAAAAAACAACGCATCAGCAAAGATTATCCTGCTTGGCGATAACGACAAAACGCTCTATCAGCTAGCACAGAAGCTGCATGTCGATGGTGTACTTGTTGACTCTCCGGAACTGTTTAGCAAGAAATCTTAGTTCCGCTGGGTTAAATGAGTGATATATTTTCACGCATTAAACCCAAGGAGAGCTCATGGCGGAATTTGATGTAATCGCGCAGGATTTGCTGGAACGCGCACGCAATGAAGAAGAGCAGCAGCAGGTCCAGGACAGAAAGCTGCTCGATCGGGTTCTGGCTATCTATGGTCAAAAATATGTGGCCGAACAGCTGCGAAAGCTGGGCAAGAGCGAGTGGAGCCGGGAGACCCTTAACCGCTGGGTGAACGGTAAGAGCGCGCCAAAATCCCTGACGGCGCTGGAGGCAGAGCTGCTACAAAAGATGCTCCCCTCCCCTCCGATACATCATCCCAACTACGCATTTCGCTTTATCGATCTTTTTGCCGGCATCGGCGGCATTCGTCACGGCTTTGAGGCCATTGGCGGGCAGTGCGTATTCACCAGCGAGTGGAATAAAAACGCGGTACGTACCTATAAGGCCAACTGGTTTAACGACGAAGCGTCACATCGCTTTAACCAGGACATCCGCGAAGTGACGCTCAGCGCTGATACAGACGTTCCTGAAACAGAGGCCTATGCCCATATTGACGCCGCTATCCCCGATCATGACGTGCTGCTGGCCGGTTTCCCCTGTCAGCCGTTCAGTCTGGCAGGCGTCAGTAAAAAGAATGCGCTTGGCCGGGCGCACGGCTTTGAGTGTGAGGCGCAGGGCACGCTCTTTTTCGACGTCGCGCGGATTATCAAAGCCAAAAAGCCTGCCATCTTCGTGCTGGAAAACGTAAAGAACCTGAAGAGCCACGATAAAGGTAAAACTTTCGCCGTGATTATGGCGACGCTGGATGAGCTGGGCTATGAGGTCGCCGACGCAGCGGCAGTGGGGAAAGACGATCCTAAGGTCATCGACGGACGGCACTTTTTGCCCCAGCACCGGGAGCGCATTGTACTGGTCGGGTTCCGGCGCGATCTGGGCATCCATAACGGTTTTACCCTGCGCGACGTGGCGCGTTTCTATCCTGAACGTCGCCCCACCTTCGGCGAGCTTCTGCAGCCGGAGACGGACAGTAAATACATCCTGTCAGAAAAGCTCTGGCACTATCTCTGGTACTACGCGAAAAAACATCAGGCAAAAGGCAACGGCTTCGGCTTTGGGCTGGTCGATCCCTCCCGGGCAGAGAGCGTCGCGCGTACGCTGTCGGCCCGCTACTACAAAGATGGCTCAGAGATCCTGATCGACAGGGGCTGGGATCGGGCGCTCGGCGAAGCTGATTTTACCCATGCTGAAAACCAGCTACGGCGGCCCCGGCGCTTAACGCCGAGAGAGTGCGCCCGGCTAATGGGCTTTGAAAAGCCCGGGCAGGCACCGTTCCGTATTCCGGTTTCCGATACCCAGGCCTACCGCCAGTTTGGCAACTCCGTGGTGGTTCCGGTTTTCGCTGCGGTGGCACAGCTGCTGAAACCCTGGATTCTGGAAGCGGTTAAAAAACGCTAGCCAGACTTTCGCTACGGGCAGGCTGCCTGCCCGTAAGCCACGCTACGGGCGCGACTGCACCCAGAAGGCATGGATCAGACCCGGGATGTAACCCAAAAGTGTCAGAATGATGTTCAGGATGAACGCCATACCAAAGCCCTTGCCAAGCAGAACGCCCAGCGGGGGCAGAATAATTGTCAGTACAATTCGCCAGAAACCCATAATTACTCCCGTGTAAAATTTATCCAGGTGGCTGTAAAAAAAGACATTTTCTCTTTAAGGGTAGCTACTCTGTGCCACTCTGCCACTCTCAGCTCCCGCTTTTACCCTCTTTTACTTAGCCTTAAACTCAGGCTTAATCTCTCTTAAGCTATTGAACGATAGCTATAATCGATCGTACCCATTTTCTCAGGCAGAAAGTCTGGGTTAAGGTTAATGCATCAAATGACAGGAGAGACGTTATGTTTTCAGTTGGTGATTATGTTCAGCCCCGCATCGGCGGCCAGAAGCTCAAAGTAGTAGAAGTAAATGATGACCAGATTGTTGCCGTACCTGCCAGCAACGAGCAGGGTGAGAAGGTAACGATTAAGGCTGCTGACGTCACGCTGTATAAAGAAGAGGGCAACTTCGGCGTCTGCTAAGTCACTTCTCTTTACGGTGGGCAGAAGCTCACCGTACCCTTCCCCCTCAAGCTATTGATAAATAACCCCTTACACCCTGACTCCAACAAAAATAACGCAGCGGATAAAAATCAGGCAGCCGCAGAGCATCTTATCGACAAAAGCGTGATAAATAAAAATTTTACGCTAGTTGTGCGTTGACAGGCAGAGATATAATCTATGCGCAATCAAAGCCGCATCGTAAAACGCTGGCAAACCACTCCCCTTTTACTGTTTTACACAGGAGCATTAGCATGTTCTCTCCGCAGTCTCGCCTGCGTCACGCTATGGCAGACACGTTTGCGATGGTCGTTTACTGTTCAGTCGTGAACATGCTGATTGAGATATTTCTCTCGGGAATGACCTTCGAGCAGTCGCTCTCCTCACGGCTGGTGGCGATCCCAGTGAATATTGTTATTGCCTGGCCATATGGATTTTATCGCGATGCTATTATGCGTCTTGCCCGGCGGATCTCTCCCGCAGGCTGGGTTAAAAACATGGCGGATGTGCTGGCGTATGTGACTTTTCAGTCGCCGGTATACGTGGCGATCCTGTTAACGGTGGGCGCTGACTGGCATCAGATCGCTGCTGCCGTCAGTTCAAATATCGTGATTTCAATGGTGATGGGCGCAGCCTACGGCTACTTCCTCGATTACTGCCGTCGCCTGTTCCGGGTCAGCAGCTATCATCAGGCCAAAGCCTGATGGCGTGGCGAGTCAGGCCGACTCGCCAAATAGTCCAGTCAGATAACGCTCCAGCGCCATACGCGAACTGAAACCATGTGGAATGCCGTAGTGCTCCTGCGCATCGCCACCCAGGTAGAGCGGAAAGTGCTGATAGTGATCGCTGGTTTTAATATCTGAAGCGGGTTCAGCCAGCGACTGGCTGCGCTCTTTCAGCGTCGGATGAATGACCAGCGCCGTGCGCCCCATTCGTGCTTCACGGTTCACATACACATAGTTATCCCCGCGACGGTAGCCATAGGCTTTTGGCGTCGCGACGTCCATAGTAAATCCCGCCTTCTCAAGAACGCGTGCCACCTCATCGGGTCGTAAATACATATTTTTTCCTCGTCATCAGCTACTGCTGCGCCACCTTACAGTATTGAGCATTAGCAACGCTTTCGGAAAAGTCCATAAACGACGCGTCAAGTCGTGATTCGCGTCAGAGGTTAAAATTTTGCGCTACACTGACTATTACATCGAAATCAAGGGAGGATCATATGCTTAGAAGACCAAACCGTAACGACGTAGATGCAGGCGTAGACGATATTAATAATGATGTCAGCCAGCTAGCGGACTCTCTGGAGGCGGTATTGAAGTCCTGGGGAAGCGATGCAAAAGATGATGCAGATGGTGCCCGCAGTAAAGCACAGGCGCTGCTGAAACAGACCCGAGCCAAGCTGCATGGCCGTAACCGCGTCACGCAGGCCGCGACTGATGTAGCAGGCTGTGCGGACAGCTTTGTAAAAGATAAGCCATGGTGCAGCGTTGGTGCTGCTGCTGCCGTCGGTATTTTCGTCGGCGCGCTGTTAAGCCTTCGTCGATAGGCTTTATCGATAGATAAACTCAACCCCGTGACTCACCTCACGGGGTTTTATTTTTGGCGGCATATAGCTGCTCTACCCACTCCCTGGCCATCTCTGCTGAGGTAATATTGGTAAAGCTCATCAGGATCCCGCTGCGTGCGGGCTGTGCCATATGCCAGTCGCTCAATGCCTGTACCGCCAGCCCCTTCTGCTGCGCCCGCGCAACGATGCCTTTGTCGTCACCGTCAATCTCTACCACCAGCTGAATACCACCGTTTTGAGGCACCACGTTAAATCCATAGTGCAAAAGCGCGGCCTCCAGCCACGCCCGGCGTCGGGCATAGTTTTGGCGCATCTTTTTCAAATGCCGCCAGAAATGCCCCTGCTGGATAAAGTCCGCCAGCGCATACTGCCATAGCGTAGGAACGCTGCACTGGCTGCTGTTTATCCGCTGGCGGAACGCCGCCACTTCGGCGGCTGGTACCACAATCCATGCCGTGCGTATGGCCGGAAACAGGGACTTGCTAAAGGTACCGGTATAGATCACCCGCTGCGGTGCATCCAGACTCTTGAGCGGCGGCAGCGGCCTGCCGTGGTAGCGAAACTCGCTGTCGTAATCATCTTCGATAATCCACGCAGCGTTCTGTGCTGCCCACGCCAGCACCTGCCTGCGCCGGGGCAGCGAGAGCGCGACGCCCAGCGGGCTTTGATGGGCCGGGGTCAGCAACGCAAAACGCGCCTGCGGCCAGCGACGCATCGCAGCATCGATATTCATCCCGTTCTGGTCCACCGGCACAGGAAGACGCTGTACTCCTTCACGATCGATGGCTGGAGAGATCAACGGAAACCCAGGATCCTCCACCCACATACCCTCGCCAGGGCTGGCAAGCGTCTGCAGGATCAGTCTCATCGACTGCGCATAGCCCGCGGTGATAAATATTTGCTCCGGCTGGCACTCAATGCTGCGGGAGAAGCGCAGGTAGTCGGCAATGGCCTGCCGCAGTATGGCCTCTCCCGCCGGATCCCCAAGAGTAAGATCGAAGCGCGACTGGGTGCGCAGACGTCTGCCGGCCAGCCGCGCCCACAGCGCACGCGGAAAAAGATCCAGCGCGGGCAGCCCCATCTGAAAAGGTTTTGGCTCATGTTCTCCTCCGGACGGTGTAACGGGCGTCTCCGCCATCGTCAACGGTGAGGTCTGGCTCACAAAGGTACCGGCCTGCCCGCGCCGCTCCAGCCACCCTTGCGCCACCAGCTCTCCATAAGCCTGCTCAACCGTCGTGCGTGAGATGCCGTTCTCCTGCGCCCATGTCCGGCTCGACGGCAGTCGGCTGCCGGCTTTCAACTCGCCTGAGGTGATGGCGGCCTTAAGCTGCCGGGCAATTTGCTGATAGCGTGCATCCATTATGGTCTGCCTTTTTAATCAAAATATGGCTATCCAGAGCAGACCATCATAGTGCTACATTTCTGCCATCTTAACGAGGAGAAAAGTCATGACCCAGCTACTACGCCAGCCTTTCTATGAACTTAGCCCGGCTATCTATAACGGCCTGATTCAGGCCAGCCAGGCGCTGGAGCGATGCTCGCTAGATAACGCGTTTATTGAACTTATTTACCTGCGCATTTCGCAAATCAACGGCTGCGCGTTTTGCCTGGACAAGCACAGCCGGGCGTTACGCAAAGCAGGCGTTGAGCAGGCGAAGCTGGATGCGCTAGCGGGCTGGCGCATCAGCCATCATTTCAGCGATAAAGAGCAGGTGGCGCTGGCGTGGGCCGAGTCGGTAACCCACATTGCCGATAGCCATGCGGAGGAGAGTGTTTACCAGCCCCTGCTGAAACATTTTAGCCCTGAGCAGGTGAGCGATCTGACCTGTGCTATCAGCCTGATGAATGCGTTTAACCGCCTCGCCGTCGCCATGCGCCTGTAATTTCAACCAAAAAGCATCCGTCCCCGTCGAATCCTTCGACGGGGCACAAATCATCCCTAAAACCTATATATAGCGTGGTTGATAATTTTTATAACTACATCTAGTATTCCTGTAAGCAAGAACAATCCATACCGGCGCAATTTTTCGCGCCGACCTGCCATTATAGATGGGAATACGAATCATGCGCATTACTATTTACACTCGAAACGACTGTGTCCAGTGTCACGCCACAAAACGTGCGATGGAGAGCCGCGGCGTTGAGTTTGAGATGGTGAATATCGACCTCGTCCCGGAAGCCGCCGATACGCTGCGGGAGCAGGGCTTCCGTCAGCTGCCGGTGGTGATAGCGGGCGACACCAGCTGGTCCGGCTTCCGCCCGGATATGATTAACCGCCTGCTGCCCGCCTCCCGCGTCGCCAGCGCATGAACACCCTCGTCTACTTCTCCAGCAGCTCGGAAAATACGCAGCGCTTTATTGAGCGTCTCGGGCTGCCGGCGGTACGTATCCCGCTTAACGAGCGCGAGCGCATTCAGGTGGACCTTCCCTACATTCTGATCGTTCCCAGCTACGGCGGCGGCGGTACGGCGGGCGCGGTGCCGCGTCAGGTGATCCGCTTTTTGAACGATCCGCAAAACCGGGCGCTGATCCGTGGCGTCATTGCCGCCGGCAACCGTAACTTCGGTGATGCCTATGGCCGCGCCGGGGATGTGATTTCCCAAAAATGCAGCGTCCCTTACCTCTACCGTTTTGAACTGATGGGCACGCAGCAGGATCTCGATAACGTGCGAAAAGGAGTGAGCGAATTTTGGCAACGACAACCGCAGAGCGTGTGATGCAGGCCGCGCCGGATTACCATGCGCTGAATGCCATGCTGAATCTGTATGATTCATCTGGTCACATTCAGTTTGAGAGAGATCGTCAGGCAGTGGAGGCGTTCCATACCGCGCATGTGCTGCCTAACACCGTGACCTTTGCCAGCCAGCAGGCGCGGCTGGAGTATCTGGTGAGCGAGGGCTACTACGACGGCAGCGTGCTGGCGCGCTACGGCCAGGGGTTTGTGGTCGATCTCTTTGCCTCCGCCCACAGCAGCGGTTTTCGTTTCCAGACCTTCCTTGGCGCATGGAAGTTCTACACCAGCTATACCCTAAAAACTTTCGACGGCAAGCGCTACCTGGAGCACTTTGAGGATCGGGTGGTGATGGTTGCTCTGACCCTGGCCCAGGGCGATGAAGCGCTGGCCCGTCAGCTTACCGAAGAGATGCTCGCGGCCCGCTTCCAGCCCGCCACTCCTACCTTTTTAAACGCGGGCAAGCAGCAGCGCGGGGAGCTGGTCTCCTGCTTCCTGCTGCGCATTGAAGACAATATGGAGTCGATTGGCCGGGCGGTAAACTCGGCGCTCCAGCTCTCCAAGCGCGGCGGCGGAGTCGCCTTTCTGCTGTCGAACCTGCGCGAGGCGGGTGCGCCTATCAAGCGGATCGAAAACCAGTCCTCCGGGGTTATTCCGGTGATGAAGATGCTGGAGGATGCCTTCTCCTATGCTAACCAGCTGGGGGCACGCCAGGGGGCAGGCGCCGTCTATCTGCATGCCCACCACCCGGACATCCTGCGCTTCCTTGATACCAAGCGGGAGAACGCCGATGAGAAGATCCGCATTAAAACCCTGTCGCTGGGCGTGGTGATCCCGGACGTGACCTTCCGGCTGGCGAAGGAGAACGCCCCGATGGCGCTCTTCTCCCCCTACGACGTGGAGCGCATCTACGGTAAACCCTTTGGCGATATCGCTATCAGCAAGCATTATGATGCGCTGGTGGCAGACGATCGCATTCGCAAGACCACCATTAACGCCCGTGATTTCTTCCAGCGGCTGGCAGAGATCCAGTTCGAGTCCGGCTACCCGTACATCATGTTCGAGGATACGGTCAACCGCGCTAACCCGATTGCCGGCCGGATCAACATGAGCAACCTCTGCTCGGAGATTTTGCAGGTCAACAGCGCCTCGGAGTATGACGAGAACCTCGACTACGCCCGGATCGGACACGACATCTCCTGCAATCTTGGCTCGCTGAATATTGCCCATACCATGGATTCGCCTGATTTTGGCCGCACCGTGGAGAGCGCCATTCGCGGGCTGACGGCGGTGTCGGACATGAGCCACATTCGCTCCGTACCTTCAATCGAGGCGGGCAACGCCGCGTCGCACGCCATTGGTCTCGGACAGATGAACCTGCACGGCTACCTGGCCCGGGAGGGCATCGCCTACGGCAGCGAAGAGGGGATCGACTTTACCAACCTCTACTTCTATACCGTTACCTGGCATGCGCTGAACACCTCAATGATGCTGGCCCGCGAGCGTGGGCAGCGCTTTGCCGGATTTGCACAGTCGCGCTACGCCAGCGGCGAGTACTTTACGCAGTACATTGAGGAGAGCTGGCAGCCGAAAACGGAGGCCGTGCGCGCGCTGTTTGACCGGGCGGGAATTGTCCTGCCGACGCAGGCGATGTGGCGTCAGCTACGCGACGACGTGATGCGCTACGGCATCTACAACCAGAATTTGCAGGCCGTGCCACCTACCGGCTCCATCTCCTACATCAACCATGCCACCTCCAGCATCCACCCCATCGTGTCGAAGATTGAGATCCGCAAGGAGGGGAAAACCGGGCGCGTCTACTACCCTGCCCCGTTTATGACCAACGATAACCTGCATCTCTATCAGGATGCCTATGAGATCGGTCCTGAGAAGATCATCGACACCTACGCGGCGGCCACGCGCCATGTCGATCAGGGCCTCTCCCTGACTCTCTTCTTCCCGGATACCGCCACTACCCGCGATATCAACCGGGCGCAGATCTACGCCTGGAAGCGGGGCATCAAAACGCTGTACTACATTCGCCTGCGTCAGCTGGCGCTGGAAGGCACTGAAATTGAAGGCTGCGTGTCATGCGCCCTGTAAGGAGAAAATGATGAGCCGTTTATCACGGGTTAGCGCCGTTAACTGGAACATTATTCAGGATGATAAGGATCTGGAGGTCTGGAACCGGCTGACCAGCAACTTCTGGCTGCCGGAGAAGGTGCCGCTGTCGAACGATATTCCCGCCTGGCAAACGCTAAGCCACGCCGAGCAGCAGCTGACGATCCGCGTTTTTACCGGCCTGACGCTGCTGGATACCATTCAGAACGGCATCGGCGCACCGGCGCTGATGGCGGACGCCATCACGCCCCATGAAGAGGCGGTGATGTCCAATATCAGCTTTATGGAGGCGGTGCACGCCCGCTCCTACAGCTCGATATTCTCCACTCTCTGCCAGACCAGCGACGTGGACGCCGCCTATGCGTGGAGCGAGGAGAACGCCCCGCTCCAGCGTAAGGCGCAGATTATTCTTGAGCACTACGCCGCCGATGCGCCGCTGAAGAAGAAGATCGCCAGCGTCTTTCTGGAGTCGTTCCTCTTCTACTCTGGCTTCTGGCTGCCGATGTACTGGTCCAGCCGGGGCAAGCTGACCAATACCGCCGATCTTATCCGGCTGATCATTCGCGATGAGGCGGTGCATGGCTACTACATTGGCTATAAATATCAGCGCGGGTTGGAAAAGGTGGACGCAGGCGAGCGGGAGGCGCTGAAAAATTTCGCCCTCGATCTGCTGATGGATCTCTACGATAACGAACTGGCCTATACCGAAGCGCTCTATGCCGGAACCGGCTGGGAAGAGGAGGTAAAAGCGTTTCTCTGCTACAACGCCAATAAGGCGCTGATGAACCTCGGCTACGAGGCGCTTTTCCCGCCAGAGATGGCTGACGTTAACCCGGCCATCCTGGCCGCGCTGTCGCCAAATGCCGATGAAAACCATGACTTCTTCTCCGGCTCCGGCTCCTCTTATGTGATGGGCAAAGCGGTGGAAACCGAAGACGCGGACTGGGATTTTTAATTGCTATTTCGGCGGCCCCTATTTCCGCCCGGGCCGCCAGGATATTTCCCAAAACCGCCATTCATATTACAAATTTATTTCTTTCTCACGTATGGTTAACTGCTGCTAATTATTCCTCTGAAGTCTGCAAATTCGGAGGAATTTCCGTTGCTGAAGCAAAAAAAATTGCCCCTCCGCATATCGCCGCCAGGCCCCTATATCACTGGAAGTCCCGCCGTTCGCGGTTCGGCAATTTCCGTGCCAGGGTGCAATTGAGGGTTGTCTCAGATTCTCACTGTGCTAGGGTATAGCCCGGTCATTATTTCCATCAGGATTGTTATTGATATAAATAAATACGGGAACCTTTTTATTGCATGGCAATTAAACTCGAAGTAAAGAACCTCTATAAAATATTTGGCGATAACCCGCAGCGGGCGTTCAAATATATCGAAAAAGGACTTTCGAAAGCACAAATTCTGGAAAAAACAGGGCTATCCCTTGGCGTGATCAACGCCAGTCTGGCCATTGAAGAAGGCGAGATTTTCGTCATCATGGGACTCTCCGGCTCGGGGAAATCGACCATGGTTCGCCTTCTCAATCGCCTGATTGAACCCACCCGCGGCCAGGTGCTGATTGACGGCGTAGATATCGCCAAAATCTCTGACGCCGAACTCCGTGAGGTGCGCAGGAAAAAGATTGCGATGGTTTTCCAGTCATTCGCGCTAATGCCACACATGACCGTACTGGACAATACGGCGTTTGGTATGGAATTAGCGGGAGTGCCTGCTGACGAGCGCCAGACTAAAGCGCTGGACGCGCTGCGTCAGGTGGGGCTTGAGAACTACGCCCACGCTTATCCGGATGAACTCTCCGGCGGCATGCGCCAGCGCGTTGGCCTTGCCCGCGCCCTGGCCATCAACCCCGATATCCTGCTGATGGACGAAGCGTTCTCCGCCCTCGATCCGCTGATCCGTACCGAGATGCAGGATGAGCTGGTGAAGCTCCAGTCTAAACAGCAGCGCACCATTGTCTTTATCTCCCACGACCTCGACGAAGCCATGCGCATCGGCGACCGCATCGCCATTATGCAGGGCGGCGAAGTGGTGCAGGTCGGCACGCCGGATGAGATCCTGAACAACCCGGCCAACGACTACGTGCGCACCTTCTTCCGCGGGGTGGATATCAGCCAGGTGTTTAGCGCCAAGGATATTGCCCGCCGTAGCCCGGTTGGCCTGCTGCGTAAAGCCCCTGGCTTCGGCCCGCGCTCGGCGTTGAAGCTGCTGGAGGACGAAGACCGCGAGTATGGCTACGTCATCGAGCGCGGCAACAAGTTTGTCGGCACCGTCTCCATCGACTCCCTGAAGGCGGCCCTGAGCCAGCAGCAGGGCATCGACGCGGCGTTAATTGACTCTCCGGCTCCGGTCGATGCAGAGACGCCGCTTAGCGAACTGCTCTCCCACGTAGGCCAGGCACCCTGTGCCGTGCCGGTGGTGGGTGAGGAGCAACAGTACGTCGGCATCATCTCTAAACGGATGCTGCTGCAGGCTTTAGATCGCGAGGGGGCAAACAATGGCTGATCAATCTAATCCGTGGGGAACCACCGAGGCGGCAGATACCGCAACACAATCCGCTGCTACACAATCCGCTGCAACACAGTCTGCTGACGCCTGGGGTTCTCCGGCACCGGCGCCGACGGACGGCGGCAGTGCAGACTGGCTGACCAGCGCTCCGCCTGCGCCAGAACATTTCAATATTATGGATCCGTTCCATAAGACGCTGATCCCGCTGGACAGCTGGGTGACGACCGGCATCGACTGGGTCGTGACCCACTTCCGTCCGGTGTTCCAGGGCATCCGCGTGCCGGTGGACTATATCCTTAATGGCTTCCAGCAGCTGCTGCTGGGTATGCCTGCTCCGGTCGCCATCGTAGTGTTCGCGCTGATCGCCTGGCAGTTTGGCAGCGCGGGCATGGGCATCGCCACCCTGGTGTCGCTGATCCTGATCGGCGCGATCGGCGCCTGGTCGCAGGCGATGATCACTCTGGCGCTGGTGCTCACTGCCCTGCTCTTCTGCGTGGTGATCGGCCTGCCGCTGGGGATTTGGCTGGCGCGCAGTCCGCGAGCGGCGAAAATCATCCGCCCGCTGCTGGATGCAATGCAGACAACGCCAGCGTTTGTCTACCTGGTGCCGATCGTTATGCTGTTCGGTATCGGCAACGTGCCGGGCGTGGTGGTCACCATTATCTTCGCCCTGCCGCCGATCGTGCGTCTGACCATCCTGGGGATTAACCAGGTGCCGGAAGATCTGATCGAAGCGTCGCGCTCGTTCGGGGCCAGCCCGCGTCAGATGCTGTTTAAAGTGCAGCTGCCGCTGGCGATGCCGACCATCATGGCCGGGGTGAACCAGACGCTGATGCTCGCCCTCTCGATGGTGGTGATCGCCTCGATGATCGCCGTGGGCGGCCTCGGCCAGATGGTGCTGCGCGGTATCGGCCGCCTCGATATGGGCCTTGCCACCGTGGGCGGCGTCGGGATTGTGATCCTGGCGATCATCCTTGACCGCCTGACCCAGGCCGTTGGCCGCGACTCCCGCAGCCGCGGCAACCGTCGCTGGTATACCTCCGGCCCGGTTGGGTTAATCACCCGCCCTTTCATTAAGTAAGTTCTTGCCCGGCGGCGCTGCGTCTGCCGGGCCTGTAAGCCCTCCATAATTAAGGAACAACGATGCGACATAACGTACTTATTGCCACAGCGTTTGCCACCCTTGTCTCAACCAGCACTTTCGCCGCTGAACTGCCGGGCAAAGGCATTACCGTCCAGCCGGTGCAGAGCACCATCTCTGAAGAGTCTTTCCAGACGCTGCTGGTCAGCCGTGCCCTTGAGAAGCTCGGCTATACCGTGAATAAAACCAGCGAAGTTGACTACAACGTCGGCTACACCTCTATTGCCTCTGGCGACGCCACCTTTACCGCCGTTAACTGGCAGCCGCTGCATGACGACATGTACGCCGCCGCCGGTGGTGATAAGAAGTTCTACCGCGAAGGCACCTTTGTTTCCGGTGCGGCGCAGGGCTATCTGGTGGATAAGAAAACCGCCGAGAAGTACCACATTACCAACATTGAACAGCTGAAGGATCCAAAGATCGCGAAGCTGTTCGATACCAACGGTGACGGCAAGGCCGATATGATGGGCTGCTCGCCGGGCTGGGGCTGTGAAGCGGTGATTAATCACCAGAACAAAGCCTTCGATCTGGAGAAAACCGTTGAGGTTAGCCACGGCAACTACTCGGCGATGATGGCCGATACCATTGCCCGCTTTAAAGAGGGTAAGCCAATCATCTATTACACCTGGACGCCATACTGGGTGAGCGACGTGATGAAGCCGGGCCGCGACGTCGTCTGGCTGCAGGTACCGTTCTCCTCCCTGCCGGGCGAGCAGAAAGATATCGATACCAAGCTGCCGAACGGCATGAACTACGGCTTCCCGGTTAACACCATGCATATCGTTGCCAACAAAGCCTGGGCAGAGAAAAACCCGGCGGCGGCGAAGCTGTTCTCCGTGATGAAGCTGCCGCTGGCGGACATCAACGCCCAGAACGCAATGATGCACGAAGGCAAAGCCTCTGAAGCCGATATCCAGGGTCACGTGGATGGCTGGATCAAAGCCCACCAGCAGCAGTTTGACGGCTGGGTTAAAGAAGCGCTGGCCGCTCAGCAGTAAATTCTCTCCCTCACCAGCCGGTGGGGGAGTATTTTTTCAACAGCACGAACCGACACACGTTCCTTCCCCACGCTCCGGCAAATTCGTTATGATAAATAATCATTTATCTGACGATCTTCCCCCCATGACGAAATCTACCCATCCGCTCAGCCCCGCGCTGATCGTGCTTATGTCCGTAGCTACCGGCCTTGCCGTCGCCAGTAACTACTATGCCCAGCCCCTGCTCGATACCATCGCGCGTGCCTTTTCGCTCTCCTCCAGCCAGGCCGGTTTTATCGTTACCGCCGCCCAGCTCGGCTACGCGGCAGGCCTGCTGCTGCTGGTGCCGCTGGGAGATATGTTTGAGCGCCGGACGATGATCGTGGTGATGACCCTGCTCGCGGCGGGCGGCATGTTAATCACCGCCTCCAGCCAGTCGCTGGGCATGATGATCTTTGGCACCGCCCTCACCGGCCTCTTTTCCGTCGTGGCGCAGATCCTTGTGCCGCTGGCCGCGACCCTTGCCACGCCGGCGAAGCGCGGCAAGGTCGTCGGGACAATTATGAGCGGCCTGCTGCTGGGGATCCTGCTGGCGCGTACCGTGGCCGGGCTGCTGGCGAACCTCGGCGGCTGGCGTACGGTCTACTGGGTGGCAAGCGTCCTGATGGTGGGGATGGCCTTTGCTCTCTGGCGCGGCCTGCCGAAGGTGAAGCAGGATAACAACCTCAACTACTTCCAGCTGCTTGGCTCGGTGTTTAGCCTTTTTACCCACGACAGGCTGCTGCGTACCCGCGCGGTGCTGGGCTGTTTCACCTTTGCCAACTTCAGCATTCTCTGGACTTCGATGGCCTTCCTGCTCGCCGCCCCACCCTTTAACTACTCTGAGGGCGTTATCGGTCTGTTTGGCCTGGCAGGCGCAGCGGGTGCGCTCGGTGCCCGTCCAGCGGGTAGCCTGGCGGATCGCGGTAAATCACATCTGACTACCACCTGGGGCCTGCTGCTGCTCCTGCTGTCATGGGTAGCCATCTGGTTCGGCCACGCCTCGGCGCTGATGCTGATCGTCGGCATCGTCGTGCTGGATCTCACGGTGCAGGGGGTACACATCACCAACCAGACGGTGATCTATCGCGTCAAACCAGAGGCGCGTAACCGCCTCACCGCAGGCTATATGACCAGCTACTTTATCGGCGGTGCGGCCGGGTCGTTGATCTCCGCCAGCGCCTGGCAGCACGACGGCTGGCGCGGCGTCTGCCTGGCGGGCAGCGTAGTGGCGCTGCTCAATCTGCTGGTCTGGTGGCGCGGCTATCACCGGCAAGCGGCTACGGAGTAACCGTTCAATGACCTTTTGTTGACTTAGGTAACGGCGGGGGTGGTAAGGTATCCCCCGCTTGGTGACTGTTTTAGTTCCTGAATGTATATCCACAATTAATACATTTACTTTATTTGTCACTATCGTTACTATATCGGCTGTAACTAATGAGGTCATGCCCAAAATGGATAGTTCGTTTACGCCCATTGAACAAATGCTAAAGTTTCGCGCCAGTCGCTATGAGGATTTCCCGTTTAACGAGATCCTGCTCACCCGTCTGTGCATGCACATGCAGGGGAAGCTGCTGGATAACCGCAATAAAATGCTGAAAGCTCAAGGGATTAACGAGACGTTATTTATGGCGTTAATTACGCTGGAGTCTCAGGAAAACCACAGCATTCAACCCTCTGAGCTGAGCTGTGCGCTGGGTTCGTCCCGTACTAACGCGACCCGTATCGCCGATGAACTGGAAAAGCGCGGCTGGATCGAACGTCGCGAGAGCGATAACGATCGCCGCTGCCTGCACCTGCAGCTGACCGATAAAGGTCATGAATTTTTACGTCAGGTACTGCCTCCGCAGCATAACTGCCTGCATCAGCTCTGGTCTTCGCTTACCGTTGAAGAGAAAGAGCAGCTTGAGACGATCACCCGTAAGCTGCTGACGCGCCTGGATGAGATGGATGAACAAGACGTCATCCTTGAGGCGCTGCGCTAACGCGACGATCCGCACGACAATCCTGATTAATAAGAAATTGCCAGGCCAGCACAGCGTGCTGGCCTTTTGGTGAACAGGTCGGCTCAGCCGATGTGAAATAATAAGATCGTGGAGAACAAACATGAGCGCAAATGCGGAGAGTCAAACCCCGCAGCAACCGGTCAACAATAAGAAGGGTAAACGTACGCGCATCCTGCTTATTCTGGCCTTGCTCTTTATCGTTATTGCCGTGGCATATGGGATCTATTGGTTTTTAGTTTTGCGTCATCACGAAGAGACTGACGACGCATACGTGGCAGGGAACCAGGTTCAAATCATGGCGCAGGTGTCCGGCAGCGTGACGAAAGTCTGGGCCGACAACACCGACTTTGTGAAAAAAGGCGACGTGCTGGTCACGTTGGATCCCACCGATGCCCAGCAGGCGTTTGAGAAAGCGCAAACCGAGCTGGCCTCCAGCGTGCGCCAGACCCGGCAGCTGATGATCAACAGCAAGCAGTACCAGGCCAATATTGAGGTGCAGAAGACCGCCCTCGCCCAGGCGCAGAGCGATCTCAACCGCCGCGTGCCGCTGGGTACCGCCAACCTGATTGGCCGTGAAGAACTTCAGCACGCGCGTGACGCCGTGGCCAGCGCCCAGGCCCAGCTCGACGTAGCGGTTCAGCAGTATAACGCCAACCAGGCGATGATCCTTGGCACCCGGCTGGAAGATCAGCCTGCGGTGAAGCAGGCCGCGACCGAAGTACGCAACGCCTGGCTCGCCCTGCAGCGTACCAAAATCGTCAGCCCGATGACCGGCTACGTCTCCCGTCGTGCGGTACAGCCTGGCGCGCAGATCAGCCCCTCCACCGCGCTGATGGCGGTAGTGCCGGCCTCAGGCCTGTGGGTCGATGCCAACTTTAAAGAGACCCAGCTGGCGCATATGCGCATTGGCCAGAGCGCGACCGTGGTCAGCGATATCTACGGCGATGAGGTAACCTACACCGGTAAGGTGGTCGGTCTCGATATGGGTACCGGCAGCGCCTTCTCGCTGCTTCCGGCGCAAAACGCCACCGGGAACTGGATCAAGGTGGTCCAGCGTCTGCCGGTGCGTATTGAACTGGATGCCAACCAGCTCGCACAGCATCCGCTGCGTATTGGCCTGTCTACGCTGGTCACGGTAGACACCAGCAACAGCGACGGTCAGGTGCTGGCCAGCCAGGCCCGGACCACGCCAGCCTACGAGAGTAACGCGCGGGAGATCGGCCTTGAGCCGGTGAATACCCTGATCAACGATATCGTGCAGGCCAACGCGGGCTAATCCTGATGAGCGCTACGCAACCGAGAAAACCGCTGGAGGGGGCGCAGCTGGTCATTATGACCATTGCGCTGTCGCTGGCGACCTTTATGCAGGTGCTGGACTCCACCATCGCTAACGTGGCGATCCCCACCATCGCTGGTAACCTCGGCTCATCCCTGAGCCAGGGGACATGGGTGATCACCTCCTTCGGGGTGGCGAATGCTATCTCCATCCCGATCACCGGCTGGCTGGCGAAGCGCGTTGGCGAGGTGAAGCTGTTCCTCTGGTCAACCATCGCCTTCGCCATCGCCTCCTGGGCCTGCGGGATGTCAACCAGCCTCAACATGCTGATCTTCTTCCGCGTATTGCAGGGGATCGTTGCCGGGCCGCTGATCCCGCTGTCGCAAAGCCTGCTGCTCAGCAACTACCCACCGGCGAAGCGCTCTATTGCGCTGGCGCTGTGGTCAATGACGGTGATTGTTGCGCCCATCTGCGGCCCGATCCTGGGCGGCTACATCAGCGATAACTACCACTGGGGCTGGATCTTCTTTATCAACGTACCGATCGGTATCGTGGTCGTCGTGATGGCGATGCAGAGTCTGCGCGGCCGGGAAACCCGCACCGAGCAGCGGCGTATTGATGCCGTCGGGCTGGCGCTGCTGGTGATCGGCATCGGCAGCCTGCAGGTGATGCTCGACCAGGGGAAAGAGCTGGACTGGTTCAACTCCAGGGAGATCATCATCCTGACCATTGTGGCGGTGGTGGCGCTAAGCTTCCTGATAGTGTGGGAGCTAACCGACGACAACCCGATAGTCGATCTCTCGCTGTTTAAGTCGCGTAACTTCACTATCGGCTGCCTCTGTATCAGCATGGCTTACATGCTCTACTTTGGCGCGATTGTGCTGCTGCCGCAGCTATTGCAGGAGGTCTATGGCTACACGGCCACCTGGGCGGGGCTGGCCTCTGCGCCGGTGGGGATCATCCCGGTGATCCTGTCGCCGATCATCGGTCGCTTTGCCCACAAGCTGGATATGCGTCGGCTGGTCACCTTCAGCTTTATTATGTATGCGGTCTGCTTCTACTGGCGTGCCTACACCTTCGAGCCGGGCATGGACTTTGCCGCCTCGGCGCTGCCGCAGTTTATCCAGGGCTTTGCCGTCGCCTGCTTCTTTATGCCGCTGACGACCATTATCCTCTCTGGATTGCCGCCTGAGCGTCTTGCGGCCGCCTCCAGCCTGTCGAACTTTTCGCGTACGCTGGCAGGCTCCATCGGCACGTCCATCACCACCACCCTATGGACCAACCGTGAGTCGCTGCATCACGCCCAGCTAACGGAGTCGGTGAACCCTTACAACCCTAACGCCCAGGCGATGTATGACCAGCTGCAGGGAGTGGGGATGTCGCAGCAGCAGGCCTCGGGCTGGATAGCCCAGCAGATCACCAACCAGGGTCTGATTATCTCGGCCAACGAGATATTTTGGATGTCCGCAGGGATATTTGTGATCATGCTGGGGCTGGTGTGGTTTGCGAAACCACCGTTTGGCGCAGGCAGCGGCGGTGGCGCGCACTGATCGCCGAGTAAATTGACCGGACTGCGACAGGGATTGTCCGTTCTGATAAAGCCGTGCTCCTGAAATCGCTTCACGATAGTGAAAAGACAACAGGAGCACATCATGCTGAAAAACCCCGCCCAGAAATACCAGCCCTATCCCCCTCTCTCCCTGCCCGACCGCACGTGGCCGGAAAAGCAGATCGCCCACGCGCCGCGCTGGCTCTCCACCGACCTGCGTGACGGTAATCAGGCCCTGGCCGAGCCGATGGACGTGGCGCGTAAAATGCAGCTCTGGAACCTGCTGCTCGACTCCGGCTTTAAGGAGATTGAAGTGGCCTTCCCTTCCGCTTCACAGACCGATTTCAATTTCGTTCGCCAGCTGATTGAAAACAAGCATATTCCCGACGATGTGACGATCCAGGTATTAACTCAGGCGCGCGAGGATCTAATTACGCGCACCTTTGACGCGTTGCACGGTGCCAGCCGCGCGACGGTACATCTCTACAATGCCACTGCGCCGCTGTTTCGCCGTCTGGTCTTCGGCATGGAGAAGGCGCAGGTAATTGAACTCGCCACCCGCAGCACGCGCCTGATCCGTAAGCTGTGTGAAGAGAACCCGCAAACGCGCTGGCAGTATGAGTATTCGCCGGAAACCTTCTGCTTCACTGAGCCAGAATTCGCCCTCGAGATTTGCGAAGCGGTAGCGGCTATCTGGCAGCCCAGTGCCGAACGGCCGATGATTATCAACCTGCCCGCCACCGTGGAGGTGAATACGCCTAACGTTTATGCCGATCAAATTGAGTGGTTCTGCCGCCACTTCAGCCAGCGTGAGGCGGTCTGCATCAGCGTCCATCCGCATAACGATCGCGGCACGGGGGTGGCGAGCGCCGAGCTGGCGGTGATGGCTGGCGCAGATCGCGTTGAGGGCTGTCTGTTTGGCAACGGCGAGCGTACCGGCAACGTCTGTCTGGTGACGCTGGCGATGAATCTCTACAGCCAGGGCATCGCGCCGGGGCTGGATTTCAGCGATATGACCCGCGTGGTGGAGGTGGTGGAGAGCTGCAATCAGCTGCCGGTGCATCCTCGCCACCCCTGGGCCGGACGGTTGGCCTATACCGCCTTCTCTGGCTCCCACCAGGATGCGATTAAGAAAGGATTCGACGCGCGCAGGCCTGGGGAGCGGTGGGAGATGCCCTACCTGCCTATCGATCCGCAGGATATCGGCTGCACCTATGAGGCGGTGATCCGCGTTAACAGCCAGTCAGGCAAGAGCGGCAGCGCATGGCTTATTGAGCAGAATCATGGCCTGACGCTGCCCCGCGCCCTGCAGCAGGACTTCAGCCAGCACGTGCAGCGGGAGGCCGACGAGGGCGGCAAAGAGATGACGCAAAATGCGCTCTGGCAGCTTTTCCGCAGCCGCTACGGGCTGGTGGCAGCGCCGCGTTTCCATCTGCTCAGCTACAGCAGCGAAAGCCAGCAGGATGGACTGTTACGTTTAACTGCCGCCGTCTCGCTCGACGGCGAAACGCGACAGCTTGAAGGGTGCGGTAACGGACTGCTCTCTGCCGCAGCCGGCGGGTTATCTTCGTGGGTAGCGCAGCCGTTTGTCATAAAAGATTATCATGAGCACACCCTGGGCGAGCGCAGCGACAGCCGCTCGGTCGCCTATATTCACTGTCTGTTTCAGGATGGCAGCAGCCGCTGGGGCGTGGGCATTGACAATGATGTTGCTCGTGCGTCACTGCAGGCGCTGCTCAATACGCTGGCCTAACGAAAATAGTCGCTGGGTGAAACGCCCATCACCCGGCGAAACATGGCAGTAAAGGCGCTATGGCTGCCGTAGCCAGTATCCAGCGCCACGCGCAGTACCGACTGCCCCTGCGCCAGGCGCAGCAGGGCCTCCATCAGGCGCGCCCGGCGCACCCACTCGCCAAAGCTTAACCCCGTCTGCTGTTGAAAGTGGCGGTTAAGCGTGCGCTCGCTCATATTGGTCAAGCTCGCCGCCAGCGTTGTGGTCCACTCCCGGGCAGGCTCTGTGCCGATCTGCTGGCACAGCGCGCGCAGCAGATCGCTGTGAGGCTCAGGCAGATGGAAAGGCAGCGCCTTCATCACGCGGATCTCATCGAGGATCAGTTCATAGATCCGCTCATCGCGGCTACCCGGCGTGTAGCGTTCGGCCAGATCGAACGATGAGACAATCAGCTCGCGCAGCAGAGGGGAAATTTGCACGATTTGGCAGGAGGCAGGCAGATCGGCGCGGGCTAAAGGATCGATAAATAGCGTGCGGGCGGCAACATTGCCGGTAATACGTAACGCATGCTGCGTCGCCGCAGGAAGCCAGACGCCGCGCCCTGGCGGCACCACCCAGCAGCCTGCTACGGTCTCAACTCTGACTACGCCGCTCAGGCTATGCAGCAGCTGCGCACAGTCATGCTGATGCCACGGCTCACTGTCGCCATGCGCATAATCATGGGCAAAGGGGATCAGCGGGCGATGGGTAAAAGAGAAGGTCGTGGTGGTGGTCATTGTCATCTACAGATGCTGAAACGCCGGGCGGCACTGCGTTTGCCCGGCCTACGTTGGGCGCAGTGCCGTTTGTAGGCCCGGTAAGCGCAAGCGCCACCGGGCATTTGCTACGACTAAATGTGCAGCTCTTGCAGCTTATCTTTTGGCAGCGCCAGCTCGTCATTGCTGTTAACGCGCACGTCGCGATCCAGGATGTGACGCGCAATCTCCTGCGCCTCGTCCAGAGAGTGCATCTGATAGGTACCACACTGATAGACGTTCAGCTCAGGGATCTGGTTCTGCTCTTTCACCTTCAGCACGTCGGCCATCGCCGCTTTCCATGCATCGGCAACGCGCTGCTCGTCAGGGGTACCAATCAGGCTCATGTAGAAGCCGGTACGGCAGCCCATCGGCGAGATATCAATGATCTCAACGCCGTTACCATTCAGGTGGTTGCGCATAAAGCCCGCGAAGAGGTGCTCCAGCGTATGGATACCCTTTTCCGGCATCACTTCTTGGTTTGGGATGCAGAAACGCAGGTCGAAGACGGTGATGGCATCGCCGTGCGGCGTATTCATGGTTTTCGCAACGCGAACAGCCGGCGCTTCCATACGGGTGTGGTCAACAGTGAAGCTATCCAACAACGGCATTTTTTCACCTCCGGAGTGATTTTTTTAAAATTAAGTGAACTCTTTGAACGCATGCAAGTCTGAATATATGAAAGACGCGCATTTGTTATCATCATCCCTGTTTTCAGAGATGAAATTTTGGCCACAGCAATGTGGCCTTTTTCTTTTCTGTCAGGCGTGCTTTGCCAGCAGATCCTCAAACGACTCGCTATCCGCCGCCTCAATCTCCCGCTGGCGCGCCCAGGATGCGTCGCGCTCTTTGGTAAAGTCCTCTTCCTGCAAGACCTCCAGCGGCTCTTCCCGCAGCATATCACGGTACTGTGCCGCCAGCGCCTTGCCGGTTCCACCGATACCGCTTTCGAGCATTGAGTGCAGAATACGCGCCGAGAAGGTCAGCTCGGGGTTATCAAAGCTCGCCACCAGCTGGTCGCACACTTCTGCATAGGCACCACCACCCTCAATGCTGTCCAGCGTCAGCGCGACGCGCTTAAGGTCACGGAACAGATCTTTGCCGACCTCTTTCAGCGGGAACTGGGCGGTTTCACACCCGATGCCCAGCGTCAGGCCCGGCTTACGCCCTTCCAGAATTACACGATTCCAGTTGGTACGGGTGCAGAGCAGCTCGTCGCTGCTCATCTCTGGCGCATCGGCCAGTACGCACCAGACCATAAACAGATCGAGGAAACGAACCTGCTGCTCGTCTACGCCCACCGCTGAGAAGGGGTTAATATCCAGGGAGCGAACCTCAATATACTCAATGCCGCCGCGCAGGAGCGCATCCGACGGCGCTTCGCCGCTGCGGGTCACCCGTTTCGGGCGCACCGGGGCATACAGCTCATTCTCGATCTGCAGAATATTGGTGTTGATCTGCAGATGCTTGCCATCCTTCGTCAGCCCCATCTTCTCATAGTCAGCGGACGGCGTTTTGATCGCCCGCTTCAATGCTGCCACATAACCCTCTAAATCGTTAAACGTAATACCGAGATTGCTTTGCGATTTATTGGTATAGCCGAGGTCGCTCAGACGCAGCGAGGTGGCATACGGCAGGTAGTACATCCCCCCTTCCGTCTTTTCAAACGGCAGCGTGGTGGGTTTGCCCTGCAGGAACGAGGAGCAGATAGCCGGCGACGCGCCAAACAGGTAGGGGATCACCCAGCCGAAGCGGTAGTAGTTGCGGATCAGCCGGAAATAGCCGTCGGAGACCGCCTCTTTATCCGTACTGCCGCACTTTGCCTGCCAGAAGGCCATCGGCAGGGAAAAGTTGTAGTGCACGCCCGAGATGGTCTGCATCAGCGCACCGTAGCGGTTTTTTAACCCCTCGCGGTAGAGCGTCTTGAGACGACCAATATTGGATGTGCCGTACTGCGCCAGCTCAATATCCTGCCCGTTCTCAATGTAGCAGGGCATACTCAGCGGCCACAGCCGTTCATCTCCCAGGTTGCGCACGGTGTAACGATGCACGTCGCGCAGCACCGTCAGCATATGATCGATATCGCCATCAACCGGGGTAATAAATTCCAGCAACGCTTCCGCGAAATCAGTGGTGATCCATTTATGTGTCAGCGTTGCACCAAGCTGCTCCGGATGTCCGGTAGTTGCAAGCGTGCCGTCAGCGTTAACGCGCAGCGTTTCGCGCTCCAGCCCTCGCATAATCCCTTTCAGGACATGAGGATTTTTTTCCAGCCAGGACAGCGCCTGTGATACGTCCGGGATCAAGTTGACCTCCCGCCTGTCGAAATCATTTCTAATAAGCATAATTGTAATGGTTGACGATCAAAGCGTATGACCAACCAATTAGTGCCACCACGTTATGCCTTGCAGGGTTGCGGCCGTCAGAACGGCGTAGCGTAGCCCCTTGCCAAGGCATAAAAAAAAGATAACCGGCCCCCACGCAATGCGCATCCATCCCGCAAGCAGGCACAGCAGATCACCGATAACAGGCATCCAGCTCAATAATAGCGTGGCTGCGCCATAACGTTTCAAATAGTGTTGGGCTTTTTCCTGCCAGCGTGACGTTTTACGCAGCGGAAAGAAACGTCCAAGGATAACGTTAGTCACCCCTCCAAGGCTATTACCTATTGTTGCTATTAACAAAAGTAGCCAGGGTTGACTGACGCCAGAGATTAACATGGCGACCAGCAGCACTTCGGAACTGCCCGGCAGTAGCGTGGCGCTGAGAAAGCTGCTGGTAAAAAGGGAAAAGAGTGACAGTGCGTCGCTCACAGCTTACGCACGTCCACCGCATCCATTCCTGCCCGCCGCGCCGCCTCCAGACCAAAATCAGCGTCTTCAAATACCACGCATTTGGTCGGATCGACGCCCATCCGTTCCGCGCAGAGCAGGAAGGTATCGGGCGCAGGCTTATGGTGCTCGACGTCGTCGGCGGCGACCACGGCGTCAAAGTACTGGCGGAGATTCAGGTGAGCCAGCAGTGCCTCGGCAATGGCGCGCTCGCTGCCGGTGCCTACCGCCATGGGACGACGACCGTGCCACGCTTTTACCACCTCGATCAGCGGCAGCGGCTCTACGGTGTCCAGCAGCATCGCCTTCACCGCCTCGGTTTTCTCCAGCGCCAGGGCATAGGGATCGAGATCGCCGTGATTCCACTCAATGACCGCCTGCGCAATACGCCAGGTCGGCGAGCCGTTAAGCGCAACGATAGCCTGCTCATCAAAGCGCATGCCATAGTGCGCCAGCACGTCGTGCCAGGCTTTACGATGGGTAGGTTCGGTATCAAGGATAGTGCCATCCATATCGAAAATCAGACCGTCATAACGTTCGTACATCGCGTTCTCACCTTGCGGATAACAGAACATTACTTTAACGTAACCAGGGCGTTTTGTCGCTGATGGCGATAGAGAGTTAGGGGGTGAAACAGGATATTTAAGAGAGAGATTATAAGGATGAAACAGAGGAGATAATATCAGGAGAAGATGGTGCATCCGGGAGGATTACTCGGCTGCGCCTCGCCCTACGGGCCGTTGCTGAAGCAACGTTATCCTCCCTGGTGCTTGCGATAATTTCGCAGACCATGAAACAACAGCTTGGCTGTTATCTCGGAGAAGATGGTGCATCCGGGAGGATTCGAACCTCCGACCGCTCGGTTCGTAGCCG
>DAMBQR010000034.1:0-49595 GCA_032055545.1 Pseudescherichia sp. | reverse complement strand
TGGTGATGCTGTTCACCAACAGCCACACCATCCGCGACGTGATCCTGTTCCCGGCAATGCGTCCGGTTAAGTAGCCTCTGCAAAAAAGCCGGATGGCGCTGCGCTTATCCGGCTTACTCTTACTTACCACATCAAATCGTCAGGTACGACAAAATCGGCATACGGATCGTCCTCGTCCTTAGCCTGTTCGCTAAGCTCGCTACGTAACACAATGCTGCTCGCATCACGTTGAGCAATCTTGTCAGCCACGCTGGCAGGAATGATCGCGTATTCGCTCTCAGCGCTGTTATCCGTAGCCAGACGCGCAATGGCGAGACGACCACTGATAAGCTGAGCCTGCGTCGTTTTATCTACGTAGATTTTTTTGATCAGATTGCCATCGGTAAAGTTATAGCCAATATCACCTTTAGAAATGACAATCCTGTTCATCTCAATGAGCTGTTTAATCTGAGCTTTGTACTCTTTGGCTAAGGCCGCCTGCTTCTGCTGCTCGCTGAGCTGCTTATCGCGCTCAAGCTGGGCTTTTTTGTTCTCTTCTACCGCCTCTCTGGCTTCACGCGCCTGAACCCGCGATTTCTTGGCCGTGCGCTGCACTTTGGCCACTTTCTTGCTGCTCACTAAGCCAGCTTTGAGCATCTGCTCTTGTAGGGTTAACTTTGTCATATTCGTTGCTAAATCCAGTCAAGTCGTGTCGGGATTATAACCGCTACAGAGCATTTTATACATTTATTTTGTGAATGTAGTGTTTCGATGTCTGCCCTAACAAAGAGATGAGTGAATGTGGTTTTTTATTTATGAATGTTTTTTTATTAAATATTCAACCAATTTATTAATTGAAGCAAAAAGTGCTTTTTTCTGTGGGTGGCAATCTCTTTTAGAATAAGGTGTAACCTTAATTGTTACCGGATGGAAATATTTTCAAAGAAAAAATAAATAAAATTTTTTATAGGGCCTGGGGCCAGGAATGCGCTGGGTTCAACGTCCATGCCCCTGTTTCATGCCGATGTTTGACTTTATTAATGCCCAGAGTCGTGCAGATTTCGATCATCTCTATTTACATTTCTAACGAATCGCCCCTCTTGTTATTGTGGGTAACCGGCGTAGTATTTTTTTACGTAATTACCTGTTTTACCCCTATTTATTTATGGCCGTGATAATGCGGCGCGGGTATCTATTAATTTTTGGAATGATCCCGTTTAAAACATTTTCGATCACGGCGAAAAGGAGCGTTGCTATGTCGTCATACCAGGAAGAAATACCCAAGGCCCGAATTAATCTCCGTCTCTCATTGCACACTGGCGGGGCACAGAAAAAAGTTGAGCTACCGCTTAAATTGCTGGTGGCTGGTGATTTTAGCAACGGGCAGGAAAACCGGCCCGTTTCTGAACGTGACAAAATCAACGTTAATAAAAATAACCTGAACAGCGTTTTATCCGAACTTTCTCCGTCCGTTAATCTCTGCGTTGAAAATACCCTTGCGGGTGACGGCAGTGAAGAGAACATTCATCTCAGCTTTAAGGATATGAAGGACTTCGAGCCGGAGCAGGTGGCTCGTCAGATCCCGCAGTTAAAAGCCATGCTCGCCATGCGTAGCCTGTTGCGCGATCTCAAATCAAATCTACTGGATAACGCCACCTTTCGTCGGGAGCTGGAAGTCATATTACGTGACCCAACGCTGAGCAATGAACTGCGCAACGAAATTGCGGCCCTCGCCCCGAAAGCCTGACGGAAAAATTAAGGAAAATGCTGATGTCTGTACAGAATGATACCGCTATATCCGCGGGTGAGACGCTCGTCCAGGAGCGTTCCGCATCGGAAGGGGTGTATGCTTCCCTGTTTGAAAAAATTAACCTGAAACCAGCCTCCAGCCTGAGCGATCTCAGTATATGGCAGGATGAGGCCGCGATGGCCGAAGCGGGAACCAACGAACGCATCACGGCGGGCGTGCAGGTGTTCCTGGAGCGTCTGCGTCAGTCAGGGCAGAAGGTGGAGAAGCTCGATAAAACCTTAATCGACCATCATATCGCCGAACTCGACTATCAGATCAGCCGCCAGCTGGATGCAGTCATGCATTGTGATGAATTTCAGCGAGTTGAGTCACTGTGGCGCGGGTTAAAGTATCTGGTTGATAACACCGACTATCGTCAGAACGTGAAAACAGAAATTCTGGATGTGGCTAAAGATGACCTACGCCAGGATTTTGAGGATGCGCCGGAAATTATCCAGAGCGGATTATACTGGCACGCTTACACCAATGAGTACGACCAGCCCGGCGGCGAGCCGATTGCTGCTGTCATCTCGGCGTATGAGTTTGATGCATCCGCGCAGGATGTCGCCCTGATGCGAAACATCTCCCGCGTGTCTGCGGCGGCGCATATGCCGTTTATTGGTTCCGCAGGGCCAAAATTCTTTCTGAAAAATTCAATGGAAGAGGTGGCCGCGATTAAAGATATCGGCAACTACTTCGACCGCGCTGAATACATTAAATGGAAATCCTTTCGCGATACCGATGACTCCCGCTACCTGGGGCTGGTGATGCCGCGTGTGCTGGGTCGCCTGCCGTACGGCCCGGATACTGTGCCGGTGCGCAGCTTCAACTACATCGAAGAGGTGAAAGGCCCGGATCACGAAAAATACCTGTGGACCAACGCCTCGTTCGCGTTTGCCGCCAATATGGTGAAAAGCTTCATCAGCAACGGCTGGTGTGTACAGATCCGTGGCCCGCAGGCCGGTGGTGCGGTGCAGGATCTGCCGATCCACCTCTACGATCTTGGCACCGGTAATCAGGTGAAGATCCCGTCAGAAGTGATGATCCCGGAAACCCGCGAATTTGAATTTGCTAACCTCGGCTTCATTCCGCTGTCGTATTACAAGAACCGCGATTATGCCTGCTTCTTCTCGGCCAACTCCACTCAGAAACCGGCGCTGTATGACACGGCCGATGCGACCGCCAACAGCCGTATTAATGCCCGCCTGCCGTACATCTTCCTGCTGTCCCGTATCGCGCATTATCTGAAGATTATTCAGCGCGAGAATATCGGGACCACCAAAGACCGTCGTCTGCTGGAGCTGGAACTCAATAACTGGGTAAAAGGGCTGGTGACGGAGATGACCGATCCGGGCGACGAACTGCAGGCGTCCCATCCGCTGCGTGATGCAAAAGTGGTGGTGGAAGATATTGAAGACAACCCGGGCTTCTTTCGCGTGAAGCTGTATGCGGTGCCGCATTTCCAGGTGGAAGGGATGGACGTCAATCTGTCGCTGGTTTCCCAGATGCCAAAGGCAAAAGCGTAACGCCGGAGGCAGGATGAAAACAGAACGTCCGTTGTGGATGCGGGGGCAGATGATCGCACCCCAGCATTTTCAGCAGCAGGCCGCGACAACGGCCTGGCGTATTGAGAGCGTGGCCCGCATGGGCTCGCTCAATCCTTGGGGCGTGCAGCACGCGCTGTTTGACACCGCCCTGTTGAAACAGGGAAAGCTCAGGGCCAGCCATTTGTGCGTGCGTTTTGCAGACGGCACCCTGGTGGACACCGGTAATGCCGATCCACTGCCACCCGCCATAACACTGCCTCAGACTAATGAGCTGACGGTGGTTCTGGCGCTTCCTCTTGAATATGACAATGGCGGTAACTGCCTGCAACCGGATGAGAAAGCGGAGCGTCCGGTACGCTGGCGGCAGGCCTGGCGCCAGGTGCGTAACCATTTCGGTGACGACGCCCGCCAGATAGCGGTCATGCAGCCGGAGCTGACCCTGCGCGACAGCCTGCAGGACAATGGTAACTATCAGACGCTCCCCGTTGCGCGCCTGTACCGGGACAGCCAGGGCTACTGGTTGCACGACAGCACGTTTGTTCCTCCGCTGCTGAGCATACAGGCGAGCCCCTGGCTAACCGGGCAGCTGGCGCAGCTGACGAAGCAGCTGCAAACGCGCCTGAAACGCCTGATGGCGATGCGGCGCGAAAGCAACGAACGCATGGCTGATTTTGCCGTAGCCGATGTCTCCCTGTTCTGGCTGCTTAACGCGCTTAACAGTGCCGAACCGGTACTGGGGCATTTTCAGCGTCATCCGCAGGTGCATCCTGAACGGTTATATCAGGCGTTGGTAGCATTGGCAGGCAGTCTGCTGACCTTCTCGCTGGCCCATGAAAGTACCGACATTCCCGCGTACCACCATGACAACCTGTCTGAAACCTTTATTCCCCTGTTCGCGCTGCTGGAAGTGCTGCTGGAGGCCAGCCTGCCATCACGGGTGGTGGCAGTAGAGCTTGACCATGACGATCGGCGTAAGCGCTGGCATGCCCGGCTACTCGACCCCAGAGTGCGGGAGGAGGCCGACTTTTATCTCTCCGTTCGTTCGTCGCTTCCGGCGTCGCAGCTGCTGGAGCAGTTCCCGATCCTGTGTAGAACCGGCTGTCCGGCGGAGGTCGATCGCATCGTTAACAGCTCTGAACGAGGTATTCCTCTCAAGGCGATGACGCATGTTCCTGCGGCTGTTCCGCTGCGGCTGGAAAATCACTATTTCACCCTCGATATGACCCATCCGGCCGCGCACACGATGCTGGCGGAAGGCCACTGCGTATTTTACGTTCCCGGCGGGCTGGGCGATCCAGAACTGGAACTGTTTGCGGTACTGCGCTCATGAGAACATCTATGAAGGAGATCAATCTTGATGCGCTGCTGGCCGATATCTGGCTAACGGTCACGGCGCTGCGCCACGGTGCAAAACTCACCGAAGGGGAGGGCGATACGCTCTGGCAGCGCTGCGTGGATAACCTTGAACAGAGCCAGTCCACGCTTGAGCACTACGAGGTGAGTGAAAGCAGCCGTCAGCATATTCTCTATGCCCTTTGCGCTCTGCTGGATGAAACTGCCAAGGGCCGCGAGGGTGAAGATGATGCCTGCATTGTCTGGTATGACCGCCCGCTGGAGGTGAAATACTTCGGCACCATGACCGCCGGCGACACCCTGTATGAGCGGATGCGGCTGGTATTGCGCGAGGCTGCGCCGGACCCGCTGGTGTTGATCTGTTTTCAGCGGGTACTGATGCTGGGCTTTAAGGGCCGCGCGGTATCACAGACCGATCCGGCTCGGGATCGGCTGTTGCAGGCGCTCACCGGGCGAGCTCCTGCGTTTGACGTAGCGCAGCACCAGCCGATACTGGCAACCGTACCAACGGGGAGCGGCCTGCGTGAATGGCTGCGACACTGGCCGGTGTGTATCGGACTGGCAGCGATCCTCGTTGCCGGACTTTGGCTGGGGCTGGATCGCTGGCTGGACAGGCTTGTCGCCACGCTGCTCTCGGGAGCCGGGACATGAGCGCACGCTATCAACAGCTGCTCTGGCTGTGGGGCGGATTGCTCGCGATGGTGTTATGCCTGCTGTTCCTGCCACTGACAGCAGGCCAGCGCGGGCTGGCTGTGCTGGTAGTGACGGCGGTGACTCTCGCCGGGCTATGGCTTGCGCGACGCAGAGCTGGCGAGCCGTTGGCGAAGGAGGCTTGCCTGCACGGTTTACCGGATGCGCCGTACCGTCTACCGGTAGTGCTGGTCTGTGGTGACACCGGCGACTGGCCGGGAGAAGGGCCGGTTTACCGCACGGCGCAGGGCTGCTGGCTGCAGGTAGCTGAGGCGTCGTTGCAGCAGACGGTGCGTCAGCTGCTCGGGTTACGCCCGGAGCTGGTTTCACAGCTGACGGTGATGGCTTGCGTAGCCCCTCAGCAGCATGACAGCAGGGACAGGTTCACCGAACGCCTGCTCGCCCTGCGCTGGCAGATGGCGCAGGTAAGGCGTGATACCCATCGCCAGATTCCGCTCCTGCTTACCAGCAGAATAGCCGCCCAGGAGGTGACCTCGCCGATCTGGCAGTCCGCCAGGGTGGATCACGGCATTCAAGTCTGGCAGGAGGGTAGGGTGCCGGTGAGCGCAAGCGTCTGGCTGTCACAGGAGGCTGCGCCGGACCGTCTGCACGCGCAAATTCTGTTTAACGCCCATGCCCGTTTTGTCAGCGAAACCGTGCTTCCGGCGCTGGTCGGGGATAATCCGGATATGCCTGCGGCCAGGCCTGCTGTTGTGCTGTATCACCATGTCCACGGCCAGTCACACCAGCGCGAGCAATCCCTCTGGCAGCAGTTTCTGGTTAGCCACACCACCCTGAAAACGGTCGCGGGCTGGACGCCGGGTGACGATACCGGCGCTGGCGGCCTCGCGCTGCCGGATTTTATCCTGCCCTTTCTGCCGCAGGGGGGCGATACCACACCGCGTAACCGGATGCTTCGCCAGGCATTTTGCCTTTTCACCCTTGCCGCTCTCACCGCGCTGTGCAGCAGCGGCTGGAACAACCGCCAGCTGCTGCACAGGCTCTCCTTTGATATCTCGCAGTACCAACGCACCCCGATGCATGACGCCATTTCCAGAGCGAAAGCGGTCACCACCCTGAGAGCGGATGCGGCGTTTCTTAACGGCTGGTGGCGTAATGGCGAGCCCCTGCGCTACGGGCTGGGGCTTTACCGGGGGGAGTGGCTGCGTCTGCCGGTGCTGACAGCCATTCGCTCGTACGTGCCGCCGCCCCAGCCGCCACAGGTAGTTAAGAAAGTCATCACCGGCCCGCAGACGGTGCGTCTCGAAAGCATGTCGCTGTTCGATTCCGGTCAATACCAGCTTAAATCCGGCTCTACCAACGTGCTGGTCAATGCGCTGGTTGGCATCAAGGCGAAGCCGGGATGGTTGATAGTGGTTAGCGGCCATACCGACAACACCGGTGATAACACTTTTAACCAGGCGCTATCCCTGAAGCGCGCAGAGTCCGTTCGGGACTGGATGCGTGATACCGGCGACGTGCCGGAGAGCTGTTTTGCAGTGCAGGGCTACGGTGAAAGTCGCCCGATCGCAACCAATGACACTCCGGAAGGCCGTGCGGCCAACCGCCGGGTGGAAATCAGTCTGGTGCCGCAGGCAAATGCCTGTCAGGTGCCGGGTACGCATGGCGTCACCCTGACCGGTGACGCCCTTAAAAAGTAAAGAAGGAGTTTTGACATGGCAATTCCGGTTTATCTGTGGCTGAAGGATGACGGCGGCGCGGACATCAAAGGGTCGGTAGACGTTAAGGATCGCGAGGGCAGCATCGAAGTGGTCGAGCAGGAGCATAACCTCTACATCCCAACCGACAACAACACCGGCAAGCTGACCGGCACGCGTATTCATACCCCGTTTAAATTCACCAAGGAGATCGACTCCTCCAGCCCCTATTTGTACAAGGCGGTGACCACCGGCCAGACCCTGAAGTCTGCCGAGTTTAAGTGGTACAAAATCAATGATGCCGGCCAGGAAGCGGAATACTTCAATACCAAACTCGAAAACGTGAAGGTAGTGAAGGTCAAACCGGTGATGTACGACATCAAGGATCCGGCCAAAGAGAAGCACAACCACCTTGAGCTGGTTGAGCTGCGCTACGAAAAAATCACCTGGACCTACAAAGACGGCAACATCATTCATTCCGATTCCTGGAACGAACGCGCCACCGCGTAATCCCCGCAGCAGACGGTTTTCCGTCTGCTGTTTTTGTTTTCTGAGCGGCCAGCGGCTGACGGCTGAGCAAACAAAAACACAATCCGCTACTGACCTGATGCGCTTTGGTAAGTAAACAGCGATGGGCGGTAGCGTGTCTGAATACGATCAGAATGAAGGGAAACATCAATATGGAACACCACTCCGCCGTCCTGTTACGCCGTTTAAATCCATACTGCGCCCGCGCGCTGGAGGGGGCGGCGTCCCTGTGCCAGACCCGCGCCCATGCTGAAATTACACCTGAGCACTGGTTACTGAAGCTGCTGGAGCAGGGGGAGGGGGATATCACCGTTCTGGCCCGGCGTTATGAATGGGACATGGAGGGTATCTGGCAGGCTTTACTGGCTTATCTTGAGCGCCTGCCGCATTCGGTGCGTCATCGCCCAACGCTGGCGGAGAGTCTGGAGCAGCTGCTGAAACAGGCGTGGATGGCGGCCTCCTTACAGGGTGAGGATCGGATCCGCAGCCAACATCTGCTGATGGCGTTGACGGAAAGGCCGACGCTTGTTCGCTGCGACGGGCTATGGCCGCTGCTGACGCTGGGCCAGAGCCAGCTGGAACGCCTGCGCCCACTGTTGGATGCGCAATCGGACGAACGCCCGGAGGCACAGCAGGAAGCCGAGCTGAAAACCGCGTCTGGTGATGGCGTGGAGCTTGTCGGTGGCGAGCTGTCGCCCGCGTTACAGAGTGCGCTGGATAAATTCACGCTGGACGTCACAGCTAAAGCCCGCGAAGGCAAAATCGACCCGGTATTTGGTCGTGATACTGAGATCCGTCAGATGGTGGATATTCTCTCCCGCCGCCGCAAAAACAATCCGATCCTGGTGGGGGATCCGGGGGTGGGCAAAACCGCGCTGGTGGAGGGGCTGGCGCTGCGTATCGCCGAGGGGGATGTGCCGGAGTCGCTCAAACTGGTCAGCCTGCGCATCCTTGACCTGGGACTGCTGCAGGCCGGTGCAGGCGTGAAGGGGGAGTTTGAGCAGCGCCTGAAAAATGTCATCGATGCCGTACAGCACTCCTCCATGCCTGTTCTGCTGTTTATCGATGAAGCCCACACGATCATCGGCGCAGGTAACCAGGCGGGTGGGGCAGATGCCGCCAACCTGCTGAAGCCAGCCCTTGCCCGTGGTGAGCTGCGCACCATCGCCGCTACTACCTGGAGCGAGTACAAGCAGTATTTTGAACGCGACGCCGCACTGGAGCGTCGCTTCCAGAGAGTAAAGGTCGATGAGCCAGATGACGAGACGGCCTGCCTGATGCTCAGAGGCCTGAAGTCCCGCTACGCGAAATACCACAACGTGCATATCACCGACCAGGCGGTTCGTGCCGCCGTCACGCTTTCCCGCCGCTACCTGACAGGCCGCCAGCTGCCGGACAAAGCCGTAGATCTGCTGGACACGGCCGCCGCCCGCGTGCGGATGAGCCTTGATACGGTGCCGGAGCCGCTGACCCAGCTGAAAGCGCACATCACCGCTCTGGAGCTGGAACGACAGGCCCTGCTGGAAGATATCGCGGTAGGCAATAGCGCCCACGGTGAACGTCTGGCGATAATCGAACAGGACGAGATCGATATTATCCTCCAGCTTGATGCCCTGGAGACGCAGTATGGGCAGGAGCTGGCCCTCACTGAACGGCTGCTGGAGAGTCGCCAGCAGCTCTCCCGCCAGAGTGAAACCCACGCGCTACAGCAGCAAATGCATGACATACAGCGCAGCAATCCGCTGATCCCGGTAGAGGTTGACGTGCGTACCGTTGCCAGGGTGATAGCCGACTGGACCGGCGTGCCGCTCTCCACGCTGATGAAAGATGAGCAGGCCGAACTCCTGGATCTGGAAAGCGAAATAGGCAGGCGCGTGGTGGGGCAGGATATTGCACTGGGGGCGATTGCCCAGCGTCTGCGCGCGGCGAAAACCGGGCTGACGGCGGATAATGGCCCGCAGGGGGTATTTCTGCTGGTGGGACCAAGCGGCGTGGGGAAAACCGAGACCGCGCTGGCGCTGGCGGATGTGCTGTATGGCGGAGAAAAATCGCTCATCACCATTAACCTGTCTGAGTATCAGGAGCCGCATACCGTTTCCCAACTAAAAGGCTCGCCGCCGGGGTATGTCGGTTACGGTCAGGGGGGCATCCTCACCGAAGCCGTGCGCAAGCGTCCATACAGCGTAGTGCTGCTTGATGAGGTGGAAAAAGCGCACCGTGACGTCATGAACCTGTTCTACCAGGCGTTCGATCGTGGCTTTATGCGCGACGGCGAAGGTCGCGAAATTGACTTCAGAAACACCGTCATCCTGATGACCGCTAACTTAGGCTGCGACCACATCATGCAGATGCTGGACGCACACCCTGAATCAACGGAAGCAGACCTGCATGAACTGCTGCGTCCGATCCTGCGGGAGCACTTTCAGCCCGCGCTGCTCGCCCGCTTTCAGACTGTGATCTATCGCCCGCTGGCGGCAACCGCGATGCGCACTATCGTGCAGATGAAGCTTGGCCAGGTTAGCAGGCGCTTGCAGCATCACTACGGCCTGACCACCCATATCGATGAAAGCCTGTACGACGCCCTGACCGCTGCCTGTCTGCTGCCGGACACGGGCGCGCGTAACGTCGATAGCCTGTTAAATGAGCAGATCCTTCCCGTGCTGAGCCAGCAGCTGTTAATCCATAGGGCGGCAGGGCAGAAGCCGCAGCATTTGGCCTTCAGCTGGGATGATGAGCATGGAATAGGAATACGCTTCGATGAGGAGATAATCCATGAGTGAAGGTGACAATCTGCAGTTCAGCCACAGCCATCACCTGCTGAAAGTGCGCGGCTGCCAGGCTGTGCTGGATGTGTTGTGCTTCGAAGGCCATGAGGCACTGAGCACGCCTTTCCGCTACACCATAGAGTTCACCAGCAGCGATAAAGCCATTGCGGCACAGAGCATGCTGACCCAGGACGCTTCGCTGACGCTGCAGGCGAAGGTGGACCAGGGTTACGGCATTAAGGTAATGCAGCCGGTACGTATTCTGCAGGGCGTGGTCACCGGCTTTAAACGGCTGTCGACCTCGGAAGATGAAGCCCATTACGCGCTGATCCTGCAGCCCCGTCTGGCACTGCTCTCCCGCAGCCACCAGAGCCGCATCTACCAGGATATGTCGGTGCCGCAGATTGTCGAGCACATCCTGCGCACCCGCCACGACATGCGCGGCGAGGATTTTGTCTTTACCCTGGCGAACGAGTATCCGCGCCGGGAGCAGGTGATGCAGTACGCTGAGGATGACCTGACCTTTATCAGCCGCCTGCTGGCTGAGACGGGCATCTGGTATCGCATCACCACCGATACGCGCCTCAACATTGACGTGGTGGCGTTTCACGACGACCAGCGCTATGTCGAGCAGGGCCTCACCCTGCCGTCGGTGCCGCCATCCGGGCAGCACGACAGCGGCAACGAGTCGGTATGGGTGCTGAAAAGCGACCACAGCGTCGTGGAGCAGTCGGTCTTCACCCGCGACTACAACTACCGCAACGCGCCGGAGGAGATGAACCTCAGCGTTGATGTCAGCCGGGGCGACAGCACCACCTACGGCGAGGCGTACCACTGGGGGGATAACTATCTGACGCCCGGCGACCGCTACCAGCGCGATCCGGAGCCGGAGAGCGGCGCGTTCTACGCCCGGCTTCACCATGAGCGCTACCTCAACAACCAGACCCGGCTGAGCGGGGAGACCAACTGCGCGACGATGGCACCGGGCCAGGAGCTGAAGGTCACCGGCGGGGATGAGGTAACCGACATCTTCCGTCAGGGGGTGGTCATTACCAAAATTCACAGCCGCGCCCGCCGGGATCGCAGCTTCGAGATGTCGTTCTGGAGCATTCCTTATTCGGAGGATTACTGTTTCCGTCCGGCCCTCGTCGATAAACCGGTCATGGCCGGGACGCTGCCCGCCCGGGTGACCAGCACCAGGACCAACGATATCTACGGTCATATCGACCGTGACGGGCGCTACAGGGTCAACCTGCTGTTTGATCGCGATCGCTGGAAACCGGGGGAGGAGAGCCTGTGGGTACGCCAGTCCCGTCCCTATGCCGGGGATACCTTCGGTCTGCACCTGCCGCTGCTGGCCGGTACGGAGGTGGCAATTGCCTTTGAACATGGCGACCCCGACCGCCCCTATATCGCCGGTGTGCTGCACGATTCGGCGCACGGCGACCACGTTACGATTTACAACTACAAACGTAACGTGCTGAGGACGCCAGCGAATAACAAAATTCGTCTCGATGACGAGCGTGGAAAAGAGCACATCAAGCTCTCCACGGAGTACGGCGGCAAAAGCCAGCTGAGTCTGGGGCATCTGGTGAACAGCGAGAGGAAACGGAGGGGGGAGGGGTTCGAACTGCGTACCGACAGCTACGGGGCGATACGTGCGGGCAAAGGGATCTTCATCACTGCCGATGCGCAGCAGAAGGCGCAGGGGCAGCAGCTGGAGATGGAGGCGGTACTGTCCCGCCTGTCGGCCGCGCTGGTAGAAATGCAGTCTCTGGCAGCAAGTGCACAACAGGCACAGGCGCTGGCGGCAGATGTGGGACGCCAGCAAACGTTGTTACAGCAAAAGATTGAGAAATTACAGCAGCAGGTGCTGCTGGGAACGGCTCCCAAAGGCGTGGCGCTGGCAAGCGGCGAAGATATGCTGCTGTCGGCGCAAGAAAATATGACTCTGGTCGCTGGTAAACAGCTGGATATCGGAGCGCAGAAGAACTTCACCCTGGCAGTAGGAAAACAGATCAGCCTCTGGAGCCAGCAGGGTGCGAAGTGGTTTGCCTCGCGGGGCGATATGGATATTCAGGCGCAGGGGGGAAATATCACCACCTGGTCAACGCAGGACACGCATATATCGAGTGGCAAAAAACTGGTCATAACCGCCCAGGATGAGCTGACGCTGGTATGCGGTGGGGGCTATATCAAAATTAAGGGCGGGAATGTTGAGATTGGCGGGCCGGGGAAACTGCTTGTGAAAAATGCGGGGATAAAGAAAGCGGGTTCGGGGAGTATGCAGAGTGTGATGAAGTCGTTTCAGTCGGGGAGTTTTGATGAAAAGTTTGTCATCCGGAGTGCATTAACAAAAGCACCTTTAGCCAATAAAGCATACAAAATTACCATGCCAGATGGTTCTATTGTCTCCGGAGTTACAGATAATTCGGGTTCAACGTCGTTAAATTCGTCAGATGTTATTGACGATATGATAATAACGTTGGTGAAGGGGAAATCACAATGAATTGGAGCCAGTCTGACAAAAAAATTATCTGTATTATTGGGGGGGTAATACTAGTGCTGTATGGGGGATATAAGGTTCTCCAGATTCTGGCAGGCTTAACAATAGGCGGAAGTTTTGGTGTGGGGTTGGGGGGAATGAGCGGTTCTCAGCCACCGGGAGTTGACCGCAGAGTTGAAACAGATGCGCCAGCACAAGTCATCTATCGCCTTGACGACCATCGCTTTTTAACGCTGGAAAATTATATTTCCTGCGATAAGGGGGGGCGTGTTTATTACAATGACACACAGCGTGGAATCAAAACATTTATAGGTTTTGACACGGATGTTTATAACGACAGATTAGGTAATGATGTTTCGTCTTATCAGGGAACTATCATTAATGGTGCAAATAATGGCTATCTGGCTTTTCCCGGGGCAGTAACAGATCAATATTGTGGGAGCGGCAATTCTCAGACGGGATGTCCGGTATTTTTATTCTTCTCTGCGGATTATGGGAAAACATTTATTTATCAAATTATTGCAAAGGACTATAATACTCCCAAACGGTTCAGTACGCTGAAAGTAATGGTGGCGAATGATGGTGTCTACTTTCAGGATTCTGATCAGCGAGCGAGCAGTGAACTTAACGAAATTAATAGATTTCATCTTTATAATGGTGAGTTAATCGATTTCATCAGTGAGAGGGAAAGACAATTTCTTGTTTTATTTAAGGAAGCGCTGATAAAAAAGAAAAAACCTTATGCAGAGAAATATGACTATACCGATCAGTATATTGATGATTATGTCCATAACGCCACGCCACCAATGACAAATGATGAGAAAAATATAATTCTTGATGAGTATTTTAATATTAAAAATACAGTGGAAAAGAAAGTATATAAAAATAAAATACATTTCCCTGCTTTGCCAGAAAAAAGTATAGACGTTAAATATCAATGCAATAAAAACATCAAAGCAAAGACAATAAGTTACACATGGGGAAATGGTGGAAGGACGGTGGTGAAAAATGACCAGTAATACAGAGCCTGTTCGTAAACTTGAATGTCAGTTTGATGATAATGGTCATCCATCCTGGTATTCTTCTCCCTCTCATAAAAACATTCAGGTCAGGGGCGGTTGTGACTTACCCCCTCACCTGCCTGGTATCGTTATTCTGGTGCACGGTGTTAATTCTACTGGCGAGTGGTATCAGAGTGCGGAAATTTCTCTCTGTAACGGTTTGAATAAACGTTTGGGGCTAGAAAAAACCTTCTTTGAATTAAAGGAAAATGTTTACAGCAATGATGGAACTGTACATGTTGATAATAGCGGTAAAATCCAGATAGAGCCTAAGCCGCCATTAACTAAACGTGAGTTAATCAAAGGTGGAGGCCGTTCACCTGTCATCCGTTTCTACTGGGGATATGCCTCATCAAAAGGTGACGAGGACAAATATGTTATTCCGTTAGCTAATAAGCAAGGCATTGATTATCACCAGCTAGAGCGGCAAGCATTGTCTCATGAAGATATTATGGCACAAGGACCATTTTTTTGGGGCGGAGGTCCATTTCAGAATGGCACCAATAATCTTCATTCATTATGGAGTGAGGTGGGGTTTGATGAACATGTTTTGGGTATTTTAAAATCGCAATGGTTTAATGAGGATGAAGATCGTTTACTGACAACCGCTCCCCCAAGGAAGTATTATGCCCATGCGGCAAATAGACTGGCCAGTTTACTGGATGATATCCGCGAAAAATACCCTAAGGACACGGTGAGCATTATATCACATAGCCAGGGGACGATGATTGCGTTAGCTGCAACAGCGATTGCTAAAAAAGGCGGTCCTGATGCGCTTTTTATTCTTAATTCGCCTTATGCATTACAGGATAATATATTTGATGCGCTATCCTTGCCAGAAAATGAGCGCATTTCTCCTGCCGGGAGAGAAAGTACACTGTCATCAATTATTGATAAAGTTGCCGCGAGAGCTTCGCATCTTTCCGATCTTGGTTATGATGAACTTTGTGTCGGAAGAACGGCAGATAATAAAAACTGGCGTCCAGATAGCCAGGGCCAGAATGCCATTGCAGAAAGAGATAACCATGGGCGAACTTATATTTACTTCTGCCCGCATGATCGTGTGATGGGATCAGCGCCACTACGTTCAGTCGGCTGGCAGGGACTCCCTAACGATAGCAAGGGAGCACCAAATTCACTGCTTGAACGCCATAAAGGGCACTTGTTTCAGAGAATGTTAGCCCGTAGCACTCCCTGCGGTGATGAACCTAATCCCCTGACACCTTTTGGAACATTACCAGATGGAAAGCCATTTTGGGATGATGCTGGTGATCAATATCAAAGTAGCAGCATAACTTATCCTGACCCGCCCCCCGGTCAAACGGTATTTATTAATGCTGAAAAAGTACCAGATCCTATTACTGTCCACGAACTGGTCGATTTTGATAGTACCCGTGTGGGGGAGAAACATGATTCAGCACAAGATGATGGTTGGGGGGAAGTTAATCCTAAGACGAAATATAAAAACGATAATACCTATGATAATTATATCAATCTTTATCCCAATCAGAACATAATAATAGGTTTTGAAAATAAAGGCAGAGAACTTCAGCCTCATATGATTCCGAAATATCGTAAAGAAACATTTGAAGAGAAAGATCGTCGAATACGTGCTTATGTTTCACAACCGACAGATCACAGTACGTTGCCCGGGAATGCGGCATTTATGTCACGGGTTGTTGCTTATGACTTACCTATTGGTTATTGCGAAGCCTCTTGGGATAAAAGCTTTATGACAGAATTGCGCCGTAAGGCTGACTGGACTTTGGGAGAAGATGCTTATCTGTTCAGTGGTGTGCCGGATAGCGTGGTAGAGCCAGACTTAATCAACAGGGAATCAATGGCAGATGTCATTGCTCGAGAGCAGGCCACTATTCCAGCTTACCGGGCGGTGAATAAGGCTTAAAAATATGGTAAAGAAAATAATCGTCCTCAATGACGCTACATCACACGGCGGCAAAGTGATCTCAACTTCTTCTACATTCGAAATCGAGAGTAAAAGTGTTGCGTTGTTGAATGATCTGGTCCCCTGCCCCGAGCATCGCACGAACCCTATTGTTGAGAGTGATATGAATTACGAAGAAAATGATAAATGGATCGTAGTGCATGGCTGTAAAAGTGCCTGTGGCGCGGTGGCTTATGCCAGTTTGCCGGATGTAGAGATAGGCTGATGGGCTGTTCATTACCGCACGTTTCTCCCCGCCCGGGTGACCAGCACCAAGACCAACGATATGGCGGCAGATACAGGACGCCAGCAAACGTTGTTGCAGCAAAAGATTGAGAAATTACAGCAGCAGGTGCTGCTGGGAACGGCTCCCAAAGGCGTGGCGCTGGCAAGCGGCGAAGATATGCTGCTGTCGGCGCAAGAAAATATGACTCTGGTCGCTGGTAAACAGCTGGATATCGGAGCGCAGAAGAACTTCACCCTGGCAGTAGGAAAACAGATCAGCCTCTGGAGCCAGCAGGGTGCGAAGTGGTTTGCCTCGCGGGGCGATATGGATATTCAGGCGCAGGGGGGAAATATCACCACCTGGTCAACGCAGGACACGCATATTACGAGTGGTAAAAAGCTGGTGATAACGGCACAGGATGAGCTGACGCTGATATGCGGTGGGGGCTACATCAAAATTCAGGGCGGGAATGTTGAGATTGGTGGCTCCGGGAAACTGCTGGTGAAAAATGCCGGTATTAAAAAAGCGGGTTCCGGCAGCATGCAGGGGATGATGGAGTCGTTCGCACCTGATGATTTTAATGAAAAATTCTTAATCACTAACCCTGTCACTGGGAAGATGATGGCAAACCAGAAATATGAAATCCACTTGGCAGACGGAAATGTAATTTCTGGCGTAACTGATGAGACGGGGCGTACTTCTCATGTAGATTCGCAGGCGATTGATAGCCTTAAGGTTATCCTGAGAAAATAACAGGGATAAAAACATGCTACATAAATTAAATTCATTTTTCTGCAAAATATTATCGGTGGGTGGTGCTTTACTCTTGCTCAGCGGTTGCATTTCCGAGGGCGCAGCTTTTGGTCTCGGTGCAGGCAGCCTCCATGAAACGGTGATGACGGAGAAAGACAAGAATGCGCCGCCCCCGGTTTATGGTCCACCGCAGGTGATTTACCGCATAGACGATAACCGTTATTTCACGCTGGAGAATTATACCCGCTGTGAGGACGGTCAAACGTTTTATAACAATAAGAAAAAAAATATTCATGCAAAAATTTCAAATGCATCAGGGTACTTGTTTAAAGGTCGTTTATTTTGGTTATCCACGAGGGATGATTATCTGGCCTTTCCATCAACACATAATTCTAATTATACGAGTTGTGTCGGATCAGATAAAGGCTGTAGAAATGTAATAACTGTCACAACTGATGCTGGGAAAAATTTACACCCAATTAGCTATGGGTCTTATACGCAAGACCCGACAGGCGATACGGAAAATTATGACATGCTGGTCACTAATGATGGATTCTATATGATTAACTATTGGGATGGGAATAGATCACCCACGAATGGGTCAGTTGATCGCTGGAAATTTCATCTAGATGAAAAAGCAACGAAAGAACGTGGCTATCCGGGTGTCTCCGGCCCAGTATATCAACGGGAGTTTGAGATGGATGTTTCTCATGTAATACAGGAGAAAACACAATGTAATCGTGCACTGGAGCCGGTACAACCATTAGGAGCAAAAAAAAGATGAGTGATAACAAATCATCACCTACCCGGAAAGTTGAGGTTTATACTACCGATAATGGCACGCCATTTGCCTATTCAATGACATCTCATAAGAACATCAAAGTCAATGCTGAGGTTCAGCCACCATTGCATTTGCCCGGTTTGATTATATTTGTTCACGGTGTGAACTCTGAGGGTGAATGGTATGATTTTGCCGAGAATGCATTATGTGATGGCCTGAACATACGCCTTGGCTTATTCCAAAAAATGATGGGCTAAAGTTAATACCTAACAAGTATTACGATCCGCACTGGAATGATGATAATACAGAATGGATTGTCCCGCCTCGTAAAATAAAAGAAGAAGGCCGCTCGCCGGTTATCCGCTTCTACTGGGGCTACCGTTCGGCAGACCACGAGACCGACAATCCCTTCCAGACCAGTTGCAAGCAGTTGGTGAGACTGTTTAATAAATTAACAGGTTGCACATTATCCCATTAAAATAACAGGTGTGAGTTATGTTATATAAATTGATTTTATTTTTCGTGAGAGTATCACTAATGTGCGGCGCGTTGCTCTCATTGAGTGGCTGTATTTCCGAAGGCGCAACTTTTGGTCTCGGTGCAGGAAATCTGCATGAAACGGTGATGACGGAGAAAGACATGAATGCGCCGCCCCCGGTATATGGTCCGCCGCAAATTATTTACCGCATAGATGATAATCGTTATTTCACGCTGGAGAATTATACCCGCTGTGAAAACGGGCAGACGTTTTATAACAATAAGAAAAAAGGGATCCATGAGCAGGTTTCTCCTGGCTCAGGATATCTTTTTAAAGGGCGATTATTCTGGTTGTCGACTAGGGATGATTTTTTGGCTTTTCCTTTTACGATGGATTCATACAAGGCAGTTTGTATAGGCTCAGATAAGGGATGCATGAATTTAGTTTATGTCACTGCTGACGAAGGAAAGTCATTCCGCTCAATTATCTATGGGGGTTATACCCAAGATCCGACAGGCGATACGGAGGATTATGACATGATTGTTACGGACAACAGTTTTTATCTAATTTACTATCGCTCGCTTAACAGAACATATCCGGTTGTTGATCGATGGGACTTTGATAAAAAGAACGATGCAGGATTTGTTCGTTCAGACAATGAATATGAGCTACTCAGGCCGGGGGAAGATCTCCCTCCGTACGGTTTTTACAAGCTCGACCTATCAAGATTTCACCCCCGTAGTGAAGACATAAAAATGCGTTGCGACAGAAAGCTTGAACCAGTCCAGCTCTTAAGGAAATAATAATGAGCGATAAATATAAACTCCCGGTAGGCCACGGTTATGGGTAAATAAAGATACCGTTCAGGATGGAAACATTTATTCCGGACAATCCGTCGATGCCGACTATCGCTACTACATTTCCCTCTACGGTTATTTTGACCAGAAGATGGTTCGCCAGACATCCTCCTGGTCGCTGCCGGGTCCTGGCTCAAAAGAGACGCGCCGGGGATATGTGAAGCAGTCGAGAGCCGACATGCTGGAAGATGTGCGGACCTACGTATAGCGTCCGACAGATCACAGCACCCTGCCGATGGATGAACGCTTTATGAGCCGGGTGGTGGCTTATGATTTGCCGATAGGGTACTGCTGGCATTCATGGGATCGGGCGAGCCTGGCAGAGTTACGCAAGCAGGCCGACTGGCTGGAAAGCGATGACTACTATTATCATGGCAAACTGACTATTCCAGCGATGCCAGAGATTATCCGGCGGGATATAGCGGAGGATGCAGTAGAAAGAAAAGCTAAAAAAACCATCTGATAACTTTTCATATATGTTTCAGTATTATTGCCATTCACATTTCGCGGCGGTAAATATTTCGTGTCATTAATAATTATTTATGAAAAAAATCAACGGGAGTTATATATGACTAAACGTGTTGTCATTCTAAATGATGCTACTTCTCACGGTGGAAAGGTTATTACGGCATCCTCTACTTTTGAAATTGCCGGTAAAAATGCTGCGCTGCTGAATGACTCCGTATCCTGTCCAGAGCATGGCACCAATCCAATAATTGAGTGCGATATGAGCTATGAAGAAGAGGGCAGAGGGATTGTCGTGCATGGCTGCAAAAGCGAGTGTGGTTCCGTGGTCTATGCCAGTTTGCCGGATGTGGAGATAGGCTAATGGGCTGGTCATTACCTAACGTTCCTGCCCGGTCGCCCGCCCCCTCATGGTCGCCCTGGATATGCCTGGCGATTATTTTTGCTTGCGTATTTATCGCGCTGGTCTGGGGGGTATTCTCTTCTCCTGCGGGTGGATTACCCTCGCTTGCAAGTGGTTACTGGTTGCCGCTCACAGGTTTTACCCTATTTGGGATTATGGTTGCGTTAACTATTTATTTTTTATGGTGGGAAATTCCGGCGACTCAGGTCAACAAATGGAATCGCTGGCGGGAAAATATGCGTCTCATCTGGAAGTATCAGGCGCACCAGCATCTTTGCGTTACTGGCCATGTGCTTCAGGCGGCTGACAGGCAATTGATCTCCCGGCTGGCCGGAGTGATCCCTGAAGATAATGATGAGACGCCCTCCCTGACATTGCTACCCGAAGAAACGTTAGTCCCCGGTATTTCACGTTTTGAACAACTTTGCCGGCTGCTAATGAATCAGATCAAACCCTCGCTTATTTCTCGATGCCCTGCTGGTCGGTTGCGAGTAGTTATACAAACCTCCTCCCCGAATAAAGATCGGGAACACCACTGTTTCTCCCGCCTTTGGGAAGAGGACAAGCTGCCCTGGACGCCGGATATCCACATTCTGGCCGGTTCGCCAGCATTTAATGACTGGAATACTCACCTCTCTACCCGAAGCGATCCGCTACTGGTACTGGCATTGCATTATCGTCAGCCAGAGGAAACCCTGCCTGAATTTGCATGCGCGTTGTTGTTGCTTCCTGAAACGATGCTAAAGCCTTCCGAGCGGCGCGATGCAGTACGGGTATTTCGTGCTATGCCATTAAATACGGGCGCGCTGCCCCGCGAACTGGCCGGGTTGCAGGATATGGCGCAGCAGCCAACTGATATTAAACATCTGGTCTGGCACAGCGGTTTGTCCGCTTCATCCGGACAGGCGTTAGGACGGGTAGTGCGTGAGCTGCCGCTGCCTGTATACGCTGACATTGCTACAGGCGGCATTATTGATTTCGCCAAAATCAGCGCAGACTACGGGCCTCTGGCCGGGTGGTTGATGGTTGCAGCGGCAACGGAGATGGTGGCTTATGGCCCTGCAAGTCACTGGCTATTGCAGGCAGATGGTGAACAAGCCTGTGTGATGGTGGTCGGCAACAGCCTGCCGGTTATCAACAATGAAGATGCGGTCTCACCTGCACTGCCTTACCCAGCAGGTTCGCTTTGCCTTGGCATGTTATTCAATGTAGCTGCTTTTGGGGCTGTGGCTCATTTTTCCTCGGACTGGCTATTTTCCTGGGCTGGAGTACTGAGTGTCCTGCTGTCGCTAGTAATCACCCTTCCCGGCGCGGTTTTCCTTTTGCGCCGTACACTCGCTTATTTACAGCGCCCGAGTTTTATTCGGGCCGCCGGACTCGCCCAAAAGGAATAATCCGTCATGAAAAGGTTTTTACACATATTGGGGGTTAGTCTCTGCATTATTATGGTTTTGTCTGGCCTGCTATTTATTCTGGCTCAGACGACTTACCTTTTTAAGGACGCGGGGGATCGTTCTTCATGGATCTCTTTACAGGGTGTGGTCGTTCTGGCCAGCGTGATGAGCATACTGGGATTTTTTCTTTTCACTTCTAAGGAAAATGACACTCCAGTGATGCCGCTTAATAGCAGTCCGGTGGATAAGGTGGTGGGAGTACAGGAACAAGATGCCTCACTTTCTTTGCTAAAAAACCACCTCCGTCGCCGTCACGGCCCTTTCTGGTGCTATAAGGTCCGTCTATTACTGGTCACCGGCGAACCAGCGCAGGTCGCCGCTATCGCCCCTGGTCTTGCAGAGAAGCAATGGTTAGAGGGCAACAATACCGTCCTGATTCACGGCGGCACTCTGTCCGCCGCCATCGACAAAGATCGTCTCCACGCCCTGCGTAAGCTGCGCCGCCACCGTCCGCTGGACGGCATCGTCCTTGCCCTTAACGACGCGCAGGCGTCGGCCGACAGGCTGGACAGCCACCTTCGCACCCTTGAAGAGCTGGGCGAGGCGCTGCACTACCAGCCCCCGGTCTACCTGTGGCAGATCAGCGACAGCGCGTGGCCGCAGGATACGCGAATTACCCAAACCGTAGGCGCGCTGTTTCCAGTACACGCCACTCCAGAAGCCGCAGGTCAGCAGCTCTCTGCGCTTCTCCCTGGCTTACAGGCCCAGGGCGTGCAGCAGATGCACGTCACTCCGGCACACGACTACCTTCTGCGCTTGGCCCGGCAGTTGGAAGAGAAGGGCATTGCCCGCTGGCAGGCTCTGCTGACCCCATGGCTGACGGAGCACCAGAAACGTCTTCCCCTGCGCGGCCTGATGTTCAGCCCGTCACTGCCGGAGGAGACCGCGTCCGCCGCACACGAACATCGCTGGCCCGCTCCGGCGGTCTGGCAGGGCGTGAAGGATGACTGTGGAAAAGCGCGCGGCGTGCGCGTGGGGATGGCGTGGGAGCAGGCGCTGAAGGTCTCGCTGCTGACGCTGCTGGCGTTGTGGGGCCTGGGCAGCGTGACGGCGTTTGCCGTTAACCGCCAGCACATTCTCAGCGCCGCTGACCGGGCGCAGCAGCTGGTGCAGCACCCGGCGATAAACGATAACCAGCTGATAGCATTGCAGGCGCTGCGTAACGATATCGGGCGCATGCAGATCCAGCGCACGCGCGGTGCGCCCTGGTATCAGCGTTTCGGTCTTGATCATAACGCCTCTCTGCTGGCGGCGCTGATGCCGTGGTACGGGCAGGCAAATAACCGTTTGATCCGCGACGTGGCCGTACAAACGCTGACGCAGCAGCTAAACGCGCTGGCGAACCTGCCGCCACGTAGCCCTTTACGTGCAAAAAGGGCAAAACCGGGTTACGCCCAGCTGAAGGCCTACCTGATGATGGCGCACCCGGAGAGGGCCGACGCCGCTTTTTTTACTCAGGTGATGCAGGCCGCGGAGCCGTCCCGCCCCGGACTGTCGCCTGCGCTGTGGCAGGCTATTGCCCCGGATTTGCAGGGCTTCTATATGCAGAACCTGCCGGCGCAGCCGTCATGGAAAATCACCCCCGATGCGGCGCTGGTGGCGCAGGTCCGTCAGGTCCTGTTGGAGCAAATTGGGCAGCGTAACGCCGAGAGCACCCTCTACGAGAACATGCTCACGGCCGTTCGCCGCAACTATGCCGATATGACCCTGGAGGATATGACCGCCGGAACGGATGCCCGCCGTCTGTTCAGCACGCAGGAGGTGGTGCCGGGAATGTTTACCCGCCAGGCGTGGGAAGGAGGCATTCAGGATGCGATAGATAACGCGGTGGCATCCCGACGGGATGAGATCGACTGGGTGCTGAGTGATAACCACAGGGCCGTCTCCGGCGACATCTCCCCGGAAGCCCTGAAGCAGCGCCTGACCAGCCGCTATTTTACGGATTTTGCCGGAGCCTGGCTGAGCTTTCTCAACAGCATCCGGCTTAATCCGACGCACAACATTACCGACGTCACCGACCAGCTCACTTTGACCGGCGATGTCCGCCAGTCGCCGCTGATTGCGTTGATGAATACCCTGGCATACCAGGGGCAGACCGGACAGCAGGGTGAAGCTATCTCTGATTCGCTGGTCAAATCAGCCAAAGCGCTGATCGGCAGGGACGAGCGGCCGGTCATCGATCAGCAGGCGGCAGGCCCGATCGGGCCGCTGGAGGGGACGTTCGGGCCGCTGCTTCAGCTGATGGGTAAAAACAGCACGCAAAACGTGATGGCGGCCGACAGTACGCTCAGCCTACAGACGTACCTCACCCGGCTCACCCGCGTGCGGCTCAAACTTCAGCAGGTGGCGAATGCCCCGGATCCGCAGGCGATGACGCAGCAGCTGGCGCAGACGGTATTCCAGGGGAAGAGCGTGGATCTCACCGATACCCTGGCCTACGGCAGTCTGGTTGCGGCAAGTCTTGGCGAAGAGTGGAGCCGCTTTGGCAATACCCTGTTTGTGCAGCCGCTGACGCAGGCATGGCAGACAGTACTGCGACCGGCTGCGGCCAGCCTGAACGATCGGTGGCAGCGTGCCATTGTCACCAACTGGCGCGCATCGTTTGACGGGCGCTATCCGTTTGCCGCCGGGAAGAGCGATGTCTCCCTGCCGATGCTGGCGGAGTTCATCCGCCATGATACCGGACGTATTGACCGCTTCCTGACGACCCAGCTTGGCGGCGTGCTGCATAAAGAGGGCAGCAGCTGGGTGGCGGATGAGACCAACAGCCAGGGACTGATCTTTAGCCCGGCCTTTTTGAGGGCGGTAAACCAGCTTAGCCAGCTCTCGGATATCCTCTTTACCGACGGCAGCCAGGGCATCAGCTTTGAGATGCAGGGCGTGGCGATGCCGGAGATTGTCGAAACGCAGATGACGATCGACGGACAGACGCTGCACTACTTCAACCAGCTGGCTGACTGGCAGAGCTTTCGCTGGCCTGGGGTGATTAACAAACCTGGTGCAATGCTGACCTGGACCTCTACAGCGGCGGGTGCACGACTGCTGACTAACTATAGCGGCGTGTGGGGCGGGATCCGGCTGCTGGAGCAGGCGAAACGTGAAAAGATCGGCGAGGGTATGTACCGGCTGACAGTCGCTGCCCCGGATCGCCGCCAGCTGCAGTGGCTTTTGCGCACCCAGATGGGCGATGGACCACTGGCGCTGCTGACGCTGCGTCACTTTACGCTGCCGGATGCCATCTTTAGCGTGGCTGCGGATAACGGTAATGAGGAGATGAACTGATGGCCTCCCTGCAAACGTTACTCACGGCCTGCCTGGCCGAAGCAGAATCCCTGGCAAACCATACACAGCAGCGCCTGCTCCTGTGGGAAAAGTGGTTACAGCCTGTCACGGTGGACAACCCCACCGGTGAGGATCCCGGTTACGACGACGATTTTCAGCGTATGCGTGAAGAGGTGAATAAACTCTCCGGCGCGGATACGGCGCTCATCTGCCAGCTTGCTGAAAAGCTGCTGACCGGCGCAACGAAAGATATCCGGGTCGCTACCTATTACGCCTGGGCGCGGCTGCACCTCGATGGCGAAGCGGGGCTGGCGGACGGTCTTGAGCTGCTGGCAGGGCTGATGCAGCACTTCGGCACGCAGCTCCACCCGCAGCGTGACCGAAGCCGCAGAGGGGCCATGGAGTGGCTCGCCGGTGGTAAAATGCTCGACAGCCTGTCGCTCTATCCGGAGGTCAATAATGCCGACACCCTGCGTATCGCTGGGGCGCTGCTGCTTATTGACCAGCTGAACGCTGAGTTATCACAGGAGAGCCAGCCGCAGCTGGCTCTCCTGTACGGCGCGCTGGAAAACCGACTCCAGCAGTCCGGGGGCGCGGATGCTGTAGTACCGCAAAACGCAGCCAGCACCCCCTTTCCGTCACATCTTAGCCCGCCTGAGCTGGCCCGCATTGTCTCCGGCCAGGAGCTGCTGGCGCAGGGGCGCGTTCTGGCGGCCTATCTGCGTGAACAGCCAGGCGGCTGGCTGGCGGCTCACCGGCTGCTGAAAAACATTCGCCACGACACGCTGAATGAGCTTCCAACGCAGACGGCAGATGGACTAACCCGCTTTGAACAGCTAAAGATCGATCCCCGGCCACAGCTCAAACGTCTCTATTTGCAGCAGCAGTGGCAGCCGCTGCTGGAAGCCGCAGACGATCTGCTCTCGCGTGGTGCCTGCCATCTGTGGCTGGATTTGCAGTGGTATATCCACCAGGCGCTGATAAAGCAGGGCCGCGAAAACGAAGCCGCCATCGTCCAGAACGATCTGAAGGGATTGCTGGGCCGCGTGCACGGCCTGGAGCGGCTGGCCTTTAATGACGGCACGCCCTTTGCAGATGAAGTCACCCTTAACTGGATCCAGCAGCAGGTGCTGGCTACGCCCCTGAGCTTTCACGAGCTTCCGGTCAGCAGCGTCACGACCGTAGAAGATAACGACATCCTGCAGCTGGAGCCAGAGGCGCTAGCGCTGGCCGACAGTGAGGGGCCAGAGGCGGCCCTGGCCTGGCTGCAACATCGCCCTGGCATCACCACCGCACGAAGCCGCTGGCTGCAGCGCCTGCTGATGGCACGCGTCGCCGAACAGGTAGGCAAAAACGACCTGGCGCAGCATCTGCTGGCAGAGCTGGACAGTCACGCGGCAGCGCTCCCCCTGGCGCAGTGGGAGCCGGTCCTGCTTTTTGAGGTTAAAGCGCGGCGGCTAAAACTGTTGCGCATGAAGGCCGGGCGCAGTGAAGCAGATAAAACGCGTCTGCAACCGGACATGGCATCGCTGCTTGCCGGGCTAATTGCCATCGATCCGGCGCGGGCCGCCGTGCTGTGCAGTTAACTCTCCCTTGCTCTTTGGATCCTGAGAAAATAAATGGACGACTTAACCCTGCGTTATTTTGACGCCGAAATGCGTTACCTGCGTGAGGCGGGTGAAGAGTTTGCGCTTGCTCATCCCGACCGGGCGGCGAGCTTAAACCTCGACAAGGCAGGCGCGCGCGATCCGTACGTAGAGCGCCTGTTTGAAGGTTTTGCCTTCCTGATGGGGCGGCTACGCGAAAAGCTCGATGATGACCTGCCGGAGCTTACCGGTGGGCTGGTGAGCATGATATGGCCGCACTATCTGCGCACCATTCCGTCGCTCTCCATCGTGGAGTTCACCACCGACTGGCGGGAGATGAAAGAGCCGGTGGTGATAGAGAGAGGCTTTGAGGTGCTCTCCCAGCCCATCGGCGAAAAGCGGACGCGGTGTCGCTACACCACCACGCAGCCGCTGATCCTGCTGCCGCTGTCGCTCTCCCGTGCCGGGGTGACGACCGATCCTGACGGTCGCTCCGTCATCACGCTGCGTCTGGAGTGCGGTCCGCTGGCAAACTGGCGCGAAATTGATCTGAGCCGTATTCCGCTCTACCTCAATGCGGATGCACCCCTGGCGGGGGCATTGCATGAGGCGCTCACCCTGAACGTGGCGAATATTGGCCTTCGTTTTCCAGGAGTGGTGGACAGGCAGCCGCTGGCTGCACATTTTGCCGTCTGTGGTTTCGGCAAAGATGACGCCCTGCTGCCAAAAACAGACGGCAGCTTCAGCGGTTATCAGCTGTTGCTGGAGTACTTCACCTTCCGCGAAAAGTTTATGGCGGTCAGCCTGCACGGGCTGGATAGCGTCACGCTGCCGGAGGCGACGCCGTGGCTGGAGATTGATGTGGTGCTGAATAAGCAGTGGCCGCATGAATTTCCCTTCTCGGAAAAACAGCTGCGCCTGCACTGTTCCCCGGTGATTAACCTGTTTCCGCTGGAGTCAGATCCGCTGCAGCTGGATCCCCTGCGCACCGAATACCTGCTGCGTCCAATGCGTGTTCAGGATGGCCACACGGAGATTTACGCCGTTGATTCAGTCACCTCCTCACGGCATAGCGGGCATCAGGTCTACGTGCCGTTTACCAGTTTTCGCCATAAAGGGGGAATGCTGCGCCACGATGCGCCGGAGTACTACTACCACACCCGCGTCAAGCGCGGACCGTCCGGACTGTATGACACCTGGCTCATCCTCGGCGGTGAGGCATTCGATAACCATACCGTCCCGGATAATGAAAAGCTCTCCCTGAACCTGATTGGCACCAACGGTCAGCTGCCGCGCCGGGCGCTGCAGAGCACGCTGCTTGACACCATCGTCAAGTCTACCGCCTCGCGTATACGCGTGCGTAATCTCTGCGCGCCGACGCTGCCGTGCTATCCACCGGATCAGGACCGTTTCCACTGGCGGGTGCTGAGCCATCTGGGCAGCAGTTTTCTGTGGATGATGGATAACGCGGATGTCTTGCGCGGCGCGCTGTCGCTCTATGACTGGACGGATAACGAGATGAACCGCCGTCGTCTGGCTGCCATTACCGACGTGAAACACAGTGAAATCGAACGCTTTGAGAGAGGACATCTTATGCGTGGCGTGCAGATTGAGGTGATGCTGGACGGCAACGGTTTTGCGGGTCACGGCGATGTCTGCCTGTTCGGTGAAATGCTCAACCGTTTTTTTGCCCTCTACACCGATATTCACCTCTTTAACCGCCTGATACTGATTGTGCAACCCACCGGAGAGCGACTCGAATGGCAGGAGAATCACAACCGCCGTATTCCCGGTTAAGCGCCCGGCTTGAGCAGGATATTCACCGGATTAATTTCTACCGCTTCTGCCAGCTGCTGGAAAAAGCAAACCCGGACAGGCCGCCGCTGGGCACCACTCTGACCCCGGCGAGCGATCCGGTTCGCTTTCGGCCGCATCCGGGCATGGGGTTTCCGGTCAGTGAACTGAAAGCGGTGGAGTATGACGAAGACAATTCGGATGCGCCGCCGACGGTGCGCACCACTTTTAACGGCCTGTACGGCGTGGATTCGCCGCTGCCGACGGCCTGGCTGGATGATATTGCCCAGCGGCGCGAAGGGTATAAGGTCCAGATGGCGTTTCTGGATATCTTCAACCACCGCATCCTGACGCAGTTCTACCGTATCTGGCGCAAATATTCGTACCCGGCGACCTTTGAGCCTGGCGGAACGGACAGCACATCGCAGAGCCTGCTGGGACTTATCGGACTGGGCATTCCCGGTACCGGGAAACATATTGGCACGCCGGTATCGCGCTTTCTGGCTCTGCTCGGCATCATGCGCCTCCCTGCGCGAACCGAAGAGGGGATTCAGGCGCTGGTGAAACTGCTGGCACCGCACACCCAGGCTACGGTCACCCCCCACGATGCGCGCACGGTATATATCGACAGGCCGCTGGGCTTCTACGGTGAGGAGGACTTTCTCCTCGACGGTTATACGGTGCTTGGTGATGAGACGACGGAGATCAGCAGCCAGCTGCGGGTGGCGCTGTATACGGACGATGAGGCAGAGGCGCAGGGCTGGCTGCCGGGCGGGCAGTGCTATGCCGACTTTCTGGTTCTGCTGCGAGTCTATCTCGGCTGGCGCTATAGGGCGCGGATTGAGCTAACGGTGCCGACGCAGCTTTTGCCAGCCCCCGTGTTGGGCGAAACGCCGTTTATCCTCGGCATGACCGGGGTTCTGGGAATGGAAGGCAACACGGTTCCGCCGGACCTGCCCGCCACCTTTACTACTGAGTTAGGCAGCTACTGCGGTATGCCGTCTGCCGTCATAAAACAAGGAAACCAGCGTGTCACGTATGCATTTGATTAAAACCCGGTGCCTTCCCCTGCTAATAGTCCCTGCCTTGCTGAGTGGTTGCGGTCTGACCCAGACGGTCAGCGACAATACCTCATCCGCGATAAGGTCGATTTTTTACAGGCAGGTGAAAACCTTGCATCTGGATCTTACCGCCCGTGAGGCGCTGAACACCAACAGCGTAGAGGATGTTTCGCTCTCTGAACCGGTGATGATCCGGGTTTATCAGCTTAAGGATCGTAAGACGTTTGACAAAACGGTGTACCAGCAGCTGGCAAAGGATGCCGAAAGCGCGCTGGGGGCGGATGTGCTTGCCAGCCGCAGCGTGGTGGTGAAACCCGGGGCAGATACCAGCCTGGATATGTCCCTGGACGAACAGGCGCAGTTTGTTGCCGTCGTCGGCCTCTTCCGGGCGCCGGATCAGGCGAAAAACGACTGGAAGCTCGTCCTTACCCGTGACGCGCTTGATCCGGATACGCCGCGCGTTATCGAAGCCGACAATAACCGGCTAACGCTGCAACCGCTGAAGGAGGAGTGACATGCCCGAAGGCCATTATACCCCGTCGCTCTATGAAACGTTCTACGGCAACTTTAGCGGCGGGCTTGATCTGCACCAGGCCAGCGAACAAGACCAGGTGATTTTATCGGTGCTGGACAACATGCAGCGCATCCTTAACTGCCGCGCCGGAACGCTGGCGCATCTGCCCGACTATGGCCTGCCGGATATGACAAAAATCCTGCAGGGAATGCCCGGTACCGCGCATGAGCTGATGCAAACTCTCTCTGGCGCGTTGTTGAAATACGAGCCGAGGCTGCAAACCCTTAGCGTGGTCCTGCTGGAGCAGACGCAGCCCGGGGAGCTGCGCTACGGCGTGGATGCCGGGCTGAAGGGCATTGGTCTGGTGCGCTACGGTACGCAATTTATGCCGGAAGGAAAGGTGCTTATCCGGCACCTTAAACAACAACGGTATCTGGACTCCCGAGCGGCGGTCCAGTCTCATTATCTGGGCTGAAGAGCAGATGAACATACACTCTGAACACTATCTCAAAATCGGCGGCGATCCGCGCACCTTTCCCGATCATGCCGCCCTGCATGATGAACTCGGTAAGCTGGCCCACCCGGCGCGTCCGGACGTGGCGTGGCAGCGGGTGGAGGCGTTAAGCCTGTCGCTGTTTGAGCGCAACGGCGTGGAGTTGCAGACCCTGGCCTGGTACACGCTGGCGCGAACCCATCTGTCGGGGCTGGCGGGTTTGAATGAGGGGCTGGCCCTGCTGGATGCGCTGCTGGCGCACCAATGGCGTACTCTGTGGCCGCAGGCGGTGCATGCGCGGGTGGAGATCCTTAGCAGTCTGAGCAAACGTCTGCAACAGGTGCTGCGAATGCAGACGTTCACCTCTGCCGATCTGGGAAAGCTCTATCAGGCGGAGCAACACCTGAACCATATCGGTGACGTGCTGCAGCGCCTTGAGCTAAAGCATCTTAGTGAGAGTGACGCGTTGCGCGCGCAGTTGCATCATGCGGCACTGCGGCTTGAGAGCGATGAGCATGCCGGAGCCAGACAGGCCGCTCCGCCCGTCTCCACAAGCACAACCCGGGGAGCGCCAGATCAGGCGATACCCACCGACAGGCAGTGGATTTTTGTTGTGCAGCCGGAGCAGGGGAGGACGTTGGTACATCCAGGCCGTTGCCGGAGAGCGTTTATTGCTGGCCTGTTCACCATGCTGGTGGTAGGGAATGCCTCGCTGTGGGGCTGGCAATATCTTCATCGTCCAAAACCGCTGGATATGCAGCCGAGAGCGGTTATCTTGCGCACGCAGCAGCAGATAGACCAGTGGTCCCGGCTGCCGCCAGATAATGCCCTCCGTCAGCAGGCCACGCTGGTGCACCAGCTACAGACACGCTTCCCCGCAGATCCAGCGGTAAAACAGTTTGTTCATCAGTGGCAACAACAGTTCAGCGCCGCGGCCCTGCCGGTGGAGAGCCTGAGCGGCTGGCATCAGGGGATGACGCAGTTGAAGCAGCTAACCGATCGTCTGAATAGTCTGGATGAACAGCATGGCAAGTATATGACCGTGAGCGAGCTTAAGTCGCAGGTGTTTGCTATTACGCAGGCGTTAAATCAGATGCCACCGGTGGAAGAGCAGCTGCGACAGATTGCAGCCCAGCAGCAGGGTGGGAAGGTTTCTCCGACGCTTAAACAACAGACGGAAGTCCATCTGAATCAGTTATTAATCCGCTTTTTCAGTACACAAGAGCCGGGCGCTTCAGATTCACCCTAATTCCTTGTTCTCTATATGGTTGTTAATAATTTGTTCAATACTGCTTTAAATTGTTAATTAATCCGTTAAAATAATCGCCTATTTGTTCAAATTAAGTTGATTGCAATAACAGATGTCACATTTCAGAAAAGTAGTTCCCGCTTTTTCGCTTATCGCGATGCTGGTTGCCTCTAATGTTCACGCTGCAGACACTGCCGAGAAAACAGACGTACTGTTGATTGGCGGCGGCATCATGAGCGCCTCTCTGGGTACGCTGTTACAGGAGCTTCAGCCTGACTGGAAACAGGTCATGGTTGAGAAACTGGACGGCGTTGCGCTGGAGTCCTCTAACGGCTGGAACAACGCCGGTACGGGTCACTCTGCTAACATGGAGCTGAACTACACGCCTGAGCGTGCAGACGGTTCGATTGACGTGACCAAAGCGCTGGAGATCAACGAAGCGTTCATGATCTCGCGCCAGTTCTGGTCATCTCAGGTGAAGCGCGGCGTGCTGAACGATCCGCACTCCTTCATCAACTCTACCCCGCACATGAGCTTTGTCTGGGGCGACAACGTTGACTATCTGACCAAGCGTTACGCGGCACTGCAGCAGACCACTCTGTTCCAGGGCATGCAGTTCTCTACCGACCAGCAGCAGATCAAAAAATGGGCGCCGCTAATCATTGAAGGCCGCGATCCGCAGCAGCGCGTTGCCGCCACCTGGACCCCGGTCGGTACCGACGTTAACTATGGCGAGATCACCCGTCAGCTGGTGGGTAGCCTGAAAAAAACCAGCAACTTCAAGCTGGAAACCGGCTCCGAAGTGACTGATTTTGAACGTAACGGTGACAACTCCTGGCACGTAACCATTACCGACGTGAAGAGCGGTAAAGAGCGTGCGGTTGACGCGAAGTATGTCTTTATCGGTGCTGGCGGCGGCGCGCTGAAGCTGCTGCAAGAAACCGGTATTCCGGAAGCGGATAACTATGCAGGCTTCCCGGTAGGCGGTTCGTTCCTGGTGACCGAGAACCCGGAAATTACCCGTCAGCACACCGAGAAAGTCTACGGTCAGGCTTCCGTGGGCGCGCCGCCGATGTCGGTTCCGCACCTGGATGCCCGTTACCTTGATGGCAAACGCGTGGTGCTGTTTGGGCCGTTCGCGACCTTCTCCACCAAATTCCTGAAACAGGGTTCGTTCTTTGACCTGCTGAGCACCACGACCACCAAGAACGTGATCCCAATGACCGACGTCGGTCTGGATAACTTCGACCTGGTGAAATACCTGATTGGTCAGGTGATGCTGAGCGAAGATGACCGCTTCGAGGCGCTGAAAGAGTACTATCCGTCAGCGCGTAAAGAGGACTGGAAACTGATCCAGGCAGGCCAGCGCGTGCAGATCATCAAGAAAGACGCAGAGAAAGGCGGCGTGCTGAAACTCGGTACCGAAATCGTTACCGATCAGCAGAAAACCCTGGCGGCATTGCTCGGCGCATCGCCTGGCGCATCCACCGCAGCGCCTATCTCTATCAACGTGATCAAACAGCTCTTCCCGGCGCAGTTTACCTCTCCGCAGTGGCAGGAAAAACTGCACGCCATCGTACCGACCTACGGCCAGAAGCTGAACGGCAACGTGGCGCTCACCCAGCAGGTTTGGGATGAAACCGCCTCTACGCTGAATCTGACCAAACCGCCGGTCATTCAGATGAAGGACGCGGCGCAGTCCATGCCGCAGGCAAAACCGGCTGAAGCCGCGCCTGCCCAGCACGATATGGCGCTGTAAGCGTTAAGTTCTCGTGTAAGCCCCCGTCGCGATGCGCCGGGGGCTTTTTTATGGGATCCTATACAGCGCTATGCGGTTTGATCGTCACATCGCCACGTCCAGCCAGCAATCCTTCAATAGAAATATCCTCATTAAGGCTATCCCAGTGAATGCCACGGCGGCTTAGCTCGAAGCCATTACGCTCATCGGGGCTGGCATGCATGAGTTTCGGGAACCACGCCAGTGGTACGCCCAGCGTGCGGGCATCGCTTAGTTCGACCCACATGTTGACCTCATCGAAGCGTATATTTTTAACCGAAATAGTCATTACAAGCCTCGCATTTTAGTATGACAGGCATAGATAAGTTCTCAATATGGCGAGGGATGTTTACTGCGCTATAGAGGATAACTCTATCAGAAGAGGGTCATGGTGTCCCCTGCAGGAATCGAACCTGCAACTAGCCCTTAGGAGGGGCTCGTTATATCCATTTAACTAAGGGGACGAGGCGGCACGAGTATAACGCTATTTGACCGTTGCGTTAAGCTCGACACCGCCTGACTGCTTAAAGTGTCACCATTTATGCCTTATTCATCTTTTTTCGGGCCTCTTTCGCTTCGGCTGCCGCCTCGGCCTTGCGCTTATTACTCATGTCGTTGCGGATCTGCGCATGGCTGAGCAGGGCGAAGATAAAGGTCCCGCCGCAGATGTTGCCCGCAAGGGTTGGCAGGGCGAAGGGCCAGAGGAAATCCGTCCAGGGGATGTTGCCGTTAAAGACCAGGTAGAAGATCTCTACCGCGCCCACCACGATATGGGTGGTGTCCGCCAGAGCAATCACCCAGGTCATCAGGATAATTACCACAATCTTCGCCGAACCGGCCGCCGGGAACATCCACACCATGGTGGCGACCAGCCAGCCGGAGATGATTGCGTTCGAGAACATCTCGGCAGGCGTATTTTTCATCACCTCCATCCCAATTTCCACAAAAGCATCCCGCGTGGCTTCATCAAAGATTGGCATATACTCAAATGCCCAGGCGGCGATCGCCGTGCCAATCAGGTTACCCAGCAGCACCACGCTCCACAGACGCAGCAGCAGGCCGCCGTTTTTCCAGGTCGGGTTCTGCATCACCGGCAGGACAGCGGTGACGGTATTCTCCGTAAACAGCTGCTGGCGCGCCATGATGACGATGATAAAGCCGAAGGTGTACCCGAAGCTCTCCAGCACATAGCTGCCGGGGATCCCCTCCAGCTTATCGTGAAAGATCCCCTTCACCAGCAGCGACGCCCCCATCGACAGCCCGGCGGCGATAGCCGACCAGAGCAGCGCCATGGCATCACGCTCCATCTCTTTCTCGCCATCCTGACGAATATGCTCATGGATCGCCATCGCCCGGGAGGGGAGCTGCTCTTCATCCACCTCTATCTCTTCACCGCGCTCGTTCTCCTCGCTCTCTACCTCAATATCTTCCGAAAGCTCATCCGACTCTTTGTTAATCTTCTCTTCTTTTAATTCATCCACGATGGGTCACCTTTCCATTACTCACTTCACTGCTATAAGCGTAGCGGTATCCGCTGATTTTGCCGGGAAGCGCACCCCTCGCAACGGCGTTATTGGCAGAGGCGTTTAAAATGGGAGACGAAACGGAGAAGATAAAGTCAAAGCCAGGCTATGCTGAAATCATACCGATGTGCTATTCCGTGCGCATGGACATCTTAAAACGTGCTGATACAATCGCTTGCGTATTCTACGGCGAACGCCGGGACGCTGTGCGTATGTGCCGTCACGGGTGACATTCAGTCATCGCCAATTTTTACAGGGAGACATTTATGAAACTTCGCCTGACGGCGCTCGCGCTGGGCACTACGCTACTGGTCGGCTGCGCCAGCTCCGACTCCGGGGAGCCACAGGGACGCTCGGATCCGCTGGAAGGGTTCAACCGCACCATGTACAACTTTAACTTTAACGTGGTGGATCCCTATGTTCTGCGTCCGGTGGCGGTCGCCTGGCGCGATTATGTGCCACAGCCTGCGCGTAACGGCCTGAGCAACTTCACCAGCAACCTTGAAGAGCCTGCCGTGATGGTGAACGCCTTCCTGCAGGGCGATCCCTATCAGGGGATGAAGCACTTCACCCGCTTCTTCCTGAACACTATTCTGGGCATGGGCGGCTTTATCGACGTTGCCGGTATGGCGAACAAAGACCTGCAGCGCACCGTACCGCGCCGTTTCGGCAGTACGCTGGGCCACTACGGGGTTGGCTACGGTCCCTATGTGCAGCTCCCGTTCTACGGCAGCTTTACGCTGCGTGAAGACGGTGGCGATGCGGCAGATACGCTCTATCCAGTGCTCTCCTGGCTGACATGGCCGCTGTCGGTTGGCAAGTGGGCGGTAGAGGGCGTCGAGACGCGCGCCCAGCTACTGGACTCCGATGGCCTGCTGCGCCAGTCTTCGGACCCCTATATTCTGGTACGCGAGGCTTACTTCCAGCAGCATGACTTTATCGCCAGCGGCGGACAGCTGAAGCCGGAAGAGAACCCGAACGCGCAGGCGATCCAGGGCGATCTGCAGGACATTGACGCTGAGTAACACGGCGCAAAGCAATAAAAAAGGTGAACCGGGGTTCACCTTTTTTTATGCGCGTTGCGGATTAGAAAGCCTGGTTTTTAAAACGCATAGTTAAAGTTCGCGCCGTAGAGCCAGGCCTTGCCTTCAGACTCAAAGTTATACGGGCCTTCGGTGAACTTCACCTTCTGGCCGTGCATATAGGAGACGCCGACGTCCACGGAGGCATCCTGATTAAAGGCGTAGGTAGTACCCGCGCTCAGCCAGAGGCGATCCTGGTCCGGAATGGAGATGGAGCGTTTGTCAGCCGGGATCGGGCTGTCATCGTAGGCGATACCGCTGCGGAAGGTCCAGTTATCATCCATATAGTAGGTGGTACCCAGCGCCAGGCGGTAGGAGTCGCGGAAGCCCTCATCTTTATAGAACAGGGTGCCGCCGTCGCTGTTCTTCGCTTTCAGCTCCTGGAACTGACTCCAGCTGGTGTACGCCAGGCTGTAGTGAACCGCCCACTTCGGTGCAACGCGGTTATAGCCTGAAATTTCCCACATCTCCGGCAGGTTCAGATCAAGAGAACCGTCGATGGTGCCGCCGCCGGTACCGGAAGGCAGGCCGCGTGGACCCAGGAAGCTGTTAAATGCCGGGTTCAGGCTGCTACGGTAGTCGCCGTCAAAGTCAATTTTAATCTCAGAGCGGTAAGTCAGGCCGTAGCGATTGTCTTTATCCAGCTCGTAGAGAATACCGGCGTTCCAGCCGAAGCCCCACTCGTCACCCTTCAGGTAGGCAATCTGGGTATCGCTGGTCAGGCTGTTGGCATAGCCTGCAATAGAGCGCAGCGCAGCCCCCTGCGGCGTGGCGGAAGTAAAGCCCGGGATCCGGCTCAGCTGGCCCGCAGTGAGCTGGCCGAGGTCACCGGCGTAGCGCTCCAGCTTCGCTTTGGCATACACCGCGTCAAAGCCAACGCCGAAGCTCCAGTGGTTATTCAGGCGATACGCGCCGCTGAGGTTAAGGTTGATGGTCTCCAGCTCGGTGGTACCGCCCATCGATCCTGCGGCGTAGCTGTCGTTAAAGTCAGTCGCCAGACCGTAGTTAGAGGTCACGGACGCACCCCAGCCAAACTGGTCGTTAATCGGCGCAACGAAGTGCAGGTTAGGCACCCATGCCGTTGGGGCGATGTTATCCGCGTCCAGGCTACGGCCCGACGGCGAGACGCCGGAAACGTCTACGTCTGGATCGACAAAAATGGCACCGCCGGAGAACGTAGGGCGGTCAAACATGGTGATCAGCGCAGGGTTACGGCTGACGTTGCCAGCATCGTCAGCGATAGCACCTTCGCCTGAGTAGGCACGGCCAAGACCAGAGGAGGAGAACTCATTAAGTTGGAAGCCTGCTGACCAGGCTTGTGTTGAGACAATTGCCACTGCAACTGCGAGTGCAGACTTGGTAAACAGGGTTTTCTGGCTCATGACCATAACCTCATAATTTATTTTTATACAATAAATGTTACATGCCGTAACAGGAGCGCGGAGTGTAGGGTCTGAGTTACGACAGACAAATCAGACCAGTGGCGAGAGTATAGGTCTGACCAGCATGAATGTTGCAAGTATGTTGATAAGTATTTTCAAATGTGATCACGGAAACGCGATCTGGCTGGCAAAAACGAGACGGCCTTCAATGAGGGAAACGGGTGATTATTGCGCCAGATCATTTTTAAGTGTGATATCGGTCACTTATCGACTTTTGGCGCGCTAACCGCTGGAGACCGCAACCGCCAGCGCCTAAAATACCCTCACTATTTATCGGGCACGCTACGTGCGAATGAGAGAGGAATTCAAGATGAGTAAATGCAGTGCTGATGAAACCCCCGTTTGCTGCTGTATGGACGTTGGCACCATCATGGACAACAGCGACTGCACGGCCTCTTACAGCCGTGTGTTTGCCGATCGTGCCCAGGCCGAAGAGACCCTCGCAGCGCTGACGGAAAAGGCGCGCGGCGTTGAGTCTGAGCCGTGCGACATCAAGCCAACCTTCACCGAGGTTGACGGCGGCGTGCAGCTCGATATCGACTTCGTGTTTGCCTGCGAAGCCGAAACGCTGATCTTCCAGCTGGGCCTGCGTTAATCTTCCTCTTACGCTCCCGACACCGGGAGCGTTGCCTGCGCTTTTCTCTGTGTTTTAGCTCGCATTTTTTCGTCCTTCCGCTTGGCTAAATGTAAAAAAATGGTTAAGACTGATATCAGGTCAGACCACTTTGCGCATTATGTCAACAGGGGAGTGTTATGAGTCAGGCATTACCGCTTGTCACCCGTCAGGGCGATCGTATAGCCATTGTCAGCGGGTTACGCACCCCGTTTGCCCGCCAGGCCACCGCATTTCATGGCGTGACCGCCATTGAGCTGGGGAAAATGGCCGTGAGCGAGATGCTGGCGCGCAGCGAAATTCCACCAGACGTCATTGAACAGGTGGTGTTTGGTCAGGTTGTCCAGATGCCGGAGGCGCCCAACATCGCCCGCGAAATCGTGCTGGGGACCGGAATGAACGTGCATACCGACGCCTACAGCGTGAGCCGCGCCTGCGCTACCAGCTTTCAGGCGGTAGCGAACGTTGCGGAGAGCCTGCTGGCGGGTACCCTCCGCGCCGGTATCGCTGGCGGAGCCGACTCCTCATCCGTCCTGCCGATTGGCGTCAGTAAAACCCTGGCGCGTACCCTGGTCGATCTCAACAAGGCCCGCTCCGGTGGGCAAAAGCTCAAGCTGCTCTCCCGCCTGCGCCTGCGCGATCTGCTCCCGGTGCCGCCTGCGGTTGCCGAGTACTCCACCGGGCTGCGCATGGGTGATACCGCCGAGCAGATGGCAAAAACCTACGGCATTAGCCGGGAGGAGCAGGACGTCTTCGCCCACCGCTCCCACCAGCGTGCGGCCCAGGCATGGGCCGACAACCGGCTGGCGGATGAGGTGATGACCGCCTATGCGCCCCCTTACCGCGAGCCGTTTATTCAGGACAATACGGTGCGTGCCAACGCGTCGCTTGCTGACTATGCCAAGCTGCGTCCGGCCTTTGACCGTCAGCACGGCACGGTAACGGCGGCTAATAGTACGCCGCTTACCGATGGGGCGGCGGCGGTGATCCTGATGACCGAATCCCGCGCTCGCGAGCTGGGGCTAACGCCGCTCGGCTATCTGCGCAGCTACGCCTTTACCGCCATTGACGTGAAGCAGGACATGCTGCTTGGCCCGGCGTGGTCAACGCCGCTGGCGCTGGAGCGGGCCGGGCTAACGCTGGGCGATCTTACCCTGTTTGATATGCATGAAGCCTTTGCTGCCCAGACGCTGGCTAACCTGAAGCTGATGGCCAGCGACCGCTTTGCTCGCGAAGTGCTGGGGCGCGACCGCGCAGTTGGTGAAGTGGACGAGAGTCGATTTAACGTGCTGGGCGGGTCGATCGCCTACGGGCACCCCTTTGCTGCTACCGGGGCGCGGATGATCACCCAGACGCTGCACGAGCTGCGCCGTCGTGGCGGCGGCTTTGGGCTGGTCACCGCCTGCGCCGCCGGTGGGCTGGGTGCGGCCATGGTTCTGGAGGCCGAATAATGGAAATGGAAACTGAAATGGCAATCCCTTCCGCATTTACCCTGAACGTCCGGCCGGACAATGTCGCCGTGGTCACTATCGACGTGCCCGGCGAGAAGATGAACACCCTTAAGGCGGAGTTTGGCTCCCAGGTTCGTGCCATCATTAAAGCGATCCGTGACAACAGGGAGCTGCGGGGCGTGGTGTTTATCTCTGGCAAACCGGATAACTTTATTGCCGGAGCCGATATCACTATGATCGACAGCTGCACCTCTGCCCAGCAGGCGGAGGCCCTGGCGTACGAGGGGCGCAAACTGATGTCGGATATCCACGCCCTCACCATTCCGGTGATTGCCGCCATCCATGGACCCTGCCTCGGCGGCGGTCTGGAGCTGGCCCTGGCCTGTCATGGGCGCGTCTGCACCGACGATGCGAAGACGGTGCTGGGGCTGCCGGAAGTTCAGCTGGGGCTGCTTCCTGGCTCCGGGGGAACCCAGCGCCTGCCGCGTTTGGTTGGCGTCAGCACGGCGCTGGAGATGATCCTCACCGGTAAGCCGCTGCGGGCGCGCCAGGCGCGGAAGATCGGGCTGGTGGATGACGTGGTGCCGCACTCTATTTTGCTGGAGGCGGCGGTGGCGCTGGCGCTAAAAGGCCGTCCCGCCAGTCGTCGTCTGCCGGTGAAAGAGCGCATTCTCGCGGGTCCTCTTGGGCGGGCGCTGCTGTTCCATTTTGTGGGCAAAAAGACCCAGCAGAAGACCCACGGTAACTATCCGGCGGCGTCGCGCATTCTTGACGTAATGCATATCGGCCTGGCGCAGGGCAAAGGCAGCGGCTATACCGCTGAGGCCCGGGCCTTTGGCGAGCTGGCGATGACGGCCCAGTCCCAGGCGCTTCGGCAGATCTTTTTTGCCACCACCGAGATCAAAAAGGATCCGGGCAGCAGCGTCGATCCTGGCCCGCTGCAGTCGGTGGGCGTGCTGGGCGGCGGCCTGATGGGGGGCGGCATCGCCTTTGTTACCGCCAGCAAGGCCGGGCTGCCTGTACGCATCAAGGATATCAACCCGACGGGCATCAACCATGCGCTGAAATACAGCTGGCAGGAGCTTGATAAAAAGGTCCGTCGCCGCCATATCAGATCCAGCGAACGCGATAGCCAGATGGCGAAGATTTCAGGCGCGACGGACTATCGCGGCTTCTCCCGGCGGGACGTGATCATTGAGGCGGTATTTGAAGATCTGGGCCTGAAGCAGCAGATGGTGTCCGAGGTCGAAGCGCACTGTGCGCCGCATACTATTTTTGCCTCCAACACCTCTTCACTGCCGATTGGCGACATCGCTGCCGGTGCGGCACGCCCGGAGAAGGTGATTGGCCTGCACTTTTTTAGCCCGGTGGAGAAGATGCCGCTGGTCGAGATCATCCCCCACGCGGGCACGGATGAGCAAACCATTGCCACCACGGTAAAGCTGGCGAAAAAGCAGGGGAAGACGCCCATCGTAGTGGCGGACAAGGCCGGATTCTATGTTAACCGTATCCTTGCCCCCTATATCAACGAAGCAATGCGCATGCTGACCGAGGGCGAGCGCGTAGAACATATCGATAACGCGCTGGTCAAGTTTGGTTTCCCGGTTGGCCCGATCCAACTTTTGGATGAGGTGGGAATCGATACCGGCACTAAAATTATTCCTGTGCTCGAAGCGGCTTACGGGGATCGTTTTTCACCGCCGGCAAATGTCGTAACGGCGATTTTGAACGACGATCGCAAAGGCAGAAAAAATGGCCGCGGTTTCTATCTTTATGACTCAAAAGGGCGTACAAGCAAGAAACAGGTGGATCCGGCGATCTATTCGCTGGTGGGTACAGCAGGCAGCGGGCGTTTAACCGAGGCCCAGGTCGCTGAACGCTGCGTAATGATGATGCTTAATGAAGCTGCACGCTGTATAGATGAGAAGGTCATCAGAAGCGTGCGCGATGGCGATATCGGTGCGGTGTTTGGCATCGGTTTTCCGCCGTTTTTAGGCGGGCCGTTCCGCTACATGGATCGCCTCGGGGCGGATAACGTGGTTGCCACCCTGCAGCGTTTAGCCGCTCAGTACGGGGAGCGGTTTACGCCCTGTGAGATTTTGTTACACATGGCGCAGCACGGCACCACGTTCTGGTCGCAGGAGGACGCCGATCGGGTAAGTTAAGGTCTGGTAAGGGTAAATCTGGCGTTAGGTGAGCCTGTGTTGCTCGATTTCTAAACAGAGATTGACGAGAGTTACGCCGTTAAGGTAAAACACAGCGTTTCATTCGACGAATGGATAAGGCACAATGCCCGGCCACTGCTATCTCCCGACGCGTTTACGCTGTTCTGTTCGGGTGATACCGGTGCTTCTGGTTAACAAAAGCGGTGCAATATGCAAGTTTTTATCATGCGTCACGGCGACGCTGCTCTTGAAGCAGCCAGTGACTCGGTACGTCCTTTAACCCTGTGTGGCTGTGATGAGTCTCGTCAAATGGCAACCTGGTTAGAAGGGCAAAAAGTAAACGTTGAGCGTGTGCTGGTGAGTCCGTTTCTGCGCGCTGAACAGACGCTGGAGAAGGTAGGGGAGTGTATGAACCTGCCGGACAGCGTAGATGTACTGCCTGAGTTAACGCCCGGCGGCGACGTGGCTCTGGTTGGCGACTATCTTCAGGCGCTGGCCAGCAAAGGCGTCTCCTCGGTGCTGGTGATCTCTCACCTGCCGCTGGTGGGCTACCTGGTTTCCGAGCTCTGCCCGGAAGAGGCGCCGCCGATGTTCCTGACCTCTGCGATTGCCAGCGTGACGCTGGATGGCGAAGGAAAAGGGACCTTTAACTGGCAGGTTAGCCCCTGCAACCTGAAAATGGCTAAGGCGATTTAACCCCGCCAGGCCGTTGCTTAAGAGCCGCTTATGCGGCTCTTGTCATTTCTGGCATCACGGCAGCTCAGGCGGCTGCCACTCTTCTACCTCGATTAAGACCAGCAGCGCCGCATCGCCGCCGTACTCTTTCGGTGCCTGGTGGAAAGCCATCACGTGGGGATGCTGCGCCAGCCACAGCGGCGTCTGCTGCTTCAGAACGTGCTTCCCATGACCATGCATTACGCAGGCGCAGAAAACATGCTCCCGGCGGCAGGCGGCGATCAGCGCTCCCAGCTCCTGCTTGGCCTGCTGCTGGGTTAAGCCATGCAGATCAAGAAACAGCTCCGGCGAGTAGTCTCCCCGGCGCATCTTCTTTACTTCGAAGTGGCTCACGTCCGGGCGAACGTACTTCACCGGCCCATCGGTGTTAAGCAGCGGCTGAAATTCGTCAGAAAAGTAGTGGCTGGCGTCGGCCTGCTCCTGAAGCAGTCGTTTTACCGGCACGTCGCTGACCTTCTTGCGTAGGGGGCGGTGCACAATTGTATCTTGTTTGATCTGGCGCGTGCCGGTCATCAACTGGCGGAACAGCGCCTGATCCCCCTCGCTAAGCGATGTTTTCTTCTTCATTCATTCATCTCATTTCTGATTTTTTTCAGTTTACCCGACTCGTCGCACTCTGTGTTCAGGCAAAATGCTTTTTTCCGGCTGGCTGTGCGCGAGAATGCTGATTTATCGGCGTCTTCATGGCAAACTAGCCGCCGAATTTATAGCAAGGCATGTCCCGGAGGATAGCGTGGATAAAATATTTGTCGATGAAGCAGTGAGTGAGCTGCACACCATTCAGGACATGTTACGTTGGTCGGTCAGCCGATTCAGCGCGGCAAACATCTGGTACGGGCACGGTACCGACAATCCGTGGGATGAAGCGGTGCAGCTGGTGCTACCGACCCTCTACCTGCCGCTGGATATTCCGGAAGATATGCGCAGCGCACGTCTGACCTCCAGCGAGCGTCACCGTATCGTTGAGCGCGTGATCCGCCGTGTCAACGAGCGCATCCCGGTCGCCTACCTGACCAACAAGGCCTGGTTCTGCGGCCACGAGTTCTACGTTGACGAGCGCGTGCTGGTGCCCCGTTCGCCTATCGGTGAATTAATCACCAGCCGCTTTGCCGGCATCATCAATCACCAGCCGCAGCATATTCTGGATATGTGCACCGGCAGCGGCTGCATCGCCATCGCCTGTGCCTACGAGTTCCCGGAAGCGGAAGTGGACGCCGTGGATATCTCTACTGAAGCGCTGGCCGTGGCCGAGCACAATATTGAAGAGCACGGTCTGATCCATAACGTGACGCCTATCCGCTCCGATCTGTTCCGCGATCTGCCTCAGGTGCAGTACGATCTGATCGTCACCAATCCGCCCTACGTGGATGAAGAGGATATGTCAGATCTGCCGAACGAGTATCGCCACGAGCCTGAGCTGGGCCTGGCCTCCGGCAGCGACGGTCTGAAGCTGACGCGCCGCATTCTGGCCTGCGCGCCGGACTATCTCACCGACGACGGCGTGCTGATTTGTGAAGTCGGCAACAGCATGGTACATCTGATAGAGCAGTATCCTGAGGTGCCCTTTACCTGGCTTGAGTTCGATAACGGCGGCGACGGCGTGTTTATGCTGACCAAAGCTCAGCTGCTGGCGGCCCGGGAGCACTTCAGCATCTACAAAGATTAATAAAACCATAATACATAGTTACATAACGACAGTGGAGCCGTGATGGCAGGAAACAGTATTGGACAACTCTTTCGCGTGACCACCTTCGGGGAGTCACATGGCCTGGCGCTCGGCTGCATTGTTGACGGCGTACCACCGGGGATCGCCCTGAGCGAAGCCGATCTGCAGCACGATCTGGATCGCCGCCGTCCGGGCACCTCACGCTATACCACCCAGCGCCGCGAGCCGGACCAGGTGAAGATCCTCTCCGGCGTGTTTGACGGGGTGACCACCGGTACCAGCATTGGCCTGCTAATTGAGAACACCGACCAGCGCTCGCAGGACTACAGCGCCATCAAGGACGTCTTCCGCCCGGGCCACGCTGACTACACCTACGAGCAGAAATATGGCCTGCGCGACTACCGGGGCGGTGGCCGCTCGTCGGCGCGTGAAACCGCCATGCGCGTAGCAGCGGGGGCGATCGCTAAAAAGTTCCTCGCGGAGAAGTTTGGCATTACCATCCGCGGCTGCCTGACCCAGATGGGCGATATCCCGCTGGCGATCAAAGCCTGGGACCAGGTTGAGCAGAACCCATTCTTCTGTCCGGATCCGGACAAGATTGACGCTCTTGACGAGCTGATGCGCGCTCTGAAAAAAGAGGGCGACTCCATTGGGGCGAAGATCACCGTGGTCGCCGACGGCGTGCCGCCGGGACTGGGCGAGCCGGTGTTTGACCGTCTGGACGCTGATATTGCTCACGCGCTGATGAGCATCAACGCCGTTAAAGGCGTGGAGATTGGCGAAGGCTTTGCATCGGTAGCCCTGCGCGGCAGCGAAAACCGTGACGAAATTACCCACGCGGGCTTCACCAGCAACCATGCGGGCGGCATTCTCGGCGGCATCAGCAGCGGTCAGCAGATTGTTGCCAATATCGCCCTGAAGCCGACCTCCAGCATTACCGTGCCGGGGAAAACCATCAACCGCACCGGGGAAGAGGTGGAGATGATCACCAAAGGTCGTCACGATCCTTGCGTGGGCATTCGTGCTGTACCGATTGCCGAAGCGATGCTGGCGATTGTCCTGATGGATCACTTCATGCGCCAGCGGGCGCAGAACGCGGACGTGACAACAACCATCCCACGCTGGTAAACGATGAAAAAAACGCTCATTGCGCTGCTGGCGGTGCTCGCCAGCCATGCCACGCTCGCCGCAACGCCGTGGCAGAAAATCACCCAGCCGATTGCCGGTAGCGCGCAGTCGGTGGGCGCCTTCTCTAACGGCTGTATCGTCGGCGCAAGCGGGCTGCCCCTTCAGTCCGATACCTATCAGGTGATGCGCACCGATCAGCGCCGCTACTTTGGTCACCCCGACCTGGTGCAGTTTATTCAGCGCCTCAGCGGCCGGGTGCATAATCTCAATCTCGGAACAGTGCTGATCGGGGATATGGGCATGCCCGCCGGTGGGCGCTTTAACGGCGGCCACGCCAGCCACCAGACCGGGTTGGACGTCGATATCTTCTTGCAGCTGCCGAAAACGCGCTGGAGCGCGGCGCAGCTGCTGAAGCCCCAGGCGCTGGATCTGGTCTCCCAGGACGGCAAGCGTGTCGTCTCCTCCCTGTGGCAGCCGGAAATCAACCATCTGATTAAGCTGGCCGCGGAAGATAACGACGTGACGCGCATCTTTGTTAACCCGGCCATTAAGCAGCGGCTCTGCGAAGACGCGGGAACCGACCGCGACTGGCTGCGCAAGGTGCGTCCGTGGTTCCAGCACCGGGCGCATATGCATGTGCGTCTGCGCTGCCCGGCAGATAGCCTGGAGTGCGTCGATCAACCTCTGCCGCCGCCGGGTGACGGCTGCGGTGCAGAGCTGCAAAGCTGGTTCGAGCCACCTAAGCCTGCCTCAACAAAGCCTGAGAAGAAGACACCGCCGCCGTTGCCGCCTTCCTGCCAGGCGCTACTGGACGAGCATGTACTTTAATGGAAAATTTTAGCGAACTCTTTTTGGTCTCTCCGCTGCTGCTGGCGGTGCTGTTTTTCATCGCCCTGCTGGCCGGGTTTATTGATGCTCTCGCAGGTGGCGGCGGCTTATTGACCGTCCCGGCGCTGCTGGCGGCGGGCATGACGCCGGCCCAGGCGCTGGCGACCAATAAGCTGCAGGCCTGCGGCGGCTCTATCTCATCCACGCTCTACTTTCTCCGCCGTGGGGTAGTGAAGATCGGCGATCAGAAGCTCAATATTCTGATGACCTTTATCGGCTCGACCACGGGGGCGCTGCTGGTACAGCATGTTCAGTCCGACATACTGCGCCAAATCCTGCCCCTGCTGATCATCGGTATCGGCCTCTACTTTTTGCTGATGCCGAAGCTGGGGGAAGAGGATCGCCAGCGTCGTCTCTATGGTCTGCCGTTTGCGCTGGTCGCTGGCGGCTGCGTGGGCTTCTACGACGGCTTCTTTGGTCCCGGCGCAGGGTCGTTTTACGCCCTCGCATTCGTGACCCTCTGCGGCTACAACCTGGCGAAATCCACCGCGCACGCCAAGGTACTTAACGCCACCTCGAATATCGGCGGCCTGCTGCTGTTTATCATCGGCGGCAAGGTGGTGTGGGCCACCGGCTTTGTGATGCTTGCCGGACAGTTTATCGGCGCGCGCCTCGGCTCGCGGCTGGTGCTGAGTAAAGGTCAGAAGCTGATCCGCCCGATGATCGTTATCGTCTCGGCGGTGATGAGCGCCAAGCTTCTTTTTGACAGTCACGGACAGGAGATCCTCCAGTGGGTGGGGATACACGCATGAGCAGTACGACACACCGCTACGAACAGCTGATTGAGATCTTTAACGGCTGCTTTGCTAACGATTTTAATACGCGCCTGGTAAAGGGCGACGACGAGCCTATTTACCTTCCGGCCGATGACGAGGTTGACTATCACCGGATCGTTTTTGCCCACGGCTTTTATGCCAGTGCCCTGCATGAGATCTCTCACTGGTGCGTCGCCGGTAAGGCACGCCGGGAGCTAGTGGACTTCGGCTACTGGTACTGCCCGGACGGCCGCGATGCCGCCACCCAGGGGCAGTTTGAAGACGTTGAGGTGAAGCCCCAGTCCTTTGAATGGCTCTTCTGCGTGGCGGCGGGTTTTCCATTTAACGTCAGCTGCGACAACCTCGAAGGCGACGTCGAGCCGGATCGCGTCGCCTTCCAGCGCCGGGTGCATGCCCAGGTGATGAGCTGGCTGGAGCAGGGGATCCCCGAACGTCCGGCGCGGTTTATCAAAGCACTACAGGATTATTATCACACGCCGTCCTTAACGGCAGACCAGTTCCCGTGGCCGGAAGATCTGAACTAGCGGCACGGTTTTTTAAAGAGGAAAGAAGATGATCGCGGAATTTGAATCACGCATTCTGGCGTTAATTGATGACATGGTTGAGCACGCCAGTGACGATGAGCTTTTCGCCAGCGGTTACCTGAGCGGCCACCTGACGCTGGCCGTTGCCGTGCTGGAAAACGGTGACGATCACTCCCCGCAGGCGGTCTACGCCCAGGTGACCTCCAGCCTCGAGCAGGCGATTCAGGGCGGCGAACTCTCTCCGCGCGATCAGGTGCTGGTGCTGGAGATGTGGGAGAGGCTCTACCAGCAGGCCAAAGCCTAAGCTGCGTTCACGCCCGGTGGCGCTACGCTTACCGGGCCTACAAATGGCACCGAGCCACCGTAGGCCGGGCAAACGCAGTGCCGCCCGGCGAACCATCGTTACGCCTACTTCACCGCCTTACCCTTCAGTAGCTTTCTCACCCACAGACGATTTGGATTCAGCGCCGCCAGGGTCTCACCCTCCAGCGGTATCGGCTCGTCGCTCATCTGCGCCGCCAGGATCTCTGCCGCCAGCGGGGCGCTGCATAGCCCGCGTGAACCCAGCGCGCCGAGCATATACAGCCCTACATGCACCGGGGCCGAAATAGCGCTCGCCTGATGCTCCGCCAGATCGGCATAGTTCTCCAGGGTGGCCTCATAGTCGGCGACGTTGCCGACCATTGGCAGATGATCCCGCGTTGCACAGCGCACGCCACAGCGCGCTGATTTTCCGCTGACGTCTACCTCTTTTGCCCACTCCGCTTCCGGGAAGCAGTCGATTAACCGCTGGCGGTTGTGCTGCTGATCGTCTTCGCTGTAGCCCGGCGCCTGCTGGCCACGATGGTAGCTCGCGCCAATACAGTGCTCGCCGTTAGCGGGATTCTGCGGCGTCAGGTAGCCGTCATAGCACAGCACCTGGCGCAGCGCCGACAGGCCGGGACGAGAAGGGATATGGCTCACCTGACCGCCAACAGCGTAGACCGGAAGGTTCCCGGTCTGGGTAAACTGATTAACCCGATGGCCGTTGGCCAGCACCACCGTCTGATGGCAGGCGCTTTTACCATCGACAAACGCCAGTCGCCAGCCACTCTCCGTGGCGGTGAGATCTTCAACCTCGGATTGATATTGCACCCGCAGCCCCTGAGACACCGCCAGCGCCAGCGCGGCGGCGGTGAGCTGGGCCGGGCAGAGCCAGCCGCCTGCCGGATACTGAATGCCGCCGCAGCCGGTCTCCACCCCGGTTGTGGCGTTAACCGCTTCGGCATCCACCGCCACGGCCACCTCGGGAGGAAGTTCCAGGCTAAGCATCTGGGCAATCTTCTGCTGGCTCTTCTCGTCCCAGGCAAGCTGGGTAACGCCGCACCAGTCGTGGTCGAATGCCACCGGCAGGGCGTCATAGAGCCGGCGGGCGAAGGTAAAGGCGGCAGGGAAGAAGCGGGCCAGGGCCGGATCGTGCGCGCTCAGCAGCGGGTAGAGCGCCCCCTGACGATTGCCGGACGCTCCCTGAGCGGGCGCATCGTCGGCACAGTAGAGCGTCACCTGCCAGCCCCGGCGCAGCAGGGCCAGAGAGAGCAGGGCGCTGGCGATGCCGCCGCCGATAATCGCTGCCTCCTGGCCCGCCGCCGGGGTACGGGCAAACCATGGCGCGCGGGGTGGGGTGCCGAGCGTCTGCTGCATTTCACCGATCAGCATCTCACGCTTGCGGCCAAACCCTTTTCTTTTTTGCATAGTGAAGCCCGCCTCCTGCAATCCCCGGCGAACAAAGCCGGCGGAGGTAAAGGTCGCGAGCGTGCCACCGGGACGCGCCAGACGGGCCATGGCATTGAACAGCGACGGCGTCCACATATCCGGATTTTTCGCCGGGGCGAAGCCGTCGAGAAACCAGGCATCAACCTTCTGGTTGAGGGAATCATCCAGCGCTTCGGTTAAAGTATTGATATCGCCAAACCAGAGATCGAGCGTGACGCGCCCGCCCGCCAGCAGCAGACGATGACAGCCCGGTATAGCCTGCGGCCACTGCGCCTGGAGCTGCTCAGCCCACGGGGCCAGCTCGGGCCAGTGCCGGTGCGCCTGGGCGAGATCCACCGCCTTGAGCGGAAATTTTTCGAAACTGATGAAGTGTAATCTTTGCAGCGTAGCCTGCGGATGGGCAAGCAAATAGGCATCAAACGCCTGCCACAGCGTGAGAAAGTTCAGCCCGGTACCGAATCCGCTCTCGGCGACGATGAAAAGCGGGCGTGGATGTAACGGAAAACGCGTGCTGAGCTGATTGCCACCGAGGAAAACGTAGCGCGTCTCCTCAAGTCCGTTATCATTAGAGAAGTAGACGTCGTCGAAATCTCGGGAAACAGGTGTACCCTCAGCGTTAAATTCGAGGTTGGCAGGTTGTATAGCGGTTTGTTTCACGTAAGTTACTCGTGTGGCAGGCGGTGGCACGATCTTAACGATGTCGGTCCGCTGGCGCAAATTTCTCCAGAAATTCGCTGATCGGACTTGTTCGGCGTACAACTGTACGCTATCTTGCGAATCGAATCTTAATATAGTGCGAATGACAGAGGTATTGAATGAAACGTGCAGTGATTACTGGCCTGGGCATCGTTTCCAG
>DAMBQR010000033.1:0-50185 GCA_032055545.1 Pseudescherichia sp. | reverse complement strand
TACACACTTTCCAGGCGTGCTCCTTCAGCCACTCGGACACCTCACCATATTGTCTTCCCAGCATCGCTGGGACGGCGCTAATGTAGGGAAATCCGCTCCCACCGTCAATCCTCTTTTTCAATAATTTAGCGCGTTTAGACAAACTTCAAGCAACGTGCTTTCTAAATATTCAGGAACTGACTTTTTTATCATCAGTAACCTTTATCCCTGTGCCCGAAACAAATTTGTTATCCTCATCAATAGATAACAATTCAACTAAACCAAAGCACGATCGCATCTGGAGTCAGTATGGATATCATCTTCTCTCACCCATCCTTCGATACGCAATTTTGGCTGGAAAAACTCTCCCAGGCACTGCCTCATGCCCGGATCCGTGAATGGAAGCCGGGCGATAACGAACCCGCCGACTATGCGCTGGTCTGGCATCCTCCCGTGGAAATGCTGCAGGGCCGCAGCCTGAAAGCCGTGTTTGCCCTCGGCGCTGGCGTTGATTCCATCCTGAGTCAGCTGAACGCCCATCCAGATATGCTGCCTGAATCCATTCCGCTGTTCCGCCTCGAAGATACCGGTATGGCCTTGCAGATGCAGGAGTATGCCGTGAGCCAGGTGCTGCACTGGTTCCGCCGCTTTGATGATTATCAGGCGCAAAAACAGCAGGCTCGTTGGCAGGAGCTGGATGAGTATCAGCGCGAAGACTTTACTATCGGCATCCTTGGCGCAGGCGTGCTGGGGTCGAAGGTAGCTGAAAGCCTTCAGGCATGGGGCTTCCCGCTGCGCTGCTGGAGTCGTAGCCGCAAATCCTGGCCCGGCGTTAAAAGCTTTGCCGGCGCAACCGAGCTGGGCGATTTCCTGAATGGAACCCGCGTTTTGATTAACCTGCTGCCCAATACCCCCGAAACCCGGGGCATTATTAACCTGGCGCTGCTAAACCAGCTGGCAGATAACGCTTACCTGCTCAACCTCGCGCGCGGCGTACATGTGGTTGAGGACGATCTTCTCAAGGCGCTGGAGAGCGGTAAGCTAAAAAGAGTCATGCTGGACGTCTTTAGCAAAGAGCCGCTTCCGGCCAGCAGCCCGCTGTGGGCGCATCCACGCGTAGCGATGACCCCACACGTTGCTGCCGTAACGCGACCTAACGAGGCTATCGACTATATCGCCCGTACTATCACCCGGCTGGAGCAGGGCGAGCCGGTAACCGGGCAGGTTGACCGGACGCGCGGCTACTAGCACCGGGATTTCATTAAAAAGGGTAACGATTCCTGTTATCCTTGAGCATCATTAACAGAGGAGAGCGTCATGTACCCCGTTGACCTGCATATGCATACCGTTGCCAGCACCCACGCTTACAGCACCCTCCACGACTATATCGCGATCGCCAAAAGCAAAGGCCTTAAGCTGTTTGCTATCACCGATCACGGCCCCGATATGGCCGATGCGCCGCACTACTGGCACTTCGTGAATATGCGAATCTGGCCGCGGCTGGTGGATGGGGTAGGGATCCTGCGCGGTATTGAGGCCAACATCAAAAATACCGCCGGTGAGATTGACTGCACCGGGCCGATGCTGCCCGCCCTTGATCTGATTATCGCTGGCTTCCATGAGCCTGTGTTCGCCCCGCAGGATCGGGACACCCATACCGAGGCGATGATTGCCACCATGGCCAGCGGCAACGTGCATATCATTAGCCATCCAGGGAATCCAAAATATCCTGTTGATATTCCGGCAATTGCCGCAGCGGCAGCGAAGTATAATGTCGCCCTGGAGATCAATAACTCCTCCTTCCTCCACTCGCGCAAGGGTAGCGAGGCGAACTGCCGGGCTATCGCCGCCGCCGTGCGTGACGCCGGGGGCTGGGTGGCGCTCGGATCCGACTCCCACACCGCCTTTTCGCTGGGTGATTTTACCGAGTGTCGTAAGGTGCTGGATGAGGTCGATTTTCCGGAAGATCGGATCCTGAACGTCTCGCCGCGCCGCCTGTTAAACTTCCTTGAATCGCGCGGGATGCCGCCGATTGCCGAATTTGCTGAACTTTAATTTTTGACGGAACCCATAATGAACGAGTTTTCAATCCTCTGCCGCGTGCTTGGCTCACTCTACTACCGCCAGCCAGAGGATCCGGTTTTGGCCCCGCTCTATACGCTGATCCGCGAAGGCAAGCTGGCCGCTAACTGGCCGCTGGAGCAGGACGAGCTGCTGGCCCGACTGCAGAAGAGCGTTGACGATCCAGCCCTCGCCTCGGATTACCAGGCCCTGTTCGTTGGCAATGAGTGCAGCGTTGCGCCGTATCGCAGCGCGTGGCAGGCGGGGGCAAACGAGGAAGAAGTACGGGCGTTCTTATCCGCCCGAGGTATGCCGCTGACCGATGCGCCTGCCGATCACGTTGGCACCCTGCTGCTGGCGGCCTCCTGGCTGGAGGATAACGCGGCGGCGGATGAGAGTGAGGCCCTGGAGACGCTGTTTGCCGATTACCTGCTGCCCTGGTGCGGAACGTTTCTGGGGAAAGTCGAAGCCCATGCGGTGACGCCTTTCTGGCGCACTATGGCATTGCTCACCCGAGATGCTATCGCAGCCATGTGGGATGAGCTTGAAGAAGAGTCCGCAGAATAAGATGATGTAGATCACAATAATCATGCAACACTGATCGCTCGCTTGCAAATAACGTGCGGGCGATCTCATTTCAATGGCTTGCTTCTGCTAAGATGCGCGCCATGAACATACTCTTCTCAATTGCGATAACGACCGGCATTCTCTCTGGCCTCTGGGGCTGGGTTGCTGTCACACTGGGCCTGCTGAGCTGGGCCGGTTTCCTTGGCTGTACGGCCTATTTCGCCTGCCCGCAGGGTGGGGTAAAAGGGCTGTTGATCTCCGCTTTTACGCTAATGAGCGGCGTAGCCTGGGCTGAGGTGATTATCTACGGCAGCGCATTAAGCCCGCATCTGAACATCGTCAGCTACCTGCTTACCGGCGTTGTGGCCTTTCTGATGTGCATTCAGGCAAAAAATCTGCTGCTCTCGTTTGTTCCCGGTACCTTTATCGGCGCGTGTGCCACCTTTGCCGGGCAGGGCGACTGGCGAATCGTTGTTCCGTCGCTGGCGGTTGGGTTACTGTTTGGCTATGCCATGAAGAACAGCGGCCTGTGGCTGGCTGCGTGGCGCGAGAGAGCGGCAAGTGACAGCACAAAAAAAAGCGTGGCGGAGTAGTCCGCCACGCTTCGATGTTGCTCAGGCGCGATTACGACTCGGGTGGCGTCGCCATATGGCGATATTTCACCAGAATTGAGTCTTCGCTCTCTGCCTTGTTTTGCAGATCCCACAGCCCGCGATCGATCCCATCGTTGATCAAGAAGATCACCCCGGTTTCAATAGCCGACATCAGGCACAGCATGACCGGCTCGTTTGCGGTATAGCCGATTTCACCCTCCAGCAATCTCTGATAATCGATGAAGCGGAACACTCCGGCCTGCACCTCATAGGAGAGGATCGTCTTGCTGGTGTTAACCGACGACAGGATCTCCCCGGTGCTCACGTTGACCACGCGCAGGTTAACCGCGACCTGATCGAGCTGGTACTGGGTATCACCTCCGATGCCAAAGTAACGTGCGCCAACCCCACCAGACTTCACGTTGCTCTCATAGCCGATAATCGAGCCTTCAACCATGACGTTAGCTGCGGTCAGCGACTGGAGCGGGAAGCGGTTGTTAATCGCCACCGTGCCGTTCTCCTGTGCCGCACGGATGATCTTCCGCTCGTTAAGCAGGTTCTGTAGCCCCTGACGCTCGAGTGGAATAAACCAGCGCGAATCCTTCAGTGCCGTAACCAGCATAGACGTGGCGCTCTGCGGAACGGCGGTAGAGAAGTTACTGGCCGGATAGGCTTTAAACTGTCCGGTTTCATCCTGGATATTATATACAGAGACAAATATCTTACCGGTTGGCATCGGCAGATGGGTTAAATCTTTATAGCTTTGGGCCCGAGGCATTAATGTTGGTTTAGCTGCTTCTTTCGGTGGAGCCGTTAAGCATCCGCTGAGTAAAAAGACAGCCAGCATGGTGAGTAAGCGCTGCATAATTATTATTCCTGTAAGAACGATTGCTGTGCTTTAAAAGTCGGTTGAACCACTCTGTAAACCCGACACCTCTATAGTGGATGTTTTTCCGGTTTTTCGATCGGTGACGTTGAGCTGAAGCTGCCCATCGTTATTCGCGATATCAACAATAAAATCACTGGTGATCATTCTTCCCGGTTTCCCGGTATTGATGTTAGTCAGTAATCCTCCTAATACCTGCGACTGAATAGCCTGGGTAAAATTATCCAGCGCTGAGGGTGTTTCTATTCCATAAGTATCGTCATAGTCTGGATCTTTATAAGAGTTTTGCGCCTGGGCGCTATTCAATAAAAACGCGCCGTTATTGGGGTTGCCACCAAAGTTAGGGTTGCGGAACTGAAAAGTCATATTTCCAGCCCATATTGACGGCGAGACAAGCAAAAGCGTGACTACGGCACAGGCAATACGCATGTGAGCCTCCGAAAGAAATTTATCGTGTTTTAGAATTCATCTCGCGCTAAATCGCCAGTACCAAGCAAAGCTTGATCGATCTGCCGGCGATCCAGTGCTTCCTGGGTTTGCGCTATCGCGGCGTTGACGTTGTTGTCAAAGTCGCGTTTAGTAGGGAATAAAAATGTCTGGAATATTACGTCCTGATTGACCGTAATAGTTATCCAACTTCCCCACCGTGCGCTGGGACGTTCATTGATGCTCAGGTTCCCTGTATAACTGCTTTCCCATTTATCACTAAAAGCACGATAAAAATCGTGTCCAACAGAAGAGACCGTACGATCGGTCAACAACCCGGGAACTTCCACTTCGACAGCGCGCAGGTTCCCGGCAGCCAGCAGAAGACCTGCGGCTGCAAACCATGCAACGAACCGTTTCATGGGATTATCGCCTGAGGTTATCGTTAGCCCAGGAGACCGCCTGTGTACGATTTTTTACTGATATCTTCTTGAAAAGATTATAAAGATGGGTTTTGACTGTGTTTTCGCTAATAAACAGCGAGCGGGCGATCTCGTTATTCGAGGCACCAATACGCAGCTTATTAAGGATCTCCTTCTCCCGGTGCGTGAGCAGCGCGGCTTCGGAGCTGTTGTAACGGTAGTTTCCGGAGTGGGTAATGAGGTAGCTGGCCAGCTTCTGGGAGAAGTAGCACTCGCCGCGCTGTACGCTGAGCAGGCCGTCAACAACCCGGGACTGATCTTCCGTCACATAGAAAACGCCATTGATGTGCGGCCAGCTCTCTATGTCACGGAACGGGTATTCGTCTGGCGTATTCAGCAATAGCAGCTTAACTGCGTTGTTTTTCCTGCCTAAATTGTCCTGCCAGTAATGGATCAGCTTTTTATCTGCCTCCATCATGTCGAACAGAATCACGCTTCCGGGCGATATATCATCCAGAGAGCGTTGAATATTATGCACTTTCCCGGAAAGAGAGAGAGACTGCTTCAGATGCTGTAGCAAAGCTGCAGCCTGTAGAGAAGGCTTAGTAATCAAAAGAATAGATTGACTTTGAAAACTCTGGACTTCATTAAACATAATAAACCCCGCTAGTTTGGTACACCTGTCTTTTTCCCCAGGTATTACTGGGTATCCAGAAGTACGGACAGATGTGGCACTGCTGTGTGTAATCAATAAGAGTGAGCCCTATGGGCAAAATTTAACAAAAACTCAAACATACTGCTGATTTCAATCTAGCCATTACGAATCTTAAATCAAGTGTTAAACATGTAACAAAATGTAAAAGTAAATTTTAAAATGTAATATGTCGCCTTCTTTGATGTTTAAATTTCATGGAAAAGTTGTACAAGTTAATACTTTTGCATCACATTTAAAAATCATACAAATTATTTTAAGGTGTTGTTTTTAAATAAGATATATCCAAAGTCTTAACATTTTTATTTTTTTATGCAGTTAAATTTTATGAACGGGCGTTATCGAACGCAGTGAAAGACAAAGAAAAGTTGCTTTGGTGATCGCAAAACCACAAAAAAATTACGCCTACCCGTATGTGGCTGCTATCAAGGCATAACTCAGCGTCGGTTGTTATAACGCTCAAACCTGTACCAAACCGCTACCGCAGAATTTATTCTATGCATCATCCGCCTGTTTTTTAGGACGTTAGCACTTTAAGGTGAACATATAGATAAAAATACCACTGGCGGGTGAGATATTATTAATTTCTACCGTCACATACTCTTTTCCGTAACGCAGCGTTAACGGATGTAAAAATGCGTTAATTGCAGCGGGGCATAATATTCATCAGTAAGAATAATCCAGGTCCAGGTGACAACATGAAAAACAGAATGTTGATTATGGTGTTAACAATGCTGGGTGCGCCTGGGATAGCCGCCGCGTCAAGTTATGATCTGGCTGTATCGGAATATAACTTCGCGGTAAATGAATTGAGTAAAACGTCTTACAATCAGGCTGCGATAATTGGCCAGGACGGTACCAATAATAGCGCCCAGCTACGTCAGGATGGATCTAAAATGCACGCTGTTATCTCCCAGGAGGGGGCGAATAACCGGGCAAAGATTGATCAGGCAGGAGCCTATAACTTTGCGTATATCGATCAGTCGGGCAGTGCTAACGACGCGAGTATAACGCAGGGTGCATACGGTAATACCGCAATGATTATTCAGAAAGGCTCGGGTAACAAAGCGAATATTACTCAGTACGGTACGCAAAAAACGGCAGTTGTAGTGCAGAGGCAATCACAAATGGCTATTCGCGTTATTCAACGCTAAATCCATTGTGAATCAAATATATCAATCCGATGGGAGTTTACCATGAAATTCATTAAAGTGGCAGCATTGGCAGCGATCGTTATTTCAGGCAGCGCTTTCGCAGGTTCCGTTGGTCAATATGGTGGTGGCCACTACGGCGGCCCGAACTCTGAATTAAGCATTTTCCAGTACGGTAGCAATAACTCCGCACTGGCTCTGCAGACCGATGCTCGTGACTCCGATCTGACCGTGACTCAGCATGGCTCACGTAACGCCGCAGACGTAGGCCAGGGTTCTGATGACAGCTCAATCACCCTGTCTCAGAACGGTTCTCGTAACAATGCTACTATCGACCAGTGGAATAGCCGCCACTCTGATATCGACGTACGCCAGTACGGTACCGCTAACGGCGCGCTGGTTAACCAGACTGCGTCTCAGTCTTACGTAGAAGTACGTCAGGTTGGCTACGGCAACAACGCAACGGCTAACCAGTACTAATTATAACCAGTACGAAAAAACAGGGCTTCGGCCCTGTTTTTTTATCAGGAGGTCGCTATGCATACTTTGCTCCTGGTGGCCGCAATGGCCAGCCAGATTACCTTTCTGACCGAGCGCCAGCAGGATATCTACACCATCACGCCACAGGTTGTCCTGTCCCAGCCCTGCGTATGCCAGATCCAGATCCTCACCGTTCACGCAGGCGTAAGCGGACAAAGTAATACCCAACAGCGAAAGACTCTGACCCTACACGCTAACCAGCCAACTAAACTTGCACGCCTGAGCATGAACATCTCGCCTAAAGATACGGTCAAAGTGGTTGTTACGGTTACCGACGGCGATACCCTGCACCTCGTGCAGCAGTGGCCAGCTGAGCAGTAACGCAGCAATATCCAGAGTGAAATCAATCTACTGTACCGCTATACCGTCTGGCCTAACGCCGCGTAATTTCTCCCGCCTGCCACACCCTGCTATACACTTAGTTGAAAGCGATAAGATAAGAGAGGCAAATATGCAATCGCGTATGGAGGTTATTCAGGGTGACATCACCCGGTTACAGGTCGATGTCATTGTTAATGCGGCTAACCCCTCCTTAATGGGCGGGGGCGGCGTCGATGGCGCTATTCACCGTGCTGCCGGGCCAGCGCTGCTTGCCGCATGTAAAGCCGTGCGGGAGCAGCAGGGCGAATGTCCGCCCGGCCATGCCGTCATTACGCTTGCCGGAGCGCTGCCGGCGAAGGCGGTAATTCATACCGTGGGGCCGATCTGGCGCGGCGGCGAGGAGCATGAACAGCGCCTGCTGGAGGATGCCTACCGTAATAGCCTGAAGCTGGCCGATGCCAATGGCTACCATTCGGTAGCGTTTCCGGCAATCAGCACCGGCATCTATGGCTTTCCGAAACCCGCCGCAGCGGAGATTGCTGTCGCTACGGTTTCGGATTATCTAACCCGGCATCCGTCGATTGGTCAGGTATACTTTGTCTGTTATGACGATGAAAATGCCCGGCTTTATCAACGACTACTCACCCAGCAGGGTGACGAACCAGACGCATAATACGCGGCTGGGGCGCGCTATCGCCCCGGCCTGTGCGGCCCATCCCAACGAATGCGGCATTCTGGCACTGGACAACAGCCTGGACGCTTTTGCCGCACGCTACCGGCTGATCGAGATGGCCGAGCGCACCCTGGATATCCAGTACTATATCTGGGAAGACGATATGTCCGGGCGGCTACTGCTGTCCCAGCTCCTGAAGGCAGCCCGGCGCGGTGTGACGATCCGTCTGCTGCTGGATGATAACAACACCCAGGGACTGGACGATATTCTTCGTAAGCTCAATGCTCATGCCAATATCGATGTTCGTCTGTTTAATCCTTTCTCGTTTCGCCTCTTCAGGGCGCTGGGTTACCTGACCGACTTCGCCCGCCTGAATCGGCGCATGCACAATAAAAGCTTCACCGCTGACGGGGAGGTTACCATTGTCGGCGGCAGAAATATTGGCGATGCCTACTTTGGCGCAGGGGAGCAGCCGCTCTTCTCCGATCTTGACGTGCTGGCGATTGGCCCGGTGGTAAGCGACGTCGTCGCTGACTTTGAACGCTACTGGACCTGCCAGTCGGTGTCCACCCTTGAGAAAGTGCTCGATATTAAAGATGACGATATCGACGGCAAGATTCAGGTGCCTGAGTCCTGGTATAACGATGAGACGGCGCGACGCTACCTCTCCAAGCTTGAAACTACCCAGTTTTCCACCCGACTCGAGGCGGGAACGCTGCCTATGCTGTGGGCCAAAACGCGCCTGCTGAGCGACGATCCGCGTAAAGGACAGGGCAGGGCGCGCGAGCATACCCTGCTGCCGCAGCGCCTGGTGAAGGTGATGGGCATGCCGCAGGAGCAGATTGATATCATCTCCGCCTATTTTGTCCCGACCCGTGCGGGGGTAGCGCAACTGCTACAGATGGTACGCAAGGGGGTGAAAATTGCCATCCTGACTAACTCGCTGGCCGCGAACGATGTTGCGGTGGTGCACGCAGGCTATGCGCGCTGGCGTAAAAAGCTGCTGCGCCACGGCGTAGCCTTATATGAGCTAAAACCCACCCGTGAAGGGGGACGGCATATTCACGATCGCGGCCTGACGGGTAACTCTGGCTCCAGCCTGCATGCCAAAACGTTCAGCATTGATGGTGCGAAGGTGTTTATCGGCTCGTTTAACTTCGATCCCCGTTCGGCCATGCTCAACACCGAGATGGGCTTTGTGATCGAGAGCGAGCCGCTGGCGAAGGTGATCCATAAACGTTTTCAGCAGAGTCAGCGCGATGCGGCGTGGGAGCTGCGCCTTGACCGCTGGGGGCGAATCAACTGGATCGATACTCAGGACGGCCAGGAGAGAGTATTAAAGAAGGAGCCGAAAACACGCTTCTGGCAGCGGATGCTGGTGCGATTAGCATCCTGGCTGCCGGTGGAGTGGCTCCTCTAGGACTAGTTTTGCACCTGTTTCGGCTGCGCTTTAGCGACTTCAGGCTTGCCGGAGAAGAGAAAACGCAGCAGCGGAATGCGTAAATGCACCTCATAAAGTGCCACGGCACAACCCACTACAAAGATCAGCCCGCAGATAAAGCCCAGCGTATTCGACTGAATATGCGGGGTGATCCATGCGCCAAAGAGCAGCGTCAGCGGATGGTGCACCAGGTAGATAAAGAGCGATGCGTTAACGAAGTAAGTCACGCGGGAGGATTGAAAGTTCAGCAGCCGGTGCCCCAGGGCAAAGACTACGTTCACCATCCATAGCCCCATTACCATAGTAATCACGCTCTCCGTCTCATACATCCATGCATCGCCGCTGCCGTAGCGCTGGTTCAGCAGGTAGGCCACAAAGGCCAGTGCCGCGCCCAGGGTACAGCCCCACGATGGCGTGGTGAAGAGCGCCTTCAGCTTAGGCATAATAAAGGTCAGCGCCCCCAGCACAAAAAACGGCAGGTAGAACAGGGTCTGCATCACGGCAAAATTAAACAGGCCGTCGCTGAGGATAGGGGGATAGATAACCAGCAGGGTGCGGCGGAGTGCGGCATAGAGTACGCCAAGCAGCAGAAACAGCAGCGTTAACTTAGGCAGCGTGAGCTGGGCCAGCAGCGCATCCGGGTTAACCGCCACCGCCTGTTTCAGCTTACGGAATAGCACCACTCCCAGGGTGGTCAGGACCACCAGCACCAGTAAAAACCAGAGGTGCGAAACCAGATCCCATACTAAGGTATTATACTTGTCGTAAAGCGAGAGGGTGTGCCAGCTGTCGGCCTTGCCTTTAACATGCTGCAGCATCAGAAACTGCGGCAGCGTTAACAGTGGGATAGCGGTCAGCATCGGAATGCCCACGCGCTCAACACGTACTTTCCACCAGCGCTTCAAGGGGTAGCGCAGATAGAGCATATAAGAGAAGTAGCCGGAGATAACAAAGAAGACCTGCATTCGAAAAGCGTGGATAAAGTCGTTGAACAGGGTCAGCCACCACGAAGGCGTCGCGCTGTTCACATGCCAGACGTGGCTTGAGTAGATTAATGAGATATGAAAGGGGATGCCTAACAGCATCAGCCAGGCGCGAATGGAATCCAGAAAGTATTCGCGCTGTGCGGGTAGTTTACTCATATCACTCCGTGCAATATCAGACTTATCGTCTTATCCCTAAGACCAGTTATGATTACATTCGTTGGCAACCCTACACTAAGCGTGGCGGCCTGTCTCCAGGATAAACGCGCAATTGGCAAGGTGTTGCTTTTATTTGCTTATCCACTGAGCCAGCGGGCGAACAAAGCGGGGATTAAGTTGTCGGATTGCCTGAAATACCATTAAAATAGATCGGATCGATTTAAGCACACAAAGGGGGAAGTGCTTAGTTACTATGAAACATAATCTACAAGTGATGAAAATGCGTTGGTTAGGCGCAGCGGTGCTGTTATCCCTGTACTCCTCATCGAGTTGGGCCTTTAACATCGATGACGTAGCAAAACAGGCACAGTCATTAGCCGCAAAAGGCTATGAAGCCCCGAAAAGCAACCTGCCCTCTGTCTTCCGCGATATGAAATATGCGGACTATCAGCAGATTCAGTTCAATCACGATAAAGCGTACTGGAACAACGTTAAGACCCCATTCAAGCTTGAATTTTATCACCAGGGTATGTATTTCGACCTGCCGGTGACCGTCAATGAAGTGACGGCGACGGCGGTGCATAAGATCAAATACAGCCCGGACTATTTCAACTTTGGCAACGTCCAGCACGACAAGGACACGGTCAAAGATTTAGGCTTCGCCGGCTTCAAGGTTCTCTATCCTATCAACAGCAAAGACAAGAACGATGAAATTGTCAGCATGCTGGGGGCGAGCTACTTCCGCGTGATCGGTGCCGGGCAGGTGTATGGCCTCTCCGCCCGCGGCCTTGCCATTGACACCGCGCTGCCGTCCGGGGAAGAGTTCCCGCACTTCCGCGAATTTTGGGTAGAGCGTCCGAAACCCACCGACAAACGCCTGACCATCTACGCGCTGCTGGATTCACCGCGTGCGACCGGCGCTTACCGCTTTGTGGTGATCCCCGGACGTGACACCGTGGTGGACGTGCAGTCTAAAGTCTATCTGCGCGATAAGGTCGGCAAGCTGGGCGTCGCCCCGCTGACCAGTATGTTCCTGTTTGGGCCAAACCAGCCGTCACCGGCGACCAACTTCCGTCCGGAGCTGCATGACTCCAACGGCCTCTCGATGCATGCCGGCAACGGGGAGTGGATCTGGCGTCCGCTTAACAACCCGAAACACCTCGCCGTCAGCAGCTATGCGATGGAAAACCCGCAGGGCTTTGGCCTGCTGCAGCGTGGTCGCGAGTTTAGCCGCTTCGAAGATATCGACGATCGCTACGATCAGCGTCCGAGCGCCTGGGTGACACCAAAAGGCGAGTGGGGCAAAGGTAAAGTCGAGCTGGTTGAGATCCCAACCAACGATGAGACCAACGATAACATCGTGGCCTACTGGACGCCGGATCAGCTGCCGGAAGCCGGTAAAGAGATGAACTTCAAGTACACCATCACCTTTAGCCGCGACGAAGACAAGCTGCACGCCCCGGATAACGCCTGGGTTACGCAGACGCGCCGCTCAACCGGCGATGTCAAACAGTCCAACCTGATCCGCCAGCCGGACGGCACCCTGGCATTTATTGTTGACTTCACCGGCGAAGAGATGAAAAAGCTGCCGCAGGACACCCCGGTCTCTGCCCAGGTCAGCATCGGTGATAACGGTGAAATCGTTGAAAATGTTGTGCGCTATAACCCGGTCACTCAGGGATGGCGTTTAACCTTACGCGTAAAGGTTAAAGACCAGAAAAAGACGACCGATATGCGTGCTGCGCTGGTGAATGCCGAGCAGCCGCTGAGTGAAACCTGGAGCTATCAGCTACCTGCCAATGAATAAGACAACTGAGTATATCGACGCGCTGTCGCTTTCTGCTGACGGGAAAGCGGCGCTGCCGACAACGGATCTGCGCGCCGTGCACGAAGCCCTGGATGCTGAACATCGCCGCTATGAGCGGGACGATGACAGCCCGCTGGGCTCAGTGCAGGCACGCCTTGAACATAGCTGGCCGGATTCGCTGGCGGAGGGCCAGCTGATCAAGGACCACGAAGGACGCACCCAGCTGAAGGCGATGCCCGAGGCGAAGCGCTCCTCCATGTTCCCCGATCCGTGGCGCACTAACCCGATTGGCCGCTTCTGGGATCGCCTGCGCGGTCGCGACGTGCCGCCGCGCTACCTGTCGCGACTGACCAAAGAGCAACAGGCGAGCGAGCAGAAGTGGCGTATGGTCGGCTCTATCCGCCGTTACATTCTGCTGCTGCTGACCATCGCCCAGACGGTGGTGGCGACCTGGTACATGAAAACCATTCTTCCCTATCAGGGTTGGGCGCTAATTGCTCCGGAAGATATGGTGGGCCAGGATCTGCTGGTCTCCTTTATGCAGCTCCTGCCTTACGTGCTGCAAACCGGGATCCTGATCCTCTTTGCGGTGCTCTTCTGCTGGGTCTCGGCGGGGTTCTGGACGGCGCTGATGGGCTTCCTCCAGCTGCTGATTGGCCGCGACAAATACAGCATCTCAGCCTCTACGGTGGGGGATGAGGCCCTCAACCCGCAGCACCGTACCGCGCTGATCATGCCGATCTGCAACGAGGACGTCGATCGCGTCTTCGCCGGCCTGCGTGCAACCTGGGAGTCGGTGAAGGCAACGGGTAACGCCGAGCACTTCGACGTCTATATCCTCAGCGACAGCTACAACCCTGATATCTGCGTGGCAGAGCAAAAGGCGTGGATGGAGCTGATTGCCGAGGTGCAGGGTGAAGGGCAGATCTTCTATCGCCGTCGCCGCCGTCGCGTGAAGCGTAAAAGCGGTAACATTGACGACTTCTGCCGCCGCTGGGGCAGCCAGTACAGCTACATGGTAGTGCTGGATGCGGACTCCGTGATGACCGGTGACTGCCTGTGCGGTCTGGTGCGTCTGATGGAAGCTAACCCGAACGCCGGGATTATCCAGTCCTCGCCGCGCGCGTCCGGTATGGATACCCTCTACGCACGCTGCCAGCAGTTTGCCACCCGCGTTTACGGGCCGCTCTTTACCGCCGGTCTGCACTTCTGGCAGCTGGGTGAATCGCACTACTGGGGCCATAACGCCATTATCCGCGTGCAGCCGTTCATTGAGCACTGTGCGCTGGCACCGCTACCGGGGGAAGGCTCGTTTGCTGGCTCTATCCTCTCCCACGACTTCGTGGAGGCGGCTCTGATGCGCCGCGCCGGTTGGGGAGTGTGGATTGCCTACGATCTGCCTGGCTCCTATGAGGAGCTGCCGCCGAACCTGCTGGATGAGCTGAAACGCGACCGCCGCTGGTGTCATGGTAACCTGATGAACTTCCGGCTGTTCCTGGTAAAAGGGATGCACCCGGTACACCGCGCGGTATTCCTGACCGGGGTTATGTCCTACCTCTCTGCGCCGCTGTGGTTTATGTTCCTTGCGCTCTCGACGGCGCTGCAGGTGGTTCATGCCCTGACCGAGCCGCAGTACTTCCTGCAGCCGCGTCAGCTGTTCCCGGTCTGGCCGCAGTGGCGTCCGGAGCTGGCGATCGCCCTGTTTGCCTCGACCATGGTGCTGCTGTTCCTGCCGAAGCTGCTGAGCATCATTCTGATCTGGTGCAAAGGGACGAAAGAGTACGGTGGCTTCCTGCGTGTGACGGCGTCGCTGCTGCTGGAGGTGCTCTTCTCCGTGCTGCTGGCTCCGGTACGTATGCTGTTCCACACCGTGTTCGTGGTCAGTGCGTTCCTCGGCTGGGAAGTGGTCTGGAACTCACCGCAGCGTGACGATGACTCTACTCCATGGGGCGAGGCGTTTATGCGCCATGGCTCGCAGATGCTGCTGGGTCTGGTCTGGGCAATCGGCATGGCATGGCTGGATCTGCGCTTCCTGTTCTGGCTGGCCCCGATCGTGGTCTCGCTGATCCTCTCTCCGTTTGTTTCGGTGATTTCGAGCCGTGCAACGGTAGGGCTGCGTACCAAGCGCTGGAAGCTGTTCCTGATCCCGGAAGAGTATTCGCCGCCGCAGGTGCTGGTAGATACCGACAGATACCTGACGCTGAACCGTGCGCGGTCGCTGGAAAATGGCTTTATGCATGCGGTGTTTAACCCGTCCTATAACGCCCTTGCCACCGCCATGGCGACGGCCCGTCACCGGGCAAGCCAGGTGCTGGAGATCGCCCGCGATCGTCACGTTGAGCAGGCGCTGAACGAGACGCCGGATAAGCTCTCCCGCGACCGCCGTCTGGTGCTGCTGAGCGACCCGGTGACAATGTCACGTTTACACTACCGAGTCTGGTCCTCGCCGGAGCGCTACTCCTCATGGATTAGCGAATACGACGCGCTTAAGACTAAGACGAAATAACTGCTTGATGTTTAATGAATAAATACCGGCTCACCAGCCGGTATTTTTTTATAAGGAGAGGTATGCGGATAATCACTGTAGTGATAATGGCGATGCTGCTTAGCGGGTGCGGCAGTATAATCAGCCGTACTATGCCGGGGCAGGGGCATGGGAACCAGTACTACCCTGGAGTCCAGTGGGACGTACGCGACTCGAAGTGGCGTTACATCACCGTTCTGGATCTCCCTTTCTCTCTGGTCTTTGATACGCTTCTGCTGCCTATTGATGCGCATCACGGCCCCTACGAGTAGTTAGCGCTCGTCCCACTCATCCGCTGCGGTGCGACCCTCTTCGGTATCCAGCGGCGGCTGCAGCTGGAACTCACCCTCATCCCACTCGTGGAGGGTGTTCTCCTCCAGCCACTCCTGGCGCAGCTCAATTTCATCGAACTCGCCGTCAAACACGCTTTGCGCGGCTTCGCCGGTCAACAACGGCAGACACTCCCCGTCCTCGCCCTCGTCGGCTAAAAATTCCACCTGCCACATGATCTCGCCATCCTGTAGCACGTACTTTTGCATATTAAACTGCTGAATGTTGGCGCTCTCTTCGTCCAGCTCAGGACTGTTGGCCAGAAACTCTTCACGAGCAGCATCAATGGCTTCTTCCAGCGTGGCGTACATGGTCATTGGTTTCTCCCTGTGAAATTGACATGTTGTTCAGGGAAAGAATAGTTGAATCTGAGATTTTGCCAGGCTGATTGCGGAAAAATTTCAACAATCTGGCCGGTCGATGAGCCTGATAAGGTGTTTGCTGGTATCCGGCATTTCTGAAAATATAGCAATACCAATAGGTTGAATTGCACGGGTGGGACTGTCACAACCTGTCATGCGCGTCCATACAATGATGCTATTGCTTAATATCAAGGAATGAAAAAATGACCGCGAAACTTTGCCACTATCAGTTTATGGCCGAACCTATCACCGCTTTAGCGGGCCAACTACTGGCAGTTGAGATCAAAACGCAAATGGAATGCGAGGGTATGCAGGTACTTTATCCAGCATTAGTGATTAAGACCTGGAGTGCGGAAGCGAAACGTAACTATCTGTATGAACAACTTTCAGCGATCGTCAAACAGGCAAAATGGATCCTTAAACGTGGGATACTTGTATCGTTACCGCTTTATGATGAAGAGTCGGCACTGCTATTTAGTCATGACACAGCACTCCGTTACGCTCTTGGTTCTTTACCTTTCGTAAAGCTCGAACTCCCGGAGGCTATCAGTACAGTAAGGAGTGAACTAAGGGGAATTACCAATGGTATGTGGCTAGGCGACCTGGGGAAAGGCGATGATAATGTCTCTGGCCTCGTTACTCATGCCTATGAAGGAGTAAAGCTGGATACTCTTTTCTTTAACAATGAGGTGGTTAAACCTACTTTCACGATGCTCATTGAGAACCTTAGGCACTACTGTGACCGGATTATCGTTCCTTGCCTAAAAGATAAAAGGCACATGCCGCTGCTACAGGAGGCGGGCATTTGGGGTATTCAGGGGCTGTATCGTTCGGTACCCTTTACTAAAGTACATACGCTGATGTAAGGGTAGATGCAACATCAAGAAACGAGGCGTTATCAATTTAGGGACAGCGCGCCGTAAAACAGAACAGAAACCAGAAGCGATCGCTCTTAGATAGGCTCATGATGTACTGTAATAAAGGGGAGTAGTATTGATGTAAACTGGCGTGATGCCGGACAGGGCGATAACCCTATCCAGCATAACGGACACTCATCAATAGCGGGAGGGCACGCCCTCGGGACGCGTTTTAAAGCGGCGGTGCAGCCACATATACTGCTCAGGGGCCATCAGAATGCACTTCTCGACGATCTTGTTCATCCAGGCGGCGGTGGTTTCAGCATCGTCCAGCGGTGGTGACAGCTCGGGATCGAGCATCACCAGCTCGTAGCCTGTACCGTCCGGTTTGCGGCGCGGGACAAAGGGAACCAGCGCCGCACCTGACAGGCGTGAGAGCATCCAGGTGCCCGAGGTGGTGGCTGCCTGATCGACGGCGAACAGCGGCACGAAGACGCTGGCGCGCGGGCCGTAGTCGTGGTCTGGCGCATACCAGACAACTTCACCGCTCTTGAGTGCTTTAACCATCCCTTTCAGATCCTTGCGATCGAGCATGGTTTTATTAGAACGCAGGCGGCCCCAGGTTTGCAGCCAGTCGATCACCGGGTTATCGTTGGGACGGTATACGCCAATACCCGGCGACTGCATGCCAAACATGCGCGCCCCCAGCTCCAGGGTCAAAAAGTGAACGCCAATCAGCAAAATACCGCGTTTTTGCCTCTGTAGCTCGTAAACAGGCTCGAAGTTAATGACATCCATCCAGCGGGCGACGCGCTTGTTTGACCAGAACCAGGCCATGCCGGTCTCCAGCAGGCCCATGCCGGTAGACTCAAAGTTTTTAACTACCAGCGCGTGACGCTCGTCAGCGGACATCTCAGGAAAGCACAGCTCAAGATTACGCGTGGCGACGTGCACCCGACGCTTCATAAAACGCATAGCCAGCCGCCCCAGACCACAGCCCAGGCGGTAGAGAATGGGATAGGGGAGCTTAACAATAAGCCATAGGATGCCCACGCCGAACCACGTCAGCCAGTAGCGGGGGTGCAGCAATGCTGCTGAAAATTGAGGTAAATGCGTTATCTCTTTCCTGTTTTCCAACACCTGTTCTCCTTATGATCGTTACGGTGTGCAATGTAACGTAAACGCCAGGGATGTAAATTAACAGTATTTGCTTTATCATGCTGCCCGATTTTAATTCATCATTCACAGACTGCAGGAAACGTACACCATGCCAGTGTTACACAACCGCATTTCGAATGAGGAGCTGAAGGCGCGTATGCTCGCTGAAACCGAGCCGCGCATCACTGTCTCATTCTATCAGTACTTTACCATTATCGATCCACAGGCCACCCGTGACGAACTGTATAAGGCGCTAACCGCGCTGAACGTTTTCGGCCGCGTCTATCTGGCTCACGAGGGGATTAATGCCCAGGTCAGCGTCCCGGAGAGCCAGTTTGCCGCCCTGCGTGCCTGCCTCTACGCGTTTGACCCGGCGCTGGATGGCCTGCGTCTGAACGTCGCTCTCGATGACGATGGAAAATCGTTCTGGGTGCTGCGCATGAAGGTACGCGACCGCATCGTAGCAGACGGTATCGACGATCCCACCTTTGACGCCAGCGACGTTGGCGATTACCTGAAAGCGGCTGAAGTCAACGCCATGCTGGACGATCCCGACGCGATCTTTATCGATATGCGTAACCACTACGAATATGAAGTGGGGCATTTCGAGCAGGCGCTGGAGATCCCGGCGGATACCTTCCGCGAGCAGCTGCCGAAGGCGGTCGAGATGATGCAGGAGCATAAAGATAAGAAGATCGTGATGTACTGCACCGGCGGCATCCGCTGTGAGAAGGCCAGCGCGTGGATGAAGCACAACGGCTTTAATAAGGTCTGGCATATTGAGGGCGGCATCATAGAGTACGCTCGCCGGGCGCGGGAGCAGGGTCTGCCGGTACGCTTTATCGGTAAGAACTTTGTCTTTGACGAGCGGATGGGGGAGCGCATCTCTGAGGATGTGATCGCCCACTGCCACCAGTGCGGTACGCCGTGCGATAGCCATACCAACTGCCTGAACGACGGCTGCCATCTGCTGTTTATTCAGTGTCCGTCATGCGCAGAGAAATTTAAGGGCTGCTGTAGCGAGCTGTGTCAGACGGAGCGTGAGCTGCCGGAAGAGGAGCAGCGTCGCCGCCGGGCGGGACGCGAGAATGGGAATAAGATCTTTAATAAATCCCGCGGTCGCCTGAATACCAAACTGGGCATTCCGGACCCGGAGTAAGGGTTGCAAGCCTGCCGGGAGAGATCCCGGCAGAGCGTCTGCGAGGCGGCGTTATTTCTGGCGCACGCCCTCAACGGAGATAATCAGATCCACTTCCTGCGCTGCCGGACCCAGGTCGGTATTGATGTTGAAGTCCTTCAGCTTGATTTTACCCTCGGCTTCAAAGCCAGCACGGACGCCGCCCCACGGATCGTCACCCTGACCAATCAGCTTCGCTTCCAGGGTTACCGGCTTGGTAACGCCGTTAAGGGTCAGGTTACCGGTGATATCCAGCTCGTCGCCCTCTTTCTTAACCCCGGTGGAGGCAAAGGTCGCCTGCGGGAATTTCGCTACGTTAAGGAAGTCTGCGCTGCGCAGGTGTTTATCACGCTCGGCATGGTTGGTATCAACGCTGTTGGTGTTAATGGTGACGTTGACCTTATCCGCAGCCGGATTTTTTTCATCAAAGGTAAAGGTGCCGTCGAAGTCTTTAAAGGTGCCGTAGAGCCAGCTGTAGCCAAGATGCTGGATACGGAAGTTAACGAAGGCGTGCTGGCCCTCTTTATCGATTTTGTAGTCAGCGGCTACAGCAGAACCGGTCGTGAAAAGCAGTGCACCGAAGGTTAATGCCAGCAGGTTTTTCTTCATCTTATGCTCCAGAGTCAGGGGACGATTTACCCAGCATTCGTTTGAGGGTGTCGTCTTTATCAATAAAATGGTGTTTAAGGGCCGCCAGGGCGTGCAGCACGGAGAGAATGACCACGCTCCAGGCCAGCCACAGATGTAGAGTGCCCGCCAGATCGGCTTGTGCACCCGCATCGGCCAGCGTTGCCGGGATCTCAAACAGGCCAAATACGCTGATGGGTTTTCCGTCAGCAGTCGAGATGAGGTATCCGCTGATGACAATGGCAAACAGCAGGGCGTAAAGGGTGATATGCGCAGCAATGGCAGCGATGTGAGTAAGGCGGGAGTAGGAGGCCAATGCCCTGGGCGGCGGCGAGAGATGACGCCAGATCAGGCGTATCACCAGGCCCATCATCAAGAGCACACCAATGCTTTTATGCAGCTCCGGAGCCTGATGATACCAGCCGTCATAATAGCTGAGGGTCACCATCCACAGGCCAAGGGCAAACATGCCATAAACCACAACGGCAATCAGCCAGTGTAACGCAATAGAGACCGCGCCATAGCGGCGAGCAGAATTACGCAGTTGCATAAAGTTAACCATACTCAAATATAAAGTTAACTTAAAATGGCCTGCAAAAAATATTAATGCAACTTAAAAATAACAAAACCGCGAGCTATTTTATTTTATTCAACTTTTTTGCGCTGATTTGACTTATGATTGTCAATGATTTCGTTTTACTCTCAGAGAATATGCTATTTTATTGAGGCTGCAGGCTGATTAACCTGCTTATCATCATTCAAAAAAACTGGCTTAAAATGAAGTTTTATTAAAGTAATGTCAACTTTTGTCAATATTACCTATCCGGCATAGAGTATATAAATAAGATCAATCAACGCCAGCAACGACCAGAAGGCAATATAGGCCATCAAATGTTCACGGACGTTTTCAGTTAACCAGGTATATAGCCAGCGCATCTTTTCTCCATGGACGATTAAGCGTGAACAGGCCCACAAGGGGCCTTTTTCTTATCCTGCCATGAAACGGCGTAGTGAAAACGGGGCTAAATCAAAACTCGGTGTTTTCCCCGCTGCAAAGCCCGCAGCGATTTCACCCAGTACCGAAGCAAACTTGAACCCATGGCCGCTCAGGCCGGTGATCACCAGCGTGCTGTCGCTCCCAGGCAGCGTATCGATGATAAAGTCCTCATCCGGCGAGTTATCGTAGGTGCAGGCTGCGCCATAGAGGCAGCCGCCGATGCCGGGCAGGCACTGGCGCAGGAAAGGGAAGCACTCAGCGCCATCGGTAGCGACGCGGCCAAAGGGCACGCGCTCATCTTCGGTGCCGATAGATTGTCCACCGTTATGCCTGCCAATTTTCAGCGCATCCTCTTCTGCCGGAAAACCGTAGTACTGATCGCCGTTCGCCAGCTCGCCGGTAAAGGCCGGGAAGTTATTTTTACGGCTGTAGCGGCCGTCGGCCTGATACCAGGCAAAGACCTTACGCACAGGCTGAATGGGCAGGGAGGGAAGTAGCTGTTTTACCCAGGTTCCGGCACTTACCAGCAGCTTCGCACCCTGATACTCACCGTCGGCGGTCTCTACGGTTACCCCATCATCATGATGATGGATCGCCGTTACCGGGCAGTTAAACAGCTGGGCGCAACCGGCCTCGCGGGCGAGGCGGATCCAGGTTTTTATCGCCAGCTCGCTCTTTAACACTCCGGAGTTGGCTTCAAACAGGGCGATATAGTCATCAGGCACGCGAAATTCAGGCCAGCGGGCCATCAGCGCCGCGGCGTCGAGCTGCTCAACGTCAAGGTTAAACTGCTTAGCGCTATGGGCAACGTTACGCAGAAAGTCAGAATCAGCGGGACCAAGGTTGACCACGCCGCTGCGGATAAACACCTCTTCACCGCTCTCCACCGCCAGCTGCTCCCATAGCGCCTGCGCCCGGAGCACCAGCGGAACATACTTCTCGCCTTCGCCGTAGGCGTGGCGGATCAGCCGCGTATCGCCGTGGTGGCTGCCCTGCTGGTGGGGCGGCATATGGGCATCGGTCATCAGCACCTTTAGCCCCGCCCGGGTGGCATAATAGCCTGCTGCCGCGCCGACTGAACCGCTGCCGATAATAATGAGATCGTATTTCATAAGGCTCTCCTCGCAAAAACTGTGCTCAGGAGAGTAATTAACCCGTTGGCGTTATACAAGCCACAATTAAATAAGGCACCCTTAAGGTGCCTTTCGGTTGAAAAATGAGCATTCGTTAATGCCGCCTGTACTCGTTTTCCTGGTAGTCGCCAGATTCGATCTTGGCAATGCCGGCTTCTAAAATCGAGATAAATTGACGGGCAACGTCAGTCGTTAACCACAGAGTCTGTCCGACCTCAGTGTCGTCACGGTCGGCAGTGTCATCACGGTCAGCGTAGTTCGGGGTCTGGTAGTGCAGGCGCAGCATCAGCGCATCGTAGCTGTCCACGGTGCTGATGTCCCACCCTACAAGCGGATGGGTCTGAATGACTTCATTATTTTTTACCATTTTAACCCCCTAAATGCGTGTTTAAAAGACAACGACTCTTGAGGTTCAATGCGTGTTTATTGAAGCAACTTAAGTATATCAATAATTAAGCAGATTGCGCTAATAAAAAAATAGGGGACAGTTTTTCTGAACTTTCTTAGAATTTTTTGAACAAGAAAACGCCTAATTACGGCTTATTTATTACAGGGATAAGCGGCACCATCAGAATAATGCCTAAAAGTGAAAAAAAGCCGGGGCGACCCGGCAAAAGCACAATAGGGAAACAACCATTAATCCTGCGTAAACCAGTCGTCAGCGCTCTCCCAGGTTTGCTGGAGGATCTCGCTAACGCGTTCTTTATCACCTTTGGCACCGCCGAGAACAGACAGATTGTTGGCGGCTGCATAGCGGACGGTCACCTTGCCTTCGGTATCGGGATAGTCGCTCTGCAGACGGCGGGAGAGTTCGCTTGCCAGCGCGTCGATCGCGCCCGGTGGTAAGGGTGTTGTTTTAGCGATGGTTACTTCGATACGCATGATTGCCCCCTGGATGATGTACTGTGTTTTTATACAGTATAGGCGAAGAACTTACAACAGGGGGCAGACTCTTTTTTAGCGACGGATCCGCCAGTTCACGCGCTCACCGGCCAGGAAAGGGATCAGGGTGTCATCACTCAGGGCGATGCTTTCCGGCACCTGCGCCTCTTCGCGGACCAGCTCAACGTAACCTTCGTTGACCGGCAGCCCGTAAAAGCGTGGGCCGTTCAGCGAGCAGAAGGCTTCAAGGTGCGCCAGGGCGTTCATCTCTTCAAATACGGTAGCGTAGCTGGCCAGCGCCGTCGGGGCGTTGAAACAGCCTGCACAGCCGCAGCTGCTCTCTTTACGCAGGCGGGTATGGGGGGCGGAGTCGGTGCCAAGGAAAGCACGCTCGAAGCCGCTGGCCACCAGCTCACGCAGCGCCTGCTGATGAACGTTACGCTTGAGGATCGGCAGGCAGTAGAGGTGCGGACGCACACCGCCCACCAGCATATGGTTGCGATTGAACATCAGATGCTGCGGGGTAATGGTGGCCGCCAGCAGCTCGTTACCCTCGCGCACATAGTCAGCCGCATCTTTGGTGGTGATGTGCTCGAACACCACTTTAAGCTCCGGCAGACGCTGGCGCAGCGGCTCCATTACCGTTTCAATAAAGCGCGCCTCGCGGTCAAAAATATCGATCTCGGCGTGGGTCACTTCGCCATGTACCAGCAGCGGCATACCCAGCGTCTGCATGCGCTCGAGCACCGGCATGATAGCGTCAATGCTGGTGACCCCGTGGCTGGAGTTGGTGGTAGCGTTAGCGGGATAGAGCTTGGCGGCGGTAAAGACGCCCTCTTTAAAGCCGCGCTCGACCTCGTTGGGATCCAGCGAGTCGGTGAGGTAGCAGGTCATCAGCGGGGTAAAGTCGTGGCCGGCAGGGACGGCAGCCAGAATACGCTGGCGGTAGGCGATGGCGGCATCGACGGTGGTCACCGGCGGCGCCAGGTTTGGCATCACGATAGCGCGGCCATAGGTTTCACTGGTGTAGGGCACGACAGTCTTCAACATATCGCCGTCGCGCAGATGTACGTGCCAGTCGTCAGGGCGGCGAATTTTTAAAACCTGGGGTTGTGCTGTCATGGGAGTGCTCCGGCTGAGGTGAAATCAGTTATGGCTGGTTTTATGCCGGGCACTAAGCATAGGCGTAAACGTTTTCGTTTGCACTCTTTTCCTGCGGGGGGAATAAAAATGGGCGCACGCGGCGCCCGTCATGTCAGTTAACAAACGGAATAACAATCTCGCCTGCCTTGATCTCCAGCCCTTTGGCATATTTTTTTGCCAGAGCTTCGCCTTTACTGCTGTCTTCGCTCAGAACATAGGCCGGTTGCTGATTAAAGTATTTTTGCAGAGCCTGATTCAGATAGGGGAGCAGGGTCTGTACTACCGGCTGCATCTTCTGCGGCATCACCGAGGCATCTACCACCTCCATCTGCTGGAGAAAAATGGCTCCTTGCTCTTTGTTAAAGACCGGCAGCGCCTTGAGCTTCAGCTTGACCGTGGCCTGCTGGCTGCCAAACAGCGAGTTAAGATCCAGTCCAGCGTCACCAGAGAGCGTGACTTTATTTGGATCTTCACGGCCAATGGCGCTGACCAGGTTATTTAGCACAATATGCGCATCCGCCACCCCCGGCAGACCAATGTCGCGGGAGAAGTTGTTATGTTTTTGCAGCGCCTGGTTGATCTCCTGCTCGCTGACGGTGTACTGGGTAAGCTGGTTGCAGCCCGCCAGCAGGCCGCCTGCGACAAGAGCGGCGGCAAATAAAATCTTCTTCATGGGATCCCTCAAAAGCCATCCATTGTGACATCGTGACACAAAGCAGTCTGGCGTGCCAGCAGGAGACGCAATAGTAGAAAAGGCTGAAAGCGGTGGCGGAAACCTGCGCTTCCGCCGGACCAGGGGTTAAATGGCGATGGATGACAGGAGGTTAATTTGCGTCTGCTTGGCCATATTGTCGCGATAGTCGGCGACGCGCGTTGGCCAAACGATACCGGGCACAATCGTCAGGTTACGCAGCAGTGGGAAGAGGTGAATATCATCCTCGGAGAGTTCACCGTTAACCGCGTTAGGCTGAACAATATGCTTATCCAGATCGCGCAGATCGTCGCTGATTTTTTTTACCAGCCCAGGGGTATGGGCAAGATGCTCGCTAAAGTTGCCAATAGCCGCCTCTTTCTTATTGGTAAAGTAAGCCCGCGCTTCGGGCGTGGCAAACTCATCAAATGGCGCTTTGGCAAAGCGGGGCAGCAGCAGGCGGTTGGTGTACTCGTTAACTTTTCGCAGCCATGTCTCAATGGCTGGCTTACGTGCGCCAGTGAGCAGCGGTTCACCGTCGAGCTGGTCAACATATTTCACTATGTCCAGACTCTCGGCCATGTAGCGGCTGTCATCTTTTTGCAGGATCGGCGCCATCTTCTGGCCGATCATGCGGGTGGGCGTGGCTTCATCATCGCTAAGTAACACGTTGAGTTCGACCGGCAGATTCTTCAGGCCGAAGATCATGCGGGCTTTGAGGCAGTACGGGCAGTGATCGTAAATATAGAGCTTCACGTTTCCCCTCCAGGTGATGGTTGTCCGTAACCATCAGTATGGAAGAGAAAAAAGCGCCTTTCAAATCAGGCCTCCGGTTCGAGCAGCCCTGTCTGGGTATCTTTGGGGCTGAACTGCCACCAGAGCGCAAAGAGCGTGACGAGGCCAATAGCTGACAGCATCATCCACGGTAGCTCGGGCTGGCTGAAGGCTTTTCCGGCGTCAAACAGCCAGCCGCCCCCCGCATAGCCAAGGAAACCGCCAAAGGCGAGGCCGAGGCGGCTAAAGCCCATATAGCTGCCTCGCGCCCGGGCGTCCGCCAGCTCGGCGCTCAGGGTTTCGCGTGCCGGCTCGGCAATAATCGAGCCGATATAGAACGTGCAAATTAACGTAAAGAGCTGCTGCAGCGAGCCGACCATGCCAATCGGCAGCAGGCTGAAGGTCATAAACAGCAGGCCTGCCATCAGGCGTTGCTCCAGGCGGAAGCGTTTTTCGCTCCAGCGGGCGAGAGGGTAGAGCAGGGTCAGCGAAAGACTTGCCTCAATGGCATACATCCACTTCACCGCTGCGGGCGAACCGGCGATGTCGTTAACCATGATCGGCAGCATCAGCATCACCTGTACGGCCAGCATGTAGTAGCCGGTTAAGGTGAGAACGTAGGTCACAAAGCGTTTATCGCGCATGACGCGATTTAGCCCCTCCCGCACCGGTGTTTTTACCGTTGAGAGCTTCCACGCTGGCAGTAGCCAGGCGTTGAAGGCGGCGCAAATGACAAAAATCACCGCCCCGGTGGCGCATACCAGGCGGAAATCGTACTGCAATAGCCAGCTGCCGAGAAGAGCGCCAATCACCGCCCCGGCGCTGTCCTGCATCATCAGCAGCGAGAAGAAGCGTCCGCGTAGATGGGGGCGGATCAGCTTGACTACCAGCGCCGAACGCGGCGGATCAAACAGGGTGCCGCCGAGGCCGGAGAGGATGCATGAGCTCCAGAGCAGCCATGGCTCCTGTGCTACGGCCATAGTAGCGAAACCGGCGGCTCGCATCAGCATGCCGGTGACGATCATCGGCTTGGCACCAAAGCGATCGGCGATTGCGCCGCCAAAGATCCCCAGTCCCTGCTGGATAAGCTGACGCAGGCCAAGGGCAATACCTACCATTAAGGCAGCCCAGCCAAGCTGATCCACAAAGCGAATAGAAATAAGCGGGAAGACAACGAAGAAACCTAACACAACCAGCATATTATCGATGAGCAGGAAATATTTACCCAGGCGCCTCGCCTGCGATACGCGGGACATCTCCCCTCCCGGGAATGTCAAATTAATTACCCTGCTATTCTGCGTGGTTGCTGAACATTTTCCCACCGTTGCGGCGACGATATTTTTTTATCGAAGCAACGCTTTGATTGATGCTCTTTATCGTAATAGTGGCGTGCCACAGGTATAGTTATCCGCAGGGGTAATAAGACGTTTCGACAGGAGTGGTGATTAATGTTCGGCTATCTTAACAACGTTCCAAAAGCGCGCTTGACGACAGACCGGCTGGTGGTGCGTTTAGTGCATGAGCGCGATGCATGGCGTCTGGCAGACTACTACGCAGAAAACCGCCAGTTTTTAAAACCCTGGGAACCCATTCGCGATGAGAGCCACTGCTATCCGTCAGGCTGGCAGGCGCGTCTCAGCATGATCAACGAATTTCATAAGCAGGGAAGCGCCTTCTACTTTGCGCTGCTCGATCCTGAAGAGAAAGAGATCGTGGGCGTCGCCAACTTCTCCAACGTGGTGCGCGGCTCGTTTCACGCCTGCTATCTGGGCTACTCTATCGGGCAGAAATGGCAGGGGCAGGGGCTGATGTTTGAGGCGCTGACCGCCGCCATCCGCTATATGCAGCGCACCCAGCATATCCACCGTATTATGGCTAACTATATGCCGCACAACCAGCGCAGCGGCGGCCTGCTGGCGCGGCTGGGCTTTGAAAAAGAGGGCTATGCCAAAGCCTATCTGCTGATCGACGGCGAGTGGCGCGATCATGTGCTGACGGCGCTGACCACCCAGGAGTGGACCGCAGGCCGCAATTAAGGAAAGAAGAAAATGAAAATCCTGTTAAGCCCCGCCGAAGCGCGGATTATCGGCTGCCTGCTGGAGAAGCAGGTCACCACTCCGGAGCAGTATCCCCTCTCTTTAAACGCAGTCGTCAGCGCCTGCAATCAGAAAACCAACCGTGAACCCGTGATGTCGCTGGGCGACGCCGAGGTGCAGGATCTCCTCGACGTGCTGGTCAAACGCCACTATCTGCGCAACGTCAGCGGCTTCGGCAACCGGGTAACAAAATATGAGCAGCGCTTCTGCAACTCCGAGTTTGGCAACCTCAGGCTCAGCAGCGGCGAGACGGCGCTCATTACTACGCTGCTGCTGCGCGGCGCACAGACGCCGGGCGAGCTGCGAATGCGGGCGGCAAGAATGCATGAGTTTGCCGACGTGCCGGAGGTTGAACAGACTTTAGAGGCGCTGGCCAGCCGGGAAGATGGTCCTTTTGTCGTCCGTCTGCCGCGCGAGCCGGGCAAGCGCGAAAGCCGCTATATGCACCTGTTTAGCGGTGACACGGCCCCGGAAGCGACTGCCGATGCGAGCGAAGCGTTACCCGCAGAGGATCTCGCCGCGCGGGTGGCGGCGCTGGAGAGCGAAGTCGCCGAACTGAAGCAGCGTCTCGATTCGCTGCTGGCACACCTGGGAGATTAACCATGACACAGTTACGCATAGGCGTAGTAGGGCTGGGTGGCATCGCCCAGAAAGCCTGGCTGCCGGTACTGGGGGCGGCCACCGACTGGACGCTGCAGGCTGCCTGGTCGCCGTCGCGGGAGAAGGCGTTAGCCATATGCCAGCGCTGGCGGATGCCCTATGCCGGGTCGCTGCCGGAGCTGGCCGCTCAGTGCGATGCGGCGTTTGTTCACACCTCTACCGCCTCGCACTACGCGGTGGTAAGCGAGCTGCTGAACGCGGGAGTGCACGTCTGCGTCGATAAACCACTGGCGGAGAACCTTGCCGACGCCGAGCGGCTGGTGGCGCTCGCCGCGCGTAAGAATCTGATCCTGATGGTCGGCTTTAACCGCCGCTTCGCGCCGCTCTACCGCGACCTGAAAGCCCGGCTGGCTGCTGGCGCCTCGCTGCGCATGGACAAGCACCGCAGCGACAGCGTCGGGCCGCAGGATCTGCGCTTCACGCTGCTGGATGACTATCTCCACGTGGTCGATACCGCCCTGTGGCTGGCGGGCGGCGAAGGCCAGCTAAACGGCGGCACGCTGCTCACCAACGACGACGGGGCGATGATCTACGCCGAGCACCACTTTAGCCACGACGCCCTGCAGATCACCACCAGCATGCATCGCCGGGCGGGTAGCCAGCGCGAGTGGGTACAGGCGGTGACCGACGGCGGCCTGTATGACGTAACCGACATGCGCGAGTGGCGGGAAGAGCAGGGCGGCGGTATTACGCTACGTCCCATTCCCGGCTGGCAGAGCACCCTTGAACAGCGCGGCTTCGTGGGCTGCGCCCAGCACTTTATCACCTGCGTGAAAAATCAGAGTGCGCCTGAAACCTCCGGTGAGCAGGCAGTGCTGGCCCAGCGCATCATCGACAGGCTCTGGCGCGAGGCGATGGCCGAATAGCTCGCTGTCGTATCTGGTAATAGTTTCTGGATGTAGTATTTCATGGCAATCCAGGTAGACTAAGCGCTTCTTCTAACGCCTGCTATGCAGGCGTTTTGCCGCAGGGTTCGGATTAATACGGTAATGAATTTATTAAAATCGCTGGCTGCGGTCAGCTCGATGACTCTCTTTTCCCGCGTGCTGGGTTTTGCACGTGATGCCATCGTGGCGCGGGTGTTTGGCGCAGGGATGGCAACCGACGCCTTCTTTGTGGCGTTCAAGCTCCCCAACCTGCTGCGCCGCATCTTTGCTGAAGGCGCGTTCTCGCAGGCCTTCGTGCCGATTCTGGCGGAGTACAAAAGCAAGCAGGGCGAAGATGCCACCCGCGTCTTTGTCGCCTACGTTTCCGGCCTGCTGACGCTGGTGCTGGCGATCGTCACCATCGCCGGGATGCTGGCCGCGCCCTGGGTGATCATGGTCACCGCGCCGGGCTTTGCCGATACTGCCGACAAGTTTGCGCTTACCACCCAGCTGCTGAAGATCACCTTTCCCTATATTCTGCTGATCTCACTGGCTTCGCTGGTGGGGGCGATCCTTAACACCTGGAACCGCTTCTCGGTCCCAGCTTTTGCGCCGACCCTGTTAAACGTCAGCATGATTGGCTTTGCGCTCTTTGCCGCGCCGCTGTTTCACCCCCCGGTGCTGGCGCTGGCCTGGGCGGTTACCGTTGGGGGCGTATTACAACTCTTCTACCAGCTGCCGCACCTCAAAAAGATCGGCATGCTGGTGCTGCCGCGCATCAGCTTTCGCGATGCGGGCGCTATGCGTGTCGTTAAGCAGATGGGTCCGGCGATCCTTGGCGTCTCGGTCAGCCAGATCTCGCTGATCATCAACACCATTTTCGCCTCGTTCCTGGCCTCCGGCTCGGTGTCGTGGATGTACTACGCTGACCGCCTGATGGAGTTCCCTTCCGGCATACTGGGCGTGGCGCTGGGCACCATCCTGTTGCCGTCGCTCTCCCGCAGCTTCGCCAGCGGCAACCATGACGAGTACTGCCGCCTGATGGACTGGGGCCTGCGCCTCTGCTTCCTGCTGGCGCTACCGAGCGCCGTGGCGCTGGGGATCCTCGCCAAACCGCTGACGGTCTCGCTGTTCCAGTACGGTAAATTCACCGCCACTGATGCGCTGATGACCCAGCGGGCGCTGGTGGCCTACTCCGTGGGGCTGATGGGGCTGATTGTGGTGAAGGTGCTGGCGCCGGGGTTCTACTCGCGCCAGGATATCAAAACCCCGGTTAAAATCGCCATTGTCACGCTGATTGTGACCCAGCTAATGAACCTGGCCTTTATCGGCCCGTTCAAACACGCCGGGCTGGCGCTGTCGATAGGCCTCGCGGCCTGCCTCAACGCCAGCCTGCTCTACTGGCAGCTGCGTAAGCAGCAGATCTTTACCCCGCAGCCGGGCTGGCAGCGCTTTCTGCTGCGTCTGGTGGTGGCGGTGATCGTGATGGCCGCAGCGCTGCTGGGCGTGCTCTCGGTGATGCCGGAGTGGTCGCAGGGGACAATGGTCTGGCGTCTGCTGCGCCTGATGGCGGTGGTCGCAGTGGGGGGCATTGCCTACTTTGCCACGCTGGCGCTGCTGGGCTTTAAGGTGAAGGAGTTTGCTCGCCGGACGGCGTAAAGCAGTTCAGGCCCGGACAGCAATGCCCGGGCCTGAACGATAGGAGGTCAGATGGAGATTTTCTTGCCGCCGCGGTGGGATACCGACGTCTGGCCATTTGCGCCGTAGAGGGCAGGCTCCTGATGCGGTTTTAACACCTCCAGCGCCTGCCGGTTGCGCTGGATCTGATCTTCCAGCAGCCAGCCGTTGTGCTGGTTAAGCTCGCGCAGATGCTGCGTTTTTTTGGTGATCGTCAGCCAGCGGCCTGCGATATCATCGTTTGCACTCTGCTGCATATTCTGTTCGGCACGACGCTGCTGTTCAAGATAATCCAGCGAGGCGAGCAACGAACTCTTCTCTTCGGTGATACGCTGTAGCGCGCTGCCGTTAATCTGGCCCGCCGAAAGGTGTTGTTGCTCAGCATCCATCACGCCTTTCAGCGCGTTCAGGATAACTGTCATTTGATCAAGAACTTCTGACAGTTTGCTCATACGCTCACTTACTCTGTAGGAAACTCTGCGCTTCGCTAATCAGGGCGTCGGCAATTTTGCCGGTATCCATTTTTAGCTCGCCGTTACGGATCGCGGTTTTCAGTGCTTCCACGCGCTCCATATTAATGTCTTCACTGCCCGCCTGGGTCAGTTTGGTTTGCGCATTGCTAATGGTAACGCTGGTACTGTTCGCCGTAGCGGATTTTTCCAGACGTGCTTTTGGAGTCTGAGTGTCGTTAGTTTCGCGCGGCTGAACAGTGCTAACCGACTTTAAAGGCGATGTACGATCAATGCTCATAGTGTTGTCCTCATCGAGGGTTCGCGGCGTTAGGGCTTGCCATCATCATATATTGCTTAATTATCGGCAAGGGCCGCAAAATCTTTAAAAAGATTACAGATTAATAAGAATATTCCCATCCGGCCCCACCGTGCCGCTGACCACCTGGCCCGACGCCATGCGCACGCGGGCATTTTGCGCCACCGACGCGTTATTCAGCGCCTTGCCTTCACCGTTTACGCTAAAGCCGTCGCCGCTGGCGATCACCTGTACACGCTCCCCGGCTTTGACTCGCCACGACTGGCGCAGCATCGAGAGCTGAATCGCCTGGCCCGGGGCGAGATCGCGCAGGCTTACCGCATCCTGAGCCTGATTAATGTCCAGCATGGTGCGCGGCGGGAGCCTGTCCAGGCGGCCACGCTTCAGGGTCACGCTGCCAGGCTCCAGCATGCTACCGCGGGTAATCGCCTGGGCCGCCACCACGTAGTTGCCGGTGGCCGCCACCGTCACCTGCAGGTAACGTTTCTCATTGGCGCACTGGGCCAGCACGTTAACGTTGCCCCACAGCTTCGCGCTACTCGCCACGCTCAGCGCGGGTTGCTCACAGGCAGGCAGCAGATTTGCCGGGGTTCGCAGCGTAACGGCGACCTCATCGCTAAAGCCTGCCAGCCGTTGGGCAAAAAAGGTGGTCAGCTGGGCGGTGAGATCCTGCGCCGCCGCCAGTGGGCTGGCAAACAGCAAAATTGCGCCGCATACGCTTTTCACGCTGTGCATGGCTAACTCCTGCCTGGATTAACAAGTGAGGGGATTTTACCCGTCGCGCCGATCTATCAACGCAATAAATAGCGACGCATTTTGCGTTTATTCCAACGATAAGGCGTGCCTCATGCCCTTTAAGCTGTCATCTGTCATTTTCTCATCAGCGTAACGTCATCAGCGGGGGAGACATGCTCGATAAACTCGATGCCGCGCTACGATTTCAGCAAGAAGCATTAAACCTGCGCGCCCAGCGCCAGGAAGTTCTGGCCGCCAACATTGCCAACGCCGATACCCCGGGGTATCAGGCGCGCGATATGGATTTTGCCGGTGAACTTAAAAAAGTGATGGAGCGCGGCCGGGCCGAAACCAGCGGTGTATCGCTGGCGCTGACCTCCGCCCGCCATATTCCTGCCCAGACCATCGCTGCACCGTCTACTGAACTGCTCTATCGCATTCCCGATCAGCCATCGCTGGACGGTAACACCGTCGATATGGACCGGGAGCGTACTCAGTTTGCCGATAACAGCCTGCAATACCAGACCGGGCTGAGCGTTCTGGGTGGACAGATCAAAGGCATGATGAGCGTGCTGCAGGGAGGGAATTAATCGATGGCACTACTGAACATTTTTGATATCGCCGGATCGGCGCTGACCGCGCAGTCCCAGCGGCTGAACGTGGCAGCCAGTAACCTGGCCAACGCCGACAGCGTTACCGGCCCGGACGGGCAGCCCTACCGTGCCAAGCAGGTGGTGTTCCAGGTGAATGCAGCGCCGGGCGCGGCCACCGGCGGCGTCAAGGTCGCCAACGTCATTGAGAGCCAGGCCCCGGACAAGCTGGTCTTTGAGCCAGGCAACCCGCTTGCCGACGCCAAAGGCTACGTGCGGATGCCCAACGTGGACGTCGTCGGCGAGATGGTTAACTCCATGTCCGCCTCGCGTAGCTACCAGGCAAACGTTGAAGTTCTTAATACCGTGAAGAGCATGATGCTGAAAACGCTCACGCTTGGCTCGTAAAGGAGAGTCGCATGTCTATCGCTGTAAATCTCAACGACACTACCAGCACCACCGCCACATCGACAGCTACCAGCGCAGCGAGCGGCAGTAGCGCAACGGATCTGCAGAGCAGCTTCCTGACGCTGCTGGTGGCGCAGCTCAAAAACCAGGATCCCACCAATCCAATGGAGAACAACGAGCTGACCACCCAGCTGGCGCAGATCAACACCGTCAGCGGCATTGAGAAGCTCAACACCACCCTGGGTGCGATCTCTGGCCAGATCGACAACAGCCAGTCGTTACAGGCGAGCACCCTGATCGGTCACGGGGTGATGATCCCGGGTACCACCGTGCTGGCGGGTAGCGAAACCACCACCCCGTTTGGCGTCGAGCTGACCCAGGCGGCGGATAAAGTTACCGCCACCGTGACGGATAAAAATGGCCTGGTCGTGCGCACCATTGATATTGGCGCGCTGAGCGCAGGCGTTCACACCTTTAGCTGGGACGGCAAGATGACCGACGGCACTGCTGCACCGGACGGCTCGTACAGCGTATCGATCGGCGCCAGCAGCGGCTCCACCCAGCTGGTGGCCCAGCCGCTGCAGTTTGCGCTGGTGCAAGGCATTACCAAAGGCAGCACCGGTAACACCTTAGATTTGGGTACCTACGGTACCACCACCCTCGACGAAGTACGGCAGATTATCTAAGCCTTTACACTTATCAGGAGTAAGTCATGGCCTTTTCACAAGCGGTCAGCGGCCTGAATGCTGCAGCCACCAACCTCGATGTCATTGGTAACAACATCGCCAACTCCGCCACCTATGGCTTTAAATCTGGCACCGCGTCCTTCGCCGATATGTTTGCCGGTTCTAAAGTCGGTCTTGGCGTGAAGGTTGCGGGTATTACCCAGGATTTCACCGACGGCACCACCACCAACACCGGTCGTGGCCTGGACGTTGCCATCAGCCAGAACGGTTTCTTCCGTCTGGTCGATAATAGCGGCTCTGTGTACTACAGCCGCAACGGCCAGTTCAAGCTGGATGAAAACCGCAACATCGTTAACATGCAGGGCCTGCAGCTGACCGGTTTCCCGGCCACCGGCACCCCGCCGACTATTCAGCAGGGCGCAAACCCGACGGCGATCTCTATCCCGAACACCCTGATGGCGGCGAAAAACACCGATACTGCGGCGATGCAGATTAACCTGAACTCCACCGATGCGGCACCGACCGTGGCTTTCGATCCGACCAACGCCGACAGCTACAACAAAAAAGGCTCGGTAACGGTATTTGATAGCCAGGGTAACTCTCACGATATGAACGTCTACTTCGTGAAGAGCACGGCGAGCAACACCTGGAACGTCTACACCCAGGACAGCAGCGTAGCCAACAGCGCTGCGACGCTCTCCACCACGCTGGGCTTCAGCAATACCGGGGCGCTGATCTCCGGCGGCACCGCTAACGTGACCACCGCGACCATTCCGGGCGCGACTCCGGCGACCTTTAGCCTGAGCTTCCTGAACTCCATGCAGCAGAACACCGGTGCAAACAACATTGTGGCCACCAGCCAGAACGGCTACAAGCCGGGCGACCTGGTGAGCTACCAGATCAACGACGACGGCACCGTAGTCGGTAACTACTCTAACGAGCAGAACCAGCTGCTGGGTCAGATCGTGCTGGCGAACTTCGCGAACAACGAAGGCCTGGCGTCCGAAGGCGACAACGTCTGGTCGGCAACCCAGTCCTCTGGCGTAGCGCTGCTGGGCACCGCAGGCACCGGTAACTTCGGTACCCTGACCAACGGCGCGCTGGAAGCCTCCAACACCGATCTGAGCAAAGAGCTGGTCAATATGATCGTCGCGCAGCGTAACTACCAGTCGAACGCGCAGACCATCAAAACCCAGGATCAGATCCTCAACACCCTGGTTAACCTGCGCTAAGCGCCTGACGGGACGGCTTCATGGATCACGCAATATATACCGCGATGGGCGCGGCCAGCCAGACGCTCAACCAGCAGGCGGTCACGGCCAGCAACCTCGCCAACGCCTCCACGCCAGGCTTTCGTGCGCAGCTCAACGCGCTGCGCGCCGTGCCGGTCGAGGGGCTGTCGCTGCCCACCCGCACGCTGGTAACCGCGTCTACTCCCGGCGCGGATATGACCCCGGGGCAGATGGATTACACCTCCCGCCCGCTGGACGTTGCGCTGCAACAGGACGGCTGGCTGGCGGTGCAGACGCCTGACGGCACCGAGGGCTATACCCGCAACGGTAACATGCAGGTTAGCCCAGCGGGTCAGCTGACCATTCAGGGCAACCCGGTGATGGGCGATGCGGGTCCGATTGCCGTGCCGGAAGGGGCGGAGATCACCATCGCGGCGGACGGCACCATCTCGGCGCTGACCCCGGGGGATCCGCCTAATACGGTGTCGCCCATTGGCAAGCTGAAGCTGGTCAAGGCGACCGGTACTGAAGTGGTGCGCGGCGATGACGGCATGTTCCGTCTCAGCCAGGCTGCCCAGGCGACCCGTGGCGCCACCCTGCAGGCCGATCCTACCATCCGCGTGATGTCGGGGGTGCTGGAGGGGAGCAACGTGAAGCCGGTTGAAGCGATGACCGATATGATCGCCAGCGCGCGTCGCTTTGAGATGCAGATGAAGGTCATCAGCAGCGTTGATGAAAATGAGCAGCGTGCTAACTCACTGCTGTCGATGAGCTAATACAGGACTATTTATGATTAACTCCTTATGGATTGCCAAGACCGGCCTCGACGCCCAGCAAACCAATATGGACGTCATCGCCAACAACCTGGCGAACGTCAGCACCAACGGTTTCAAGCGTCAGCACGCGGTCTTTGAAGATCTGCTCTATCAGACCGTTCGCCAGCCTGGCGCACAGTCTTCTGAGCAGACCACGCTGCCGTCAGGCCTGCAGATTGGTACCGGCGTGCGTCCGGTGGCCACCGAGCGCCTGCACAGCCAGGGTAACCTCTCCCAGACCAACAACAGCAAAGACGTGGCGATCAAAGGCCAGGGCTTCTTCCAGGTCATGCTGCCGGACGGGACCGCCGCCTATACCCGCGACGGCTCTTTCCAGGTGGATCAGAATGGCCAGCTGGTCACTGCGGGCGGCTTCCAGGTACAGCCCGCGATCACCATTCCGGCAAACTCCCTGAGCATCACCATCGGCCGCGACGGCGTGGTGAGCGTGACCCAGCAGGGTCAGGCTGCGCCGGTGCAGGTAGGGCAGCTGAACCTGACTACCTTCATGAACGATACCGGTCTGGAAAGCATCGGTGAGAACCTCTACACCGAAACCCAGTCCTCCGGTGCGCCGAACGATACGACGCCTGGCCTGAACGGTGCGGGGCTGCTCTACCAGGGGTATGTTGAAACCTCTAACGTGAACGTGGCTGAAGAGCTGGTGAATATGATCCAGGTTCAGCGCGCTTACGAAATTAACAGTAAAGCCGTATCGACCACCGATCAGATGCTGCAAAAACTGACGCAACTCTAAGGCGCGCTCCGGCGCGGTGGTCATCGCCGCGCCGGGCCCCTGATTTCGAAGATGAAAGCAATGCATAAATCCGCCGCGTTTCGTTATCCGCTTATGGCTTTGGTGGCACTCACCCTCAACGGGTGTGCCTGGATCCCCTCGACGCCGCTGGTGCAGGGCGCAACCACCGCGCAGCCTACGCCAGGCCCGCAGCCCATTGTCAACGGCTCCATTTTTCAGACTGCCCAGCCGATCAACTACGGCTATCAGCCGCTGTTTGAGGATCGCAGACCGCGTAACGTAGGCGATACGCTGACCATCGTGCTGCAGGAGAACGTCAGCGCCAGTAAAAGCTCGTCGGCCAACGCCAGCCGCGACGGCAAAACCAATTTCGGCGTCGGGACTGCGCCGCGCTACTTAGAAGGCCTGTTTGGCAACGCCCGTGCGGATGTCGATGCCTCCGGTAGCAACAGCTTTAACGGTAAGGGTGGGGCCAACGCCAGCAACACCTTCAGCGGGACGCTGACCGTTACGGTTGATCAGGTATTGGCCAACGGCAACTTACACGTTGTGGGTGAGAAACAGATCGCCATCAACCAGGGCACTGAGTTCATCCGCTTCTCGGGTGTCGTGAACCCACGCACCATCAGCGGCAGCAACTCCGTTCCGTCCACCCAGGTGGCGGACGCGCGCATCGAATATGTCGGCAACGGCTATATCAACGAAGCGCAGAATATGGGCTGGCTGCAACGCTTCTTCCTTAACCTCTCGCCGATGTAACGGGGTGACCAATGTTTAAATATCTGGCAGGGATCGCGCTGGTGCTGGTAGCAACGATTGCCCAGGCCGAGCGCATCCGCGACCTCACCAGCGTACAGGGCGTACGACAGAACTCACTGATTGGCTACGGGCTGGTTGTCGGCCTTGACGGGACGGGCGACCAGACCACCCAGACGCCGTTTACCACCCAGAGCCTGAACAACATGCTCTCCCAGATGGGGATCACCGTTCCCGCCGGGACCAACATGCAGCTGAAAAACGTGGCGGCGGTGATGGTTACCGCGCAGTTCCCGGCCTTTGCCCGCCAGGGGCAGACCATCGACGTGGTGGTCTCCTCGATGGGTAACGCCAAGAGCCTGCGCGGCGGTACGCTCATCATGACGCCGCTGAAAGGCGTCGATAACCAGGTCTACGCCCTGGCGCAGGGTAACGTGCTGGTCGGCGGCGCGGGTGCGGCGGCAGGCGGCAGCAGCGTGCAGGTTAACCAGCTCAACGGGGGCCGTATCACCGGCGGCGCGGTTGTCGAGCGTGAGCTGCCTAGCCAGTTCGGCTCCGGGAACACCATCAACCTGCAGCTGAACCAGGAAGATTTCACCCTCGCGCAGCAGATCACCGACACCATCAACCGTGCACGCGGCTACGGCAGCGCCTCGGCACTGGATGCGCGTACCATTCAGATCCGCGTTCCGAGCGGCAACAGCTCGCAGGTGCGTTTCCTCGCCGATATTCAGAATATGGAGGTGGGCGTGACGCCGCAGGATGCGAAGGTGGTGATCAACTCCCGCACCGGCTCGGTGGTGATGAACCGCGAAGTGACGCTGGACAGCTGCGCGGTGGCGCAGGGCAACCTCTCGGTGACGGTAAACCGTCAGGCCAACGTCAGCCAGCCGGATACGCCGTTTGGCGGCGGCGAGACCGTGGTCACCCCGCAGACGCAGATCGACCTGCGCCAGAGCGGTGGTTCGCTGCAGAGCGTCCGCTCCAGCGCCAACCTGAATAACGTTGTCCGGGCGCTGAACGCGCTGGGTGCGACGCCGATCGATCTGATGTCGATCCTTCAGTCAATGCAGAGCGCGGGCTGCCTGCGCGCGAAACTGGAAATTATCTAATGCTAACCGACAGCCGGATGATGGCGAGCGCGGCATGGGATGCGCAATCGCTGAATGAACTGAAAACCCAGGCCGGACAGGATCCGCAGGCTAACCTGCGTCCGGTGGCCCGCCAGGTGGAAGGGATGTTTGTGCAGATGATGCTGAAGAGCATGCGTGAAGCCCTGCCAAAAGACGGCCTGTTCAGCAGCGACTCCAGCCGCATGTATACCAGCATGTATGACCAGCAGATTGCCCAGCAGATGACCGCAGGCAAGGGGCTGGGGCTGGCGGAGATGATGGTGAAGCAGATGTCCGGCGGCCAGAGTGAACCCACAGAGGCACCTTCACAGGTGCCGATGAAGTTCCCGCTGGAAACGGTGACCAGTTATCAAAACCAGGCCCTGACCCAGATGGTGCGCAAGGCCATGCCGAAAACGCCCGATGGCGCAGGCAACGATGCCGCGCTCTCTGGCGATAGCAAAGAGTTCCTCGCTCAGCTTTCGCTGCCGGCGCGGCTGGCCAGCCAGCAGAGCGGGGTGCCGCACCACCTGATCCTCGCCCAGGCGGCGCTGGAGTCCGGTTGGGGACAGCGGCAGATCAAGCGGGAAAACGGTGAGCCGAGCTTTAACCTGTTTGGCGTTAAGGCCAGCGGCAGCTGGAAGGGACCGACCACCGAGATCACCACCACCGAGTATGAGAACGGTGAGGCGAAGAAGGTGAAGGCGAAGTTCCGCGTCTACGGCTCCTACCTTGAGGCGCTGTCAGACTATGTCGGCCTGCTGTCGCGCAATCCGCGCTACGCTGCCGTCACCAGCGCGGCGACCGCCGAGCAGGGGGCGCAGGCGTTGCAGAATGCGGGTTACGCCACCGATCCGAACTATGCTCGCAAGCTTACCAGCATGATCCAGCAGCTGAAATCCCTTAGCGATAAGGTGAGTAAAGCCTACAGCAACGATATTGAAAATCTGTTCTGACAGCACTCAAGTTCAGCCTGGCGCTGCCGATAATCGTTAGCAGGACTTATGTCTAAAAGTGTATAAGGAATCTCCATGTCCAGTAGCTTGATTAACAGCGCCATGAGCGGGCTGAATGCAGCCCAGGCCGCGTTGAATACCGTCAGTAATAACATCTCCAGTTATAACGTCGCGGGTTACACCCGTCAGACGACGGTGCTGGCACAGGCAAACAGTACGCTGGGTGCAGGCGGTTGGGTTGGTAACGGCGTGAACGTCACCGGCGTCCAGCGCGAATATGACGCCTTCATCACCAATCAGCTGCGCGCCGCGCAGACCCAGAGCAGCGGCCTGACCACGCGCTATGAGCAGATGTCTAAAATTGATGACATGCTCTCTGGCTCGACGAATACCCTGGCCACCACTATGCAGGGCTTCTTTACCAGCCTGCAAACGCTGGTCAGCAACGCAGAAGATCCGGCCTCCCGCCAGACGCTGCTGGGCAAAGCTGACGGGCTGGTAAACCAGTTCAAGGTAACCGATCAGTATCTGCGCGATCAGGATAAGCAGGTTAACCTGTCTATCTCCTCCAGCGTGGATCAGATCAACAACTACACCACCCAGATCGCTAACCTTAACGATCAGATTTCCCGTCTGACCGGCGTGGGCGCAGGCTCCTCGCCAAACAACCTGCTGGATCAGCGCGATCAGCTGGTGAGCGAACTCAACAAAATTGTTGGCGTGGAAGTGAGCGTTCAGGACGGTGGCACCTATAACATCAGCATGGCTAATGGCTACACCCTGGTTCAGGGCAGCTCTTCGCGTCAGCTGGCTGCTGTGCCGTCCAGCGCGGATCCGTCCCGTACCACCGTGGCCTATGTTGATGCCACCGCAGGCAACGTAGAGATCCCAGAGAAGCTGCTCAACAGCGGTTCCCTTGGTGGTCTACTGACCTTCCGCAGCCAGAACCTCGACCAGACCCGCAACTCGCTGGGCCAGCTGGCGCTCTCCTTTGCCGACGCCTTCAACACTCAGCATGCCAAAGGCTATGACGCTAACGGCGACAAGGGCGGCGACTTCTTTACCATTGGATCGCCTTCCACGCTGAGCAACGCACGCAACACCGGCGATGCGGCGCTGACCACCACGGTAAGCGACAGCAGCAAGGTGCAGGCGACCGACTATAAAGTCGTTTACGACGGCTCGAAGTGGCAGGTCACTCGCCTGTCAGACAACACCTCGTTTACCGCCACGCCGGATGCTAACGACGGCAGCCTGAACTTTGATGGCCTGAAGGTCAACATCAGCGCCACCAACGGTGCAGGCAATAACGACAGCTTTATTATCAAGCCGACGGCCAATGCCATCGTCAATATGGATCTGGCCTTCCAGGACGAGTCGAAAATTGCCATGGCGGCGTCCGCCACCAGCGGCGATAGCGATAACGTCAACGGCCAGGCGCTGCTGGATCTGCAAAAGAGTAAGAGCGTCGGCGGCAACAAGAGTTTCAATGATGCCTATGCCGCGCTGGTCAGCACCGTGGGCAGCACCACGGCCACGCTGAAGAGCAGCAGCACCACCCAGGATAACGTCGTGACCCAGCTGAGCAACCAGCAGCAGTCTATCTCCGGCGTTAACCTTGACGAAGAGTACGGTAACCTGCAGCGTTACCAGCAATATTATCTCGCCAACGCACAGGTTTTACAGACGGCAAGCTCGCTGTTTGATGCGTTACTGAACATCCGCTAAGCAAGAGGTTAATGATGCGCGTTAGCACTCAAATGATGTATGAACAAAACATGCGTGGTGTCACCAGTTCGCAGAGCAAGTGGTTAAGCTACGGTGAGCAGATGTCTACCGGCAAGCGCGTTAATCGTGCTTCCGACGACCCTATCGCCGCCTCACAGGCGGTGGTGCTCTCGCAAGCCCAGGCGCAGAACAGCCAGTATCAACTGGCCCGCACCTTCGCGAGCCAGAAAGTGTCGCTGGAAGACAGCATTCTGGACCAGGTCTCTACCGCGATCCAGTCGGCGCAGTCCAAGGTAATCAATAGCGGCAACGGCTCGTTGAGCGACGATGACCGCGCCTCGCTGGCGACCGACCTGCAGGGGATCCGCGATCAGATCCTGAACCTGGCCAACAGCACCGACGGCAACGGCCGCTATATCTTTGCCGGCTACCAAACCGAAAGCGCACCGTTCGATCAGGCTACCGGTCAGTACGGTGGCGGCACGCAGCCGATCACCCAGCAGGTTGACGCCGCGCGCACCATGGTGATTGCGCATACCGGAAAGCAGGTCTTTGACAGCGTCACCAGCAATGCGGTGCCAGAGCCTGCCGGCTCTACGCAAGAAACGAACCTGTTTGCGATGCTGGATTCGGCTATCGCCTCGCTGAAAACGCCGGTCAGCGGAGATGAGACCGCCCAGGCCACCGCTCAGGACGTGATGGATAAAACCAACCGCGGCCTGCGCAATGCGCTTAACAACGTTCTGACCGTGCGTGCCGAAGTGGGCACCCAGCTTAACGAGCTGGATAACCTGGACGCGCTGGGTACCGATCGCGCTCTGGGCCAAACCCAGCAGATGAGCGATCTGATTGACGTTGACTGGAATACGGCGATCTCCTCCTACACCATGCAGCAGGCGGCGTTACAGGCATCCTATAAAGCGTTTTCTGATATGCAGGGCATGTCGCTGTTCCAGATTAACTCCTAAAAAAAGAAAACCTGTCCGGTTAAATGGACAGGTCCAGGCTCTCTTTGCAGGCCGCCCTCATTGACCGGGGCGGCTTTTTTTTACCCGATATTTGCTGCTGCCGCCCGGCGGCTACCCGTCGCAAGTCGGATCCCCAGGGCAATAAGCCCTGACACCGTGGCCAGCGCGACCACGCCAGGCCAGCCCGCCAGGGTGTAGATTTTGCTGCCGAGGGCAGAGCCAGCCGCCATGCCGATGAACACGACGGTAAACAGCAGGGCGTTGAGACGGCCCCGCGCCTGCGGCTCCAGGCTGTAAACCAGATTCTGGTGGGCAACGAGGCTGGACTGCAATCCGAGATCAAAGCCCACCGCCGCAATGGCAATCAGCACCAGTTGCATCTGGGTAGAGAGCAGCGGCAGAGCAAACATCAGGGCAAAGGAGACGGTCACCAGTGCCGCACCCAGCTGGGTGACTTTCGCCGCCCCGACCCGGTCAGCCAGGCCTCCGGCCAGCGGCGCTGCCAGCGCGCCTGCCGCCCCGGCAATGCCGAAGGTCCCCGCTACCGCGCTGCCAAGGTGAAAACGATCCAGCAGCATCACCGCAAGGGTAGACCAGAAGGCGCTAAAGGCTACCGAGAGAAAACCCTGGGCCAGCGCGGCGCGGCGCAGGGCAGGGTAACGTCCCCACAGCTGGGCCATGGAGCGCATCAGCGCCGGGTAGCTGAGGGTAGAGTGAATAGCGAAGCGCGGCAGCACGGCCCACATCACCACGCCGATAAAGGCAATGCTCGCCGCCGCCAGCTGGTACATTACCCGCCAGCCAAAGGCCGCCCCTACGAAGCCGCTTATCGTACGGGAGAGCAGGATCCCCAGCAGCAGGCCGGTCATCACGGTACCAACGGTTTTCCCCTGTTTGCCTTCCGGCGCGAGGATCGCTGCGGCGGGCACGATATCCTGCGCCATGGTCGCCGCCATCCCCAGCAGCAGGCTAACTACCAGCAGGGTATTAAAGTGGCTGGTCAGGCTACAGGCCAGTAGAAAAAGCGCCAGCGCGGCACATTTCACCAGAATCAGCGTCCGGCGATCGTAGCGGTCCCCCAGCGGCAGCAGAAACAGGATGCCCAGCGCATAACCCGCCTGGGTGAGCGTCGGTACCAGCCCCATGCCGTTAACGGTTAAGTGGAGATCGCTGCCCATCAGCGGCAGCAGAGGCTGGGCGTAGTAGATAGCGGCAACGCTGAATCCGGCCCCCATCGCCAGGATAAAGATAATCCAGCGCGGTACGTCAAAGGGTGATGCCTGGCGGTTCATAATAGTGTCCTCAAAGATGGTGTGAGGACATTTTTGCTGAAGATGGCGTGACGCGGTAGCCAGCCCGATGGTAAAAAGGTTATACGTAAAACGTATAGGCAAAAACCAAATGAAGCGATCTGAACGTATAGATCGGGTTGACCTGATGCACACCTTTGTGCGCATCGTTGAGAGCGGCTCCCTGTCGGCGGCGGCCAGGCTGCTGGAGACCACCCAGGCAACGGTCAGCCGTCGCCTTCAGTCGCTGGAGACCCTGCTGGGGGTGAAGCTGATCCTGCGCACCACCCATGCTATGAAGCTTACCGACGACGGCGAGCGCTGCTATCAGCACGCCCGGCGGCTAATAGCGGCCTGGTCAACCCTTGAGGATGAGGTGAGCCATGCCGGGGATGAACCCGTCGGCACCCTGCGGGTACGCGCGCCGCATGCTTTCGGTCAGGAGCAGCTGCTCGCGCCGCTGACCCGGTTTCTGAGTCAGCATCCGCAGCTTTCGGTTGAGTGGTTGCTGAATGATAAGACCGTCGATTTTCTCAGTGACAATATCGACTGCGCAATCCGCGTTGGGGCGGAGATCGATCCGAGTACGGTGTCGGTGCTGCTGGCGGAGGTGCCGCGCAGCGTAGTCATCGCTCCCGCGCTGCTGGCACGCTATCCTGCCGTTACCGGGCCGCAGCAGCTGGCGGCGTTGCCGTGGGTGGCGCTCTGCACCTTCTACCAGCATAGCATCAGCCTGACCCATGCCTCCGGGACGGTCGAACAGGTGACGATAGCCCCACGCCTCTATACCGACAGTATCTATGTGGCGCGTAACACGGCGCTGGAGGGGCTGGGGGCGGCGATAGTGTCAAGCTGGACGGTGGCGGAGGATCTGCGTGCGGGTAGGCTGGTCAGGCTGCTGCCCGACTGGGAGCCGGCCTCGCTGCCGGTACATCTGGTCTACCCGTGGGCGCGTTACTATCCGGCCCGGCTGCGGGCCTTTTTGCAGCTGATGCGCGAGGTAGTGCCCGGCATCACCGGGATGCGTCTGCCTATCGGCGAGGCATAAAAAAAGCCGACCCGGAGGTCGGCTTGTTACTTGTTGAGCGTATTACTCAGGCTGCTGCGGACGCGTTGCCGGGGCGGTAGCCTGATGGGTAGCGCTATGGCCGCCCGCAGAACCTTTGCCATCGAAGTCAAACGCCGGGCGAACCCAGTCGCTGTGACGCGGCGGCTCAGGAACGTATTCCGGGGCTGGCGCACGGGTCATTGGCGCGGTCGCGAAGCTGTGCAGCGGTTTCGCGGCGACAGGTTCAGCGGCAACGGCTGGCTTCACCGCAACTGCCGGTTTCGGCTCAACCACTGGTTTCGCTTCTGACTCTGGCTGCGCTTCAACAACCGGCTGCGCCTCTACTACTGGCCTGGTCTCAGCAACAGGCTCAGCGGCTTTCACCTCTTCGACAGGGGCTTCAGCAGGCTCGGCGTTCTCGGCGATGTGTTCAGCAACCGGGACATCTTCCTGTGCAATCAGCTGCGGCTGCTCATCGACCGGGGTCTCAATCGCTTCTGGATGCGTTGTTTCCACCGCGGCAGGCTGCGGCTCGCTCACCACCGCTTCCGGCTCTACAACAGCAGGCTCAGCAGCAGCGGGTTCCACTGCGGTAGCTTCAGCGCTGACGGCTGCAGCAATCGGCTCGGCCACTGGCTCAACCACCGGCTGCTGGGTAGCTTCCGGTGCGGTCTCAACGATGGCTTCATCCTGAACCGGCTCGGCGCTCTGGGCGACCGGGTAGCGGATCCACACTTTACCTGACGCCATCTCTGGCGATGCACAGGCTACGGTCAGCGGCATCGGCGACTGGGTCGGGTAGCGCTCGTCACGGTAGCGGCGGCGGCGCTGGCCACTCACGCGCAGGTGACGCGGGGAACGGCGTGAGCGGCGCGGCATTCCGGCGTTATCACGGTTCTCGGCAGACTCGTCCTGCTCATGAGCGGGCTGCTCAACGACCGCAGGCAGATCGACCTTCGCCAGCTCGGTATGGGACGCCTGGGCATCCGTCACCGGGGCAGCGGTCGCGGTCTCTTCAACAATGGCTTCAGCGGACGGTGCCGACTCAAAACGCACTTTCTGGTTCAGCTGGCGCTGTTTACGGCGCGGCATCACCTGAACGCGATCTTCCTGTTCCGCTTCCGGAGCAGGCTGCTCGTCGCGGTTCAGGGCTTTCACTTCCTGCTGGGCCTGACGCTTCTCGTCGTTGCGGCGACGGTTGCGCTCGCGGCGCGACTGCTGCTGCTCGTCACGGGATTTCGCTTTATCCGCGTCGTCAGCAACGGCCTGCGGCTGGCGGGCTTCACGCGCTTCACCGGTCGGCTGCTGTTTTTCACGGCGGCTACGACGATTTTCGTCACGCTCACGATTATCGCGATTATCGCGGTTATCACGACCTTCGCGCGCTTCCGCACCCTCGCTACGGCTGTCGCGACGCTCATTGCGATCGCCACGGTCACCGCGCTCGTTGCGGTCACGGCGGTTGTTCTGGCGCGGCTTGCGACGCTCCTGGGAACGGGCCGGTTTCTCTTCCTTAACTTCTTCTTCCGCTTTTACTTCAACCGGCTGGCTGGCAGGCTCGCTGGCGAACACTTTTTTCAGTGCGCCAAAGAGGCGGCCCAGCAGGCCCGTTTCCGCTGCGGCGGCAGGCTGTGCGGCGGCCGGCTGCGCTTTCTCTTCCGCGACCGGAGCCGATTGCGGCGCAGGGGCTGGCGGAATGTCAGGCATCACGAAGGTCGCCAGCGCAGGCTGTTCAGGCTGTTTGCGCTCGGCGTACTCCTCTTCGGACGGCAGCGCCATCGCCTCTTCATGCAGCTTCGGCAGCTTGTAGCTCAGGGTCGATGTCTCTTCGCCTTTACGCACGCGCAGCACGGAGTAGTGCGGGGTTTCCATCTGGTCGTTTGGTACGATCACGCACTTGATGCCGCCCTGACGCGCTTCGATCGCGCTTACCGCTGCACGCTTTTCATTGAGCAGGTAGGAGGCAATCGGCACGGGAACAATGGCATGAACTTCCTGAGTATTCTCCTTCAGCGCTTCCTCTTCGATCAGGCGCAGAATAGAGAGCGACAGGGATTCGTTGTCACGGATGGTCCCGGTACCGCTACAGCGCGGGCAGACGTGATGGCTGGACTCGCCCAGGGAGGGGCTAAGACGCTGACGGGACATCTCCAGCAGGCCGAAGCGGGAAATATGGCTGATCTGAATACGGGCACGATCCTGGCGCACCGCTTCACGCAGGCGGTTTTCTACCGCGCGCTGGTGGCGAACCGGCGTCATATCGATAAAGTCGATAACGATCAGGCCACCAAGGTCGCGCAGGCGCAGCTGGCGGGCAATTTCATCGGCCGCTTCCAGGTTGGTGTTAAACGCCGTCTCTTCGATATCGCCGCCGCGGGTGGCGCGAGCGGAGTTGATATCAATCGCGGTCAGCGCTTCGGTGGAGTCGATAACAATAGAGCCGCCGGAGGGCAGACGAACTTCACGCTGGAAGGCGGACTCGATCTGCGACTCGATCTGGTAGTGGCTGAACAGCGGGATCTCACCGGTGTAGAGCTTGATTTTGCTGCTGAAGTCCGGACGGCCCAGCGCGGCGATATGCTGGCGAGCCAGCTCCAGCACTTTCGGGTTATCGATGAGGATCTCACCGATATCCTGGCGCAGGTAGTCGCGGAAGGCGCGAACGATAACGTTGCTCTCCTGGTGGATCAGGAACGGAGCAGGGCGGTTTTCAGCGGCTTTCTGGATCGCTTCCCAGTGCTTCAGGCGGAAGCTAAGGTCCCACTGCAGCGCTTCGGCAGATTTGCCTACGCCTGCGGTGCGAACGATTAACCCCATGCCGTCCGGCATGTCGAGGCTCGCCAGCGCCTCTTTCAGCTCGGTACGGTCATCACCTTCGATACGGCGAGAGATGCCACCCGCACGCGGGTTATTGGGCATCAGAACGAGGTAGCTACCGGCAAGGCTGATAAAGGTGGTTAAGGCTGCGCCTTTATTACCGCGCTCTTCTTTGTCGATCTGGACAATGACCTCCTGGCCTTCGCGCAGCACATCTTTGATGTTCGGGCGGCCATGGGCACTGTAGTTAGCGGGGAAGTATTCGCGGGAGATCTCTTTCAGAGGGAGGAAGCCGTGACGCTCAGCACCGTAGTCAACAAATGCGGCTTCAAGGCTCGGTTCGATACGGGTAATTTTACCTTTGTAGATGTTCGCTTTTTTCTGTTCGTGTCCCGGGCTTTCGATATCCAGGTCGTACAGGCGCTGCCCATCAACAAGGGCGACGCGCAACTCTTCCTGCTGAGTTGCGTTAATTAACATTCTTTTCATCGTAACTTACTCATTATTCTTACATTGACGACTAGGCTGCGGGCATAGTTAACGCCTTTCCGGGGGTGAACCGATGGCCTCGTGTCTGTTCACGTCGCCAACCTCACGGTTATCGCACGCTTAAGAGGCGCAGAGTGTCGGCTGCCTGTATTTCATACGGAAAAACAGCGCAATTATCAGGGGAACTGCCTGGGTATTACTCTCCAGAGTCGATCCCTTTACCGGTAAGGACTGCAACCCGCAGCCCGCTAAGTGCCTGAAGGATCAATACGTCTTACGCCATTGCTGCGTGGATGATCGGACAGGCAAAACTGGTCATTCCGCAAATTTCCTTGTTTAACAAGATTCAAGCGGAAACAGCTTCATTATTCCTTGCTATATCTGTTATAGCAAGATGACTTTTGCCATTTATCACCCGGTTACTAACAGTTTTTTCACGTTTGCCCAGGGATTGTTCTAAAACCCAGCGAAAAGCGTGATGATGGCGAACAAGACACCGGTAGAGATATATATAAGCATATAAAAATGAGTGGCGCGAATCGGCCAGCGCTTTTAGAATCGCCCCCCATGAAAACAGAGACTCCATCCGTAAGAATTGTTGCTATTGCGGCCGACGACGCCGGGCAACGCATCGATAACTTTTTGCGCACCCAGCTGAAGGGCGTGCCGAAAAGTATGATCTACCGCATCCTGCGTAAAGGCGAAGTGCGGGTTAACAAGAAGCGCGTCAAGCCCGAGTATAAGCTGGAAGGCGGGGACGAGGTGCGTATCCCACCGGTGCGCGTGGCCGAGCGCGAAGAGGAGGCGGTATCACCGCATCTGAACAAGGTTGCCGCGCTGGCGGATGTTATCCTTTATGAAGACGATCACATTCTGGTGCTGAACAAACCCTCCGGAACGGCCGTACACGGCGGCAGCGGGCTGAGCTTTGGCGTCATTGAGGGTCTGCGCGCCCTGCGCCCGGAGGCACGCTTCCTGGAGCTGGTTCACCGTCTGGACCGCGACACCTCCGGCGTGCTGCTGGTAGCCAAGAAGCGCTCGGCGCTGCGCGCGCTGCATGAGCAGCTGCGCGATAAAGGCATGCAGAAGGACTATCTGGCGCTGGTGCGCGGCCAGTGGCAGTCGCATGTCAAAACGGTACAGGCGCCGCTGCTGAAAAACATCCTGCAGAGCGGGGAGCGGATCGTCCGCGTGAATAGCGAAGGCAAACCGTCGGAGACGCGCTTTAAGGTTGAAGAGCGCTATGAGTTTGCTACCCTGGTGCGCTGTAGCCCCATCACCGGCCGTACCCACCAGATCCGTGTTCATACCCAGCATGCCGGTCACCCTATCGCCTTTGACGATCGCTACGGTGACCGCGAGTTTGATAAGCAGCTGGCAGGTACCGGGTTAAACCGTCTCTTCCTGCATGCGGCGGCGCTGAAGTTTACCCATCCGGGCACCGGCGAGACCCTGCGCATTGAAGCCCCGCTGGATGAGCAGCTCAAGCGCTGCCTGAAGGTATTACGCGGGTAAGGCAACGCCGGGTGGCGGCTTCGCCTGACCCGGCCTACAACAGTTACCCCACCGTAGGCCCGGCAAGCGTGCGCCGCCGGGCGTGGCTTTATGCCAATAGCGGATTACTGTGCTCCCGGCGCAGCATCTGGCAGAGCGCTATCAGTGGCAGCCCCACCAGCGCATTTGGATCCCGACCTTCCAGGCGGTCAAACAGCGCAATCCCCAGCCCCTCGCTTTTAAAGCTGCCGGCGCAGTTCAGCGGCCGCTCTTTACGCAGATAGTCCGTAATCTCCTGCTCGCTCAGGTGGCGAAAGTGCACGTCAAACGGCTCGCACTCGGTTTGCAGGTGGCCGGTGGCGGAGTTATAGAGCGCCAGCCCGGTATAGAAGGTGATGATATTACCCCGCGCCTTCATTAACTGCTGAAAGGCTTTCTCCTCTGTTAACGGCTTGCCGGTAATGTCACCGTCCAGCACGCACACCTGATCGGATCCAATAATCAGGTGGTTAGGGTAGCGATCTGCCAGCGACTGGGCTTTGGCCTGCGCCAGGCGCAGCACCAGATGACGGGGGGCTTCACCCGCCCTCGGGGTCTCATCCACGCCCGGTGCGGCACACTCGAAGGGCAGGCCGAGCTTTTCCAGCAGCGCGCGGCGGTATGGTGACGTGGACGCAAGAATAATATTCGACATATTTTTTCCACCCTATATGGCATAACGAGGTCAGGCATTTTAAACTACAGGCCGCAATGTGTGCGAATAATTGGCAAAAGGCAATCTCAGACTGCCTTTTTCTTTGACTCCAGAACGTTACAAAGTTAATATGCGCGCCCTATGCAAAAGGTAAAATTACCCCTGACT